>JAEUNZ010000017.1:0-52736 GCA_016790965.1 Dechloromonas sp.
GGCCCGGGAGGTCGAGGCCCGCACCAGGGATCTGGAACGGGAGAAATCCCTGGTCCAGCGCTATCTCGAAGTTGCGGGAGTCATGATTCTCGTGCTGGACCCCCGGGGGACGGTGCAGCGCATCAACCGTACCGGCTGCCAGCTTCTGCACGTGGGGGAAGACCAGATCGTCGGCAGCGACTGGTTTGCCCAGTTCGTCCCCGAATCGACTCGCGAAGCCCAGCGCGAGGCCTTCGCAGCAGCCCTGGCGGGCGATTCCCCGGAGCGGCGTTACGAACGTACGGAGCTTCGTACGCGCTTCGGCGTCAGTCGCACCGTGGCCTGGTCCACCGTTGTTCTGCGGGGCGAGGGCGGCGAGGCGGAAGGCTTGTTGGCCTCGGGTCTGGACATTACCGAAAACCTTGAATTCGAGCGCCGCTTGAACGAGTCGTCCCAAGAAATGCGCAAATTGTCCACGGCGGTGGAACAATCGCCGGTCGGTATCGTCATCACCGATCCCGAGGGACGTATCGAGTATGCCAACCCCGCCTGCGAAGCGAGCAGTGGCTATTCCGCGAGCGAACTGCGGGGGCGGGAGGCCAGCATCTTCCGTTCCGGAACGACGCCGCCGGAAGTCTATGAGGATCTCTGGCGAACCATCCTGGCTGGGCGGAGCTGGCAGGGGGTGGTGCAGAACCGGCGCAAGGATGGCAGTCTGTATTGGGATTCCCTGCGCATCTCGCCGGTGGTCGATGCCGCCGGTCACACCACTCACTTCCTGGGCGTCAAGGAAGACATCAGCGAGCGCCATGCTGCCGGGCTCGCCTTGGCCGAGCGGGAGCGGCTCCTCAGCACGCTCTTCGACGCGTCCAGCGTCGGCATTTTCCTGGTGGACACGGAAGGGCGCATTAGCCACGCCAATGCACGCATGGGGGAACTGTTCGGCTTCGAAGGAGCCATCCTGATCGGAATGGAGTACGTGGCGCTGGTGCACCCGGAGGAAAGGGACGCCAGCCGGGATCGCATGCTGCAACTCATGGCGAGTCATATCGATAGCGTCGATCTCGAACGTCGTTATCAAAGGCAGGACGGCAGCGTTTTCTGGGGGCGCCTGACCGGGCGTCGTCTGCTCGATCTGCAAGGGGCGTCCATGGGGCTGGTGGGGGTGATCGCCGACATCTCGGAGCGCAAGGCGGCGGTGGAGGAGTTGAAGCGCCACCGGGACCACCTGGAAGACCTGGTTGTTGAGCGAACCCGGGAAATCGCCCAACTCAACGCCCGCCTGGCTTCCCGCGCCCAGGACGCCGAGGCCGCCAGCCGGGCGAAGAGTACCTTCCTGGCCAATATGAGCCACGAAATCCGCACGCCGATGAATGCCATCGTAGGCTTTACCCATCTGCTCCAGCGCAGTGTTGCCGACCCGGCCCAGAAGGAAAAACTGGAGAAGATCGCCGCATCGGCGGTCCACCTGCTCGATGTGCTGAACGATATTCTCGATTTTTCCAAGATCGAGGCCGGCAAGATGGTGCTCGAGGCCGCCGAATTCCGTGTCGCGGCCCTCGTGGATGGGGTGTTTGCCTTGCTTTCCGATCGGGCAGCGGCGAAGGGGCTTGCGCTGCGCAGCGCCGTGGCGCAGGAACTGGCGGGTGCCACGGTTCTCCGGGGTGATCCCACCCGTCTGTCCCAGGCGCTGATCAATTATGTCGGCAACGCCATCAAATTCACCGAATCCGGCTCCATAACCCTGGAGGCCCGGCCGGTCGACGAAGACGGGGATGGCATTCTGGTGCGCTTTACAGTGAGGGACACGGGGATCGGTATCCCCTTGGAGCAGCAGGGAAAATTGTTCAGCGCCTTTGAGCAGGCGGATGGTTCCACCACCCGCCGCTACGGGGGAACCGGTCTCGGGCTGGCCATCACGCGGCGGCTCGCCACCCTCATGGGCGGGGACGCCGGGGTAGAGAGCGAACTTGGCAAGGGTAGTGCGTTCTGGCTCACTGCCCGCTTCGCCCGCGTTGCCGCGCCCCACGCCCCGTTGGAGGCGGATCCCGTTGCCGAAGCGGAAAGCGCCTTGCTGGAAGGCCATTCCGGTGCCCGGATACTCCTGGTCGAGGACAACCTGGTCAACCAGCAGGTTGCCATCGCCCTGCTCGAACACGCGGGCCTTGCCGTCACGGTGGCCGGCGACGGTGCCGAAGCGGTGGAGCGGGCTCGGGGTGCGCTCTACGACCTGGCCCTCATGGACGTGCAGATGCCGGTGATGGACGGTCTGGAAGCCACCCGGGTCATCCGCCGTTTGCCCGGCTGGGGCCAGGTGCCCATCCTGGCCATGACGGCCAACGCCTTCGACGAGGATCGCCACCGCTGCCTGGAGGCGGGCATGGACGATTTCATCCGCAAACCCGTGGAACCGGCCCTGCTGTTCGCGCGCCTGCTGTACTGGCTGTCTGTTGGCCGCGGCGGAGGCACGGGGGGGCTGCGCGACGTGCTGGTGCAGATGGAGCGTTCCCTCGAAGAAGACGGTTTCCTGGCCTACGGCCTCTCGGCCGAAGCGGAACCGCTCCTGCTCGAAGCCCTGGGTGAGGAGGGGGCGGCCCTGTTGCGTCTGGTGCGGGCCTTCGATACCGAAGCCGCCCTCGCCGCGCTGCGGGCCATCCGGGATCGCCTGGACGGCGACGGAAACTGAGGGTTCCAGGATCATTCCTTGGGCACGCGCGGCCCAGGCAGGGTTCGCCAAACCCTGAGAATTCACGGGTTCTGAGGGTAAACCAGAGGACCGCCTGGACGGCATTTGCGGCATTATGACGGCAGGAGGACATGCCATGAGCCAAGCCAGCCATCCCATGATCGCCGCCCTCGCCACCGCGGCGGACGCGGGGAAAGTCGTCTCCGCCCAGGAGGCGGTGCGCCTGATCCGCGACGGCGATACGGTGGCGACGGGAGGCTTCGTCGGTATCGGCTTTGCCGAGAACATCGCCGTGGCCATCGAAGCCGCCTTCCTGGAATCGCGTCAGGCGGACCCGGGGGGCCTGGGCCATCCCCGCAACCTGACCCTGGTCTATGCGGCCGGCCAGGGGGACGGGAAGGCCAGGGGCCTTAATCACTTCGGTCACGACGGGCTGGTCGGGCGGGTGATCGGCGGCCATTGGGGACTGGTGCCCAAGTTGCAGGAGTTGGCGATTTCCGACCGTATAGAGGCCTACAACCTGCCTCAGGGGGTCATCGCCCATCTCTTCCGCGATATCGCGGCGGGTAAGCCGGGAACCCTGACCCGGGTCGGGCTGGGAACCTTCGTCGATCCCCGTTTCGGGGGCGGCAAACTCAACGCCCGGACGACGACCGACATCGTCCGTCGCCTGGAACTGGACGGCGACGAATTCCTGTTCTACAAGGCCTTTCCCATCCACGTGGGCATCATTCGGGGCACCACGGCCGATCCCGACGGCAACGTGACCATGGAAAAGGAGGCCCTGACCCTGGAGGCCCAGGCCATCGCCATGGCGGCGCGCAATTCCGGCGGACTGGTCATCGCCCAGGTGGAGCGCGTTGCCGAGCGGGGTTCCCTGAACGCGCGTCAGGTCAAGATTCCCGGCATCCTGGTCGATTGCGTGGTGGTGGCCGAAAAGCCCGAGTACCACATGCAGACCTTCATCGAGCAGTATAACCCGGCGTTTTCCGGGGAGATTCGGGTGCCCATGTCCGCCGTTCCCGCCCTGCCCATGAGCGAGCGCAAGATCATCGCCCGCCGGGCGGCGCTGGAACTGCGTGCCAATGCGGTGGTGAATCTGGGCATCGGCATGCCCGAAGGCGTCGCCGGCGTTGCCGCCGAGGAGCGCATCATCGATCTCTTGACCCTCACCGCAGAACCCGGGGTCGTCGGCGGCATCCCCGCCGGGGGCCTCAACTTCGGTGCGGCGGTCAATACCCAGGCCATCATCGACCAGCCCAGCCAGTTCGACTTCTACGATGGCGGCGGCCTGGACCTCGCCATCCTGGGCCTTGCCCAGGCAGATCGGGAGGGCAATCTCAACGTGTCCAAGTTCGGCCCTCGCCTGGCGGGGGCCGGGGGCTTCATCAACATTTCCCAGAACGCCAAGAAGGTCGTCTTCGTGGGAACCTTCACCGCCGGGGATCTCGAAGTGGCGGCGGAGGACGGCGCCCTGCGCATCCTGCGCGACGGTCAGGCGCGCAAGTTCGTCCAAGAGGTCGAACACCGGACGTTCAGTGGCCCCCAGGCCGTGAAGTGGGGCAGGGAAGTGCTCTACGTCACCGAGCGCTGCGTCTTCCGTCTGGTGCCGGAAGGCCTGGAACTGTGCGAGATTGCTCCAGGGGTGGATCTGCAAAGGGACATCCTCGACCGCATGGACTTCCTCCCCCTTATGCCGCGTCCCCCGGTTCTGATGGATTCACGCATTTTCCACGACGAACCCATGGGCATCCGGCCCGGCCTGCTGGACATTCCCCTCGACCGGCGGCTGTCCTACGATCCCCTGAGGAACGTCTTCTTCGTCAATTTCGAGGGCCTCGTGATCCACGGTGCGGACGACATCGCCCGCATCCGAGCGGCGGTCGATGAGCGCCTGGGGCCCCTGGGGCACCGGGTCTGCGCCATCGTCAATTACGACCGTTTCTCGATCCCGCCACAACTCGTGGACCCCTACATCGCCATGGTCAAGGAGCTGACGGAGCGCTACTACCTGGCGGTGACGCGTTACACGCGCAACAGCTTTTTGCGCGCCCAACTGGGCGAGGCCTTGACTAGGAGGAAGGTCATGGCGCATCTTTACGAAACCAAGGACGAGGCGGAAAGCCACCTGGGGGTCGATTGACCCAGGCAGAACGTTCCGGGCGATCGGGGGGCCGTTGACGGCCCCTTTTCATTGTTGCGGGGAAAACATGACATTGGCGGCACGCATCGCAGGGATGCTGCTTCGGGCTCTGATCGGCTTCGGGGTTTTGGCCGGCATAGCCCCCGTGGGCGCTGACGAGGCCGGGAAAGCGCCCCTGACGGTCATCGCCGACGATAATTATCCACCCTACCTGTTCCGTGACGAAAATGGCGTCTTGCAGGGCTATCTTGCTGATCTCTGGCGCCTGTGGGGGACCCGTACCGGCAACACGGTCGAGTTGGTGGGGGCCGATTGGGCGACGGCGCAAAAGGAGTTCGCCGCCGGCAGGGCTCGTGTCATCGACACCATTTTCCGCACACCGGAGCGCGAGGGCCGTTACGATTTCTCGCCACCCTACGCGGCCATCGCGGTCAACGTCTACGTTCATCGCAGTATCGGTGGCATCGTCGATGCCAAGTCCCTGCGGGGCTTCGTGGTTGGGGTCAAGGAAGGGGATGCCTGCGTCGAACGTCTGAAAGCCACGGGTGCCGAGGGTCAAGCGGCCTTTCCCAGCTACCAGCAGTTGGTGGCGGCCGCGGCGGCTGGCGAGGTCAAGGTTTTCTGCATGGATGGGCCGCCGGCGGAGTATCTCCTTTACCGGGCCAGAGCCCACCGCCAGTTCCGGGCGGCCTTCTCATTGTTTACCGGGCAGTTGCACCGTGCCGTGCGGCCAGGGGATCAACCGGCCCTGGCCCTGGTGGAAAACGGCTTTTCGCGCATTTCGGCGGACGAAATCCGGGGCCTGGAGCAGAAATGGCTGGAGGCGCCGGTCGATCTCGAACCCCTGGAGAAATCCCTGCTCTGGGGCTTGCTGGCGGCGGGGGGGTCGGGGCCCTGATGGTGGTCTGGATCGGGCTGTCGCGCCGTGAAGTGCGGCGACGCACCGTCGAACTGGAACGGGAGCGGCGCCTCCTGCGCACCCTGGTCAATACCCTGCCCGATCTGGTTTGGCTCAAGGATGCGGACGGAGTCTATCTGGCGTGTAACCACGAATTCGAGCGCTTTTTCGGTGCCGCCGAGGCCGATATTGTCGGTCGCACGGATTACGACTTCGTGCCCAAGGAACTGGCGGACTTCTTCCGCGGCAAGGATCTCGAAGCCGCCGCCCACGGGGGGCCCCGGGCCAACGAGGAAGAGGTCACCTACGCCAGCGACGGCCGCAAGGCCCTGCTGGAAACGGTGAAGACCCCCATGTTCGACCTGGCCGGCAACCTGGTCGGGGTTCTGGGCATCGGGCGCGACATCACCCAGCGCAAGGCCGGGGAGGAGTCCCTGCGGCGCAGTGAGGAGCGTTACCGCAGCCTTTACGACAGCATGCTAGATGGCTACGCCCGCATGGACATCGACGGGCGCATCATCGAGAGCAATGCCGCTTTCCGCGGTCTTCTGGGCTATTCGGCGGAGGAATTGGCCGAACTGACCTATCGGGACATCACTCCGGCGCAATGGGCCGAGGCCGAGGCGGAGATCATCGGCGAGGAGGTGCTGGTTTTCGGGCACTCGGGGATTTACGAGAAAACTTTCCGGCGCAAGGACGGCATCGAGTTTCCGGTGGAGTTGCAAACCTATCGCATCAACGACCCGGACGGCAATCAGGCGGGGACATCGGCCATCGTGCGCGATATTTCCGAGCGCCGCGAGAACGAGGCCAACCTGCGCCTGTGGGCAAGCGTGTTCGCCTCCGCCGGCGAGGGCATCGTGGTCACCGACCCGGCAGGGACCATCGTGGCAGTAAATCCCGCCTTCGCCAACATCACGGGGTACAGCGAGGCGGAAGCCCTGGGCCGCAATCCCAGGTTCCTGCGGTCAGGGCGCCACGACGCGGAGTTTTACGCGGCGCTCTGGCGTTCCCTGGCGGAGACCGGCCAGTGGCAGGGCGAACTGTGGAACATGCGCAAGAGTGGCGAGATCTACCCCGAGTGGCTGACCATCAGTTCCGTCCGCGACCGCCAGGGACGGACCACCCAGTACGTGGCCGTGTTCAGCGATATCACGGCGGTGAAGGAGTCTCAGGAAGCGCTTTACCATCTGGCCCATCACGATCCCCTCACAGGCCTGCCCAATCGCGTGCTGCTGCGGGACCGCCTCGACCACGCCTTGCAGCGCGCCAGACGAGATCGGCAGGGGGTTGCGGTCATTTTCGTGGACCTGGACCGATTCAAGCAGATCAACGATACCCTGGGCCATCCGGTTGGGGACGAAATCCTCAAGCTTGCCGCCCGGGCCATGGCCGCCCAATTGCGCGCCAGCGATACCATCGCCCGGGTGGGCGGCGACGAGTTCATCATCGTCCTGGAGAACGAGGTGTCGTCCTACAGCGTGTCCACGGTGGCGCGCAAACTGGTGGAAATCTTCGCGCAACCCTTCCCAGTGGCAGGGCGCGACCTCTACCTGACGGCCAGCCTGGGCATAGGACTTTTCCCCAAGGACGGCGAGGATATCGACACCCTCCTGCGCCACGCCGACCTAGCCCTCTACAAGGCCAAGGAACTGGGGCGCAACAATTATCAGTATTACGAACCCTCTCTCGGGGCGGGCGCCCTGGAGCGGATGACCCTGGAAAGTGCCCTGCGGACGGCCATCGAGCGCCGGGAGCTGTATCTGGTCTATCAACCGATGTACCGACTGGACGATGGTCGTTTCGTGGGGGTGGAGGCCCTGGTGCGCTGGCAGAACGCCGAGCTGGGCGACGTGCCGCCCGCCCGCTTTGTCGCCATTGCCGAAGAGATGGGCTTCGTCGTCGAACTGGGAGCCTGGGTGTTGCGTGAGGCTTGCCGGCAGATGGCCACCTGGCGCGTGCAGGGCGTCGAGGTCCCCCGGGTGGCGGTCAATCTTTCGGTGCGCCAGATCGAGCGGGAAGAACTGGTGGTGGATGTGGCGGACCTGCTTACGGAATGGGGCCTGCACCCCGGCGAACTGGAAATCGAGGTCACCGAATCGGCCCTGCTGCGCCAATCCGGGCCGGCCCTGGAAGTTCTGGAAGGACTGCGCCGCCTAGGGGTCTATCTCGCCGTAGACGATTTCGGCACCGGTTATTCGTCCCTTGCCGCCCTGCGGCAAATGCCCGTCTATCGGCTCAAGATCGACGGTTCCTTCGTGCGGGACATCGGCCGCGACGCCAACGACGAGGCCATCGCCCGGGCCATCATCGCTCTGGCCCACAGCCTGGGTCTGGAAGTGGTGGCCGAAGGCGTCGAGCGCAAGGAACAGGCGGCCTTCCTGGCCGACGCCGGTTGCGACATCGTGCAGGGGTATCTCTACGCGCGTCCTGCGCGGGCGGACGACATCGCGGTCCATATAGGCACGACGATCTGAACGCCGGGTTTCGCGGCGCTTTGATTAACGCCCGAACAGGACTGCGGCGAGTTCGTCCGGGTGGCGCACGAGGTGATCGGCGTTCCAGGTTTCCGGCGGCCCGGAATCCCCAAGGTAGCCGTAGGCCGCCGCTGCCGTCGCCGTCCCGGCCGCCTGGCCGGCAATGATGTCGCGCCGGTCGTCGCCCACGTAGAGCGTGGCCCGGGCCTGCCTGCCCAGTGCGCGGCAGGCGTGCAGGATGGGCAGAGGCGAGGGTTTCGCCTCGGCGGTCGTATCGCCGCTCACGACGCAGCCGGCGCGGTGGGCAAGGCCGAGGGCAGCCACCAGCGGATCGGTGAAGCGGGCGCGCTTGTTGGTGACGATGCCCCAGGGAATGCCGTCTGCTTCCAGGCGATCCAGGATGGCGTCCATCCCCGCGAAGAGCAGGGTGTCGACGCACAGGGCCGCCGCGTAGTGCTGCAGAAATTCCCCGGCGAGCTGGTCGTACGCCGGGTCGCCGGGAACGACGGCCATGCCTGCTTCCAGCAGGCCACGCACGCCCCGGGAGGTATGGGGCCGCAGCATTGCCAGGGGGACGGGGTCGAGCCCGCGACCCGCGCGCACGCGGTTGAGGGCGGCGGCAAGGTCCGGCGCCGTGTCCGCCAGGGTGCCGTCCAGATCGAAAAGAACGGCGTCAAACATCCCGGCGGCAGCGCACCAGGTAATTGACGGCGGTGTCCCGGCCCAGGGAGTAGCGGCGGGTGAGGGGGTTGTAGGCGAGCCCCGCGAATTCCTCTGGTTCAAGATCCGCGGCCTTGGCCCAGCGGGCGAGTTCGGAGGGGCGGATGAACTTGGCGTAATCGTGGGTACCCCGGGGCAGCATGCCGAGAATGTATTCGGCCCCGATGACGGCCAGCAGATAGGCCTTGGGATTGCGGTTGAGGGTGGAGAAAAAGATCGGCCCCCCCGGCTTCACCAACCGGGCGCAGGCGGCGACCACGCTGGCCGGGTCGGGGACGTGTTCGAGCATCTCCAGGCAGGTCACGGCGTCGAACCGGCCCGGCATCTCCTCGGCCAGTTCTTCCACCGCAATCAGGCGGTAGTCCACCTGGCGGCCGCTCTCCAGCAAGTGCAGGCGGGCGACGGCGAGGGGCTTTTCCGACAGATCGATGCCCATGACGGTCGCCCCGCGGGCCGCCATGCCTTCGGCCAGCAGGCCTCCGCCGCAGCCCACGTCGAGGACTCTCTTGCCGGCCAGGCCTAGACTGCGGTCGATCCAGTCGAGGCGCAGGGGGTTGATGTCGTGCAGGGGCTTGAATTCGCTGCTCGGATCCCACCAGCGATGGGCGAGATCGCCGAATTTGGCGAGTTCTGCGGGGTCGGCATTGGCCATGGAGTGCTTCCCTATAGGGCGGCCCCGGGGGCCGCAGAAAAGAAAAAGCCCTGCCGGAGCAGGGCTTTGCGCCATGAGGCGGTGAATTACTTGGTGCCGATGATTTCGATATCGACGCGGCGATCCGGCTGCAGGCACTCGACCAGCTTCTTGTTCTTGCCCGACTCGGCGCCCATCTTCTTGCAGGCGTCGCCGGTCTTGGGCTGCTTTTCGCCCTTGCCTTCGGTGTACACGCGGTTGGCTTCGATGCCCTTGGACACCAGGTATTCCTTGACGGCGGCGGCGCGCTTTTCGGACAGCTTCTGGTTGTAGGCGTCCTTGCCGATGCGGTCGGTGTGGCCGACGGCCAGGATGACTTCCAGCTTCAGGGCGCCGGCCTTGGAGGCCAGTTCGTCCAGCTTGGCCTTGCCTTCGGGGCGCAGAACGGCCTTGTCGAAGTCGAAGAGGGCATCGGCGGCCAGGGTGATTTTCTCGCCGGAGGGCTTCAGGCCAGCTGCGGCGGGAGCGGCCGCTGCTGCGGGAGCGGCGGCTGCGGGAGCGCAGACTTCCTTGGGCAGCAGATCTTTGTCGCACTCGCAACCGGCCTTGTCCTTGGCGGCGGCGGCCGGAGTCCAGTAGCCGGTGCGCCAGCACAGGCCGAAGCCGCTGCGGGCGACGACGTCGCGCTGGTCAATGACATAGACGCGCTCCTGGGCCTGGGCCAGGGTGGAGGCAACGCCCAGGCCGGCAATCAGGGCCAGCACAACCGATTTCTTGGCGAACTTGGTGATCATCGTTTTCCCTCGTTAAGGATTTAAAAAATCGAACCGCCCTTGGTTTATGGATGTTCTCGCAGCATTTCCTGCGAACCAGGGCGGATTTCCAGCCTATTTTGCCATAGGCGGACGGAATTTTCCAATTCGCCGGCCGGGGCGGATAGCAATCTTTTGCCTGATACGCAACAGGTTCCGGCCACCCAGACGTGGGAAACGTCCTCCCGACCGGCCACGTAAACCAGGTGGGAGAGCGGATCGAAGCAGGGGCGGGCGTTGAGGGAAGACAGGTCAACAGCGCACAGGTCGGCCCATTTGCCGGCGTTTATGGAACCGATCTCCGCCTCCAGGCCCAGTGCCCGGGCACCGTTGAGGGTGGCCATCGCCAGGGCCTGCCTTGCCGGGACTGCCGAGGCGTCGCCGCTGCAACCCTTGGCGAGGAGGGCGGCCAGGCGCATTTCGGCGAACAGATCCAGGCGATTGTTGCTCGCGGCGCCGTCGGTGCCCAGGCCTACATTGACTCCGGCGGCGAGAAGCGCAGGAAGGGGCGCGATACCGCTGGCGAGCTTGAGGTTGGAGGTGGGGCAATGGGCCACCGAGCAGCCGTGGCGGGCGAGGAGGGCGATTTCGTCGGATTCCAGGTGCACGGCATGGACGGCGATGAATCCAGGGCCGAGGAGGCCCAGGGAGGCGAGCCGGGCGAGGGGGCGGCAGGCGAAGCGGGTGAGGCTGTCCTGTATCTCGGCCTGCGTTTCGTGCACGTGGCAGTGGATGGGAAGCTGCAGTTGGGCGGCCAGGGTGGCGATGCGCTCGAAGGTCCGGTCCGCGACGGTGTAGGGCGCGTGGGGCGCGAGACAGAATCGCACCAAAGGGTGGTCCCGCCAACGGTCCCGGGCCGCCAGTCCTTTGGCCAGGTAGTCGTCGGCGTCGCTGCCGTAGGCGGTGGGAAACTCGAAGGCCGTGATGCCCTGGACCGCACGCATCCCGCATTCCGCTGCGGCCTGGGCAGCCGCTTCGGGAAAAAAGTACATGTCGTTGAAGCAGGTGATTCCGCCGGCCAGCATTTCGGCGCATGCCAACCGCGTGCCGGTGGCGACGAACTCCGCCGAGACGCAGGCGGCTTCGGCAGGCCAGATGTGCTTTTCCAGCCAGTCCATGAGGGGCAGATCGTCCGCCAGGCCGCGCAGGAGGCTCATGGCGGCGTGGGTGTGGAGGTTGATCAGGCCGGGGATGAGCAGATGGTCAAGCAGTTCGACCCGTTCCAGCGCGCGGAAGTGGCGGCGGGCTTCGTTCGTGGGCAGGACGGCAACGATTCTTCCGGAGTCGATGGCAACGGCATGGTCCTCAAGCAGTCCCTCGGGTTCCACAGGGGCGATCCAGCGGGATTCGATCAGCAGATCGACGGTTCGGGTCACGGCTTGCCTCTGTCTTGAGGGGTGGGGCGTGGTAAACTAGCAAATTCCGCCCAGATCAACCATATAACACGACGCCGGGCTACGGCGCGTCGAGAGACACATGGATCAATTCGCCAAAGAAACACTGCCGATCAGCCTCGAAGAGGAAATGCGCCGCTCCTACCTCGATTACGCCATGAGCGTCATCGTTGGCCGGGCGCTGCCCGACGTGCGGGACGGCCTGAAGCCGGTCCATCGCCGTGTCCTCTTCGCCATGCACGAGCTTTCCAACGACTGGAACAAGGCTTACAAGAAATCGGCCCGTATCGTCGGCGACGTGATCGGTAAGTACCACCCCCATGGCGATACCGCGGTCTATGACACGATCGTGCGCATGGCCCAGAATTTTTCCCTGCGCTACATGCTGGTGGATGGCCAGGGCAACTTCGGCTCGGTGGATGGCGACAACGCCGCCGCCATGCGTTACACCGAAGTGCGCATGGCCAAGATCGGCCACCAGCTGCTGGAGGATATCGACAAGGAAACCGTCGATTTCGGGCCCAACTATGACGGCTCCGAGAACGAGCCGCTGATCCTGCCGGCCCGCATTCCCAATCTGCTGATCAACGGCTCCGCCGGCATCGCCGTGGGCATGGCCACCAATATCCCGCCCCACAACCTGAACGAGGTGATTTCCGGTTGTCTGGCGCTGCTGACAAACCCGGCGATGAGCATCGAGGATCTGATCGAGCACATCCCGGCGCCGGATTTCCCTACGGCGGGCATTATCTATGGCGTGATGGGCGTGCGCGAGGGTTACCTGACCGGCCGTGGCCGCGTCGTCATGCGGGCCCGCACCCACTTCGAGGATATCGGCAAGGGCGATCGTCAGGCCCTGATCGTGGACGAGATTCCCTATCAGGTAAACAAGAAGACCTTGATCGAGAAGATCGCCGAGCTGGTCAACGAAAAGAAGATCGAGGGCATTTCAGACATTCGTGATGAGTCGGACAAGTCCGGCATGCGCATCGTCATTGAGCTGAAGCGCGGCGAAGTCGGGGAGGTGGTGCTCAACAACCTCTACAAGCAGACCCAGTTGCAGGACACCTTCGGCATGAACATGGTGGCCCTGGTGGATGGGCAGCCCCGGCTCCTCAACCTGAAGCAGATGCTGGAATGCTTCCTCGCCCACCGGCGCGAGGTGTTGACGCGGCGTACGGTGTTCGAACTGAAGAAGGCCCGGGATCGTGGCCATGTGCTGGAAGGCCTCGCCGTGGCCCTGTCCAATGTGGACGAGATCATTGCCCTGATCAAGGCGGCGCCGACCCCAGCCGACGCCAAGCGCGGCCTGATGGGGCGTACCTGGCGCAGCGCCCTGGTGGAGGAAATGCTGCAGCGGGCAGCGGCCGACGCCTATCGCCCTGAGGGCCTGGCCCCCGAGTTCGGCCTCTCCGGCCAGGGCTACCGCTTGTCGGATGCTCAGGCCCAGGCCATCCTGGAACTGCGCCTGCAACGCCTGACCGGCCTGGAGCAGGACAAGATCGTCGCAGAGTACAAGGAAGTCATGGACAAGATCGCCGACCTCCTCGACATCCTGGCTCGCCCGGAGCGCATCACCGCCATCATCGTCGAGGAGTTGACCGCCATCCGCGACCAGTTCGGCGACCAGCGCCGCTCCGAGATCGTGTTGCACACGCAGGAACTGGGCATCGAGGATCTCATCACGCCCCAGGACATGGTAGTGACCCTGTCCCACGGCGGCTACGTCAAAACCCAGCCCCTTTCCGACTACCGCGCCCAGCGCCGCGGCGGCCGAGGCAAGCAGGCGGCGGCCATCAAGGACGAGGATTTCATCGACCACCTGTTCGTGGCCAATACCCACGACTATATCCTGTGCTTCTCCAACCGGGGCCGCTGCTACTGGCTCAAGGTCTACGAAGCGCCCCAGGGCAGCCGTACCAGCCGCGGCAAGCCCATCGTCAATCTCTTTCCTCTGGAGGAGGGCGAGAAGATCAACGCCATCCTCCCGGTCAAGGAATTCGTCGACGACAAGTACATCTTCATGGCCACCGTCATGGGTACGGTCAAGAAGACCCCGCTGTCCGATTTCTCCAACCCGCGCAAGGCCGGCATCATCGCCGTGGCGCTGGACGAGGGTGACTACCTGGTGGGCGCCGAGCTGACCAATGGCCAGAACGACATCGTGCTCGTTTCCAACGGCGGCAAGGCCGTCTGGTTCGACGAGGAGGATGTCCGTCCCATGGGCCGTCAGGCCCGGGGCGTGCGCGGCATGAAGCTGCAGCCCAAGCAGGCGGTGATCTCCCTGCTGGTGGCGGACAACGAGCAGCAGACGGTGCTGGTCGCCACCGAAAACGGCTTCGGCAAGCGTACCCAGTTGGGGGATTTCCGTCACTCCGGTCGCGGCACCCAGGGGGTCATGGCCATCGCTGCCAGCGCCCGCAACGGGGCCATCGTGGGAGCCAAGCTGGTGGGCGACGAGGACGAGATCATGCTCATCACTACCGGCGGCGTGCTGATCCGCACCCGGGTCGCTGAGATCCGTGAGCTCGGTCGTGCCACTCAGGGTGTGACGCTGATTTCCCTGGACGACGGAGAGAAGCTGGCCGGCCTGGAAAAGGTTGTGGAAACGGAAGGCGAGCTGGAGGGCGAGTGATGGCCCGCATCTGGAACTTCAGCGCCGGTCCGGCCGTGCTGCCGGAGTCGGTGCTGCGCCAGGCCCAGGAGCAAATGCTCGACTGGCACGGCGCCGGTTGTGGCGTCATGGAAATGAGCCACCGGGGCAAGGAATTCATGTCCATCCTGGAGCGCGCCGAGGCCGACCTGCGCGACCTGATGGGCGTTCCGGACAACTACAGGGTGCTCTTCCTGCAAGGCGGTGCCACCCAGCAGTTCGCCCAGATCCCCATGAACCTGTTGGCCGGTCGCTCCGCCGACTACATCGTGACCGGTTCCTGGTCCAAGAAGGCCTATAAGGAAGCCCTGAAGGTGATGGGGGAAGGCGCCGTGCGCTGCGCCGCTTCCACCGAAAGGACGGGCTTCACCCGCCTGCCGATGGCGGAGGAAGTGCGCCTCGACCCGCAGGCAGCCTACCTTCATCTCTGCACCAACGAGACCATTCACGGCGTCGAGGTCCACGATGCCCGCCTGGCGACCACCGGCGTGCCCCTGGTGGCGGACATGTCGTCCCATATCCTGTCTCGGCCGGTGGACGTCGCCAAGTACGGCCTGATCTACGCCGGGGCGCAGAAGAATATCGGCCCCTCCGGCCTTACCCTGGTCATAGTTCGCGACGAGCTGATCGGCCAGGCGCCAGCCAACATCCCGACGGTGATGGATTACGCGGTGATGGCGGAAAACGTCTCAATGCTCAACACCCCGCCCACCTACGGCATCTATGTCGCCGGCCTGGTTTTCCAGTGGCTCAAGGCTCAAGGAGGCCTGGAGGGCATGGAGGCGATCAACCTCGAAAAGGCGCGGCTGCTTTACGAGTGCATCGACAATTCCGCCGGTTTCTACAAAAATCCGGTCGATGTCGATTGCCGCTCCCGTATGAACGTGCCCTTCGTCCTCGCCCGCTCCGACCTGGATGCCGCCTTCCTTGCCGAGAGCAAGGCGGCCGGGCTGGCTTCGCTCAAGGGCCACAAGTCGGTGGGCGGCATGCGCGCCTCCATCTACAACGCCATGCCCCTCGAAGGGGTGCGGGTGCTGGTGGATTTCATGAACGATTTCGCCCGGCGGAACGCATGAGCGACGATCTTTCCAAGGAACTGGCCGGCGTCCGTGCCGAGATCGACGGCATCGACGGCGAGCTCTTGACGCTCCTCAACCGGCGGGCCCGCTGCGCCCAGAAGGTGGGGGAGATCAAGGCGCGGCACGGTGAAGCTGGTCACATCTACCGGCCGGAGCGCGAAGCCCAGGTGCTGCGGCGCCTTCAGGGTGAGAACTCTGGGCCCTTCGACGACGAGCAGATCACCTGGTTTTTCCGGGAAATCATGTCCGCCTGTCTCTCCCTGGAAAAGCCCCTGGAGGTTGCCTATCTGGGTCCGGAAGGCTCCTTCACGGGCAGTGCTGCGGCCAAGCATTTCGGCCACGCTGCACGCCTCGTTTCCCAGGCGTCCATCGACGACGTCTTCCGTGAGGTCGAATCCGGTCATGCGGACTACGCCGTGGTGCCGGTGGAAAATTCCACCGAAGGAGCCGTCGGGCGTACTCTCGACCTGCTCTTTTCGACGCCACTGAAGACCTGCGGCGAGGTGGTGGTGCGCATCCATCAGAACCTCATGTCCCGCTGTGCCAGCCTGAACGGAGTCAACAAGGTCTATTCCCACGCTCAGTCCCTGGCCCAGTGCCATGAGTGGCTCAACCGCAATCTTCCCGGAGTGCCCCGGGTGTCCATGGCCAGCAATTCCCTGGCGGCCCAGACGGCGGCAGAGGAAGAGGGCGCGGCGGCCATCGCGGGCGCAGCGGCCGCGGATCGCTACGGACTCCCCATCCTAGCCCGCAGTATTGAGGACGAACCCAACAATACGACGCGCTTCCTCGTCCTGGGGCGCCACGACGCGGCTCCCTCGGGGCGGGACAAGACTTCCCTCATCATGTCGGCCACCAACCGCACTGGCGCGCTGCACGACCTGCTGGTGCCCTTCGCCAGCGCCGGGGTTTCCCTCACCCGTCTGGAATCGCGCCCCGCCAGGCAGGCGCTCTGGCAGTACGTTTTCTACGTGGACATCGAGGGCCATCGCGACGACGCACGGCTGACGGTGGCTCTGGACGAACTGGCCCAGCGGGCGGCCTTCCTGAAGGTGCTGGGGTCTTACCCGGTTGCCGTGTATTGAACTGGTAGACTGTTCCCCTCGATAGGCGAGACGCGAGTCCGATATGCCAACGATTAGCATGTTCTATGGAATCCTGGTGGCCATGATGTTCGAGGACAACGAACGTCATCATTTGCCGCACATCCCTGTCCGTTATGCCGGACAGAAGGCTTCGATCGCGATCGAGGATGGGAGGGTTATGGCAGGCAATATCCCGTCAAAGCAACTGAAATTGGTTCAGGCGTGGATCGGAATCCACCAGGACGAGTTGTTTGCCGATCGGGAGCTTGCCGTTGCCGGCGAGCAGCCCTACCCAATTGATCCTCTGCGTTGAGGGAGGAATCCATGGAAACGTTGCTGGATGTCGTCAAGGTCAAAGCCAATCCGGACTACACACTGTATCTGGAGTTTGAAAACGGCGAGACCCGTATATTCGATATGGCACTCTACATGGACAAGAAACCTTTTGTGCGCCTGAAGGAGTTGCCGCTCTTTGCCCGGGCCTTTGTCGACTATGGCACCGTGGTCTGGCCAGGAAATATCGACATTGCACCGAAACCCTGTATGACCTGTCCGCCCCAGCTAGGAGCCGCTTGGCCGCGCCGGGGGCGATGGAAGGCGAGGTCTGGATTGCCGATGATTTCGACGCGCCGGTGGAGGGGCTCTTGGTATGCCATGGCGAGCCGTCGTCGAAGTAAGGGAATGCTCGAGTGACCTCAAAGGATACGAACGCCGCACCATGTCTCTAGCCGATCAATCGCTCCCCTACATCCGCGCCATCTCCCCCTATCAGCCGGGCAAGCCGGTCACCGCCCTGGCCCGGGAAATGAACATTCCGGTGGAGCGCATCGTCAAGCTGGCCTCAAACGAAAACCCCCTGGGAATGAGTCCCAAGGCGCGTCAGGCCGTGGAAGCAGCCATCTCCGGCATTCAGCGCTACCCGGATCAGTTCGACCTCATCAAGGCGCTGGCCGAGCGCTGCGGTGTCGCCACTGAGCAGGTAGTGCTGGGCAACGGGTCCAATGACGTGCTGGACCTGGTCGCCCGGACCTTCCTGGCGCCGGGGCGGTCGGCGGTCTTCGCCCAGCATGCTTTCGCGGTATATCCCCTGGCGACCCTTTCGGTGGGGGCAGAGTTGATCGTTGTTCCTGCCCGCAACTACGGCCACGACCTTGCCGCCATGGCTGCCGCGATCCGGCCGGATACGCGCGTCGTCTGGATCGCCAATCCCAACAACCCTACCGGCAATTTTTTGCCCTATGCGGAAGTGCGCGCTTTCCTGGAGACCCTGCCCAAGGACGTGGTGGTGGTCCTCGACGAGGCCTACAACGAATACCTGCCGCCGGCTGAGCGCGCCGATGCGGCGGCCTGGATCGCCGAGTTCCCCAACCTGGTCGTCACTCGTACGTTTTCCAAAATCTACGGTCTGGCCGGCCTGCGCGTGGGCTACGCCTTGGCAGCGCCGGAAGTGGCGGATCTCTTGAACCGCGTGCGCCAGCCCTTCAACGTCAACAACCTGGCCCTGGCGGCTGCCATCGCTGCCCTCGACGACCATCTTTTCGTCGCCGACAGCTATGAACTCAACCGCCGCGGCATGGAGCAGATCGTCGCCGGCTTGAAGCGCCTGGGCTTGGAACACATTCCCTCCCACGGCAATTTCGTCACCTTCAGGGCCGGCGACGGTGCCGGTATCAACCAGAGGCTGCTGCGGCAAGGCGTCATCGTCCGTCCCATAGGCGGCTACGGCATGCCCGAGTGGTTGCGGGTCACCATCGGTACCGAGGCGGAAATCTTCCGCTTCCTCGAAGCGCTGGAGAAGGCGCTGTAATGGCCGAATTTGGCAAGATCGTCATCTTCGGCACGGGCCTGATCGGGGGATCCTTTGCCCTGGCGCTGAAGGAGGCGGGAGCGGTGGAAGAGGTGGTCGGCTTCGGGCGCACGCCAGCCACCCTGAAACTGGCTCAGGAACTGGGCGTCATCGACCGGGCGGGGATCAATCCCGCCCACGAGGTCGGCGATGCGGATATTGTCCTGGTGGCGACCCCGGTGGCCCAGATGCCGGAGATCTTCGAGCGCATCGTGCCGTATCTCGGTCCGACAACTACCGTCACCGACGGAGGAAGTACCAAAGGTGACGTGGTTGCGGCTGCACGGGTCGCGTTCAAGGGGCATATCGGCAAGTTCGTCCCGGCGCACCCCATCGCAGGCGCGGAGAACAGCGGGCCCGGCGCGGCGAGAGCCGACTTATACCGTGGAAAGAAAGTGGTCGTAACGCCGTTGCCCGAAAACAACGACGAGCGGTTGGACCGCGTGAAACGTGCCTGGGCGCTTTGTGGGGCCGATATCTACGAATTGACCCCCGAGATGCACGACCGGGTGTTTGCTGCAGTGAGTCATCTGCCGCATTTGCTGTCGTTCGCGCTGGTTCATGAACTGGCGAAGCGGGAAGATGCTGAGTTGTTTTTCACATTCGCGGCGTCGGGGTTTCGCGATTTCACCCGCATTGCGGCGAGTCACCCGGAAATGTGGCGGGATATCTGCCTGGCAAATCGCGAGGCGCTCGTGGCAGAACTTGATAGGTACCTCGCTGGATTGACAACGCTCCGGATTGCTCTTGAACAGTGTGATGCTGCGAATCTGGAAGCGGTATTTGACAATGCCAGAAGGGCGCGGCGGGCTTGGAAATACGGCGTATAGCTTGGGAGTTCCGGGGGAGTAGGCTAACGCTTGGTAATTGCCGAAGGTGTGTCCCATCAGTCGATTCAAGACAAACCGCGGATTTGCCCGGGAGTCGCAGGAGAACGAGATGTACTTTGCTGGCAAAAGAGTTCTAGTGACCGGAGCTGATGGTTTTATCGGTTCCCATATGACGGAAATGCTGGTCCGGGAAGGGGCAGAAGTGACTGCCTTGAGCCTGTATAACTCATTCAACAACTGGGGTTGGCTGGAGGATATTGATCTCTCCAGGAACGTGAAAGTGGTATGCGGGGATATACGCGATCCCCACTTCTGCCGAACGATCGTGCAAGGCAACGATACCGTGTTCCATCTGGCGGCCCTTATCGCCATACCATTTTCTTATGTGGCGCCTGATTCCTACGTCTCGACCAATATTCAGGGCTCTTTGAACCTTGTCCAGGCGGCGAGGGATTTGGGTGTGAGGCGACTCATTCAGACCTCGACAAGCGAGGTCTACGGTACGGCCCAGTACGTGCCTATCAACGAAGAACACCCGCTGCAGCCTCAGTCACCCTACAGCGCCAGCAAGATTGCTGCTGATGCCATGGTGATGAGTTATTTTCTGTCGTTTGGAACGCCGGTGACGATTGTCCGCCCCTTCAATACCTATGGCCCCCGTCAGTCTGCACGCGCGGTTATCCCGACGGTGATTACCCAGTTGTTGTCGGGGAAGGATCGCCTGCATTTGGGTAGCCTCCACCCGACGCGGGATTTCAACTATGTTGAGGATACCTGTCGCGGTTTTCTCGAACTCGCGGCATGCCAGGAGGCAGTTGGCAAGACGATAAATGTCGGCTCCAACTTCGAGATTTCGGTGGGGGATACGGTCGCCTTGATTCAGGAGATCATCGGGACCAATGTGCCTGTTGAAACAGACGATCAGCGATTGCGTCCGGAGCGCAGCGAAGTGGAACGTCTATGGTGCGACAACGCGAAAATCAGGGCACTGACGGGATTTACCCCGCGTGTAGGAATCAAGGAAGGCTTGGAAAGAACAGTCGAATGGCTACAGCAGCCTGCCAACCTCAGAAAGTACAAGGCCCATATATACAATGTCTAAACGAGCAGTAATTCTGGCCGGGGGCAAGGGCACGCGCCTTCGCCCCTACACCGTCGTGCTACCCAAGCCACTCATGCCGATCGGGGAGTTTCCAATCCTCGAGGTTATCGTGCGGCAACTGGTAAGTTTTGGTTTTGACCATATCACCATGGCGGTGAACCACCAGGCGGAGATCATCAAGGCGTTCTTCCAGGATGGTCAGCGCTGGGGCATTCGGATCGACTATTCGCTGGAAGACAGGCCGCTAGGCACGATGGGGCCGCTCAAACTCATTGCCGATCTGCCAGAAAATTTTCTGGTCATGAATGGCGATATTCTGACCGATCTGGATTTTGCCGAATTCCACGATCGGCACGCTGCGTTGGGTGGCATCTTCACGATTTCCTCGATGCGTCGCGAGCACCGTATCGACTATGGCGTCTTGGATGTGGATGACAGCGGAAGGTTGACGGGATTTCGTGAAAAACCCAAGGTTTGTTACGAAGTCAGCATGGGCGTCTATATGGTAGATACTAGGGCACTCAATTTCATTCCAGACGGCCAACCGTTTGGATTCGACAATCTGATGCTCAAGTTGCTGGAACTCGGACATCCTATTTCCGTGCGTCCATTTGAGGGCTATTGGCTGGATATCGGTAGGCCTGACGACTATGCAAGAGCGATCGACGAATTCGAGTCCTTGCGCTTCAAGTTTCTCAATGAATGACGTCGTTGTTACCGGGGCAGCAGGTTTTATCGGCAGGGCCCTCTGCAGGCGTCTGAGAGCGGATGGTGTTGCCATGCATCCTCATGGCAGGTGCGATGGCGACATTTCGATACCGGATACCTGGCGAGTAATGCCGCCCGCGCGGGTTCTAGTTCATCTGGCAGGTCGCAGCTACGTTCCCGACAGTTGGAATGATGGGTCGGGATTTCTGCAAAGTAATGTCGTTGGAACCGAGTACGCACTGGATTACTGCCGCAGGCACGGCGCCAGGATGGTCTATGTCAGCGCGTACCTGTACGGTGTTCCGGATCGCCTTCCGATTGTCGAGTCTGATCCCGTTCGTCCGAACAACCCCTATGCGCTGACGAAACACCTGGCCGAACAGCTTTGTCGGTTTTATGGCGATTATCGCGGCGTACCCGTGACTGCCCTGCGATTGTTCAATGTGTTCGGGCCTGGGCAGCGGGAGAGTTTTCTCGTTCCGACCATCATCGAGCAAGTTCGCTCAGGCAACGCCATTCGCGTCATGGACCTTGCACCGCGACGAGATTACGTATTCGTAGAGGATGTGGTCGAGGCCATCTGCCGCTCATTGCAGCAGAAGCAAGCCTTTCAGGTGCTCAATATTGGCTCCGGCCAATCGTATTCGGTTCGAGAAATCATCGAGCAGATACAACAGGCCGCGGGCACGAATTTGCCAGTCATCTCGCTGGGGCAGGAGCGGCCCCAGGAAATTCCGGATGTTCGGGCCGATATCACCCTGGCTCGCCGGATACTCGGTTGGGAACCACGTTGGTCATTCAGCCGCGGGGTGGCGGCAATTTTCAGTGCGGAGAAGACTAGTGACTGAACGCTATGTGCCCATCAACAAGGGCAATTACTCCATGGATACGCCCGAGCGGGAAGCGCGTTTTGAGACTTGTCGCGGTGCCGGCTGGGAAGAGGAATACGCCGAGTATCGGAGCAACTGGACAAAATTCGCCAAAGAGCAGGTCGTATCCGATTACCCGTTGCTTGTGGATATTGAATTGTCGTCTGTCTGCAATCTGCATTGCCCCATGTGCTATACGATTACGGACGAGTTCAAGGAGCAGGTCAACGCGACTCGCATGGACTGGGACCTCTATACCCGGATCATTGACGAGATCGGCGGAAAGGTTCCGGCCATTCGCCTGAGTCTGCGTGGGGAAGCGACCCTGCACAAGAAATTCGTCGAGGCCATACGTTATGCCAAAGAACGCGGGATCAGGGAGGTATCCACCCTGACCCACGGTGGCAAGCTGACGCCGGAGTATTTCCGGCGGATTGCCGAAGCGGGTATCGACTGGATAACCATTTCCATTGACGGGGTTGGCGAAACCTACGAAGCGGTCCGCAAGCCGCTGAAATTTGCCGACATGGTTGAAAAACTGAAGGCGATCAAGGCGATGAAGGAAGTCAACGGGTGGCTGCGCCCCGTGATCAAGGTTCAGGGAATCTGGCCGGCGATCAGGGAAAATCCTCAGGCCTACTACGACACCTTTGCGCCGATCAGTGACCTGGTTGCCTTCAATCCCCTGATCGACTATCTCGGCAACGATACCCATATCGAGTATCTGGAAAATTTTTCATGTCCCCAGCAGTACCAGCGCCTGGTCATCGGTGCTGATGGACGCGTCATGAAGTGTTCCAATGACGAGGAGAATCGCGAGGTCATCGGTGATGTCAGAACCGAAACCGTGCATCAGATCTGGCATGGCGACAAAATGCAGCAGATCCGGGAACAGCACAAGCGCCCGCGTGGTTTCATGGAGAGCGCCGTCTGCCGCCGTTGTTACCTGCCACGCCTGACAAAGGACGAAGGGGCGTCAGTGGGGAACCGCACGTTCATCGTCCGCAACTACGTTCATCGCCTGCAATTGATTGGGAAATGAGAATGGGGTCGACTGTTGATCGGGCGTCCTACCGTAACCGTGGCGGACTCCTGCAACGCCTGATTTCGGCCTACAAGGCTCGGCGATACTTCTCCGCCCGCGGCGACGGTATCGTGGTCAAACACAATGCGGAGTTTTGGCTTACCGAGAATGCGGTGCTGGAGGTAGGTGACAACTGTACCATCCAGAATTACGCGTTCTTTCAACTCACGATGCCGAAGCCGGAAGTTTACATTGGTGCCAACTCTGTCATCGGTCGGCATTGCATGATCACGGCCAAGAACAAGATACGTATTGGAGACAATGTCCTGATGGGGGCCTACGTACAGGTTATCGACCACAATCATGGAATGGCTGCCGGTACGTTGATTCGTGATCAGCACGCGGAGATTGGTGAGGTAGTGATCGGGAACGATGTTTGGGTTGGCGCAGGTGCAAAAATTCTTTCCAATGTGCATATCGGCGATGGGGCGATAATTGGGAGCAACGCGGTCGTTACTTCCGATATTCCGCCAAATTCGATTGCCGTTGGAGTACCGGCCAAAGTAATACGCCAGAGAGATTGATCATGTTTCAGAACTATCGCGCTGACCGCTGCTACGTCATCGCTGAAATCGGTGGCAATTTCACGACCCTGGATGAAGCAGTGCGTCTCATTGATGCGGCAGCGGATTGCGGGGTTGATGCGGTCAAACTGCAGACGTATCGAGCTGAAACCGTTGCCAGCAAACTGGCCACTTTCGATATGGAAAACACCGGGGTGGCCTCGCAGTTTGAGCTGTTCAAGCGATATGCGATCGATGCCGACATGCATGAGCGCGTCTTCAAGTACGCCGAAGGGAAGGGCCTGGACTGGTTTTCTACGCCTTCGCACGAAAGCGATCTCGAGTTACTTGAAGGCTTGGGGGTTGGTGCCCACAAGATCGGCTCGGATGATGCCGTGAATCTCCCCTTTCTCAGGGCTGTCGCGCGGGCTGGCAAGCCGATGCTGCTTTCCACCGGAATGTGTACCTTGGATGAGGTGCGGGAATCGGTGGATGCCATTCTGGGGGAAGGAAACGAAAATCTCATCCTGCTACACGCTGTGACCAGCTATCCTACTCACCCGGAAAATGTCAATCTGCGGGCGATGCAGACCTTGATGGCCGAATTTCCGCGATTGGCTATTGGTTATTCAGACCATACGCTCTCGCCGGTGGCCTGCCTTTGTGCGGTAGCGATGGGAGCACGTGTTATCGAGCGGCATTTCACCTACGACAAGAAGGCTGACGGTCCAGATCACAGGCTGTCAGCCGACCCCGCCGAGATGAAGTGGCTGGTGGAAGCTGTACGAGCCTTTGAAATCATGCGCGGGAGCGGCATCAAGCGGCCTGCCGACAGCGAACGGACGACACGCCGGAACAACCGGAAGAGCCTGGTGGTCACCCGCAAGGTATTGGCTGGTCAGCGCCTTGGAATTGGTGATGTGGCGGTCAAGCGCCCTGGTTACGGTATTCCGCCAAAGTACAGTGACCAGGTTCTTGGGCGAGCCGTTGCCCGTGATCTGGACGAGGACGCGGTCCTGACGTGGGAAGACCTGGCATGAGCCTCGGCATCGTCATCCAAGCGAGGATGGGTTCGACCCGCCTGCCGGGCAAGGTGCTCAGGCCCATTGCCGGCAAGGCGCTACTTGACCACGTACTTGGCAGGCTGGGTGATTTTAGGCGTGATGCTGGCATCGTGGTCGCGACCTCCTCCCTTGCTCAGGATGATGCCATCGAAGCCCATTGCCGAAGCCGAGTCGCGTGTTTCCGGGGCAGTGAACAGGACGTCCTGGACCGTTATTTCCGGTGTGCGTCGGCATACGGGTTTGAGCACGTCGTCAGGCTGACTGCCGACAACCCATTTACCGATATCGAAGAACTGGAACGCTTGGTGGATTTTCATTGTATGGGTGGTTACGACTATACCCATTCATTTGGGATGATGCCGCTGGGTGTCGGAGCCGAGGTGTTTACGTTCGAAGCCCTGGCTGCGAGTCATCGGGAAGGCATGGCTCCCAATCATCGGGAACACGTCAATGAATTCATCCAGGAAAATCCGCAGCGTTTTTGCATTGGCGTACTTGACGTGCCTATGGCCAAGCGGGCCCCGGAATTGCGCATGACCGTCGATACCCAGGAAGACTATGAACGTGCTTGCCGATTGGCAGAGCTGGCTGTGCCCAAATGGCAGACTACCGTCGGAGCGATTGCGGCTTGCTAGCGCTGTGTGTTGAAAGCTCGCACGCGCGTGGCATGGGGCACCTGTTTCGCGCACTCAACCTGGCTGATGGCATGAGGTTACGTGGATGGTCGTCATTCGTCTTCCTTATCAATGCCCATGAACCGGCGCTTGCGCTCCTGGCGGAGCATGGTCATAGGTATGAGGTCGTTGGGTTGGACAACGGTACTGATTGGGAGCAGGAAGCAATTCAGCGCCTGGGTATACGGATCTGGATCGATGACCGGCTGAATACCGACCTTGGCCATGGCCACGCAGTGAAGGCAGCGGGAGTTCCATGGGTCACCTTTGACGATCGGGGGCCTGGCGCTGCCTTGGCCGACCTGAATATCGCAGCGCTGGTTTTCGAGGAACCGGCCTCCTTGCCGGGGCGCCGAGTATTGCAAGGACCTGATTACCTGATCCTTAACCCGGAGATCGCTCGTTTCCAGCGTGTTCGAAAGGACGTGCAATCCCTCGTGGTAACCATGGGTGGCAGCGATACCTACGGGGTGACTGTGGAGGTCGTGAAAAAATTGGCGGCGTCCGGCAGGAGGGCGACAATCATCGTCGGCCCAGGCTTTGCTCATTGGACGGGACTCGAAGCCGTGCTGACGCCGGATTTCTTGGTCAGGTGCGGCGTGTCCTCGTTGATCGCCGAATTCAGCAGGCATGATCTAGCTATTACCGGGGGCGGGGTGACTCCCTTTGAAGCGGCGGCATCGGGCCTGCCGTGCATTGTCATCGCTAACGAGGACTTCGAAGTGCCCGTCGGAAAAGCACTGGAAGGTCTCGGTGTTGCCAGGTTCGCTGGCCATTACGCTGCAGTGGACTGGGCCAGTCTGGATGAGACGATGGCGGTTGAGCCCATGAGCCGGGCTGGGCTGGCGCGGATCGGTCTGGGGGGCAGGGAGCGGGTTCTCGATGCCATCGGTGCCTTCCGGGACGGAGACAAATGGCCACGACCGCAGTAATTCATCAGCCGGACTTCCTGCCGTACCTCGGGTTTTTTCACCGATTCCTGCAGGCGGACATCTATCTGGTTCTTGACCACGTTCAGTTCGTGAACGGCACTTCCAAGGCTTGGACGCACCGCGACAAGATTAAGACTTCCAAGGGAGTTCAGTGGCTTAGCGTGAGTGTGAACAAGGTGCCGCGAGACACTCCCATCAATCAGGTGACCCTTTCGACGACGGTGGAATGGCGCGAAGCCAACCTGCACCTGCTCGAGGCCAACTACCGGAGAGCCCCATACTTCGGCGAAATGATGCCTTACGTTCGCCAGCTTTATTCCGAACCCGCAAAAGGCTTGGCGGAATTCAACATCAAGTCGATCCGCATACTCATGGAATTGCTGGATGTCGAGCGTCCGATGATCTTCTCCAGTTCGCTCAACCCGCAGGGGGCGAAGAACGAGTTGCTCATCGACCTCTTGCGCAAGGTAGGCGCAGGGCGCTACTTGTCCGGCGTGGGAGCAAGGGATTACATGGACGAGTTGCTCTTCGCGGCGGCGGGTATCGAGGTGCTTTGGCAGGATTTCCGGCATCCGGTTTATCCCCAACTCCACGGGACATTCGAGCCGTATCTGAGTAGTGTCGATGTGCTGTTCAACTGCGGCATTGATCGATCACGCAGGCTGTTAAGGGGGGAGGAATGAACATACTTGCGATTGGCGCCCATTTCGATGACGTGGAGCTGGGGTGTGGTGGTGCCCTCGCCCGGCATGCGGCCGCGGGGGACAACGTCTATGTATTTGTGGCAACCGTGTCCGGCTTCTCCAACCAGTACGCCCAGGCGGTGCGCTCAAGCGACATTGCGCTGGCCGAGGCGCAGGCGGCGATGAAGATCCTTGGCGTGAAGGAACTGATCTGCGGCAACTTCAAGACACTAGAAGTTGAATTCGTAGACACACTGAACGTCCAGATTCTCCGGATCGTCGAGGAGAAGAAGGTCGACAAGGTATATACGCACTGGACGGGGGACATTCATCATGACCACCAGGCAGTTGCGCGCGCTTCCCTGCACAGTTGCCGCCACGTTTCCTGTTTGCTGATGTACCGCAGCAACTGGTATCACTCCACGCAGGATTTTCGGGGTAACTTTTACGTCGACATCACTGCGAACTGGGCAACCAAGGAAAGCGCCATTCGTGCCCACGAATCCGAAATGGAGCGTACCGGCTCCCGCTGGATAAGCTTCTTCCGGAACGAGGCGGAAAATGCGGGGCAGCGAATCGGCGTGCAATATGCCGAAGTCTTCGAGGTGGTGAAGTGGCTGGAGCGGTGAGTTTCTACTCCTGGTTTTGCAGCCGTTTTGAGCGATTCCTGGGAAAATTACGCATTCTCCATTTCCGTCTGCTCGGGGTGAAAATCGGCCGGGGTTGCCACATCGAGCGTGGCGTGATCATTCGGGGGGCGGTTGAAATTGGAGATCGAACAAATATCGGAGCTTATTCATATCTAAGCACCGCATTGGGCGGACGCCTGCTTATTGGTAACGACTGTCATGTTGGCAAGCTGAATCAATTGGGTTCGGGTGGCAGCGTGGTAAGCATAGGAGATCACTGCATCTTCGCCGCTTACGTCCAAGTTACCGACGCCATACACGAATTCCGCAACCGGGAGTTATGCATCATCAAGGCCCCTGTATTGGCCTCCTCTGTTTCTATCGCCCCAAACGTCTGGTTGGGATCCGGAGTCATGGTGATGACGGGGGTGGCCATCGGCGAGGGGGCTGTCATTGGTGCGCAGTCATTGGTTCGGGAATCGGTGCCTCCCTTTGCGATTGCTGTCGGGACTCCGGCCAGGGTTGTGAGTTATCGGGAGTAAATGGCATATAGCCATGGCGGATTTCATCGTATTTCCAACTGCCTGAACGAGCAACAAACGTGTCTGCGACCCGGAATAATTTACTTGCCAACGTTTTTCAGCAGGCCGGGGGCGCGTTACTTTTCCTCTTCATTCCCGGAATTCTCGATGTTCAGGAATTTGGGCGAGTGACAGTGATCACGACGTTATTGTCTCTGGCGGTGATATCGGATATCGGGTTTAGCCACGTTTACTCAAGGGCGATGCCTGGTGTTCTGGCAGGAGCCGGGGCCGATGAAATTCTGCGGTGGGATGTCGCGGCAAGCATTTCCCGCATCTGCGGGGGAGCGATATTCGGTTTGTTCGGGGCGGGATATTTCTGGTTCAGGACAGGGTACGGATGGGAAGCGCTGCTCCTCATACCGGTATTTCCGTCCTTGGCGGCCACTGGATTTCTAGTGACGCGCAGCGTTGCGGCCAGCGATTTCCAGACGGTACGAAATCTTTCCCTGGTTCAGTCCATCGGGCGTCTTATCAGTATCCCTACCAGCGCAATTTCCGGCGTCAGCGGATGGGTGATTGGACAACTCATTTCTGCTGCGGGTGTTCTGGTGCTGCCGGCGGCTCGTGGGCAGCTTGGCCGCGTGATGCGGGAACGGGGACGATTCGATGGTGCCTTCGTGCAAAAACATCTCAGCGAGGCGCTGTTACTCTGTTTGGTTGCTGGGATTTGGACACAGTTGATGGCGTCTGCGCGGCTGTTTGCCGTTATTGACTATTCCGAGGCAGCGGTCGCCCGCTATGGACTGGTGGCGTCGCTTTACCAAGTTGGGGCGTCGGTCATTCTGGCCGCTTTCGTACCCCAGACGGTACGGCTCTACCGATTGCTTGCCGAGGACGTTCCGGCCGGTGTGTCCCTGGCGCTACGCCATGCTGCGATCGGAGGCAGCGTCGTATTCGGATTAGCGTTGATCGGTGCCGTTGTCGCGGTTCCTATGCTCGCTTGGCTTTTTCCGAAATACGGTGTCCAGGCCTCTATCGCCATACCGGTAGTGCTGAGCGTCGTGAACTGCGCCATTGTCTCCATTCTCGGTTCGGTGATGATCGGAACAGGGAATGCCAGGACTTACGTGTTGATTCTCGGAGTCTCCTTCGTTGCCAGCATGATCCTTCCCGTTGGCCTTTCCCCGTGGCTGGCCAGCGACGCCGCCGCTATCTCCCAGTTGTTGGCCATGAGTACCAATTCCGTTCTCCTTGTTATCGCAGTCGTGGCCAAGTTCGGGCACCATACGGGGCGGCAGGTGACGGCCTGGGTCTGCGGTTCGTTGCCCTTGGCTGCTGTCGTACTAGCACACCCGCTTATGTCACTTACCATCAATTTCCCTTGAACGTAATGAAGACCTTCGCCAGACGTTGGCTTGTTCCGCCAGGTGTCAAGGAACTGCTCAGTAGCGGGAAAACCCTAATAAAACAAAGGTTTCGCAGTCGTGAGGAACATGTGCTGTTGGGGCAAAACGTCGCCATCCGGAATCGTCATGTCGGGCAACGTTGCTTTATTCTTGGCGCGGGGGCGTCGATCAAGGAGCAAAACCTCAAGTTGCTCAAGGGCGAATGCGTGATAAGCGTGAGCAACACCTTCGTGCATCCGGACTTTCACTCGATCAAGCCCCGATACCACGTGTTGCCGACCATGCTATACGGCCATAGCGGCCTCTATAGCGCGGATCGGTTTGTCGGGTGGTTGAAAGAGATGCAGGAGAACACCGGTGATGCGGAAATGTTCTTCCATATTGGTGACCGGACAATGATCCAGCAGGCGGGCCTATTCCAGAACCGCATCGTCCATTGGGTCGATTACGTGGAATGGAACGGAATGACTCAGTTTCCGCTCGATCTGGCTCGTATTCCTCACGTTGGGTCGGTCTCGGAGTTGGCTATCACGGTTGCGCTGTACCTCGGTTTCGACGAAATCTACCTGTTGGGATTCGATCATGACTGGTTCAGGGGGACGCTGGTATATTTTTACGATCACAAGCAGCAGCATGTCATGAAGCCGGATGAGAACAAGCTGGTGGCCGCGGGCATCGATGCCGAATTCCAGATGCGACGTCATGCGGATATCTTCCGGAAGTACAAGTATTTGTTCCAGTTCCGCAAGAATATCTACAACGCCAACGCCGATCGCGCCCATTATCTGGATGTGTTTCCCAAGGTCGAATTCGAGCGCTTATTCGATACTCCGCCCAAGATCGAGGGGCAGTGAATGACCATCCTGAAAAGTCTGCTGCGGAATCCGCTGACATTATGGCTGGCGTGGCTGGTCACGAAAATTTCCACGGAATGGCGAAACCGTGGGAAACGCATTGACATTGGTTATCTGGCGCGCTTGCACCAGGTCGATCTGGGGTACGGGTGCCGTCTGGGTGCCGATTCCGTCGTTACCTGTTCATCCCTGGGGGATTTCAGTTATGCCGGTGAGCGCAGTCGGCTCACTAATGTTCGGGTCGGCAAGTTCGTGAGCATCGCCAACGAGGTACTCATCGGCCTGGGGCGCCATCCCAGCAGGGAATTCGTGTCGACGCACCCGGTGTTTTATGATCAGACGTCGGGATCGCCCATGCCGGCCTTGGGCAAGAACGTGTTTGCCGAGTTTGCGCCAATCAATATCGGAAACGACGTCTGGATCGGCACCCGTGCCATCATCATCGATGGGGTGACCATCGGGGACGGTGCGATTGTCGCTGCAGGCGCAGTCGTGACCGAGGATGTTGCTCCATACAGTATTGTCGGCGGCGTTCCTGCCCGATTGATTCGTATGCGTTTCAACGAAGAAGAGATAGCTTTTCTTCGGGAGTTGCGTTGGTGGGATAGGGATCGATTATGGTTGCTTAAATTAGCCCATCATTTTGGAAACATCACGTCCCTAATGCGAGAATACGCAAAATTTAATACTGATTGGTGCGGCGGCTATATATTCGACATTGGCCGTTAAATGGTTATTTTGAAATGATTCGGAGCTATTTTGAAAGATATGCAGGATTCTGAAATATATATGGCGTATCAGCGCGTTGCTTCATCTTTCCCATTCAGCGGCTACATGTCTTTGGAAGGTGGGGCATATTTTAATATATCGCGTCAAGTATTAAAATATTTACCGCGCGGCGCCAAAATCCTCGATTTTGGCGCTGGTCCTTGTGATAAAACCGCGATACTTCAAACGCTAGGCTACCAATGTTCTGCGTTTGATGACTTGAGTGACGATTGGCATAACTTAGATGGTAACCGTGCCAAGATATTGGAATTTGCTAACAATATTGGTATGGATTACCACCTGGCTCCAGACGGTTTCAACAGATTTTCATCATGCTCGTTCGACATGGTAATGTCTCATGATGTGCTAGAGCATCTTCATAATTCGCCGCGCGAATTGCTGAATGATTTGGTCAGCCTAGTGCACCCGGGCGGATATATTTTCTTGACGGTTCCAAATGCCGTTAATATAAGAAAGCGTATAAACGTATTATTTGGAAGAACTAATCTTCCGGCTTTTGCTAGTTACTATTGGCACCCAGGAGAGTGGCGAGGGCATATCCGCGAATATGTTCGAGATGACCTTGAGAAGCTAGCCGAATTTCTTAATCTGGAAGTCATATTGGTGCGTGGATGTGATCACATGCTGCAAAAAGTGCCGGTTGGGGTGCGAGGTGCATATACAGCTATCACTGGGGTTTTCGATGGTTGGAAAGATAGCTGGATGTTGATAGCGAGAAAACCGCATGACTGGGTAGGGAGGCGAGAGTTGCATAGGAAAGAGTTCGAGCAAGTTATGGCAACATCCGTCGGATACCGTTATACCAACGAATGATATTGCCATCCGCTTTGCCAATGATTGCCCTATTTGGTTTAATTATTTGACGGGATGGTTTTGTGGCTCTACGGCGACTTGGTGATTGAATGATAGGCTGTCAAGATAGGAATCCGCTGGTTTCAATAGTTGTTCCAACGTTCAATCACGCAAAATATTTGCCTGAGGCGATAGATAGCTTGCTCGGGCAGTCATATTCAAATTTAGAGATTATTATCCTCGATGATGGATCTACGGACAATACTCGAACGATCCTTGAAGGATATGGCAATAAGATTCGTTGGGAGACCCAGAGTAATATGGGACATTCGCGAACTCTCAACAAGGGTTGGCGTATGTCTAGAGGGGATGTCATTGGGTACCTCAATGCTGATGATATTCTGTATCCCGATGCTATTAGAATATCTGTGGAGTATTTGCAAGACAATGCTTCGGCGGTAGGGTGTTATCCAAATTTTTTGATTATTGACCCTGATTCTAGGCGTGTGCGGAGTGTAAGTGCGCCAAGTTTTGATATTTATAAAATGATAACTCAATTTGAGTGTGCTCCTGGCCCAGGTGCTCTTTTTCTGAAGAGTGCTTTTGAACGTGCCGGTGGGTGGAATGAGGAGTTAAAGCAAACGCAAGATTTTGAATACTGGCTTCGACTGGCCCGTTACGGAAATTTAATTCATATACCATTTGAATTGGCAGCATTCCGTGTGCACGAACGTTCGCAGTCGTTCGGAAATATTGCATTCGCTGCAGCTGACGAGCCCATCGCGGTTATTGAGTCATATTATCAAAATAACCAGATTCCTGAGGAACTGTTGCATATTAAGAAACAGGCTTTGGCGAATGCGCATTTTGTTGCCGCTCAACTGCACCTACGGTCTGCTAGGTATTGGCCAGCCATCATAAGGATTGCGGACGCGATCTCCATGAGCCCCATATCATTTTGCAGTAAGCGCATCTTGAGGGTGCTTGCGCACGGTTTGTTTTACCGTCCATTGCATCGCCTCTCATGGCTGTTACGCCGAAGCTGAGAAACGCAATGCAGACTGCCCGGGGCAAGGAAAGTCCGATGCACGTCCTTTGCGTGACGGTCCTGCTCGATCCGGTGACCGGGGGCGGTACTGCTGAGCGGACCTTCCAACTTGCCAGCTATTTTGCCGCCAGGGGGGATGCGGTCAGCGTGCTGACGACCGCTATCGGGCTGACGGAGGCGCGGCGTCAAGCTATCGCTAGGGCCGAGGTGGTTGGATTGCGATGCCTTTTTCGCCGCTTCTTTGTGGTGGAACCCAGGTTTGGTTTGATCGCGGGGTTGGTGAAACGTAGCGACGTTATCCACCTGATGGGGCACTGGAATTTGTTGAATGTTCTGGTTTCTGTGCTTGCGTCCTGGTATCGGGTGCCATACGTGATCTGCCCCGCGGGCGAACTGAAAGTATTCGGCCGCTCCCGTTTTCTGAAGCGGGTGTTCAACGCGCTGGTTGGCAAAGCCGTTGTTCGCCGCGCTTCCGGTTGGATCGCCGTTACCGATGCCGAATTTCCGGATTTCCGCTCTTATGGGATCGACCCCTCGGATATTCGTGTGTTGCCCAATGGTATTGCGGTCGATGGCTTGAGAGACGCGCCCCATACGGCAATCATTGATCGTCTTGGGGTCGTGGCGAAGCAATATGTATTATTCATGGGACGTTTGAATCCCATCAAGGGTCCAGATCTACTGCTCAGTGCCTTTGCTTTGGTGGCGAAGGAATATCCGGAATTGCACCTGGTCTTTGCCGGGCCCGACGGCGGGCTTCTGAATACACTCAAGGAGGAATCGGTCGTCAAGGAGCTGATGGCTCGCGTTCATTTTGCCGGTTACGTCTCGGGGGCAGACAAGGCAACGCTTTATCGGGGGGCTCTTTTTCTGACCATTCCGTCGCGCCACGAGGCGATGTCCATCGTTGTATTAGAGGCGGGCGCTGTTGGCGTTCCCGTCCTGCTTACCGATCAATGCGGATTCGATCAGGTTGCCGACATTGAAGGAGGGAAAGTGGTTTCGCCTGATGAGCAAAGTTTGGCTCAGGGCATGCGCAGGTTGCTTGCCAAGCGCTCAGAGTTGGACAGAATGGGGCGGAATTTGCGTCGCCTGGTTGAGGAAAATTACTCTTGGGATACCATCGGCGCTTTGCACGAGAGCTATTTCGGTTCCTTGGTCCGGGTGAAGAAATAGTTTTGCGTCGGGTGGGAATGCGGATGAAGTTGTTGGTCGTATCTCAGTATTTTTTTCCGGAAAACTTTCGGATCAACGATCTGGTTTTGGATTTCGTTGCCAGAGGCCATGAAGTTACGGTCCTTACCGGCCTGCCAAACTATCCTAACGGATCCTTTTTTCAGGGGTATGGCCTTTGGGCCCCGCGGCAGGAGGTAGTTCACGGCGCAAGGGTGATGCGCGTTCCGCTCGTTCCGCGGGGGCGGGGTGGGGCTCTTAGACTGGTCCTGAATTACATCTCATTCGCCCTTTTCGCCTCCTGCAGTGCCATTTTTCGTGTTGGACGTGGCTACGATGCCGTCTTTGTCTTTGCGCCAACACCCATCTCCGTGGTGATCCCAGGACTGATTGCGGGTTGGAGGTGCAAGGCGCCTGTGCTGTTGTGGGTTCTCGATCTTTGGCCGGAGTCGCTGGAGGCGACCGGGGTTGTACGGTCTCCGGCGATCCTGTCGGTGGTTGGCAGGATTGTTGGCAGGCTGTACCAGGGCTGTAGCCGGATTCTGGTAGGTTCGCAGGGGTTTGCAGAGTCTGTAGTGGCATTGGGGGCGAATCCGAAGGGAATCTGCCATTTTCCGAATTGGGTGGAGGCGATACCGAATTCCAAGCAAGGGAAGGGACCAAGATTGCCGGAGGGCTTTACAATTGTCTTTGCCGGTAATCTTGGCCGAGCACAAGATTTTCCCAGCATTCTTGCAGCGGTTCGTCTGACCCACGACATCCCAGTACGTTGGGTGTTCGTGGGTGGCGGATTGATGACCGATACTGCCAAGGAATTGATAGAACGGGAGAGTCTTCAGGAACGAGTTCATTTTCTTGGGCGCTGGCCGCTTGAAGACATGCCGGCTCTCTTTGCTGGTGCGGCGGCTCTGTTGGTAAGTTTGCGGAATGAGCCTGCATTTGCTAAGGCGATTCCCGGGAAAATTCAGTCTTATCTGGACGCTGGCCGTCCAATCCTGGCGATGATTGATGGCGAGGGGGGGGATCTGGTTCAGAAAGCGGGGGCAGGCCTGGTTTGCGGTGCGGGAAGGGGCGATGCGCTCGCGGAAAATGTCAGGCGCCTGTTCGCCATGAGCGAGGCGGAGCGGGCGGCATTGGGCGAGTCAGGCAAGCGCTACGCGCAGCAGTATTTTGATCGCAAACTGCTTTTGGGCAAGTTGTCGGCATGGATTGATGATGCTGTCAAGGAATACAAACATGGTTGAAGCAAGAATGAAAAAACTGTTCGAAGGGAAGACGGTGCTGATCACCGGTGGGACAGGGTCGTTCGGTAATGCGTTTCTTCAGTACCTGAAGCCCTATGCCTGCAAGGAGATTCGCATCTTTTCTCGCGACGAATTGAAGCAGGAGCACATGCGCATCTCCAACGCAGATCCGAAGCTGCGTTTCTACATTGGTGATGTCCGTGATCGGGATAGCGTTGACGGAGCCATGCACGGTGTTGACTATGTTTTTCACGCGGCAGCATTGAAACAGGTTCCTTCTTGCGAGTTCTTTCCCATGCAGGCGGTGCTGACTAATATTGCCGGGAGTGCGAACGTCATCGAGTCTGCGATCAAACATGGCGTTTCCAGGGTCGTATGCCTTTCCACAGACAAGGCCGTCTATCCGGTGAATGCCATGGGGATGACGAAGGCGCTCATGGAAAAGGTAACCGGCGCCGCGGCGCGCGCACTCGGTGAGGGCGCAACGATACTTTCGAGCGTGCGCTACGGGAACGTGATGTGTTCCCGGGGATCGGTTATTCCCCTGTTCATCCAGCAGATTCGGGCGGGCAAGGCGCTGACGCTGACAGTCCCGGAAATGACACGTTTTCTGCTTCCCCTGAGTCAGGCGATTGAGTTGGTCGCTTTTGCGTTCGAACATGGTAACCAAGGTGATCTTTTCGTCCGCAAGGCACCAGCCTGCACTGTGGAGGCATTGGCTCAAGCACTTAAGAACCTGTTTGGATCGGATGGCGAACTTCAGGTGATCGGAATGCGCCATGGCGAAAAAATCTATGAAACGTTGGCGACTCGCGAGGAGCTATCCAAGGCCGAGGATATGGGGGACTATTACCGAGTTCCGATGGATGATCGCGATCTGAATTATGGGAAATACTTCACCGAAGGGAATGCAGTCGAAGCATCCTTCGAAGACTACACCTCCCACAATACTGAGCGACTGGATGTACAAGGTGTCGAGCACCTATTGTTGAGTCTTCCCGAAGTGCGGTCTGAACTCGCGGCTGCCGGCAGATTGGCGAGCAGATAATGAAGATTGGCGTTACAGGTTCCGACGGACTGTTGGGGTTTCACGTCAGGGCGTTTCTTCACGCAAGTAAGGAGTCCTCCCGGATTCGCTTGGCTACTCGTGCGACATTTCAGGATGCAAGGGCACTGGATGAGTTTGTGAGCGGCCTGGACGCCCTGATTCATTGCGCTGGCATGAATCGCGGCGATGACGATGAGGTCGAGAGGGTAAATTGTTGGCTCGCCGCGACATTGGTCGCTTCGCTGGAGCGCACGGGAGCCAAGCCGAAAATCGTTTTTGCAAATTCGACCCATTTCGATCGTGACACCGGATATGGTCGAGGCAAGCGCAGCGCTGGGGAACAGCTCGTTGCCTGGGGCACGCGGATGGGCGTTTCCGTGCACAATGTAGTGTTGCCCCATGTTTTCGGCGAGTTTGGCAAGCCTTTCTACAATTCCGTTGTTTCGACGTTCTGCCATCAATTGGCGACAGGGGAAGTGCCATGCATTCACGTAGACGGGGGGCTCGAGTTGGTTCATGCCCAGGAAGTGGCTAATTTCTTCCTGCAGCTACTTCGTCCGCAGTCGGGGGGTAAGGATGGAATTCATCGTATGCAGGGCCAGCCTCTGAGGGTTAGCGAACTGCTAGAGTTGCTCAGTGAATTCAACAAAAAATATGATTCAGGAATTGTCCCGGCATTCCGTGACGCACTTGATGTTCGGTTGTTCAATGTCCTGCGAAGCTACAAATTTCCGCAGGCCTATCCACGTCGATTGGCTCTCCATAGTGACTCAAGGGGGAGCCTGTTTGAAGCTGTTAAATCCGACAACGGGGGGCAGACATTCTTGTCATCCACCCATCCCAGCATAACCCGGGGCAATCATTTTCATCTTCGTAAGGTTGAACGGTTCCTGGTAATTGATGGCGAGGGCGAGATACGCCTGCGCCGACTGTTTTCCGAGGATGTCACATGTTTCCACGTCAGTGGGCGCGCGCCAAGTTACGTCGATATTCCAACTTTCTATACTCATTCCATCACCAATGTGGGCGAAGGAAATCTTCAGACATTGTTCTGGACTAACGAGATATTCGATCCAGCGGATTCCGATACCTTCCCGGAGATTGTTCAGCCATGAATAAATTGAAGGTAATGACCATTGTCGGAACACGCCCGGAAATCATCCGGTTATCTTGCGTCATTCGTAGCCTAGACCGGCATGTAAATCACGCCTTGGTGCATACCGGACAGAACTACGATTACGAGCTGAATCAGATATTCTTTGATGACCTTGAGCTTCGCAAGCCGGACTACTTTCTGGATGCTGTCGGCAGTTCTGCTGCGGAAACCATTGGCAATGTGATTGCTAGGATAGACCCGATTCTGGAGCTGGTTTCTCCCGATGCGGTGCTCGTCTTGGGTGATACGAACAGTTGCCTTGCGGCAATCAGCGCAAAGCGCAGGCATATTCCGATATTTCATATGGAAGCCGGGAACCGTTGTTTTGATGCGCGTGTTCCTGAAGAGACAAACCGCCGGATCGTTGATCATACTGCCGACATCAACATGCCCTACAGCGATATCGCTCGGGAATATCTTTTGCGTGAGGGATTGCCACCCGACCGTGTGATAAAAACTGGCAGCCCGATGTTCGAGGTTCTTAATACTTACAGGCCGAAGATTGAGACCTCCGACGTCCTGGAACGACTTGGGCTCGATGAGTACAGGTATTTTGTGGTGAGCTGCCATCGGGAGGAAAACGTTGACGCTCCGAAAAATCTTGCCGGATTGGTAGATACTCTAAATCTCCTGGCGGAGAACTTCGGACAGCGGGTGATCGTCTCGACGCATCCCCGCACGCGAAAGCGTCTGGAGAGCATAGGCAAGCCACTGCATTCTTCCGTCGAACTCCTGAGACCTCTCGGGTTTTTCGACTACGTTCATCTGCAAATGAAGGCGCGAGCGGTTCTTTCGGATAGCGGGACGATTACAGAAGAGTCGTCGATTCTCAACTTTCCGGCGATCAATATTCGAGATGCCCATGAGCGCCCGGAAGGGATGGAAGAGGGAGCCGTAATGATGACGGGATTGTCTCCGGAACGTGTTTTCCAGGCGCTTGCGGTGCTGGAGGATCAACCGAGAGGCGCAATCCGGAAATTGCGGCCAGTAGCCGACTATCAAATGCCGAATGTATCGGAGAAGGTGCTGCGAATAGTCCTGAGTTATACGGATTACGTTCGGCGTACTGTTTGGCGCGAGTATTAGTCGGAGCGATGAGAGTACTGGTAACTGGCGCCAGCGGTTTTGTCGGACGAGCGCTTGCGAAGCGTCTTGTGGCACGAGGAGATGTTGTTGTCCGCGGGGGATTCAGAACGCTCCCCGTAAGCCTGGAGCCGCTCGGGATTGAGGTTGGCCTAATGGGCGAGTTGGGCCCCCGTACTGACTGGGAGCTTGTTCTCGGTGGGGTGGATTTGGTTGTGCATTGCGCTGCTCGCGTGCACGTCATGCGGGAAACAGTCGTTGATCCAATTGGGGTGTATCGTCAAAGCAATACCCTCGGAACCATTGCACTGGGCCGGGCGGCAGCGGCTTGTGGATGTCGGCGCTTTGTTTTTGTAAGTTCCGTCAAGGTAAACGGGGAAGAAACCAGACCTGGATTCCCGTATACGGAAGAAGACCTGCCGGCACCGGCCGACCCGTATGGCCTATCGAAACTGGAGGCAGAGGATGGGTTGCGGGAGTTGGCGCGCGAGACTGGTATGGAGGTTGTCATTGTCAGACCCCCCTTGGTTTATGGTTTGGGCGTCAAGGCCAATTTCGCCGTCATGATGCGATGGCTGGAGAGGGGAGTTCCCTTGCCGCTAGGAGGCGTACGAGACAACTTTCGAAGCGTTATCGCGCTGGACAACCTCGTCGACTTTCTCGAGACATGTCTGTTTCATCCAGCGGCTTCCAATCAAGTCTTTCTGGTCAGCGATGGAGAGGACCTGTCGACCGCTGAGTTGCTCAGGAGGACAGCGCGTGCGATGGGAACGCAGGCCCGATTGATTCCCGTGCCTGCGGGTTTTCTCCGCATTGCTGGAAATCTTCTGGGGCGTTCCGAATTGGTTCGGCGCCTATGTGGATCTCTGCAAGTGGATATCAGTCGAGCACGACGATTGTTAGGCTGGATGCCGCCGATTGGGGTTGATGAAGGGCTTCGCAGGGCAACCCATGGGGAGGCGGAGTGACGGGGTTATGTCGAAGCGAATTCTTGATCTGATCTTGGTCCTGCTGGCGTTCACAATTCTGGTGTTACCTCTCGCGCTGCTTTGGCTTGCAGTTCGTGTGACGGATGCCGGACCTGCCTTGTATTGGTCGGACCGCGTTGGTCGGCGTAATCGCATTTTCAAGATGCCGAAGTTTCGCAGTATGCGGGTTGGCACGCCAGCGGTGGCGACTCACTTGCTCACACAGCCAAGCGCATACCTGACACCTCTCGGATCTTTTCTGCGTAAGAGCAGCCTGGATGAACTTCCACAACTGTGGAGTATCTTCAAAGGTGACATGAGTTTTGTCGGGCCGCGGCCTGCCTTGTTCAACCAGGATGACCTGATCGCCCTTCGAACTCAACAGGGCGTCGACGAACTACTTCCAGGGCTGACAGGTTGGGCGCAGGTAAATGGCCGGGATGAGCTTCCCGTTCAGGAAAAAGTGAAGCTTGACGTCGAATACCTACGCCGCCGGTCTTTATGGGTTGACTTGAAAATCATCTGGATGACTGTTGTCAAAGTAATGCGCAGAGAGGGTGTATCTCATTGAGCGCGAATTGTCCGTCTGAACTCGGCTTTCCGCGCTAAAATCCCCCGCTTTTGTCGATCCGAACAAGGGCCGTTGAGGCACGTAGCATGACAAATTCCCGGACGCTTGCCGCATTCCTTCATGACCTGTTCGCGGTCGCGGCAGCATGGATGGTGGCGTTTTGGTTACGTTTCAATTTTTATGTTCCCGTTGAGTATCTGGCCGCAGCCCAACATTCGCTTTTCTGGGTAGTGCCGTTATTTGGCGCATTGTTTTTTGCGTTTGGGTTGTATCAGGGGGTTTGGCGGTTTGCCAGCCTAGCAGATATGCGGCATATCCTGGCCGCAGTCGGAACCGGTGCTGTCTTGCTGGCGTTGGCGGTGCTTTTCCTTCGGCCGGGGCCGATTCCCAGGTCGGTGCTGGTGATGCATCCACTCCTGTTGGTAGCGTTTATGGGAGGGAGCCGCTTTGCCTATCGCAGTTGGAAGGAACATCGACTCTACGGGCCGGCCCGTATGCGGGGGCAGCCGGTTATCGTCTTGGGGGCTGGTGAAGCGGCGGATTCCCTGTTGCGCGAATTAACCAGAAGTGGGCTTTGGTATGCAGTTGCGGTAGTCAGTAACAAGCAATCCAACCATGGGCGACGACTCCATGGATCGCCGGTGTTCGCACCGATGGCTCTCCTCCCAATGGTTGCCAAACGTTACTCAGTGAAGCATGTGATCATGGCCATGCCGAACAGTCGGGCTGCAGAGCGTCGAGATGCGGCGGAGGTTGCTGCCGCAGCCGGGCTGACCGTCATGACCATGCCGTCTTACGACGATCTCCTCGCTGGGCGGGTCTCGGTTTCCAGCATTCGCCGCGTTGAGCTCGAAGATCTGCTGGGGCGGGAGGCGGTGTCTCTCGATGACGCCGGCCTGAGTGAGCTCCTGGGCGGTCAGGACGTCCTGGTGACGGGGGCGGGAGGCTCCATCGGGTCGGAACTCTGCCGCCAGATCGCCCGCTTTGCGCCTCGCCGTCTTGTCCTTCTGGAATCGTCCGAGTTTGCCCTTTACAGTATCGACGAGGAACTAGGCCTCGCATTCCCCGGGCTGGACAGGCGCTGCTGGGCGGCGGATGTGCGCGATGCTGAAAGAGTCCGGGAAGTCCTCGCGGCGGAGCGACCTGCTGTCATCTTCCACGCTGCTGCCTACAAACATGTGCCCCTCATGGAGCAGGACAATGCCTGGCAGGCCGTGCGGACCAATGCCCTGGGCACCTTGACCATGGCCGTGGCAGCACGGCAGGCGGGCGTGGGAAAGTTCGTTCTGATCTCTACCGACAAGGCGGTCAATCCGACCAACGTCATGGGGGCCAGCAAGCGCCTAGCCGAACGCCTATGCCGCGCCGTCCAGGCCGAAGGCGGGACGACGTTCGTTACCGTCCGCTTTGGCAATGTGCTTGGCAGCAACGGCAGCGTCATCCCCAAGTTCCGTGACCAGATCGCCCGGGGTGGGCCGCTCACCGTGACCCATCCGGATATCGTGCGCTACTTCATGACCATTCCCGAGGCGGCCCAGCTGGTGCTACAGGCGGGCCTGATGGGGCAGGGGGGGGAAATCTTCGTTCTCGACATGGGCGAGCCTGTGCGCATCCTCGATCTGGCGCGGGACATGATTCGCTTGTCGGGCTTTTCGGAAGAGGACATTCCCATCCACTTCACCGGGCTACGCCCCGGCGAGAAGCTCTACGAAGAACTCCTTGCCAATGACGAGGCGACGCTCGCCACGCCCCACCCCAAGCTGCGCATTGCCCGCCTCGCCGATGCCCTCGGCGAAGCCGAGTACGCCGAAATCCTTTCCTGGCTTCAGGCGGGGGTGCGCGTTCCGGCGGAGGTACGCCGCGACCTCAAGCGTTTTGTTCCCGAATATGCCGCGGCCTGAACGGTCGCCCGTGAATCCAGGAGTAGCCCGTGACTACTGAGCACCTCGACCTTTCCTGCCGCACGTCCGCCGCGGGTACCGTCCGCCTCCCCGGTTCCAAGAGCATCTCCAATCGTGTTCTGCTTCTCGCCGCACTAGCGGAAGGGCAAACCGAGGTGCGCGACCTCCTGGCTTCCGACGACACGGCGCGCATGCTCGACGCCCTCCGCATTCTGGGGGTGGGTGTCACGGCCCTGGAAGGCGGGCACTGGCGGGTGGTGGGTTGTGGCGGTCGTTTTCCGGTGCGCCAGGCCGATCTCTTCCTGGGTAACGCCGGCACCGCCTTCCGGCCGCTGACGGCGGCACTCGCCCTGGCTGGGGGCGACTACACCCTGCGCGGGGTCGCCCGCATGCACGAGCGGCCGATCGGTGACTTGGTCGATGGCTTGCGGCAATTGGGCGCCCGGGTCGACTACCTCGAGAACGAGGGGTTCCCCCCCCTTCGGCTTGCCCCGGCAAGCATTCGCCCGGGAGGCGTGCTCCGGGTGCGCGGCGACGTCTCCAGCCAGTTTCTCACCGGCCTGCTCATGGCACTGCCGCTCACGGGTGTGGAAACCGTGGTCGAGGTGGTCGGTGACTTGATTTCCAAGCCCTATATCGAGATCACCCTCGCCACCATGCGCCGCTTTGGAGTCGAAGTGCAGCGACAGGGCTGGCAGCGCTTCACGGTTCCCGCCGGCAGTCGCTACGTTTCGCCGGGGACGATCTATGTCGAAGGCGATGCCTCCTCCGCGTCTTATTTTCTGGCCTTAGGGGCCATCGGCGGCGGGCCGCTGCGGGTGGAAGGGGTGGGGCGCGACTCGATCCAGGGCGACGTGCGCTTTGCCGAAGCCCTGGCGCAGATGGGGGCGGTGATCGAAACCGGGCCCAACTGGATGGAAGCCCGCGCGCCAGCCGCAGGCCTAGTAGGTATCGACCTCGATTGCAATCACATTCCGGATGCGGCCATGACTCTGGCCACTACAGCGCTCTTCGCCCGGGGCAAGACCACGCTGCGCAACATTGCCAGCTGGCGGGTGAAAGAGACCGACCGCATCGTCGCCATGGCCACCGAATTGCGCAAGCTGGGGGCCACGGTCGAGGAGGGCGAGGACTGGATTGCCGTGACTCCGGCCCCCCTGCACCCGGCGGCCATCGATACCTACGATGACCATCGTGTCGCCATGTGCTTCTCCCTGGCCGCTTTCGGGACGCCGCTGCGCATCAACGATCCCAAATGTGTGGCCAAGACCTTTCCGGACTACTTTTCCCGCTTCGAGGCGGTCACGCGGGCGGTACCCGTCATCGCCATCGACGGCCCGTCGGCTTCGGGCAAGGGCACGGTTGCGGCGCGGGTGGCCGCCGCCTTGGGTTTCGCCTACCTCGATTCCGGCGCCCTCTATCGCCTGACCGCTCTGGCTGCAAAGCGGGGCGGCGTCTCCTGGGATGACGAGGCGGGGGTTGCCGCGCTGGCCGCGGGGCTGGATGCCCGCTTCGCCGCTGGCGGAATCTTCCTGGCCGGCGATGAAGTCAGCGCCGCCATTCGCAGCGAAGACATCTCAGGCGGCGCTTCGCGCGTGGCGGCCTGGCCGGCAGTGCGCGCAGCCCTGCTTTTTCGCCAGCGCGCTTACGCCCTGGCACCGGGTCTGGTCGCGGATGGAAGGGACATGGGCTCGGTGGTTTTCCCCGGGGCGGCGCTCAAGGTCTTCCTCACCGCCAGCGCAGAAGTCCGCGCCGAGCGGCGGGTGAAACAATTGACGGCGGCCGGAGTCGCTGCCGATCCCCAGCGCATCGTCGCCGATCTCAAAGTGCGCGACGCCCGGGACAGTGAGCGCAGTGTCGCGCCCCTGTGCCAGACGGACGGTGCCTTTCTCCTCGATACCGACAGCCTCACCATCGATCAGGCGGTGGAGAGCGTAATGTCCTGGTTTGCCTCGGCGCACAACTGAGCGCCCTTCGGTGAGCGCTCAATAAACGATTGATCGCAAACCTTTTTCCGGGTTATCATCCGCCCCTTTCCACCGCTCCCGGTGGATCAGGGTGTCGGCGGCCAAGGGCCGCCGATGTTCATCAACCAACCGCCGCTTTGCGGCAAGCTCCGAGTCTTTCCCTCAATGGAATCCTTTGCTCAACTTTTTGAAGAATCCCTGGCTCGCCAGGAAATGCGTCAAGGCGAAGTCATCACTGCCGAGGTGGTGCGCGTCGACCAGAATTTCGTGGTGGTCAACGCCGGCCTGAAATCCGAATCCTACGTCCCGGTCGAGGAGTTCCTCAACGACCAGGGCGACCTCGAAGTGCAGCCGGGCGAATTCGTCCAGGTCGCCATCGAGATGCTCGAAGACGGCTACGGCGAGACCCGTCTCTCCCGCGACCGTGCCAAGCGCATCGCCGCCTGGAACTTCCTGGAGCAGGCCCTCAACGAAGGTTCTCTGGTCTCCGGCACGATCACCGGCAAGGTCAAGGGCGGCCTCACCGTCATGTCCAACGGCGTGCGCGCCTTCCTGCCCGGCTCCCTGGTGGATATGCGTCCGGTCAAGGACACCACCCCCTACGAAGGCAAGACCTTGGAATTCAAGGTCATCAAGCTCGATCGCAAGCGCAACAACGTCGTGTTGTCCCGCCGTGCCGTTCTGGAAGCCACCGCCGACGCCGATCGCGAAAAGCTGATGGAAAACCTCAAGGAAGGGACCGTCGTCAAGGGCATCGTCAAGAACATCACCGACTACGGTGCTTTTGTGGACCTGGGCGGTATCGACGGCCTGCTGCACATCACCGATCTGGCCTGGCGCCGCGTCCGTCACCCATCCGAAGTGCTGGCTGTGGGCGACGAAGTCACCGCCAAGATTTTGAAGTTCGACGCCGAGAAGAACCGGGTCTCCCTCGGGCTCAAGCAACTCGGCGAAGACCCGTGGGTGGGCATCGCCCGCCGTTACCCGGCCGGTACCCGCCTGTTCGGCAAGGTCACCAACCTGACCGACTATGGTTCCTTCGTCGAGATCGAGCAAGGCATCGAAGGCCTGGTGCACGTCTCTGAAATGGATTGGACCAACAAGAACGTCCATCCTTCCAAGGTCGTTCAACTCGGCGACGAGGTCGAGGTCATGATCCTCGAGATCGACGAAGACCGACGCCGCATCTCCCTGGGCATGAAGCAATGCAAGCCGAATCCCTGGGAAGAGTTTGCCCAGAACCACAAGAAGGGCGACAAGGTGAAGGGCGCCATCAAGTCCATCACCGACTTCGGCATCTTCATCGGCCTCTCCGGCGCCATCGACGGCCTGGTCCATCTGTCCGACCTCTCCTGGTCCGCCACTGGCGAGGAAGCCATCCGCAACTTCAAGAAGGGTGACGAAGTCGAGGCTGTCGTTCTCGGCATCGACGTCGAGAAGGAGCGCATCTCCCTGGGCATCAAGCAGCTCGAAGGCGACCCGTACACCAACTTCATCGCCACCCACGAAAAGAACAGCATCGTGCGCGGCACCGTCAAGTCCGTCGACGCCAAGGGCGCTGTGGTGGGAATGGACGGCGACACCGAAGGCTACCTGCGCGCTTCCGAGTTCTCCCGCGAGCGCATCGAGGATCTGTCCCAGCACCTCAAGGTGGGCGACGAAGTCGAAGCCATGATCATCAACGTCGATCGCAAGTCCCGCGGCATCAACCTGTCGATCAAGGCCAAGGATCAGGCTGAGCAGCACGAAGCTATGCAGAAGCTTGCTTCCGAGTCGTCTTCCGCCGCTTCCGGCACCACCAATCTGGGAGCCCTGCTCAAGGCCAAGCTGAACCAACAAGGCTGATGAAGGCGCAAGGCATGACCAAATCCGAGCTCATCGCCCGGCTGGCGGAACGGTTTCCCCAGTTGGTGGCCAAGGACGCCGATTTCGCGGTGAAGATGATCCTCGACGCGATGTCCGAAGCCCTGGTTCGTGGCGATCGCATCGAAATCCGTGGATTCGGCAGCTTTGCGCTCAATTACCGCCCCCCCCGTGTCGGACGCAATCCGAAGTCGGGGGACAAGGTGAGCGTCCCCGCCAAGTGGGTACCCCACTTCAAGGCTGGCAAGGAACTGCGCGAAAGGGTCGATAAGGCCCTCTGAAGCGCGTCTTGGCGCAATGTGGTAGATTCGGGGCGGTGGCTTTCAGGCCACCGCCTTTTTTATGCCGTCATGAAAGCGCTTGCCTGGGGCCTGCGGGCTGCCATCCTCCTCCTGCTTCTCGCCTTCGCCGTCACCAATACGGAACCGGTGGCGGTCCATTTCATTCTTGGTCAGGTGTGGCAGGCCCCTCTGGTGGTCGTCCTGCTCAGTTTTTTTGCCGCCGGAGGCGTGTTGGGAGCCTTGTCCCTGGTAGGGCTCCTGTACCGCCAGAGACGGGAAATCCGGCGCCTGAGAGGCCCATCGCCCGCCGCCACAACCCTGGGTCCGGCACCGCGATGAGCGATTTCTTCGATTACTGGCAACTTCTGCTCATTCCACTCTTCTTCGGCTTGGGCTGGGCTGCCGCCCGCATCGACATCCGTCAGGTGGTGCATGAATCCCGGGCACTGCCGCGCTCCTACTTCCAGGGTCTCAATTTCCTGCTCAACGAGCAGCCGGACAAAGCCATCGATTCCTTCCTGGAGGTGGCCAAGGTCGATCCCCAGACAGTGGAATTGCACTTCGCCCTGGGCAACTTGTTCCGGCGCCGGGGCGAGACCGAGCGGGCCATCCGCATGCACGAGAACCTGATCGAAAGGGCCGATCTGGACGAAGCCTTCCGTCTCCAGGCCCTGCTGGAACTGGGGCAGGATTACCTCAAGGCCGGGCTGCTCGACCGGGCGGAGGATATTTTCAACCGTCTGCTGGGCACCCCGCGGGACGAGGAAGCCAAGCGCAATCTTCTGGAAATCTACCAGGTCGAGAAAGAGTGGCAGAAAGCCATCGACACTGCGCGGGAACTGCCCGGTGTCGCCTCCCAGAAGGACATCGCCGAGTATTACTGCGAGCTGGCGGCAGGAGAAATCATGCGTTCGCGGCCGGATAGTGCCCGCAGCTATCTCGACACCGCCGTGCAGCACAACCGCAAGTGCGTGCGGGCCAGTCTTCTGCAAGGCGATCTGCTCCTCCAGGAAGGCTGCCCCGACGCCGCCATCGAGGCCTGGCAGCGCATCGAACAACAGGATCCCGCCTATCTTTCCCTGGTGGCCCAGCGCCTCCTGGAAACCTATCGCGTCCTGGATCAGCGTGACGCCGGGATCGCGCTGCTGCGGGGCTATCTCGAACGCTATCCTTCCCTCGATTTGCTGGACGTCGTCTATCAGTTGGTCCTCGAATCCGGCGGTTCAGAGGCCGCCTACAGGCTCGTGCGCGACGAATTGCAGCGCAACCCGACCCTCCTGGGCCTGGAAAAGCTGATGAGCGCCCGCCTGCCCCTGGTGGCGCCGGAAACCCGGGCCGATCTCGAAATGGCCAAAACCATCGTCCAGAGCTACACCAAGCGCCTCTCCCGTTACCAGTGCAATTCCTGCGGCTTCAAGGCGCGCCAGTTCTACTGGCGCTGCCCCGCCTGCGGCGGTTGGGAAACCTATCCGCCCCGGCGCAGCGAGGAATTCGACCTTACGCTATAGGAAAATGATGATGCCCCAAGGACTTGCCCAGAAATGCGTGGCTCGCGCCGGCCCAGTCGGCCAAGGCCGGGTCGCCGGACTTTCCCGCCATGCCGGAGACCTCCGGTGATGCGCAAACTCGATGCCCTGACGGGGTGCCGTCTGCTGGTAGTGGGCGATGTGATGCTCGACCGCTACTGGTTCGGCGAGGTGAGTCGCATATCGCCCGAAGCCCCCGTCCCGGTGGTCAAGGTCGAGCGCTTGGAAGAGCGCCTCGGCGGCGCAGCCAACGTGGCCCGCAACGCGGCCGTACTGGGCGGCTCCACCACCTTGCTCTCCGTAGTCGGGGACGACGAGGCCGGTCGCAGCCTGTCCCGCATGCTGGCGGAGGCGGGGATAGACGCCTCCCTCCAGGTCGACCGCCACATCGACACCACGGTCAAGTTGCGCGTCATCGGCCGGCAGCAGCAATTGCTGCGCATCGATTTCGAAACCACACCCTCCCACGAAGTCCTGCGGGAAAAGCTGGAGGACTTCGAACGCCGAGTCGAAGATTGCGACGTGGTCGTGCTCTCGGACTACGGCAAGGGAGGCTTGGCCCACATCGGCGACATGATCCGGCTGGCGCGGGCAGCGGACAAGCCGGTTCTGGTCGATCCCAAGGGCGACGACTACAGCAAGTACGCCGGAGCTACCCTCATCACCCCCAATCGAGGGGAATTGCGCCAGGTGGTCGGACGCTGGTCCAGCGAGGACGAACTGGCCGCCAAGGCCCAGACCCTGCGCCGCCGCCTGGGTCTCGATGCCTTGCTGGTGACCCGCAGCGAGGAGGGCATGACCCTCTTCCGCGACGACGAAGTCATCCACGAGGCAGCCCGGGCGCGGGAGGTTTTCGACGTATCCGGCGCCGGGGACACGGTGATCGCCACCCTGGCCATCCTGGTTGCCTCCGGTGCCACCTGGGACGAGGCGATTCGCGTCGCCAACCTGGCAGCGGGCATCGTGGTGGGCAAACTGGGTACCGCGGTGGTGACCCGCCAGGAACTCGAAGCGGTCCTCTGAGGGGGGCAGAAACAAGGCAATCGCCGGCCCTGGGGCCGGCCAAGGAGAATCAGCATGTATACCGTAGTCACCGGCGCGGCCGGATTCATCGGCGCCAACGTCGTGCGGGCCCTCAACGAGCGGGGAGTGACCCGCATCATCGCAGTGGATAACCTTACCCGGGCCGACAAGTTCAAGAATCTCGTCGATTGCGAAATCGCCGACTACTTGGACAAGCACGATTTCATCGAGCGCATCCAGGCCGGCCATTTCGACGGCGAGATCGATGCCATCCTCCACCAAGGCGCCTGTTCCGACACCATGGAAACCGATGGCCGCTACATGATGGAGAACAACTACCGCTACTCGACCATCCTCCTCGACTGGTGCCTCGATCAGGACGTGCAGTTCCTCTACGCCTCCAGTGCGGCCACCTACGGCGGCGGCAGCGTCTTCCGGGAGGAGCGGGAGGCCGAAGGGCCACTCAATGTCTATGGCTATTCCAAATTCCTCTTCGATCAAGTGGTGCGCCAGCGTCTGGCAGGCGGGGCCTCTTCCCAGGTGGTAGGTTTCCGCTATTTCAACGTCTACGGCCCGCGGGAAACCCACAAGGGGCGCATGGCCTCGGTGGCCTTTCATCACTACAACCAATTGCGCGCCGAGGGCAGGGTGAAGCTCTTCGAGGCGTCACACGGCTATGGCAATGGCGAGCAGCAACGAGACTTCGTCTTCGTCGGTGATGTGGCCAAGGTCAATCTCTTCTTCCTCGATCATCCGGAAACATCGGGCATCTTCAACGTCGGTTCGGGCCGGGCGCAGAGCTTCAACGACGTGGCGGTGGCTACGGTGAACGGGTGCCGTCGCCTGGGCGGCGAAGCCCCGCTGACCCTCGAAGAGATCCGCCAGCGGGGCCTCCTGGAATACGTTTCCTTCCCCGAGGCCTTGAAAGGCAAGTACCAGGCCTTCACCCAGGCCGACCTCACCCGCCTGCGGGAAGCCGGCTACATGGCGCCCATGGCCACGGTGGAGGAAGGAGTGGGCCAATACGTTGAATGGTTGCAGGCCCATGTTTAAGACTCTGGAAGACTTCGTCGGCAATACCCCTCTCGTCCGTTTTGCCCGCATTCCAGGACCAGCCGTCGAACGCCGCGGAACGGTGGTCCTGGCCAAACTGGAGGGCAACAACCCGGCCGGATCGGTCAAGGACAGGCCAGCCCTGTCGATGATTCGCCACGCCGAAGCGCGGGGCGACATCCGGCCCGGCGATACCCTCATCGAGGCGACCTCCGGCAACACCGGCATCGCCCTGGCCATGGCCGCCGCCATGAAGGGCTACCGCATGATCCTGGTCATGCCGGAAAATCAGAGTCTGGAGAGACGCCAGACCATGCGCGCTTTCGGCGCCGAACTGGTCCTCACTCCCCGGGAAGGCGGCATGGAACTGGCGCGGGACGTGGCCGAGAAAATGCGCGATGAAGGCAAGGGCATCATCCTCGACCAGTTTGCCAACGGCGACAACCCGCTGGCCCACTATGAGGGCACCGGTCCGGAGATCTGGCGCGACACGCAGGGCCGCGTCACCCACTTTGTCTCCAGCATGGGCACCACCGGGACCATCATGGGGACGTCCCGCTATTTGAAGGAAATGAATCCTGCGGTGCGCATCATCGGCTGCCAGCCCGAGGAAGGCAGCCAGATTCCAGGCATCCGCAAGTGGCCGGAGGCCTATCTGCCCAGGATTTTCGACCGCAGCCGTGTCGATCAGGTCGAAAACGTCAGTCAGGCGGACGCCGAGGCAATGACCCGGCGCCTTGCCCGGGAGGAGGGTATCTTCGCTGGCATCTCCTCGGGAGGGGCAGTGGCGGTCGCCCTGCGGCTCGCGGCCTCCCTCGACGATGCGGTCATCGTCACCATCGTCTGCGACCGGGGCGACCGCTACCTGTCCACCGGCGTCTTCCCGGCTTGATGGGCAAGTTCCCTGTTCCCTCTGTGCTGGCGGACGCGGCCCTGCTTGTCCGCTCCTTCAAACCTACTCCGGTCTCGCGGGCCGCGGCAGCCCGGGCGGACGGGGTGCCTCAGCGACACTGATGTACGCACCCATCCTCGTCTTCGACATCGAGACCATCCCGGACGTGGTCGGGTTGCGGCGTATCCACGATCTGCCGGACAGCCTCTCCGACGCCGAGGTGGCCGAACTCGCCTTTCAGCAGCGCCGGGCGCGCAACGGCAGTGACTTCCTACCCCACCATCTGCACCGGGTCGTCACCATCTCATGCCTCCTGCGGGCGGGTGAGACCTTCCGCGTCTGGTCCCTCTCGGAGCCCGCTCAGGGGGAGGGCGACATCATCCAGCGCTTCTTCGACGGCATCGAGAAATTCACGCCGCGCCTGGTTTCCTGGAACGGCGGCGGTTTCGACCTGCCCGTGCTGCACTACCGGGGCCTGCTGCACGGCGTCTGCGCCCCCCGCTACTGGGATCTGGGCGAGGGCAGCTACGCCGACAGCCGCGATTTCAAGTGGAACAACTACATAAGCCGTTACCATACCCGCCACACCGACCTCATGGACCTGCTTGCCCTGTACCAGCCGAGGGCCAACGCGCCCCTGGATGAGATGGCCCGCCTGTTAGGCTTTCCCGGCAAGGTGGGCATGGACGGCGCCCGGGTATGGGAGGCCTGGCAGCAGGGTCGGCAGGCGGAAATCCGCGACTATTGCGAGACCGATGTGGTCAATACCTACCTCGTGTATAACCGCTTTCGTCGCCTCACCGGCGACCTGAATGCGGAAGAGGAACTGGCGGAGGCGGACTTCGTGCGCCGTCAGCTCGCCGCCATCGAAGCACCCCATTGGGCAGAGTTTCTCGCCGCCTTCCAGCACGTTCCGAAGTAGGCCCGTGCCTACTTGTATGCCAAATCTTTGTCCTCCCCGGGGCGATTCCCGGGAGCAGTCCGTGGAGGTCGATCCAGCATGAAAATTGCCGTTGTCGGTACTGGCTACGTGGGTCTTTCCAATGCCCTGTTACTCGCCCAGCACCATGAAGTCGTCGCCCTGGACATTGATGCCGCCCGGGTCGCGATGCTGACTGAACGCCGCTCGCCCATCGCGGACCGGGAAGTCGAGGACTTCCTTTCCAGGCGTCGTCTCGACTTCCGGGCCACCTTGGACCTGGATGAAGCCTACCGCGGTGCCGAGTACGTCATCGTTGCCACCCCCACCGACTACGACCCGCAAACCAACTACTTCAACACCGCTTCCGTGGAGGCGGTGGTGGCGGACGTGCTGGCCATCAACCCGGAGGCAGTGGTCGTCATCAAATCCACGGTGCCGGTGGGCTTCACTCGCCGCTTGCAGGAGCGCACCACCTGCGCAAATTTGATCTTTTCCCCGGAGTTTCTGCGTGAAGGTCGGGCCCTCTACGACAACCTCCACCCATCCCGCATCGTCGTCGGAGAACGCTCCGAACGGGGCCGTCGTTTTGCCGAACTGCTCCTGCAGGGGGCCGAGCACCAGGAGGTTCCCGTACTCCTGACCGACTCCACCGAGGCCGAGGCGATCAAACTCTTCGCCAATACCTACCTCGCCATGCGGGTTGCCTACTTCAACGAACTCGACACCTACGCGGCAACCCATGGTCTGGACACGCGCCAGATCATCGATGGGGTGTGTCTCGATCCGCGCATCGGCAAGCACTACAACAATCCGTCCTTCGGCTACGGCGGCTACTGCCTGCCCAAGGACACCAAGCAGTTGCTGGCCAACTACCGCGACGTTCCGCAGAACCTCATCAATGCCATCGTCGATTCCAACACCACGCGCAAAGATTTCGTCGCCGACAGCATCCTGAATCGCCCCGGGAATCGCGGAGGCCATTTGATTTGAGTCAGGCGGTGACGGCCTGCTCGGTATGACAGCGATAGTTGTTTGCCTCAGCTTCGGCAGGAGGGATATATCCGATGGGCTCAAGCAATCGATGATGGTTGAACCACGAGACCCATTCGAGCGTGGCCAGTTCGACTGCCTCCTTGGTCTTCCACGGCCCGCGACGGTGAATGATTTCCGC
>JAEUNZ010000034.1:0-66667 GCA_016790965.1 Dechloromonas sp.
TTATGGCGAACCCAGCCATCGGAAGCGTATAGTCTGCCCAGATGCTCGATGTATTGCGCCCGCGTCATGAAGCGGCGCAATCCGAAATGGAGAAGCTCATGCCAGAAAGTACGGGCCACGGCCGCGCTATCAACCAGCCCCTCTCGGACAAGGTGGATTTTTCCATTGAAGGTGACGCCGGACGTTACCCCGTTATCGGGATCGGATTCAATGCCAATGTCCGTAACCCGGTCGATGACAGTTACCGGGACTGTCGTCCCCAATGGCTGGCTCAGTTGCTCAAGTTGTTCGGTGATCGACTGGACTGAAAGCCATTCCGATTCGGGCTCTGAGACATTCTTGCTTTCCCGATGGCTTTGAGATGCAACTGCGTGAAAACGCTACGACTGCCGCCGGCAATTCTTGCAACGACCGGCTATTTGATGACCCCGAAGTTACCAACCACCCCCGCACTTCTTGCAGGTTCGAGCCATATTTTGAGCACCACAATACGGACAAATAACTGGTTCGGGAAGTCCTGAATTCTGCTCGTGCTCGCAGCTAACACGCTGATAATTCGATGGCGCGACTTCGGAGTACATCGCTACCGCTTCAATCGCATGAGCCACGGAAACCCCAAAAAATTCACGTGATGCTGAAACACGCCAAGTATCCAGTCCGTCATGTACTTTCTTTTCGACGGCGGACGGTTGTTCCGTAAAGCACCAATACTCCAACACAAAGGGCACTGGTACACCGCTGGCATCAGACAATTCAATCAAACGCTCGTTTGGCACACGGGTCGTGAATCCAACCTTCACAACACCAGGCATTGCTGGATTGCTAAGCACATAGACAAAACCGATGTCTTTCACTCTCTGGGCTCTCACGGTCAGTGGGCTCCGCCGTGACACGTACGACATCTTTCGATGCGGTCGCGCATTCGTCCGAAACGTCCGGCGGTCAGCCGAAGAAAGTGTAGCGGTAAAGAGGGGCCAGCATGAAATTGGCTTGAACAAGTTAGTTCCGCCGCGTCGCCCAGATCGGCGGTGCCCAGATTGGTGAACAACCCGAGAACCCTGGAGTTGGCGCTGCCGGATTTTTCTCGGGCAGTGTCCTGCGCCATGTGGGCGGCGATTTTGCCAAACAGATTCAGTCGCCCTTGCCCAAGTTACCCGGAACGAGGCCCAGGCCCGACAATCGCCGATCCACCAGTCCAAGTCGTTGCTCATGCTCCGTGCAGTTCCTTGAGCTTCAAGAGCATCGCCAATGTCCGCTCAAACTTGCGGTCAAGGTGCGTTTCGTAGCGGTTCAATTTCTCCAGCAGGTGCGCCCGCAGCCCTTCGCCCAAGGTTTGCGCCTTGATTGCCGGGGTGTATTCGGCCTCCTTCACCATGCGATAGCAGATCGGTTCCAGCGAATCGCGGATGAATTCCGCCAGCCCTTCGGCGGTCGCCGGGTGTTCCTCTTCCTCGACATGCTCATCCCACCAGTCGCGTGAGTCGGCCAACAGCGCCCGCCGGGCTTTGGCGTAGGCATTCGGCCCGCCCTTGCGAAGTATCGCCGCCGCCTTTTGGGTTGCCGCCAGATCAAGCGCCGCGTCCCGCTGGCGTTCGGCTATCTCTTCTGGGGTTCCTTCCATGAATTCCCGCAGGTCGGCATTCTCGCCACCGATGCCGCGCTGGAATGGTGCTGCCGACTTGATGACCGATGCCGCGCTACTCACCGCGCTTTTCAATCCCTCGTTGATCTTCGCGCCTTCGGCCAGCAATACTCGCCGCTTGCGCCAAATGATCGTGGCAAGCTCTTCGATCAGGTGCCGCTCAGTCATGCCCACCGGTCGGTGTTCCTCGATCAGCGCCGCCAGCAAGTCGGCAAACTCGGCATGATCTTCATGGGCCAGTACCGCCAGCCGGGAAAGGATGCCGTGCTTCATGGCGTTGAACCGCACAGGCTCATAGTTGCCGCTTCGCGCTACGGGTGCCGCTTCGTCACGGGTTATCAGTGCCGCCTCGTTGATCGTTTCCGCTTCAATTGTTGCCATCATTCACCCCTTTCTGGATCAGTCCAGGCCAGCGTTCCCAGCCCGGTCGCCGGTCAGGATCATCCGGGCATGGGCGATAGCCGGCGCATCGCTGCAATACGGCCTGATTCGGTCGGTAGCCCTTCATCGCCGATACCAGCCCGCCCGGCTCCGCCACCTTACAGATTCCACCGGGTCGGATGTTCAGGCAGTGGGCGCATCGCCGCCGGTCATCCTCATGCCAGACTATCGCTTCGGCCTCTTCGCGCGATAGCCCGCCGTCAAATTCGCAGCTTGCCGCCCGTTCCTCGAAGGCTTTGCGGTCGAAGGGCTGGCCCTGCCCGTGGTCGGCCCCAGGTTTCAGAAGGTCGATGATTTCCGCCTTGTGTTCCCGGATCGTCGGTAGCCAGCGATTCACTGCCGCCTCGCCGCCGGTCGCCTTGATGGTTCCAGCGTGTGAAAGGGTCAGACTCACGCCGCCCGCTTGCACTGCTCGGATAATGGTCGCCGGGGTCATATCTCCACCTCCACCACGTTATTTCTCGGGGTTTCCCTGGAAATTTCCGCTACGCCGCTACACCCCTGTATTGGCGCGGGTTTCGGCGTAGCGGAAGGGATTTTGTTGCCGCTACGTAGCGAGTCATCCGCTACGCTCAAAGCCGCGTGGTTACTGGCTTGTAGCGCGGTAGCGGATACGGAGGAGGGAAAGGCCAGATAACGCGCAAATGCTTCCTGAAACTGCTCCAGTTCAAACCCTTTCGCCACCTCGTAGCCGATGCGCAGGTTCTTGCTGGCGATGCCGTAGTCCTTCAGCTTCTTGGCCACCTGGCGTGGGGTAATGGATTTGCCACGGTTGTAGGTCGCCCAAGATTTTTCGTCATCGGTGCAAAGCGCCGCGATCAAATCAGCCGTGCTGATTTTCACCAGCCGCTTGTGCTCGAAAACCTCTCGAATGTCGGCGAGCAGTTCGTTCCCCACGGTACCCGCTTCCTCGTCGCCACCGGAAAGCTTCAGGGCTGCACGGCGGGCCAGGCCGGGCCAGTCGCCACCGGCAATCTCGGCGATGGCAAGCAGCGGTTCCCAGTTGTCCTGCGCCCGGTCGTTGAGGGCTGCCGGCAGATCAGGCCGGGACCGGCGCAGGGCGTCCCGTTTGTCCATGGCGAACCGCGCCAGCTTGGATGCCAGGTCGTCGAAGAGCCCCGGTTCAGCATGGCGCAGGCGTAGCACCTCTTCGTGGGGCAGCTTCCGGCGTAGCTCCAGGACGATGGCCCGGTCCATGAGGGTGTCGGCCAGATGCCCGATACCGGCCAGGGCCTTTGCTCCCCAGACGTTGAACCGTTTCGGGGTGTGGTCATCGCCCACCACCCGGACGATGTAGGCCGAGTCTCGGGTGTGGCCGCAGTTGAGCAGCCCCCGCAATTCCTCGTTGTCCTTCATGAAGGCGTCTGCCTCATCCACCAGCAGGGTGGGCTTCCAGGCATCCACCGCCCTGAAGAGCGCCGCCGGGGTGATGTTGCTGGCGGCCAAGGGCCGATGCACCAGCCGGCCCAGGAGGAACAGCAGTTGCGACTTGCCACACCGCTTTTCCGGCGCGGTGATGATCGCCAGGGGTGCCACCTGTACCACGTCCATGAACCAGGTCATCGCCATCCACAGTGCCGCCGCATGGGAGGTTTCGTCGGGGCAGACGATGAACCGCCTGATCGTGCCGGACAGGTCGGAGAGCAGCGCCGCCGGCTCCACCGGATGGGGCCAGGGTTCCACGTCATCGAAGTCGATGCCTTCGGTTTCGTTCTTCTGCTGGCGCACTCCCTTTACCAGCTTGTCCAGAGTGGAGTTACGCACCCCCAGCGCTTTGGCTTCCGCCTCCCGCTCCCGGTCGTACTCGATGGGCGACAGGCTGGCCAGCCGCTTCAGGCACTCGGCATCCGCCCCCGGAGAAGTCCCCGCCGCTACCATGGTGTCGCTCGCCAACTGAGCCGCCACCGAATCGAGAAACGATTGCCCGCGTTTGACTTCAGGACCATCAGCCATGGCTCACCCTCCGAAAATTCGGCAGGGCGGCAGATGCCGCCGCTTGAATGCGTTCGACAGCGAGAATCAGGCGCTCCCTGTCGGCAGGCGTAAATGGCTGGCCGGTGAGCAATGCCGATCCTGCGGCCGCCACCACAAGCGACTCGAAGGCGACAGCGCGTAGGGCATCGGCCGCCGGGAAGGGCCGTCGCTCGGGTTTGCCCTGGTGCTGTCGCGGAGGGAAAAGGTCGGAGACTTCCAGGCCAAGGGCGCCCACAACCTCATGGACAGAGCAGCCAGCGAAGCAGTGGACCAATACCTTTCCACCTTCGGCTTCGCGGATGGTCAGCGACGGCCCTTTATCGTCATGGGCCGGGCACCGCGCCTGCCAGGAATCGGGTCCGGTCTGGCGCACCCGCTCCAGGAGAGAGAGAAGGACATCAGAGGCCATATCCATCTCCCAAGTCGTCCGCCCCCGGCAGGTCCGCGAAGGGATCGCCGCCCGGCTGTTGCTTGCGCTTCGGCCCCGGCTTCGCCTTCAGGGTCGCCACCTGGTCCACCGTCACATCCATGGATGCCTGGTGCCCGTGCTTGCCCTCGAAAACCTTGAGCGCCCCCCGCCCGGAGAGGGCCAGCGCCGCGCCGTCCTTCATGCTGGCGATGCGTTCGCCGTCGTCGCCGAAGGCGATGAAGGAGGCCCAGACGGCATTGCCGTTGCCGTCGTCCGTCCGCAGCTTTCCGGTCGTGAAGGGCTTGCCGCTTTGCCCGGTACGTTGCACCGGGTCGCCGAGCAGGGTGCCGGTCAGGAGTACGCGAATCATGCCGTCCTCCCTTCCAGAAAACCCGGCGCCGGCCACTCGGGGGAGCCCAGGGAGTAGAGTGCCGCGCTCCGGCGAATTGATCCCCGGAATTCCACCTCGGACAGAATCGTGGTCACGATGTTGAAGCCCCTGGCCCGCAGGTCATGGACCCGGGCCGCTGCCTCGGGAATGGCGTGGTCCGCCGTCAGGACGAACGAGAGCATGGGCTGATGTTGGCGGATCAAGCCCAGCACCTCGGCGCATTGCCCAGTCACGATTGGGGGGATAGCATTGCGCTTGTCCACGGCGCCTTCGTTTGCAGTTTGAACGGGGCGCTTTTTCATTTCGGCTCCCCGTTCAGCAGGGCTTGCAGGTCGGCCACGCGCCACGCCAGGCGTCCATTGATACGCACCGGGCGGATGGGGCCATTTTCCAAACAAGCCCACTTGCGCAACGTCTGGGGCGCGCGGTTGATGACCAGTGCCGCTTCATTGGTCGTCAGGGTGTCACGGCCCTTTGAGACTTGGGCCAGGCATGGGAGATTTTCAGCAACCATCAATTCCACCATTGGAAGAACTGCGCCTGGGCGGGATTGCCTGTTTCGGCGCGTTGATGATTGCGAATTAGATATACCGGCGCCGAAACGGTATGGGGATGCCGAGTTTGAGAACTAGAATCGGCGTCGGTTAGGTGGACGTCACGCCGAGTTAATGCCGAGTATTGATACCGAGTTTGAGCCGGTGACTACGAGTCGTAGTAGTGGAGTTTTTCAAGATAGGCGGTCCAATCTGCGGTGTATGCACTTAGTGCCGGATTGACAAATGCGGCGTTAAGGCTTGCCCTGCAAACGCGATGCCTCTTTTCACCGCCGTCCAGGAGGTCGCCCGCGATGCCGACGACATCCCATAGAGCATCGTTACCTTTTCCCGAGCGGCCAGGCTGCTTCTTGTGATGGCGCAACCAAGGCGGCGGTTTGCGGAAGGCAGCATCGATTTTGCCAGGCCAGATGTCCCGAAAAGCTGCCTTTATTGTTGAGGTCGTCGGAAATGCTTTGCTGTTTCCACCGAGGTTCGGACTGTCCATCGCAGCAGCAGCGTCGTTGCTCCTATTCCTTGTCTGGAGACAGGAATAGTGCGGACTGGGCTCAGCCTTCCAGATATCCATAAACCCTTCAAAAACGGCCTTCTCCATCTTGCGTGGAATTGCAGGCGACAAAATTAAATCCCCCCACTGTGGTTCGGGCTGAATATCGTTGCTACACAATAGCGAACACAAATCATCGGTTGGGAGGCTATGCAGTTCTCTGGGCACTCCAAGCGGATTGTTTTGACGGTGCCATGCTCGAAATTCATCCAGCCAGACAAAGGTCGAGCGAGGCAACCTTGATATCGCCTTGTTCCTCCAGGTAGACCAGTTTTCGCCATCGAGACGTTCGTTTGCCTTCAGCTTCTTTTCTAAGCAATCTATTTCTACTCGAATTGCATCCCATTCGCTTGCGGCCATCTGGCGGAAGGCCGGGCTTCCCGTGATGGCATATGATGGAAGGCAAAAATCATTGCGAATGGAAACCATGCCGGCCGACGTGAGGCGCCGTTCGTCTGTCGGAGCTGCAAGAGCCATTGCCAGGTAGTCAGGTGCGACGCTCCAATTTGTTGCATATGGGAGAGCTCGCACGGGGATAGCTGGGCGTCCTTGGATGGTGACAACAACATTCATCGTGCGCTCCTTTCAGCGCCCTTCATTCAGGAGCCCACCCCAGGCCGGTGAAGGTTCCGGCTTTTCCCGCCGTCGCGTTAGGGGCGGGCATGCTCGGTCAGGCAGCCATCCGCCACCCGCTGTCCGTTTCCTCGAACACCTGCCGCTCCACGTCTTCCTGGCGGTCGATGTCGTTCCACCGTGCAATCAACTCGGCAACCTTGGTCTTGCCATTCATGTGCTCAAGGTACATCAGGCGCAGCATGCGCTCAGCCGCCACGGTGGGGCGACGCTTGCTACGCTCCCACAAGGAGACGGTTTGCTCATCCACCCCCAAGCAATCGGCCAGACGCTTCTGAGACATGCCCATCTCGACGCGAAGGAAGCGGATTTCTGAACCGTTCAGGCGCTTCTTGTAGTTCACCAGATGATGGCCGATGGTGCGGTGCAGTCCCTCGATGTTGTCGATTTCCAGGCAGCGGCCCACGCCTTCCACCTCCTCGTAGCGGAATCCATTCGCCAGCCAAACATTCTTCAGCCCGCAATCGTCATACTTCAGCATCGTTTCCATTTCATCCCTCGAACACGGTCGCCACGACAACCAGCTCGCCGGCCGGGTTGATCTTGAAAATCACACCCACGGTCAGACGCACTCCCGCGTAAAATCAGCTCACATTGCACCGCCAATCGCCCCGCACATCCTTATGCAGCGGTTCGCTGATCTGGCCGTTCTTCAAGGTCTCCAGCACCTGCCGGCGGCCGATCCGGCGTTCCCTCATCCGCAGTTCTGCATGGTCGGTGAAGACCAGGCGCCGCTTGCCTTGTCCGGCTTCTTTCATCCATGCCAGTGCCTGCTTCGGAGTCGGTTTAATGCTGGATACGTTGCTCATACGTTGTATGGGTATAACTGGAGTTGTTCAATCGAAGTTTCGGTACGCACGATCAAGCTGCGGCAACAGCTCGCAACCCAGACTTGGCATCTTCCTTCGGCTGCTCGATGCCGGCCTGCTCAAGAACCCACGCCTCGATCTTTGAGTGCCACATCCTCAACAGATCCAGGGGGCGGCGCCGGTAATGCTTCTCTGCGATGGCACTTGGCTTGTGCCCCATGATTTGCGCAACGATCCCGACCGGGCACTCCACCCATTCCGCCAGGGTGCCAAAACTGCGGCGCAGGCCATGCAAGGAAATTGCGGGAAGACCGGCCGCGGTTAGTGCCTTCACATGGGCAATGCGCGGCTCCTGAAGCCTGCCCGACTCAGCGGTGGGGCTGCTGAATACCCAAGGGTTCGGCACGGTCTTGCCGCTCTTCTCCATCGTCCTTCGCGGCAACATCGAAAGCAGCGCCGCAACATAGGCCGTCAATGGGATAGTGCGCTCGCCTTCAACCTTGTCCCGGATCGTCATGGACTTCCACTGAAAATCGACATCGGCCCACTGCAGGCCCGCCAATTCTTCGCGGCGGGCGCCGGTCAGCAATAGCACCTGCAGATAACCGGACTGAACAGGATTGGAAAGCTTGCGAACGTGCTCGAACCACAGGGGCAACTGCTCGCGCTGCAGACAATCGTCCTTCGCCGTCTTCTTGGGAAGTTCGTCACGCACGAAACGCGAGGCGCAGGCTTCAGCGTTCGTCTGCGCCTTGTAATCCGGGTGCTCGGCGCACCAATTGATGAAGGCCCGCAACAGCCTGAAGGCCAGGGCGGTATTGGTCGGCCGTTTGGGCGCCTCGTCCTTCATCCACACGGCCACCCGTTCTGCGTCGATAGCCTTCAATGGCAGGGACAATAGACCGTACAGGGCGCCGGCCTCGGTCGTGTCGCCCTCCCCTTTCTTTCTACCGCGGGATTTCGGTTTGCCGCCTGCACTGGCGAAGCGGCAATGGTCGGCGTAGGTACGCTCGCCCCACTTCGGGCGACGAACCTTCAGATAGGCATTCCAGGCTTCCGCGGCTGGCATATCGGCGAGCCGCGCTGCTGCCCTCTCGGCCTCCATGGCTGCGCGCTTCTCGGCTTCCACTTGGCGCGGGTCGATACCCTGGTCAGCCAGCGTCTTGAGGCGCCTGGCCTCCGCGCGCGCCGTCTTGTCGTTTCCTGCCTGCCCATCAAGCGGCCAGGTATTCACGTCACCGATGGTGATCCTGATCGTCTTGCCGTGCAGGCGGGTTTCAAAAACGTAGGACTTGGCGCCGCTGGCGGTCACGCGCAAGCCCAGGCCTGGGGCTTTAGCGTCCCAGTGGATGCTTTGCTGCTTTCCTGGCTGACACTCGAACCTCGCCACCCGGTCAGCTGTGAAGTTTTCCTTCTTTGCCATCTGCCCACCTCGCCAATCCGTAAGCTCGGCGCCCGTGTAGGCACCATGTAGGCAAATTGTAGCAACAAAAAGGAATTCCGCAATATTGATAAGGAATGATGAAATCCATCCAAACCTTTGTCACGGCTTCGTTTTATCTGTTTTCAGAAACGTCGATCAACGCTCGGAAACGTAGCTTCGTTCGGACTCTTAATCCGTAGGTCGAGTGTTCGAATCACTCACGACCCACCAGAATTCAAACGGATTCCCGAGGCTTTCCTCCGGAATCCGTTTCGTTTTCATGCGCCCTGAGCGGCATGGGCACGCGGGGGTCAGTCAGGCGATCAGGCGGCGACGCCCGGTTTGCCAGGCGGCCGGATCGCCTCGTTCCAAGAGCGGGCGAAGCACTCGGACTGGGCGCCCATGGCGACGCCGTGGCGTGACTGGGCGGTCAGGCAGAGGGCGAGACCGGCCTGGTCCACGGCGGTGACCGCGCTGGTGTCGATTTCCTGCACGCCGACCCGGGTGAGGGCATGCATGAAGTCGTTGCGCAATCCCCCGTTGAGGCCACCGCTGATGCGCAGTACGCGCCGGCCACCAGTTTCGTGTGTGCTGAGGATGGACGCCTTGCCCTGGGCCAGGGCGCCGTCGATGGCGTCGTCGATGGCCAGTTCGCTGATGGGACCGGATTCGAAGCGCACACCGTAGAGATTGCCCACGCGGCTGACGACGACTGCCGCCACATCGACGACGGCGGAGCCGAAAAGGGAGAATTCGCAGCCGCAATGGCGGCCGATGGTCATGTCGAGCCCGCTGCGCAGCATGAGGCCCGCCAGGGAAAGATTCTCGATGGTGCCAATGACCACCGATCCGCCATAGCCGATGGAGATCGAGGGAGGTTCGCAGAAACGGATGCGCTGGTGGCGTCGCTGGTCGAGCATGGACAGAGCTCCGAGCGAAAAATGGGGGGGGAGGCGTTCATGTTACCAGCAGGCAGCGGGTCAAGGGAGGCGGTCTATGCATGCCGCACCTTGAATTGACTTTGCCCGACCTTGTGGGTATCTTGGCCCAACCCGGGATTTCCGGCGGCGCCGATTTGACTTCAGCTTGCGGGCGCCCGACAAATGCGGCTAAAGCGAGGTCGGTTGAAAAACACCCGGTCCGCGATGAGCCACCGGGTTTTTCTTTTTCCGGAGCAGGAATGGCAGGAGAGCAACAAGGCGTCGGACAGGTCGAAGCGCAACGGGCCCATTTTTCCGAGGCCCTCAACTTGCGCAGCGGCGGGGTCATTCCCGAGTACGACCTCGTCTATGAAACCTACGGTACCCTCAACGCCGCGAAGTCTAACGCCATCCTGGTGTGCCACGCCCTTTCGGGACATCACCACGTCGCTGGCCACTATGCCGATCAGGCGGACAATATCGGCTGGTGGGACAACATCGTCGGGCCGGGCCGACCGCTGGATACCGACCGCTTCTTCATCGTCGGGGTGAACAATCTGGGGGGTTGTCACGGTTCCACCGGCCCATCGTCGATCAATCCGGCCAGCGGCAAGCCCTGGGGGGCCGATTTTCCCATGCTCGCGGTCATCGACTGGGTCAAGGCGCAGGCCCGCCTGGCGGACTTTCTGGGCATCGACGCCTGGGCGGCGGTGGTCGGCGGCAGCCTGGGGGGGATGCAGGCCCTGCGCTGGACCATCACCTTCCCGGAGCGGGTGCGCCACGCGGTGGTCATCGCCGCGGCGCCCCGTCTGTCGGCCCAGAACATCGCATTCAACGATGTGGCGCGCCAGGCCATCCTCACCGACCCCGATTTCCACGGCGGCCACTATTACGAGCACGGGACACGGCCCATCCGCGGTCTGCGCCTGGCCCGCATGCTGGGCCACATCACCTATCTATCCGACGACCAGATGGGGGAGAAATTCGGGCGGGAACTCCGCAACGGCTCTTTTTCCTTCGACTTCGACGTCGAATTCCAGATCGAATCCTATCTGCGTTACCAGGGCGACAAGTTCGCCGGCTATTTCGACGCCAACACCTATCTCCTGATGACTAAGGCTCTGGACTACTTCGATCCGGCCCGGGAGGAGAACGGGGATCTGGTGGCCACCCTGGCCCGCAGCCAAGCGGGCTTTCTCGTCGTATCCTTCACCACGGATTGGCGCTTTTCGCCGGCGCGCTCCAAGGAGATCGTGCATGCCCTGGTGGCGAGCGGCCGCGACGTGTCCTATGCCGAAATCGACCTCAATTTCGGCCACGATTCCTTCCTGATGGCCGATTCGCACTATCACGGCGTCGTCGGCGCCTATCTCGCCAACATCACGCTATGACCGACCATCTGGGGCGCCCTGACTTCGAACTCATCGCCGGCTGGGTGCTGCCCGGCCACCGCGTCCTCGACCTGGGTTGCGGCGACGGCTCCCTGCTGCGTCTGCTGATCGACAGCAAGGGCGTGCGCGGCTGGGGGGTGGAAATCGATGACGCCAACGTGCTGGCCGCGGTGCGCCGGGGGATCAACGTCATCCAGGGCAATCTGGAAGACGGCCTCACCGGTTTCGCCGACGGGGCCTTCGACCATGTGGTCCTTTCCCGCACCCTGCAAACGGTCCGCCATACCGAAAGAATTCTGGCCGAAATGCTGCGCGTGGGGCGGGAGGCGGTGGTGTCCTTCCCCAATTTTGCCTACTGGAAGAACCGCCAGGCAGTGCTCAACGGCCGCATGCCGGTTTCCGAGGACCTGCCTTACGAATGGTACGACTCACCCAATCTGCGGTTTTTCGCCATCCCCGACTTCGAAGCCCTGGTGGGTAAGATGGGGCTCTCCATCCGGGAAAGACGGGTACTCGACGAAAAGGGGCAGTGGGTGACCGAGGAACCCAACTTCCTCGGCAGTCTGGCGGTCTACCGCCTGACCCGCCCCCGGTGAGCGGTTCCGCACCGGCCTGGCTTGCGCCGCTCCTCACGAGGCGCATGGCGATTTGCGTCGTCACGGGGTTTTCGTCCGGCCTGCCCCTCTTTCTCCTGCTCAATCTTCTGCCTGCCTGGCTCAAGACCGAGGGCATCGGAATTCGGGAAATCGGCTTCTTCGCCCTGATCCAGTTTCCCTACACCTGGAAGTTCCTCTGGGCACCGCTGGTAGACCGCTATGCCCTCCCCCTCCTGGGTCGCCGGCGCGGCTGGATGTTCAGCAGTCAGGTTCTGCTGGCCCTCAGCATCGCGGGCCTGGGCCTTCTCTCCCCCCAGGCCGGCCTGGGCAGCATCGTGGCGGTCTCGGTGGCCGTCGCCCTGCTCTCGGCCACCCAGGACATCGTCCTCGATGCCTATCGCCGCGAACTGCTGCTGGATAGTGAACTGGGCTTGGGCAACGCCGTGCACGTCAATGCCTACAAGATTGCCGGCCTCATACCGGGCTCCCTCTCCCTTTGGCTCGCCGACCGCCTGCCCTGGAGCGAGGTCTTCGGCATCACTGCCCTCTTCATGCTGCCCGGCGCCCTCATGACCCTGGTGGTACGCGAACCCGATGCCGTCGCTCAGGCCCCCAAGACTCTGGCCCAGGCGGTGACCGAACCCTTCCGGGAATTCCTTGGGCGTCAGGGTGTGAACGGCGCCCTCCTCATCCTGGCCTTCATCTTCCTGTACAAGCTTGGCGATTCCCTGTGCACTGCCCTGGCCACCCCGTTCTACCTGGAGATGGGATTCACCAAGAGTGAAATCGGATTGGTGGCCAAGAACGCCGGACTCTGGCCCTCGGTCATCGGCGGTCTCCTGGGAGGCCTGTGGATGGTTCGCCTGGGCATCAATCGCGCTCTGTGGGTTTTTGGGGTGGTGCAATGGGTGGCCATCCTGGGCTTTGCCGGTCTCGCCGCCCTGGGTCCGGCCGCTGCGACGCCGGAGCGGCTGTGGGTGCTGGCCGGCGTCATCGGCTTCGAGGCTCTAGGCGTCGGGCTGGGGACAGCCGCCTTCGTGGCCTACATTGCCCGAACCACGCACCCCGCCTATACCGCGACCCAGTTCGCCCTCTTTACCAGCTTGGCCGCCGTGCCGCGCACCGTGGTCAATGCGTCTGCGGGCTGGCTCGTCGAGGGCCTGGGCTGGACGAATTTTTTCTTCCTGTGCGCACTGCTCGCGGCCCCCGGCATGATGCTCCTGACCCGGGTCGCGCCCTGGCGGGAACGCTAACCCACCCCAGCAAGCCAGGCAGGTCAATTGCGTGGCCGGCGCCGGCGATCCAGCCACCAGGCGTAGGCGGGCAGCAGCACCGCCGATCCGGGCAGCAACAGGAAGAGGAGATAGGGCGAAAGGTGGCTCAGGCGACGCAGATGGGCGATGAGCAGCGTTTTGTCGGCCTCGCTCCAGGCCTGGCCGTTACGGGTTTTCATCAGAAGGGGCATGAAGCCCCGCAGCGCGACCACCTGGGTCACCACGCGGTGCATTTCCCTTCGCTGAGAAGCCACCACCAGGCGCCACCAGGGAACCGCAACCGGCAACTCCGGGGAAGTCATGACTCCGTAAAGCGCTTCTTGAGTGAGCGCCAGCCGCGCCAGAGGAAAAAGCTGCGCTTGGCCCAGCGCCATGCCCGCGAAGGCCGCGCAGCGAGGAGCGCAAGGGCGAAGGCGGCGACTGGCTTGGGATTGGCCTTCACCCAGCGCCCTGCGGCCACAAGCCGATCGACGCCCGCCAAGGCGCTCTCGATGGGCCAGACGCTCTGAGCGAGGTCTTCCCGCTGCCGGGCGCAGCGGGCACGAAGCTCGCCCCGGCGCAGGGCCAGTTCGATGCGGCGGTCGCTCATGGGACGACCCTCTCGTCGCTGCGCGACACCCTCGCCAGGGGAGGGGAAGCGCCCCCTTCGGACGGCCGGGCGGGGGCGCTCATCGCGATTCGCTGACGCTGCGCTTCAGGCGAGCGAGATCGCTTTCCAGTTCTGCCAGACTCTGGGCAAAGACCGGCGATCCTCGCCGGGCCGCCCCCGCCGCCCGGGCGGCACAAACGGACCCCACGACGAGAAAGAGCAGGGTCGCCAGACCAAAGACGACCAGGCGCTGCTCCCAAAAGGCAACTGCCAGAAAGAAGACCAAGAGGATGATCCCAACGCCCAGGAAAAAGAGCGCCGCGCCGGCGTAGACGAGCATTCCCAGGAGGCGCAGCTTCTCCTCCTGCAATTCGACCGAAAGGAGCTCGAAGCGCGTCTTGCCGATGGCGACGGCGGTCGCCAGCAGGCGCTTCAGGGCGGCGAAGCTGCCTTCGCCGCCTTCGCCGACCGCCATGAAATCAGCGGCGGCCGATCAGCACGCCGAGGGCGAGCCCCAGCGCGGCGGCAACGCCGACGGCCTTCCAGGGTTGCTCGTGGACGAAGTCATCGGTGGCCGTGGCTGCGGCCTTGGCCCGATCGACGATGGCTGCTTCGGCATCGGCCAGGCGCTCCTTGGCATCCCGCAGGCGAATCTCGATCTTTTCCCGCAGGCCGGCCATCTTGTCGCCCGCAGCACCAGCCGTGGCACGCAGGATTTCTTCGGCGTCGGAAATGACGACCTTCATGTCGGCAACCAGTTTGTCCTTGCCGGCGGTGGTGAGTTCTTGAGACATGTGTAACCTCGATGAGCAGGTGATGACGGGGGATTCCAAGGGTAGCGACTCCCGGCGGCGAAAGCAATGCGCCCGGGAGACGCGAGAGAAACGCCCCGGGTGCCGTTGTTTTTTCGCTCGCTCGGCACGCAGAAAATGAGCTCAGCTTCTCGCGCCTGCGCGGAGCCGTGGACGGGATTTATGGGCTCAAGCGCCCTTCATTTCCGGATCGACCACGGCATAGACTCGTCAGGAATGCTCGTACTCCACGATCAGCGGTGCGTGGTCCGAGAAACGCGCATCTTTGAATACCACCGCCCTGCGGGCCCGCGCCGCCAGGGCCGGCGTGGCGATCTGGTAATCGATGCGCCAGCCCACGTTCTTGGCCCAGGCCTGTCCCCGATTGGACCACCAGGTGTAGGCTTCCTCGCCAGCAGCGGGATACAGACGGCGATAGACATCGACCCAACCAATCTCTTCGAATATTCGGGAAAGCCAGGCCCGCTCCTCCGGAAGGAAGCCCGAATTCTTGCGGTTGGCTTTCCAGTTCTTGAGGTCGGCCTCACGGTGGGCAATATTCCAGTCGCCGCAGATGACCATGTCGCGCCCCTCGGCATACAGTCCAGCGAGAATGGGGAGAAACCCCTCCATGAAACGGAATTTGGCCGCCTGGCGTTCCGGCGAAGAAGACCCCGAGGGTAGATAGAGGGAAATGACGCTGAGATTGCCAAAATCAGCTCTCAGGAAGCGCCCCTCGGCGTCGAATTCCGGCAGTCCCATGCCCTCGACGACGCGGTCCGGCCTAAGGCGGGACCACAAGCCGACGCCGCTGTAACCTCTCTTGTCGGCGCAGTGGTAAGCGGCGTTCAAGCCTGCGGGCGCAAGCATCTCGGTGCTCAAGTCGGCCTGTTGCGCCTTGATTTCCTGCAGGCAAACCAAATCGGGCTGCTGCGCGTTGACCCAAGGCAGGACACCCTTGCTCCACGCGGAGCGGATACCGTTGAGATTGAGGGAGATGATGCGTAACATGGCGCTTTCACCGGCTGCAGCGGCCGAAATGACAAGATTCGAGGAGAGCATGGATTTCCGGCGGCAGTTTATCGGCTTCGCGCTCGCCTGTAATGTCCTGCGCTTTGGGCAATTCAAGACCAAGGCCGGGCGGCTTTCGCCCTACTTCTTCAATGCCGGTCTGTTCAATGATGGTGCCTCGCTGGGACAACTGGCTGAGTACTACGCAGATGCCGCCCAGGCCGGCGAGTTGCCCTTCGATATGTTGTTCGGCCCGGCGTACAAGGGCATTCCCCTCGTGGCCACCATCGCCGTGGCCCTTGCCCGGCGCGGTCGCAATCTGCCCTTCGCCTTCAATCGCAAGGAAGCCAAGGATCATGGCGAGGGTGGCAGCTTGGTCGGGGCGCCCTTGCAGGGTCGGGTACTGATCGTGGACGACGTCATCTCCGCCGGAACTTCGGTACGTGAATCCGTCGAATTGATCCGGGCTGCCGGGGCGACTCCCGCCGGCGTCCTAATCGCCCTGGATCGCATGGAGCGCGGCCAGGGTGAGCTCTCGGCGGTGCAGGAAGTCCAGCGTGACTACGGCATTCCGGTTATCGCCGTGGCGACTCTCGCCGACCTCCTCGCCTTTCTCGAGAGCAAGCCCGAATTTTCCCAGCACCAGCAGGCGGTGAGCCTGTACCGGAACACCTATGGCGTGGGCGCTTAGACTTCCTCTCGCCCTGGCACTCGCCGCCGGCAGCCTGCATGCTGAGGCGGCCAACCTTTACTGCTGCCAGGATCCTTCTACCGGACGACGGGTGTGCTCGGATGGCTTGCCCGAGCAGTGCCGTGGTAAGCCCTATCGCGTCCTCGATTCAGCCGGGAACGTCATCAAGGAGGTCGAAGGGGCCCTGACTCCGGAACAGAGGGCCGAACGTGTGGCGGAGGCGAAGCGCCAGCGCGCTCTGGAAGAAGCTGCCCGCATTCAGCGCCGCAAGGATCAGGCACTCCTGGAAACCTACGGTAGCCTGGAAGACATCGAAGCCGCCCGCCAGCGTTCCGAGGGTGAGGTGCGAGAGGCCATGCGACAGGCTGAGGAACGCATTGCCACGGTCCAGAAGGAGCGCAAGCGTTGGGCCGATGAAGCCGAGTTCTACCGCCGCAAGACGGCGCCTCCGGAGGTAGAGACAGGGCTGCGGAACGCCGACTACGAAATCAAGGCGCAGACCGAGCTGTTGGAAGCGAAAAAACGCGAGATGGATCTGGTGCGGCAGAAGTTCGAAGAGGATCGTCGGCGCTTCATCGAGATTTCCACCCACCAGCGGCAATTGCCTTCCCAGGCCAAGCCGTAATACGCACGCCGTCCGGACCGGTGCCGGTGCACCGGCCCTTTCAAGCGATCACGCCAGCAGTTTCTTGCGCAGCAGATCATTCACCTGCTGAGGATTGGCCTTGCCCTTCGCCGCCTTCATCACTTGGCCGACCAGGGCGTTGAAGGCTTTTTCCTTGCCGGCCTTGAATTCCGCCACATTGGCGGCGTTGGCCGCCAGCACCTCATCCACCAGGGCCTCGATGGCGCCGCTGTCGGTGATCTGCTTAAGGCCCTGCTTCTCGATGATTGCGTCGGCACTGGCACCTTCGCCGCTCCACAACGCCTCGAAAACCTTCTTGGCGATGGCATTGGAAATGGTGCTATCGGCGATGCGTTGGATCAGCTCCCCCAATTGGGCAGCAGAGACCGGCGAATCGGCCAGTTCCTTGCCTTCCTTGTTGAGGCGGGCGGCCAGATCCACCATGACCCAGTTGGCGCAGGGCTTGGCATTGGCCCTGCCGGCGACGCCCACCACCGCTTCGAAGTAGGCGGCGGTTTCCTGGTTGGCGGTAAGGGTGGCGGCGTCGTAGGGGGAAAGCCCCAACTCGGCCATGAAGCGCTCACGTTTCTGGCCCGGCAGTTCGGGCAGTTCGCCCTTAACCCGGGCGATCCAGTCGGCGCCGATGACCAGGGGCAGGAGATCGGGATCGGGGAAGTAACGGTAGTCGTGGGCGTCTTCCTTGGTGCGCATGGTGCGGGTTGTGCCGCTGTCAGGGTCGAAAAGCACGGTGGCCTGCTGGATCTTGCGGTCTTCCTCGATTTCGTTGATCTGCCACTGGACTTCGTAGTCGATGGCTTCCTTGAGGAAACGGAAGGAATTGAGGTTCTTGATCTCGCGCCGGGTGCCGAATTCGGCCTGGCCCTTGGGGCGCACCGAGACGTTGGCGTCGCAGCGGAACGAACCTTCCTGCATGTTGCCGTCGCAGATGCCGATCCAGCGCACCAGCCCGTGCAGGGCCTTGGCGTAGGCCACGGCCTCGTCGGAGGAACGCATGTCGGGTTCGGAAACGATCTCCAGCAGCGGCGTACCGGCCCGGTTGAGGTCGATGCCGGATTTGCCGTGAAAATCTTCGTGCAGGGATTTGCCGGCGTCTTCTTCCAGATGCGCACGGGTGAGGCGGACAGTCTTTTCATAGCCCTTGTCAGCCTGCCCTACCTGGAGGGTGACGGTACCGCCCACCACCACCGGCAGCTCGAACTGGCTGATCTGGTAGCCCTTGGGCAGGTCGGGGTAGAAGTAGTTCTTGCGGGCGAAGACGGACCTGGGCGCCACCTGGGCGCCGATGGCCAGGCCGAAGCGGATGGCGCATTCCACGGCGGCCTTGTTGAGCACCGGCAGCACGCCGGGCAGGGCCAGATCCACGGCGCAGGCCTGGGTGTTGGGCGCAGCCCCGAAGGCGGTGGAGGCGCCGGAGAAAATCTTGGACTGGGTGGCAAGCTGAGCGTGGGTCTCGATGCCGATGACGACTTCCCATTGGGTCATGACTGTTTTCTCATGTGCAACGGCCGGTCTTGGCATCCACCAGGATCGGCCACAGATAGTTGAAAGCTTCGCCCTCGCAGGCCTTGGGGCAACTGTTGAAGGCGATGGTGACTTCCTTGCCCTGTTCCCACATGCGGACGGAACATGCGGTGCCGTCCTTGGCCTTGAGCAGCGCCTGAGGCAGCGTGGCGGTCTGCTGGAAATTCTTGAGGTCGAAGCGGCAGGTCCCCCGCTTGGGAATGGTCACCTGGGCGCTGAAGGTCTTGACTTGGGCATCCTGGACCAGGAGATTGAGACGGGTCTGGGTTCCTACCGCATCCCGATGGGCACAGCGCGATTTCACATTGAGGGGACGGGTGGGCATGGGCTTCAGGTTGCGACCTGCCAAGTACTTGAGGGGCTGGGAGCGCAGGGGCTCCTCGGCTGGCGGCGCAGCTTCGGAGCGGACCACCGGCTCAGGTTCGGGCTCAGGCACCGGCGGGGTCTCGGCACAGGCGCCGAGGAGCAGAACGGCGGCGAGCCAAGGCCCGACCCGGCGCATCAAAGACCCTCCGGGGCCTGCCGGTGCCAGTCTGTCGCCTGCTGATAGCGATGGGCGACGTTGAGCAGGCGTGCCTCGGAAAAATAATTGCCGATCAATTGAAGCCCCACCGGAAGCCGTGTCCCACCTTCGCTGACGAAGCCACAGGGGGCTGACAGTGCGGGCAGCCCGGCCAGATTGACGGCGATGGTGTAGATGTCGGAAAGGTACATCTGCACGGGGTCGGCGGCCTTTTCCCCCAGCTTGAAGGCGGTGGAAGGCGAAGTCGGCCCGAGGATCACGTCGCAGTGCTTGAAGGCAGCGGCGAAATCGTCGGCGATAAGGCGACGGATACGTTGGGCTTGCAGGTAGTAAGCGTCGTAGTAGCCGTGGGACAGCACGTAGGCGCCGATCAGGATGCGCCGCTTGACTTCCGCCCCGAACCCCTGGGCCCGGGTCTTGGCGTACATGTCGTTGAGATCGCTGTACTCCGGCGCGCGGTAGCCGTAGCGCACCCCGTCGAAGCGCGACAGGTTGGAACTGGCTTCGGCAGGCGCGATGACGTAATAGGCCGGGACCGAAAGGTGGGAATTGGGCAGGGAAACTTCGACGGTTCGCGCCCCGAGTTTTTCGTATTGGGCAATGGCGGTGCGTACGGCGGCCATCACGGCCGGGTCGCAGCCTTCACCGAAAAACTCCTTGGGCAGGCCGATGGTGAGGCCATCGAGAGTCCGGTCGAGGGCAGCGGCGTAATCTTCCCGCGGACGGTCGAGGGAGGTTGAATCGCGCTCGTCGAATCCGGCCATGCTGGCCAGCAGGAGGGCGCAATCTTCGGCGCTGCGAGCCATGGGGCCGCCTTGGTCGAGGGAGGAGGCGAAGGCAATCATGCCGTAACGCGAGACCAGTCCGTAGGTGGGCTTCAGCCCGGTGAGGCAGCAGAGGGCGGCGGGTTGGCGTATGGAACCCCCGGTGTCGGTGCCTGTGGCGGCAGGGGCTAGCCGCGCTGCCACCGCGGCAGCCGAACCGCCGGAGGATCCGCCGGGAACCCGCGTCACGTCCCAGGGGTTCTTCACCGGACCGTAGAAGGAAGTTTCATTGGACGAGCCCATGGCAAACTCGTCCATGTTGGTCTTGCCCAGGCAGACCAAGCCCGCTTCGTCGTGCATGCGCCGGATCACCGTGGCGTCGTAAGGCGAGACGAAGTTGGAAAGCATCTTCGACCCACAGGTCGTGAGCCAACCTGCGGCGCAGAAGATGTCTTTCTGGGCGATGGGAATGCCGGTAAGCGGCCCGGCATTGCCTGCGGCGATGCGGGCATCCGCTGCCCGGGCCTGGGCCAGACTCGTTTCCGGATCGACCGTGATGAAGGCGTTGTACTCCGGGTTGAGGCGCGCGATGCGCTCCAGATAGAGCCCGGTAAGCTCAACACTCGAAATTTCCCTCGCCGCCAGGGCGGCCGAGAGTTCCTTGAGAGAACGTTCAATCATATGCGGCGTGGCATGAGCAGGCGCCGAATCCTCGCCCCTCAACCCTCACTCCTCGCTATTCTATGACCCGGGGAACCAGGTAAAGGCCCGTTTCGGTTTCCGGGGCAATGGCTTGAAAGGCCTGCCGCCGGTCAGGTTCGCTGACCGCGTCTTCGCGCAGGCGCTGAGCGAGATCCTGGGCGTGGGCCATGGGCTCCACGCCGCGGGTGTCCACCGCCTGCATGGCTTCGATCAGCTGGAAGATGCCGTTGAGGTGGCCGACGGTTGCTTCGGCCTCGGTCGGGCTGACCTCGATGCGGGCGAGGTGCGCAATGCGCCGGACCTGTTCCAGGGTAAGGGACATGGGATCGTCTCGGGGTTCTGCCGGAGGGCGTTCTGCGTAAAAAACAGGCAGAAATCTTATTTCGTGAAGCGTTATAAGGTATCATAAAAGTTTTCCCTACCGCACCCCCGGCGGAGCTTCCCAGATGTTCGGATTCCTGAATAAATACTTCTCAAACGACCTTGCCATCGACCTTGGCACGGCCAACACCCTGATCTACGTCCGCGGCCGCGGCATCGTCCTCGACGAACCCTCCGTGGTCGCCATCCGCCTCGAAGGCGGCCCCAATGCCCGCAAGACCATCCAGGCCGTCGGCAAAGAGGCCAAGGAAATGCTCGGCAAGGCCCCGGGCAGCATCACCGTCATCCGTCCCATGAAGGACGGAGTGATCGCCGATTTCACCGTCACCGAGCAGATGCTCAAGCAGTTCATCAAGAAGGTGCACGACTCCAAGCTTTTCAGCCCGAGTCCCCGCATCATCATTTGCGTCCCCTCCGGTTCCACCCAGGTAGAACGCCGCGCCATTCGCGAATCGGCCCTGGGCGCAGGCGCCAGCCAGGTGTATCTGATCGAGGAACCCATGGCGGCTGCCATCGGCGCCGGCTTGCCGGTGGCGGAGCCCACTGGTTCGATGGTCGTCGACATCGGTGGCGGTACTACCGAGGTGGGCGTCATCTCCCTGGGCGGCATGGTGTACGCCGGTTCCGTCCGCGTCGGTGGCGACAAGCTCGACGAAGCGATCATGAATTACATCAGCCGTAACTACGGCATGATGATCGGCGAGAACACGGCTGAAAACATCAAGAAGTCCATCGGATCTGCGTTCCCGGGCGCCGAAGTCAAGGAGATGGAGGTCTCTGGCATCAACAAGGCCGAAGGCATTCCTCGCAAGTTCACCATCTCTTCCAACGAAATCCTGGAAGCCCTCACCGATCCGCTCAACCAGATCGTTTCCGCGGTCAAGTCGGCCCTGGAGAAGACGCCGCCCGAGCTTGGCGCCGATATTGCCGAAAAAGGCATGGTGTTGACCGGTGGCGGCGCGCTCCTGCGTGACCTGGACCGCCTCCTGATGGAAGAAACCGGTCTGCCGGTGATTGTGGCCGACGAGCCCCTCACCTGCGTGGCCCGTGGTTCCGGCCTGGCCCTCGAAAAGATGGACAAGCTCGGGTCGATTTTCGCCTCGGAATAAGTTTTCTCCACAGCAGTGGCCGGCATCGACCACGCACCGCCGCCGTTCTTCAAGCGAGGGCCAGCACCGCTGGCCCTCCTGACTTTTTACGTCGCCGCTTCGGTCGCCCTGTTCGTGGTGGACCTGCGTTTCAAGAGCCTCGATTTCCTCCGCCAGAGTGTGGCTCTCGTCATCGACCCCGTGCAGCGGGTGGCCCAGACCCCGGGTAGCCTGGTGGATATCGCTCACGGCTATTTCGAGGGCATTGCCATCCTGCGCGACGAAAACGCGGAGTTGAAGCATGCCAAGCTCAACAGCGCTCCCGATCTCCAGCGCCTCGCCCATCTGGAAGTTGAGAACGAGCGCCTGCGCCGCTTGCTGGCCGTTCGCGACAGGGAAAAAGCGCAGGGTCAGGTCGCCCAAATTCTTTATACCGCCCGGGATCCCTTTGCCCGCCGCATCGTCGTGGACAAGGGGCAGCAGGCAGGCATCGTCGCCGGCCAGCCCGCCATCGACGAAAACGGTGTGGTAGGTCAGGTGACGCGGGTCTATCCGTTTTCGGCCGAAGTGACCCTCATCACTGACAAGAATCAGGCCGTCCCGGTCCAGGTGGTGCGCAGCGGCCTGCGCTCGGTAGCTTTCGGCCTGGGCAATGGTCAATTGGAAATGAAGTACATGCCCGCCAACGCGGATGTCCAGGAGGGAGATACCCTGGTTACTTCGGGCCTCGACGGCATCTATCTGCCCGGATTTCCGGTGGCCAGGGTGGTCAAGGTCGAGCGGGACAGTGCCTATTCCTTCGCCCGCATCTATTGTCAGCCGGTGGCGGCGGTCGAGAATTTCGGCGAGGTCATGATTCTCGACCGCCGCGAAAACCTGCCGCCCCCGCCGCCGGAGGATGCCTCCCGCGCTACCGCGGAGAGCGAAAAGTCCGGCCTGCGCCCGGCAAAGCGGCGCGCTGCGAGAGGAGCGCCCTGATGCAGCCGACTTTCTCCTCGTCCCGCATCCTCCTGCCGGTGCGCCCCTGGTACATCGCCCTGACCTTTGTCGTGGCCTTGTTGCTCAATCTTGTCCCCACCGCGCCCTGGCCTGGCGTCCCGGACTGGCTGGCCCTGGTCTTGTGCTTTTGGTCAGTGCGTGAGTTTCGTCGCGTTGGCATGGGATGGGCTTTCCTGTGCGGCCTTCTGATGGATGTTGCCGATGGAGCGGTCCTTGGCCAGCACAGCTTGGCCTATGTTCTGCTCGCCTTCGCTGCTTCGTCCCTGTCGCGCCGCATCCTGTGGTTCCCGCTGGCGCAGCAGGCCCTTCAGATTCTTCCCCTCCTGCTGCTCTGCCAGATCATCCAGGGGGCGGTGCGCCTGGCCGCGGGGGCCGATTTCCCCGGCTGGGGCTACTTCGTCGGACCCCTGATCGCCACCCCGCTGTGGATCCCGGCTACCTTCGTTCTGCTTCTGCCCCAGTTCCAGCCGGTGGAGCGCGACGACAATCGCCCGATCTAGTCGTCAGTCAGATAGGTTCAGCTATGTTCGGCCCGCCCCGCATCACCGCTCGTTTCGTCGCCCATCCTCGCTATGGCTATGGCTATGGCTGCGGTTCGCTTCGCGTGACCCGGGCGCGGATGCGCGCCTCGGCACCGACGCAAACCTATCTGACTGACGACTAGCCGGGATCGGCGGTGAGCGACTTTCACAATCCGGAAGGGAACCTGGAACGCTTTCGCTTCCGGGTGCTCGTCGCGGGGTTCGCCATCCTCGGGGCCTTTGCCTTGCTGGTTGGGCGCTTTTCCTACCTGCAGGTCATCCAGCACGACTATTACCAGACCCGAGCTGAGGATAACCGCATCGCCCTGGTCCCCATCGTCCCCAACCGGGGCGTCATCACTGATCGCAATGGCATTATCCTGGCGCGCAACTACTCCGCGTTCACACTGGAAATCACGCCGTCGCGCGTCACGGCCCTGGAGGCGACCATCAACGGCCTGGCGGAACTGATCGATATCCAGCCCAAGGACCGCAAGCGCTTCAAGCGCCTGCTCGACGAAGCCAAGAATTTCGAATCCATTCCCATCCGCACTCGTCTCACGGACGAGGAAGTCGCGCGCTTCGCTGCCCACCGCTATCGGTTTCCCGGGGTCGAGGTCAAGGCCCGTCTCTTCCGCCAGTATCCCCTGGGTTCGGTGGCGTCCCACGCCCTGGGATACATCGGCCGAATCACTGACCGGGATCTGGAGTGGATCGGAGAGCGGGGTCAGGAGGCCAATTACAAGGGCACCGATCACATCGGCAAAACCGGGCTGGAACAGCGCTACGAGTTCGAATTGCATGGAGAGACCGGTTACGAACAGGTCGAAATCGACGCAGGCGGTCGCGCCGTGCGCAGCCTGAAGCGCATCCCGCCGGTGTCCGGCAACAACCTCGTCCTGACCCTGGACGTAAAATTGCAGGAAATGGCCGAGAAGGCCTTCGGGGACCGCATGGGGTCCCTGGTCGCCATCGAACCTGCCTCGGGGGGCATCCTGGCCCTGGTCTCGACGCCGACCTACGACCCTAATCTCTTCGTGGACGGCATCACCCCGGACAACTGGAAGGAACTGAACGAGGATCCCCACAAGCCCATGGTCAATCGCGCCATCAACGGCGCCTACCCGCCGGGGTCGACCTTCAAGCCCTTCATGGCCCTGGCCGCCCTGGAAGCCGGCAAGCGCACTCCGGCCCAGGCCATCAGCGACCCGGGCTTTTTCACCTTCGGTAACCACACCTTCCGGGATGACAAGAAGGGCGGGCATGGCATGGTCGACATGTACAAATCCATCGTCCACTCCTGCGATACCTATTACTACATGTTGGCCAACGACCTGGGAATCGACGGCATCGCCCGCTTCATGGGAAGCCTTGGCCTCGGTCAGCGGACCGGCGTTGACCTCGGCAAGGACGAGAACGGCGAATCCAGGGGCGTTCTCCCGTCGCCGGAGTGGAAGAAACAACGGTTTCGCAAGCCGGAACAGCAAAAATGGTACGCCGGAGAAACCATTTCCATCGGTATCGGCCAAGGCTACAACGCCTACACCCCCATCCAGCTCGCCCAGGCCACTGCCACACTGGCTAACGACGGAATCCTGTTCAGGCCCCATCTGGTACGCGAAATCATCAACACACGCAGCGGCGAAAAGCGCCTGATCGAACCCCGGCCTCTACGCGATCTGCAATGGAAGAGCCAGAACATCGAGGTCATCAAACACGCCATGGTGGGGGTAAACAAGGAGGGCACTGGCACCCGCGCGTTCGCCGGAGCCCCTTACCAGGCGGCGGGCAAGACCGGGACGGCCCAGGTCTTTTCCTTGAAGGGGGCTGACTACAAAGCCCATAGCGTGAAGAAAGAACTGCGCGATCACGCCCTCTTCATCGCCTACGCTCCGGCCGAAAAGCCGGTCATCGCCCTGGCCATCCTGGTGGAAAACGGCGGATTCGGTGCCCAGTCTGCAGCGCCCATCGCGCGCATGGTTTTCGACTACTATCTCGCGGGCAAGGTGCCTGCCGGGGCGGCGGACGAGGACGCCGCAGCGGTCGAAAACGACAACGAGGAGGAGTAGGGGCCCATGGTCAACTGGCGCGGATGGCTGCGGCGCGGCTGGAATGGCCTGGTAGGTCCCCTGGATGGCCCGCTTCTGGGCATCGCCCTCACCATCATGGCCATAGGGGTGGCGACCATCCATTCAGCGACCTATGACGGCGTCGATCGTAGCGCCTCCCAGACTCTGCACCTGGGTCTCGCCATGACCATCATGTGGGCTGCGGCGCGCGTGCCGCCCCAGAAGCTCATGCGTTTCGCCATTCCGCTCTACGTGCTGGGGGTCGTGCTCCTGGTCGGGGTGTTCATTTTCGGCGTTACGGTCAATGGCGCCCGGCGCTGGCTTCCTCTCGGCTTCACCCGCATCCAGCCCTCGGAGATCATGAAGATCGCCATGCCTCTGATGCTGGCCTGGTACTTCCACAAGTACGAATCGGCCCTGAATTTCCGCCATTACGGAATAGCCGCCCTCCTGCTCTTTGTCCCCTTCGCACTCATCGCCAAGCAGCCCGACCTGGGAACGGCGATCCTCGTGGGTGCCGCCGGGTTCTATGTCATCTTTTTCGCCGGCCTGCCCTGGAAAGTGATCGGAGGATTGGCGGCAGCCGGTGCCGCGGCGGCCCCCCTGCTCTGGAACCTCATGCACGACTACCAGAGAAAACGCATCCTGACCCTCATCGATCCCAGCAGCGATCCCCTGGGCGCCGGTTATCACATCATCCAGGCGACCATCGCCATCGGCTCCGGTGGCCCGTTTGGCAAGGGTTACCTGAATGGCACCCAGACCCACCTGGAATTCATACCGGAGCGCCACACCGACTTTATCTTCGCCGTCTTCTCGGAAGAGTGGGGCCTGCTCGGTAACCTGACCCTGGTCTTCCTCTATACCCTGCTCATCGGGCGGGGACTGATGATCGCCTCCGCGGCGCCCATGCTCTTTTCCAGGCTTCTGGCCGGCGCCATCACCCTGGGCTTCTTCACCTATGCCTTCATCAACATGGGTATGGTCAGCGGCATCCTGCCGGTGGTCGGCGTCCCGCTGCCGTTCATGAGCTACGGTGGCACGGCGCTGGTCACGCTCTTCCTCGCGATCGGCATCCTCATGTCGATCAATAGTCACCGCATGCTGGTCCAGAAATGACCTGGTTTCTCCGCCTGCGTGGCGCGTTCAACCCGGCGGTGGTCGCGCTTGTCGTCACCGCCTGCGGCAGTGCCCCGCCCCTGGTACCGGCCCCCGACCCCGGTGCCACCTCCTCATCAGCGACACCCTCGTCCCGCACGCCAACCCGCAAGCCCCAGGTCACCCTCAAACGGGGGGGAGGCTTCTACAAGGACGACGGTCCCGGCGAGGAGATCCCCGACGGTCTCGACGACGTTCCCGACGCGGAACCCCGCTGGGAGGCCCTGCACAAACCCGCCCTCAGGCCCTACGTGGTCCTGGGCAAGGAATACGTCCCCAACACCGCGCTGCGGCCCTACAAGGCCCGCGGCATCGCCAGTTGGTACGGCAAGAAATTCCACGGCCAGAAGACCTCCATCGGCGAGCCCTACGACATGTTCGCCATGACCGCAGCCCACCCCACCCTGGCGCTTCCGTCGTACGTGCGGGTCACCCAGCTACAGAGCGGCAAGTCGGTAGTCGTTCGGGTCACCGACCGGGGGCCCTTTCACGCTGACCGCATCATCGACCTCTCCTACACCGCCGCCTACAAACTGGGGCTCATCAGCGGCGGCAGTGGCCTAGTCGAAGTCGAAGCGCTACTCCCAGGAGAAGGCGCCGTCTTACGGCCCCTGCCCCCGACCGAAAGGGACGAGATCGAAGAACTCAGCCGCCGTCTGGCCAGGGAGGAAGCTCCCGTTCAGGCGGCCCCGGCGACCGACGGCCCTCCGGCGCGAGGTGTCTATCTCCAGTTGGGCGCTTTCGGCAATGCGGACAATGCTGAAACCCTGCGCAATCACCTGACCCGGGAACTTGACTGGCTGAGCGAGCCGATGCGCGTGGTCCCGGGCAACGGGGTGCATCGCCTCCACCTCGGTCCCTACGGCAATCGTGCCGAAGCCGAGCGTGTGGCAGAAAAAATCCGCCTCGCCTTGGGCTACCGCCCGACCTTCGTGACGCGGCCCTAGTAGTCAGTCACATAGGTTTGCGTGAATGCCGAGGCGCGCATCCGCGCCCGGATCGCGCGAAGCGAACCGCAGCCATAGCCGAAGCTATGGCGAGGATGAGCGACAAAGCGAGCCGGGATGCGGGGCGGGCCGAACATCGCTGAACCTATGTGACTGACTACTAGGTCTGTCCGCGCCGATCCGGTGCAGCCTCTGAGCGCTATGCTTCGGGCGGACCGAGAAAAACCGTGGCGACGACCTCGTTGCCGCGGCCGCGGTATTCGATATTGCCGAAACTCATCATCTTGGCCATGGCAATGCCGCGGCCATTGGGGTCGAAGGCCCGGTCAGGGTCGAAATCGAGAAATTTCTTCCAGTCGAAGCCTTCACCTTGGTCGATGATGGTGAAGGTGATACGGTCGGTGAAGCGCTCGCAGCGTACCGTCGCGAAGCGTGCGCAAAACTGGGGCAGCGCCAGACGGCGAGCGATTTCCGCCTCCCATTGACCTTCCCACTTGAGCAGCGCTTTTTCCTTGTAGGTGACCCCAAGGTTGCCGTGTTCGACCGCATTCACCAACAGGTCCGCCAAGCCGGGTGCCACGGTTTCCGGCTGGGGACACAGTGCGGCCAACATTGGTACCAGGCGGCTCACGTCCTCCAGGGTGGAGAAGCGTTCCTCGACCCCCAGGGAAACTCCCTCACCGGGGCTGCCATCGCCGACTTCCTGAAGAACCCGTGCCCGGGTACGCAAGTCGTCCAGGGCCGAACGTACGATCTGCACGAGCGCCTCGGGCTCGTAGGGTTTGGTGAGGTAGTAGTAGGCCCCGGCATCCAGCCCCTCGCGAATCTGCTGCGGCGTCGAAGCTGCGGTCTGCATGATGACGGGGATGTCCACGAAGCGCGCTTCGGCCTTGAGCCGCCGCAGGAATTCCATGCCGTCCAGCTTGGGCATCATGCGGTCGAGCACGACCAGATCGAAGGGCTGCTGCGTGAGCAGCAGCTCCTCCCAGGCCGCCACGGGATCGGGGAACAGTTCGAGGTCGAGCCCCTCTTCGGCGAGGAACTCCTCGATGATGAAAAGATTCATCTCTTCATCGTCGACGACGAGCACGCGCTCTTTCTTCATCGGGTCTGTCTCCTCTGCACCTGGCTCAGCGCCATCACCCTTCTTTTCGGGCCATCATACCCGAAGATGCCGCTGAAACCGGCCCTTGACCGGGATCAAGGGCCAATTCCGAGCACCGACTATACTGCCCGGTCCGCCCCGCACTCCCTTGCCCATGTCCGCACTGCCTGATCTCGTCTGCCCGGCTGGCAGCTTGCCCGCCCTCAAGGCTGCCGTCGACAACGGTGCCGATGCCGTCTATCTCGGCTTTCGCAACGACACCAACGCACGTAATTTTGCCGGGCTCAACTTCGACTCAGCCACCCTGGCCGAGGGGATTCGATACGCCCGGGGCAAGGGCTGCGAAGTGCTACTCGCCATCAATACCTTTCCGCAGCCCGGGCGGGTCTCTGATTGGCGCAGGGCCGTCGACACCGCGGCCGATCTGAAAGTGGACGCGATCATCCTCGCCGACGTGGGCCTCCTGGATTACGCCTGCCGCTACCACCCGGGCCAGCGCCTCCACCTTTCGGTCCAGGGATCGGCTACTAGCTACGAAGCCATCAACTTCGCTCAGCGGGAATTCGGGGTGCGCCGGGCGGTCCTGCCGCGGGTGCTCACTCTCGCTCAGGTCGAGCACGTTATTCGCAATACGCCGGTGGAGATCGAAGTCTTCGGCTTCGGCAGCCTGTGTGTCATGAACGAGGGCCGCTGCTGGCTCTCCTCCTACGCCTGCGGTGAATCGCCCAACACCGTCGGCGCCTGCTCGCCGGCCAAGTACGTCAAGTGGGACAAGTCCCCGGGGCGCATGGACACCCGCCTCAACGGAATCCTCATCGACCGCTTCGCCGACGACGAACCGGCCGGCTACCCAACCCTGTGCAAAGGCCGCTTCGAAGTGCGGGGGGAAACCTATTACGCCCTGGAAGAACCCACCAGCCTCAACGTCCTTTCCATCCTGCCCGATATCGTCAAGGCCGGCGTGCGCGCCATCAAGATCGAAGGCCGCCAACGCAGCCCTGCCTACGTGGCCCAGGTCACCCGCACCCTGCGCGCCGCTCTGGATGCCCTGGCCACGGACCGGGAGCGCTACCACGTCCGCCCCGACTGGCAGGCCCAGTTGGCCAAGGTCTCCGAAGGCACCCAGGCCACCCTGGGTGCCTACAATCGGCCCTGGAGGTGAGGATAGGTGTGCGCACGCCTTACCCTACCTTTCACTCCTAAGCACCCATGAAACTCGCCCTCGGTCCTCTCCTCTACTTCTGGCCCAAGAACCAAGTTCTCGAGTTCTACGCCGAAATGGCGGAGAACGCTGCCCTGGATGTCATCTACGTCGGCGAGGTCGTCTGTTCGCGGCGCCAGCAGATGCGAGTGGGAGACTGGATCGGTCTGGCGCGTGATCTGCGCGATGCGGGCAAGGAGGTGGTGGTCTCTGCCCAGGCCCTGCTGGAGTCGGAAAGCGATCTCAAGGCCCTGCGTCGTCTGGTGGATGAGGCGGGTTGCCTGATGGAGGCCAACGATCTCGGGGCAGTCAATTTGGTACGGGGCCAGGCCTTCGTTGCAGGACCCCATCTCAACATTTACAACGAGGCCACCCTGGAGACATTCGCCCGCTTCGGACTGAAGCGCTGGGTACCGCCCCTGGAGGCCGACCGTCGCCTGGTGGAAACCCTGCACCGGGCACGGCCGGCGGGGGTGGAAACGGAAGTCTTCGCCTTCGGTAAGCTCCCTCTCGCCTTCTCGGCCCGCTGCTTCACCGCCCGTCACTACAACTTGAACAAGGACGATTGCCAGTTCAAGTGTCTCGACCACCCGGAAGGGCTGACCCTATCCACCCGGGAGGGTCAGGATTTTCTCACTCTCAACGGCATCCAGACGCAGTCGGCCCAGACCTACAACCTGCTCGCCGAGGTGCCGGACATGGCGGCCCTGGGCATCGAGAACCTGCGCCTCAGCCCACAACCGGCACATACCAGCGCCGTCATCACCGCCTTCGACGCCGCCCGACGGGGATTGCCCTTCAGCGCCGACGCTGCCTGGAATCCCTGCGGGATGGTGGACGGCTACTGGTTCGGTGACGCCGGCATCGCCCGCCACGCCAGCTCATCCTCTCCGGGAGTTGCCTTATGAGCACAGGCTTCACCGTACCAAAATTCCGGCTTCCCCCCGCCTTGGCCGCGCTCGGCCGCCGTCTTCCCCAGTGGCCTCACGCCTTGGCCCTAGTCGCCGGGCTCAACGTTGCCCTGCGCCTGCGGCTCCTGCCGACAGGGAGCTTGGCAGCCCTGGAGGACAAGCGCTTCCACGTTCGCGTCCTCGACAGCGGAGGAGAAGCCCGTTTCTGCTACCGCGGCGGTCTATTCCGGCCGATTTTCGGCGACACGCGCGAGCCTGACCTCTGCTTCTCGGCCAATCTCTCGGCCTATCTGCAACTCCTGGCTCGCCAGGAAGACCCGGACACCCTGTTCTTCAATCGGGAGCTGGAAATTACCGGCGACACCGAACTCGGGCTCCTGGTGAAGAATATGCTCGACGCCATCGAATGGCCCAGCCTGCCGCGCCTGCCCCTTACGAGTCGCTGAATCTCGAGGAACGGCGGGGCTTCAAACGGGGTTGAAGCTCGAAAGCCAGGTGCCCGCCCGGATGCGCCAGCGGGCTCGTAGCGATGGACCCGACGGGTGAGCGTTGTGGAGGTGCGTGGAGGTCCAAGGCACAAGGGCTCCCGGGGACCGGCACCCGGTCAACCGAGATTCCTAGGGTTACTCGCCCTCACGGCGGAACACCAAGGTTCAGCAAACCCAAAGGCCTCCAGAACAATCGACCAAGTCATTCCCGACCTCCCCGCAACAACCTCGCCATCCCCGGCTGCTCCCCCTCCAACGCCGCCGCCAGACTCTCCCGATTGGCCGCCGGCTGGTTTTGGCTCACCTTCCACTTCCCCTCCAGCCGATCGATCACCATCTCGATCCCGCAAATGCCCCGCAGCAACTTGTCCGTATAGTCGGCCGGCGCATCTTTCACCGCCCAGGGATGGGACCGTGTCGCCTCGTGGGTCGTGGTCAGATCCGTGACCTGCGCGCGAATCCATTCCGCCTCAGGGTGGGTGCGCAGCACGCCGTGGGCATGGACGACGGCGTAGTTCCAGGTGGGCACCACCCTGCCATCCACAGCCTTGGTGGCGTAATGGGCCGGACTCACGTAGGTTTGCGGGCCGTGGAAGATGACCAGCACCGGCGTACCGTCGGCGGCGGCCAGGGGATTGGCGCGGGCCACATGGCCGCGCAGGATGCCCCATGCGCCGGCGGTGCCGTCCAGGGCCATGGGAAGGTGGTTGGCGCTCAGGCCGTCGCTACCCTGCATCACCACCGTGGCCAGGGGATGGGCGGCCATCAGGCCGTGGAGTTGGGCGCGGTCGGTGACGGCGAAGTGGGCGGGCAGGTACATGAACGGCTACATCCGGAAGATGCCGAAGCGGGTATCGCCGATCGGTGCATTGAGGGCGGCCGAAAGGCTCAAGCCCAGTACCCGCCGCGTATCCGCCGGGTCGATGATGCCGTCGTCCCACAGTCGGGCGCTGGCGTAGTAGGGGTGGCCCTGGGTCTCGTACTGGGCCCGAATGGGGGCCTTGAAGGCTTCCTCCTCCTCCGGAGTCCAGGCCTTGCCGGCGGCTTCCAGGCCGTCCCGCTTGACCGTGGCCAGCACGCCGGCCGCCTGTTCCCCGCCCATGACCGAGATGCGGGCGTTGGGCCACATCCAGAGAAAGCGGGGGCCGTAGGCGCGGCCGGCCATGGCGTAGTTGCCGGCGCCGAAGCTGCCGCCGATGATGACGGTAATTTTGGGCACCGCGGCGGTGGCTACGGCAGTCACCATCTTGGCGCCGTCCCGGGCGATGCCGGCGTTTTCGACCTTGCGGCCGACCATGAAGCCGGTGATGTTCTGCAGAAAGATCAGCGGGATGCGGCGCTGGGCGCAGAGTTCGATGAAGTGGGCGCCCTTCAGCGCCGACTCGGAGTACAGGATGCCGTTGTTGGCCACGATCCCGACCGGAGTGCCGAAGAGGCGGGCGAAGCCGCAGACCAGGGTGGTGCCGTAGCGGGCCTTGAATTCGTCGAACACCGAGCCGTCCACCAGGCGGGCGATGATCTCCCGCACGTCGAAGGGCTTCTTGGGGTCGGTGGGAATGATGCCGTACAGTTCCTCGCCGGCGTAGCGGGGGGGTGCCGGTTCGCTGAGGGCCAGGTTGGGAGCCTTCTTCCAGTTGAGGTTGCCGACGATGCGGCGGGCGATTGCCAGGGCGTGGGCGTCGTTTTCCGCCAGGTGGTCGGCGACGCCGGAGAGCCGGGTATGGACGTCGGCGCCGCCCAGATCCTCGGCGCTGACCACTTCGCCGGTGGCGGCCTTCACCAGGGGCGGACCACCGAGGAAGATGGTGCCCTGGTTGCGCACGATGATGGATTCGTCGCACAGGGCCGGTACGTAGGCGCCGCCGGCGGTGCACGAACCGAGCACGGCGGCGATCTGGGGGATGCCCCGGGCCGACAGGTTGGCCTGGTTGTAGAAGATGCGGCCGAAGTGCTCCTTGTCGGGGAAGACCTCATCCTGCAGGGGCAAGAAGGCGCCGCCGGAATCCACCAGATAGACGCAGGGCAGACGGTTTTCCAGGGCGATTTCCTGGGCCCGCAGGTGCTTTTTGACGGTGAGGGGGGTGTAGGTACCGCCCTTCACCGTGGCGTCGTTGGCCACCACCATGCACTCGACTCCGGCAATGCGGCCGACGCCGGCGATGAGGGAGGCGGCAGGTACCTCATAGTCGCCACCATAGAGGCCGTAGGCGGCGAACTGGCCGATTTCCAGGAAGGGCGTGCCGGGGTCGAGGAGAGCGTCCACCCGTTCCCGCGGTAACAGTTTGCCGCGGGCGAGATGCTTCTGGCGAGCGGCTTCCGGCCCACCCAGGGCGATGCGGCTAGCTTTGTCGTGCAGATCGGCCACCAACGCCGTCATGGCGGCGGCGTTGGCCTGGAAGTCGGCGGCGCGGGGATCCAGCTGGGAGCGAAATTCGCTCATGATGTCCTCAGCGATGGTGGGCGGGGCGTTCGCCCACCGGGTGCCTCGCTGCCTTCCAGGCCTTGAACCCGCCCTCGATGTGGGCGATGGGCGCCAGGCCCATGTCCTGCAGGGTGGCGGTGGCGAGGCTGGAGCGCCAGGCGGACTGGCAGTAGAGGACGAACTCCTTGCCCGAGCCGAAGATGTCCTTGTAGTAGGGGCTGTCCGGATCCACCCAGAATTCCAGCATGCCGCGGGGGGCATGGAAGGCACCGGGGATCATGCCCTCCCGCTCCAGTTCCCGCACGTCGCGGATGTCGACGAAGACGACGCTGGGATCGTCGAACTTGGCGCGGGCTTCGTCCAGGGAAAGGGTGCGGATGCGGGTGCGGGCCTCGGCGATGAGTTGCTGGCAGCCTTTGGTGATGGGCATGGGGGTGTCTCCTCGTCAGAACGGGCCGTCGGCCAGCCAGCGCTCCAGTTGGGGCAGGCGGTCGGCGCCGAAGAACATCTCGCCATCCACGATTACGGTGGGGGAACCGAAGACCCCCGCCGCGAGGGCGCTCTCCACCTCGGTCTTGAGGCGCTCCTTCGCTTCAGGGCTGGCCAGGGCGGCGGCCAGGGTCTGCCGGTCTACGCCCAGTCCGGTGCCGACGTCCAGCACCGCTTCCGGGGCGGAAATATCCCTGCCATCCACGAACAGCGCCCGGTAGGCGGCGTGGGCGAAGGCCCGGGCCAGTGCGCAGTCCTGGTCGTGGAGCCAGTAGTAGGCCCGGGCGGCGTTCTGGGTGGGCAGCGGGAACTTGGCTGGCAGTTGGAAGTGCACGCCCAGGAAGCGGGCCGAGCGGGCGAAATCCTCCTTGTAGTAGGCGGCCTTGGCCGGCGCCTGGAGGGTGAGGGGGGCGCTGCCCGTGGTCTGGAAGATTACGCCGAGCAGTATCGGCCGCCACTTGACCTTGCGCCCGTGGCGGGCGGCGAGGTCGTCGATCTTCTCGCTCATGAGATAGCCGTAGGGGCTGGAAAAATCGAAGTAGAAGGTGAGGGCTTCGCTCATGAGGATCTCCTTGCTTCAACGGGTTGCCTTGGGTGGGAGGGCTCCGGAAGCGTCGCCAGGGCGACACCGGCAATGACCAGCGCGCCGCTGGCCAGCACGGCGACTCCCAGGTGCTCGTCGAGCAGAACCGCCGCCTGGAGTACCGCGAATACCGGCACGAGGTTGATGAACACAGAAGCGTGGCCCGCCCCCAGGCGATGGACAGCGGCGGTAAACCAGGTATAGGCCACGGCGGTGCCGAAGAAGGCGAGAAAACCGGTGCTGGCCCAAATCCGCCAGGACCAGGCTGCCGGGTCGACGCCTCCCTCGGCCCAGGCGGCCAGCCCCAAAAGCAGGGCGCCAGCCAGACTGGCATGGAGAGTCGTGGCCAGGGGCGAAAGGCTATGCATCGCCCGGCGGCTGATGAAGGTGTAGGCCGTCCAGCTCAGCACACAGCAGATGATGAGAGCCTCCCCCAGGCCGATGGAGCCTCGCAACGGTGCGAGCAGGTCGCCATTGCCGATGACCGAAAGGCAGCCGGCCAGGGCTAGCACACAACCGGCGGCCCTGCGCAGAGTCATTTGTTCCTGCCCACAGGCCCAGGCGGCGAGGACGACCGTAACCGGATTGAGGGCGACGACCAGGGCGCCTCGTCCGGCCGGAATGTGCTGCAGCCCGTAAAAGAAGCACAGGCCGTAAAGAAAGATGCCGAAGAACCCGAGCCCCCACACGAAGCCCCAGGCCTGGCGGTCGGCCGGCAGGGGGATGCGACCATCACGGATCAGGGCTACCGCGGCAAGGGCCAGTCCCGCCAGCACGAAGCGCAGGGAGGCCACCGCCAGCGGGGTGGTTAGCTCCTTGGCGATAATGCGCCCGGCAATCCAGGTGCCGCCCCACATGGCCATGGCGGCGGTGAGCTTGGCGTAGTCGAGTGAGTGGCGGACGGCGATGGGCACTCAACAGACCTCCAGGGCCAGGGCGACCGCTTCACCGCCGCCGATGCACAGGGCGGCGATGCCCCGCCTGCCGCCGGTCCGGCGCAGGGCGCCCAGCAGGGTGACCACCAGCCTGGCGCCGGTGGCGCCGATGGGGTGGCCCAGGGCGCAGGCGCCGCCGTGGATATTGACCTTTTCCACCGGCAGGGCCAACTGGCCCAGGGTGGCCAGGGCGACGACGGCGAAGGCCTCGTTGATCTCGAACAGGTCGACTTCGCCCGCCCTCCAGCCGCAACGGGCGAGGAGCTTTTCTATGGCCCGGCTCGGGGCAGTGGGGTATTCGGCGGGCGCCTGGGCATGGCTCGCATGGGCGATGATACGGGCCAGGGGCGCGATGCCCAGGGCTTCCGCCAGGGATGCGCGCAAAAGCACCAAGGCGGCAGCGCCGTCGGCAATCGACGAGGCATTGCCGGCCGTGATGGTCCCCCCTGTACTAAACGCCGGTTTCAGGCTGGCGATCCTTGCCGGATCAAAGCGCTGCGGCCCCTCGTCTGCCGCGATCAGGGCACCACCGCCCGGGCCGGGAATGCCCACGGGTTCGATCTCCCAGGCGAAGGCACCCGCTGCCGAGGCCTGTCGGGCCCGCTCTCCGGAGCGCCGGGCATAGGCATCCTGCTCCGCACGGCCGATGCCCATACGGGCCGCACAATCCTCGGCCAGGGCGCCCATCAAGCGGCCCCGGTCGGCGGCGCTACAGGCTTCCTCCAGACTGTCGAGGAAGAGATGATCCAGCAATTGCCCGTGTCCCAGGCGATAGCCGCTCCGCGCCCGGGCCAGCAGATAGGGGGCGTTGCTCATGGACTCCATGCCGCCGGCGGCGACGACAGCAGCGGAACCGGCCGCGATGGCGTCGTGGCCGAGCATGATGGCCTTGAGGCCCGATCCGCAGACCTTATTGACCGCGGTGCTCCCCACGGCTTCGGGCAGACCGGCCATCATGGCGGCCTGCCTGGCCGGCGCCTGGCCAAGGCCCGCGGTGAGCACGCAGCCCAGGAACACCTCGTCGACGCGGTCGGGTTCGATCCCGCTGCGGGCGAGGGCAGCCCGTAGCGCCGCTGCGCCGAGGGCGGTCGCCGTCAGGTCGGACAGGCTGCCCTGGAAGCCCCCCAGGGGGGTGCGGGCGGCGGCGGCGATGACGACGGGGTCGGCCATGGAGGCGTCAGAGCCTGTGAATTTTTCGTGCGCGCCCGAGTGGCGTGTCCAGGTGTGCACGATCAGGGCGCCAAGCACAGCCATAGCTTCGGCTATGGTGAGCATTGGCAACGCCGAGCGGGCGCAGCGGGGCATGACGAGCGGGGGCGAATGAAATGTTCACCGGCTCTCAGGCTGGAGGGGGGACGTTCAGGGCGCCGAGCGCTTCGACGTATCGCCGTTCCAGTTCGTCGGCGCTCTGCACCGTAAGCCCCAGGTTCTTGATGCGGCCGTCCTTGATACCGTAGATCCAGCCGTGCACCGTGAGCTTCTGATTTCGGTTCCAGGCGTCCTGGACGACGTTGGTGCGGCACAGGTTGACCACCTGCTCGATGACGTTCAGTTCGCACAGGCGGTCGTGGCGGAGCGCCGCCGGAAGGGCTTCGAAGGCACGGCGATGCTTGTTGCGTACGTCTTCCACATGGCGCAGCCAAAGGTTCACCAGACCCATCCACTGATTGTCCACCACCGCCTTCACGCCGCCACAGCCGTAGTGGCCGACCACCATGATGTGCTTGACCCGCAGCGAATCCACGGCGAACTGGATGACCGACTGGCAATTGAGGTCGGTATGCACCACTACATTGGCGATATTGCGATGGACGAAGACTTCGCCGGGCAGAAGCCCCACGATCTGATTGGCCGGAACCCGGGAATCGGAGCAACCGATCCACAGGTAGTCCGGTGCCTGGAGTTTGGAAAGGCGATCGAAGTACTCAGGGTCGCGTTCCTGCATCTGGCTCGCCCAGGTGCGGTTGAAGTCGAAGAGGTGATCCAGATTGGCGTTGTGGCGGTCGTCCTCGGACCAGTTTTCCAGGTCCAGAGCCAGGAACATCACGCCCTCCACCGGTGTCTGGTAGTAGCACGGGGTTTCGGTGAAGCCCAGTTCGCGGTAAAGGCGCACGGCCATGCGCATATTGGGCAGGGTATCCACCAGCAGGCGGCGATACCCCATGGTCTTGGCGGCCTTGATCGCCGCTTCGGCAAGGAGCTTGCCGATGCCCTGATTGCGGAATTCAGGGGTGACGTAGAGACGCTTCATTTCGCAACTGCCACCTTCCCCGTAGGGCCGCACGCCGACGCAGCCGGCCGGCTTGCCGTCGACCTCGGCGTAGAAGAGGCGGCCCGAGGGCTCCGCGTAATTGCCCGGCAGGGCTGCCATTTCGCGGTCGAAATTTTCGTAACTGAGGTCTACGCCCAGCCAGGCCGCGTAGCTGCGGAAGAACTGGCGGACGTGTTCGAGGGCGGCGGTGTCGGCGGTGGAGAGGGTGCGCAGGCTGAGCATGATGGGAGGGAAAGGATGGATGGGCGGATTCTACCGTCGTCCTGCGCGCTTACCGGGGGCGGATGTGTGGGTGACGGCTGGGCAAGGGTCTGGCCGCATCAGGCCGAGGTCGCATTGAGCGCTGCGAACGCGGGGCGCCTTCACCGGCTGATCTCGAACAATTCCCGTCCGATGAGCATGCGGCGAATCTCCGAAGTCCCCGCCCCGATCTCATAAAGCTTGGCGTCTCGCCACAGGCGAGCGGCCGGGTAGTCGTTGGTGTAGCCGTTGCCGCCCAGGGCCTGGATGGCTTCGCCCGCCATCCAGGTTGCCTTTTCGGCAGCGTAGAGGATGGCTCCAGCGGCGTCGCGGCGGGTAATCGAACCGCGGTCACAGGCTTGGCCGACGGCGTAGACGTAGGCCCGGGCCGCGTTGAAGGCGACGTAGAGGTCGGCGAGCTTGCCCTGCATGAGCTGGAATTCGCCGATGGCCTGGCCGAACTGCCGGCGCTCGTGGATGTAGGGCAGAACGACATCGAGGCAGGCTGCCATGATGCCAAGGGGGCCGCCCGCGAGGACGGCGCGTTCGTAGTCGAGGCCACTCATGAGCACCCGCACGCCTTCACCCGCGGCACCCAGGACGTTCTCCTGAGGCACCGAGACATCGTCGAAAAAGAGGGGGCAGGTGTTGGAACCCCGCATGCCCAACTTGTCCAGGTGGCTGCCGTGGCTGAAGCCCGCCATGCCCCTTTCCACCAGAAAGGCCGTGATGCCGTCCTTGCCCTCCGCGCCGCTCCGGGCATAGACCACGAGCACATCCGCCTCGCCGCCGTTGGTGATCCACATCTTGGACCCGTTGAGCAAGTAGTGGTCGCCCTTTTTCTCGGCCCGCAGTTGCATGGCCAGCACGTCCGAGCCGGCAGCCGGTTCGGACATGGCCAGGGCGCCCACGTGCTCGCCACTGAGCAGACGGGGCAGAAATCTCGCCCGCTGCGCCGCGCTGCCGTTGCGCCAGATCTGATTGACGCAGAGATTCGAGTGGGCACCGTAGGAAAGGGCGACGCTGGCCGAGGCCCGGGAAATCTCCTCCAGGGCGACGATATGGGCCAGATAGCCGAGGCCGGCGCCACCATGGGACTCCGGCACCGTGATGCCTAGCAGTCCCATGGCGCCCAGCTTGGGCCACAGGTCGGCGGGAAAGAGGTTGTCCCGGTCGATGGCCGCGGCCCGGGGGGCGATTTCCCGGGCGGCAAAATCCTGCACGGCGTCGCGCAGTGCGGCGAGGGTTTCGCCATGGTCGAAGGAGAGGCCCGGGATATCCACGCAATGCCCTTTCAGGACGGGTTGTTTGGCCCCAGTACAGCAGAGCTGCGGGCTTTTTTCAATCGAAAGCCCTGTGGTAAGGTGGCCCTCCCCTACCCCCCATGCCCATGGCCCTTCTGACACCCTTTCCCCAAGCCCCTGCCGCGGGCGAGACCCTGGAGGTCTCCCCCGGCGTGTTCTGGCTGCGCATGCCGCTGCCTTTCCAACTCGATCACATCAACCTGTGGCTCCTCAGGGATGGAGAGGGGTGGACCCTGATCGACACCGGCTTTGCCGGCGACGACACCCGTGCGGCCTGGGAGAGCATTCTCGGCCGCCTGGCAGGGCCCATCCACCGCCTAGTGGTGACCCACTTCCATCCGGACCACCTGGGCCTCGCCACCTGGCTGCTGGAAAAGACCGGCGCCCAGCTCTGGATGACCGCCGCTGAGTTCCTTACCGCCCACGCCGTGTGGAACGAGATCGGCGGCCATGGTGCCCGCTTCATGACCGAGCAGTTTCGCCAGCATGGCCTGAGCGGAGAACTGCTGGAGCGCTTCGCTCAGAGGGGATCGGGCTACACCCGGGCGGTACCCGCGCTGCCTCAGCACTATCAGCGGCTTCTTGCCGGGGATCGCCTCGCCGTCGACGGCTGCGACTGGCAAGTCGTCGTTGGGCACGGCCATTCTCCCGAGCATGCTGCGCTTTACTGCCGGGAACTCGGCGTGTTAATTTCGGGCGACATGCTTTTGCCGCGGATTTCCACCAACATCAGTGTGATGGCGGTTACCCCGGCGGCCGATGCCCTGGGCAGCTATCTGGCTTCCCTGGACACCATGGCCCGGGAAATCCCGGATTCGACCCTGGTGTTACCGTCCCACGGCCTGCCCTTCCAGGGCATCCGGGAGCGGGTCGCGGCGTTGCATGCGCACCATGGAGAACGCCTGCAGGCGGTGGAAGACGAATGTGAAGCGCCGAAGAGCGCTGCCGAGTTGCTAGCGACGCTGTTTCCGCGGCCGCTCGATACGCATCAGACGATGTTTGCGCTGGGCGAGGCGATCGCCCATCTCAATCATCTGGAAATCGCCGGACGGCTGTCGCGCACCCTAGGGGGCGACGGCGTCATCCGTTTCGCCAGGGCCGATCAGGTCCGTTTGGAAAACTGACAGAGGGAGTTTCACATGTCGCAGCAAACCGAGGATAAGGCTGCCAGCCTGCCCAATCCGGCCGAAATGGCCCAGACCTATGCCGAAGTCGCCCAGCGCGCTTCCCGGCTGCTCACCCAGTTCATGGAAAAGAAGGCGAAGGACGGCGTGGATGCGCCCTCCGACGAACTCGGGGTCGCCAAGGCCTTCATGGATCTGTCCGCCCATCTGCTGGCCAATCCCTACAAGCTGGCCCAGACCCAGATGAACATGATGTGGGACTACTTCTCCCTCTGGCAGGGCAGCATGATGAAGATGATGGGCATGCCGGTCACCGGCCCCGTCGCCGCACCCAAGAAGGGGGACAATCGCTTCCGTGACGAAGACTGGGAACAGCATTTCCTCTTCGATTTCATCAAGCAGTCCTACCTCATCACCGCGCGCCATCTGCACGACACCGTGAGCGGCGCCGAAGGCCTCGACGAGCACACCCAGCAGAAGGTCAATTTCTTCACCCGTCAGTACATCGACGCCCTGTCACCGTCCAACTTCGCCCTGACCAATCCGGAGGTGTTCCGCGAAACCGTCAAGAGCCACGGCCAGAACCTTATCAAAGGTCTCAACAACCTGCTGCACGACGTGGAGCAAGGCGATGGCCAGTTGCGCATCCGCATGACCGATACGGCGGCCTTCGAGATGGGCAAGAACGTGGCCACCACCCCGGGCAAGGTCATCTTCCAGAACGAGTTGTTCCAGCTCATCCAGTACGATCCCACCACCAAGGACCAGTACAAGAAGCCCTTCCTCATCGTCCCGCCCTGGATCAACAAGTACTACATCCTCGATCTGCGCGAAAAGAATTCCTTGGTCAAGTGGGCTACGGATCAGGGCCACACCACCTTCATCATGTCCTGGATCAATCCGGACGAGAAGCTGGCCCAGAAGAGCTTCGAGAACTACCTGCTGCAAGGCTCCGTGGAAGCCCTCAATCAGGTCTGTGCCCACACCGGCGAGGACAGCGTCAACATGGCCGGTTACTGCCTGGGCGGTACCCTGCTCATGACCACCCTGGCCTACCTGACGGGCAAGAAGGACAAGCGGGTCAATTCCGCCACCTTCTTCACCACCATGCTCAACTTCTCCGAGCCCGGCGAACTGGGCGTCTTCCTGGATGAGAACGCCGTGGCCGGCCTGGAAAAGAAGATGAACGAGCGGGGCTACCTGGAGGGCACCGAGATGGCCGGCACCTTCAACATGCTGAGGGCCAACGACCTCATCTGGTCCTTCGTGGTCAACAACTACCTCATGGGCAAGGATCCCTTCCCCTTCGACCTGCTCTACTGGAACTCCGATTCCACCCGCATGCCTGCGGCCATGCACAGCTTCTACCTACGCAACATGTACCTGGGCAACAAGCTCAAGGATCCCGGCGGCATCACCCTGGACGGTGTCAAGATCGACATCAGCAAGGTCAAGACTCCCTGTTATTTCATTTCCACCATCGAGGACCACATCGCCCCGTGGAAGAGCACCTATATGGGGGCCTGCCTGCCTTCGGGCAAGACCAAGTTTGTGCTGGGCGGGTCCGGTCACATCGCCGGTATCGTCAATCCCCCGGTGGCCAACAAGTACGGCTACTGGGTCAATGACGCCACCGACGGCAACCTGCCCGAGAGTCCCGAAGACTTCCTGGCCGGCGCCACCCAGAACGCCGGTTCCTGGTGGACCCACTGGCACGCCTGGGTCACCGGTCTTCCCGGTGGCAGCGCCCAGGTTCCTGCCCGTGCTCCGGGCAAAGGCAAACTCAAGGTGCTCGAGGATGCCCCGGGCAGCTACGTCAAATTCCGCCTCGATACCCAGAAGAAGGTGAAGTAAGCGGTGCAGGCTGCTCAGCGAAAAGGCCCGCGTCCACGACGCGGGCCTTTTTCTTTGCTGCGCCCGGTGCGAGCGCTGGCAGGCCGCAGAAGGGCACTATTGGACGCGAATTTCCACCCGTCGACCTTCTTCGGGGCTGCCGCTGCCCACCGTGGTTTCCGGCTTGCGCAGCTTGATGCGATCCGCGGCGACGCCGCCGGCGACCAGGGCATCCTTGACCGACTCCGCGCGTTTCCGGGCCAGTTCGGCGTTCTGGGTCGCATCCCCCGAGGGATCGTGAAAGCCGGAGAGGAGCACGATGGACCCGGTTTTGGCCGCCAGCGCTTCGAGGGTACGCCCCACGACCGCCTGGTCGGCGGCGTCGAGTTGGGCCTTGCCCACGGCAAAATACACCTTGGCCAGGGCCTCGCCCACGGGAGCGACTTCGCCTTCTACTGCTGGCGCCTGGGGTACGACCGCGCCCTTGCCTGCACTGGCACCGTAGATGGCCGCTGCGGCTGCCAGCATGATGCCGGCCAGTGCGCCCACAAATACTGCTGTGTTCTCGTCGTCGTCGTTTGCTGCCATGGCGTTCTACCCTTCGCAAAAAAATGGAACGGCGATTGTAGCCTGACTACGGTATGAGCAGCCCGTGTAGCGCGCTTGTCGAAGTCCTCCGGAATTTCCGTGTGAGGAGCTTCGCGTCACTCGCCCAAGTGCGAAGGGGGAGCGATGCAACCGCTTGCAAATCGGGGGGTCGAACGAGCGTCGGCCACGCATCCCTTACCGCCGGCCGGCCCATTCTCAAGGAGGCCCGCCATGTTTGAATCCCCTGTCGTCAGCGTCCACATCCCCCTGGCTCTGCGCTGCCATACCGGAGGCGCCGAGGAAGTCACCGTCAGTGGAGATACCGTGGGCGAAGCCTTCTCTGCCCTTGACCACGAACATCCCGGCGTGCTGGGCCGAGTCCTCGAACCCGGATCGGCCGCGCCGCGCGAGGGCTATCGCATCTTCTTGGGCGGCCAGAACATCATGGTCCTACAGGGACTGGATACCCCGATCGGAACCGAGGAGGTCGTGAGCATCGTCGCCCCGGCCGGTCCATCCACCTGAGAGCCTGTGAAAATTTCTTCCGCCCCCGCTCGTCATTCCCCGCTGCGCCCGCTCGGCGTTGCCAATGCTCGCCATAGCCCGAGCTATGGCTGTGCTTGGCGCCTTGATCGTGCACACCTGGGCATGCCACTCGGGTGCGCCCGAACAATTCACAGGCTCTGAGGCTTGGTCGATCATTCCTGGGCTCCCTGGCCTGACCGGTTTTCTGAACCCCTGAGTTCAGAGAACGCCGTTGCGTGAAGAAGCCCAGATCCATGCCCTACCAAACCCTCGAACTGGAATCCGCCGGTCCCGTCACCACCCTGTGGATGAACCGCCCCACGGCTCACAATGCCTTCGACGAAACCCTCATCGCCGATCTCACCGCCGCCTGCCGCACTCTGGACGCCGACCCGACGGTGCGGGTGGTGATCCTCGCCGGCCGCGGTAAGAGCTTTTCTGCCGGAGCAGACCTGAACTGGATGCAGCGGGCGTCCGCCCAAGGCGTCGATGAAAACCTCGCCGACGCCCGTGCCCTCGCCCACATGCTGCGCACCCTGGCCGAGATGAAAAAGCCCACCATCGCCCGCATCCAGGGCGCCGCCCTGGGTGGGGGCATGGGCCTGGCGGCGGCCTGTGACATCGCCGTGGCTTCGGCTGACGCCGTCTTTGCCACCTCCGAAGTGCGTCTGGGCATCATCCCGGCAACCATTTCTCCCTACGTATTGCGCGCCATAGGCGCCCGCCAGGCCCTGCGCTACTTCCAGACCGGCGAGCGGATGGACGCCGCCCGGGCCAAGGAAATCGGCCTGGTGCACGAAGTTGTCGCCCCGGACCAGCTCGACGCCAAGGTGGCGGAGATCGCCGCAGCCCTCCTGCTCGGCGGTCCCCTGGCCCAGGCCGCCGCCAAGGAGCTGATCCGGGCGGTCGATCACCAGCCGGTCAACGACAATCTGCTCGAAGACACCGCCCACCGCATCGCCCACCTGCGGGCCACGCCGGAGGGCCGGGAGGGCGTTGCCGCGTTTCTGGAAAAGCGCTCGCCCGCCTGGGTGCGAAAGGACTGAGCGTGTTCGAGAAAATCCTCATCGCCAACCGAGGTGACCAGCCCCGCAGGGGCGCAGCGACGCAGTCACATCGCCGGAGAGCGCGCAGCGCTCTGGCGATCTCGCCCCGGAGAGCCGCCTGTGTTTGAAAAAATCCTTATCGCCAACCGGGGCGAGATCGCTTGCAGGATCTTCCGCACCGCCCGCCGCCTGGGTATACGCACCGTGGCGGTCTATTCCGAGGCCGACGTTGAGGCCCGCCCTGTGCGCCTGGCCGACGAGGCGGTGCTGCTTGGCCCGCCAGCCCCCCGGGATTCCTATCTGGCTGGTGAAAAGATCATCGCCGCCGCCCAGCGCACCGGCGCCCAGGCCATCCACCCGGGTTACGGCTTTCTCGCCGAGAACGCCGATTTCGCCGAGGCCTGCGCCGCTGCGGGTCTGACATTCATCGGCCCGCCGCCTGCAGCGATTCGGGCCATGGGCTCCAAGGCGGCGGCCAAGGCGCTGATGGCGGCGGCCGGAGTGCCCGTTACCCCGGGCTTCCACGGCGACGACCAGGACGCCGCCCGCCTGCAGCAGGAGGCCGATGCCCTCGGCTACCCGCTCCTGATCAAGGCGACGGCCGGCGGCGGCGGCAAGGGCATGCGGCGGGTGGAACGGAGCACGGATTTTCCGGATGCTCTGGCCGCCTGCCAGCGGGAGGCCGCCGCCGGCTTCGGCGATGCCCGGGTGCTGCTGGAACAGGTCGTCGTTCGGCCCCGCCACGTCGAAATCCAGGTCTTCGCCGACGGTCACGGCAATTGCGTCCATCTCTTCGAGCGGGATTGCTCGGTGCAGCGCCGCCACCAGAAGGTGCTGGAGGAGGCTCCGGCGCCTGGCATGACGCCGGAGCGGCGCGCCGCCATGGGCCAGGCCGCCGTCGCCGCCGCCCGGGCCGTGGGCTACGTCGGCGCGGGCACGGTGGAGTTCATCGCTTGCCAGGACGGCGGCTTCTATTTCATGGAGATGAACACCCGTCTGCAGGTGGAGCACCCGGTCACCGAAATGGTCACCGGCCAGGATCTGGTGGAATGGCAGTTGCGCGTGGCGGCCGGGGAGCCGCTGCCGCACACCCAGGAGCGACTGGCACTCCGCGGCCACGCCATCGAGGCCCGGCTCTACGCCGAGGACGCCGACCAAGGCTTTCTCCCCGCCAGCGGGCGGCTGGCGAGTCTCAACTTCCCCCGGGAAGGCCTCCACGTGCGCGTCGATGCCGGCGTGGACGAGGGCGACGTCATCACCCCCCACTACGATCCCCTGCTCGCCAAGCTCATCGTCTGGGACGAAGACCGGGAGCGGGCCCTGGCCCGCCTGCGCCTGGCCCTCGCCGACACCCAGGTGGCCGGCGTCATTACCAATGCCGGCTTCCTCTCCCGCCTGGCGGCCTGCCCGGCCTTCGCCGGGGCCGATCTGGACACCGGACTCATCGAGCGTCAGCACGACTTTCTTTTCCCGGACCCCCAGGCCCTGCCGCGGGATGTGCTGCTGGTGGCCGCCGTCGGCGAACTGCTGTGGGAGCGCGACAACGCCCGGGAGGCGGCGCGGGCCAGCGGCGACCCGGGCTCCCCCTGGCATGCCCGGGACGGTTGGCGCCTGAATCTTTCTTCCACCCGCATCCTGGGCTTTCGCAGCGGCGACACCCTGATCGAGGCCCGGGTGCGCTACGACCGGGAGCATTGGCACATCACCCTCGACGGGGTGAGCAGCATCGCCCGCGGCCACAAGCTGGAAGGCGACCGCCTGACCGTGGAAGCGGACGACCGGCGCCTGCCGGCCCGCGTCGTCGCCGTGGACGACAAGCGCTACGTCTTTCTCGGCGGCATGACCTACGTGCTGCGGCGGGACGACCCCCTGCATCTGGTGCCAGCCGGCGGCCATGCCGGCGGCGGCTTCACCGCCCCCATGCCGGGCAAGGTGGCGGCCCTGCTGGCGCCCCTCGGCCAGCGGGTGGAAAAGGGCGCGCCGCTGCTCATCCTGGAAGCCATGAAGATGGAGCACACCCTCACGGCACCGGAGGCCGGCACCGTCGCCGCCTTCCGCTTCGCCCCCGGCGAGCAGGTGGAAGAAGGAGCGGTGCTCCTTGAATTCCGGGCGGCCGAAGGCTAGTATTACAACCGTTATAACGTTTTGCCAGAGCCCGCCATGCATGCCCTCAAACTGACCCAGATCGGCAATTCCGTCGGCCTCGTGCTGCCCAAGGAACTCCTCGCCCGCCTGCGGGTAGAAAAAGGCGACACGGTCTACGTCACCGAATCGCCCCAGGGCGTTTCCATCACCCCCTACGATCCCAGCATTGCCGACCAGCTTGCGGAAGGCCGCGAGTTCATGCGCGAGTACCGCGACGCCTTCCACGCCCTGGCCAAGTAAGTGGGCTTTCGCTGGCTCGATCCCCAGGCCCTCGTTCTCTTGCACGACGAGAGTCTGGCCATCCACGGCGGGGCGCCGGGCGTCCGTGACCAGGGCCTGTTCGAATCGGCCCTTGGCCGCCCGGCAAATCTCGCCGCCTACGGCGATCCCGACGTGTTCGACTGCGCCGCGTCCTACGCCTACGGCCTGGCCAAGAACCATCCCTTCGTCGATGGCAATAAACGAGCCGCCTTCCTGGCCGCCGGCCTGTTTCTGCGCCTCAACGGCCATCGCCTCGTGGCAAGCCAGGTAGACGCCGTTCAGACCGTGCTCGCCCTCGCCGCCGGCGACCTGGACGAAGCCGCCTTCGCCGCCTGGCTGCGGGCCGGCAGCCAGGAATACCGCCCATGACCCTGCCCGAGCGCGTGCGCATCGTCGAAGTCGGCCCCCGGGACGGCCTGCAGAACGAGAAGCAGCTCGTCCCCACCGCCACCAAGGTCGAGTTGATCGAACGCCTGGCCGCCGCCGGCCTGCCGGCGGTGGAGGCCACAGCCTTCGTCTCCCCGAAGTGGGTGCCGCAGATGGGCGACGCCGCCGAGGTCATGCGCAGCCTCACCCGCCGCCCCGGTGTGGCCTACCCGGTTCTGGTGCCCAACCTGAAGGGCTTCGACGCGGCGGTGGAAGCCGGCGCCACCGAGGTGGCGGTGTTCGCCGCGGCCTCCGAAGCCTTTTCGCACAAGAACATCAACTGCTCGGTGGCCGAGAGCCTGAAACGCTTCGAGCCCGTCATCTGCGCCGCCACCGCCCTCGATCTCAAGGTGCGGGGCTACGTCTCCTGCGTGGTCGGCTGCCCCTACGAGGGAGCGGTGGCGCCGGAGAAAGTCGCCGCCGTCGCCCGTACCCTGGCCGCCATGGGCTGCTACGAAGTTTCTCTGGGCGACACCATCGGCGTCGGCAACCCGGCCTCGGTCAGCCGCCTGATCGAGGCCTGCGCCCGGGAAGTCCCCATCAAGCGCCTTGCCGGCCATTACCACGACACCTACGGCATGGCCGTCGCCAACATCCACGCCTCCCTGCAACTGGGCATGGCCAGCTTCGATAGTTCCGTTGCCGGGCTGGGCGGCTGCCCCTACGCGCCCGGCGCCAGCGGCAACGTGGCCACCGAGGACGTGCTCTGGCTCCTGGCGGGGCTGGGCATTCCCACGGGCGTCGATCTGGACGCCCTGGTGGCCGTCGGGATCTGGATATCGGAAGTCCTCGGTCGCCCCAGCGCCTCCCGTGCCGGCCGCGCCCTGGCTGCAAGAGGCGACTGATGGGCCTGCTTGCCGCCATCACCGGCCTTCTGCACCGGGCGCCGCCACCGGATTCCGCCACCCGCGAGGGGCTCGCCCGCATCACCGAACTGGTGGATCCCCTCGTCAAGGCGGCACCGGATTTCGACCGCCGCCTGGAAGCCCCCGTGCACCACGCCCTGGCCTATTGTGAGGGCCTGGTGGACGGCCTGCCCGGCCCCTGCACGATCGACGCCCGCGCCTTCGCCGCAGATCCCCTGGTGCATGCCCTCTTCGCCACCGCCGACGACATCCGCGGCATGCTGGGGCGCAGTCAGGCCGTGCGGGATTTCCTGGCCGATCCTGCCAGCCGCGGGAGCGACAGCTTCTACGCCCTGCTGGCGGCCCGCCGCCAGCAGAAAAAGCAGCTAGGCCTGGGGCTTCAGGGCGACACGGTGCACGGCGAAATCCCCCAAACGGTGCTTTATTTTGCTGACCACACCCTGGTGGAGCCGCGCTGCGAGCTGGTCGAAGCCCGCAGGGCGCTGCGGGCCAGCGCCTTCGACAGCCTGCTACGGAATTTCCATGCCCACCTGGAGGGTCTGCGCCTGGAATGGGACGAAACCCGCGGCGACCGCTCACGGGAGCAGGCCCACCTCGCCCTGCTGCGGGGCACCACACCGGGGCCGGAATACGCCGTCCATACCCGCCGGCTGGCAGAACTCGACGCCCATCTGCGTTCCGTGGCCACCTCTCTGGAGCCGGACCCCCTGGTGCGGGCACTCTCCGAATTCCTCCTGGCGCCGGAATTGTCCCTGGCCCTGCGTCCCTGCTCCCTGGCTGTAGATCGTCTGGGTGTCGTCGCCAACCCCGAACGGCCGGGCGATGCCGAGGTCCTCGATTTTCCCGAACTGTGCGGCCGCGACAAACGCCACTATCTCGTCATGCTGGTCCGCGTAAACCGCGCCGAGGCCGAGGCCGCAGTGGCCTCCGTCCTCGACCTCAAACACCGTTTCGTCATCCTGTGAGTCCCCTCGCCTCCCCCTGCATCGACGTGTGTCGCATGGACGCCAGCAGCGGCCTTTGCCTGGGCTGCCTGCGCAGCCTGGACGAGATCGCCGCCTGGGGCGGCGCCGACGAGGCGAAGCGCATTGCCATCCTGGCCGCCGTCGCCCGGCGACGCCAGGAGCTCGATTCCTGGGACGGCCCCTTGCGCTGCGACTGCGAACTATGAGCGACGAAGACTTCTACCCTTGCATCGGAATTTGCATGCCCGACCCCGACTCCGGCCGCTGTATGGGCTGCGGCCGGCCCCCGCTTGAATCGCCGGAGGTCGTCGTCATTCCCGAGGTGCGACGCAGTGACACCCCTGAGCCACGCTCGGTGGGAGACCCGGACACCCCCGCATGAGCCTTCCCCCTTCTCTACGCGTCCTCGAACGCGGCTGGCTGTCGGCCAACAACGTCGTCTTCCTCGATGGCGACGAGGCCACCGTGGTCGATACCGGCTACGTCACTCACGCCGCCCAGACTGTGGAACTCGTGCGCCACGCCCTCGACGGGCGGCGTCTGGCCCGGGTCGTCAATACCCATTCCCACTCTGACCACATCGGCGGCAATGCCGCCTTGCAGGCAGCCTTCGGCTGCCGCATCGTCGTTCCTGGCGGGTTGGCGGCCAGCGTGGCGGAATGGGACGAAGACGCCCTGCTGCTCTCGCCCCTGGGACAGCAGGCTGCACGCTTCAGCCACGACGCCACGCTCCAGGCCGGCAACCGTCTGGAAATGGGGGGGCTGGAGTGGGAGGCGCTGGCCGTTCCTGGCCACGACATGGAAGCCCTGGCTTACTACAACGCCGAAAAACGCATCCTCATTTCCGGCGACGCCTTCTGGCAGAACGGCTTCGGCGTTGCCTTTCCGGAACTGCTCGCCCAGGCCGATGGCCTCGCCGCCACCCGTGCCACCCTGGAGCGCTTGGCCGCCCTGCCCCTGGACTGGGTCATTCCCGGCCACGGCAGCCCCTTCTGCACCGTTCAGGAGGCCTTTGCCAAGGCCTTCGGCAAGCTGGCCCATTTCGAAGCCAACCTGGACCACCTGGCCTGGCACGGCATCAAGGTCATCGTTTCGTTTGCCATCATGGAACGACGTTCCCTGGCCCGGGACGAGGTGGCGCCTTTCCTGGCCGGGCTCACCTTCGCCAATGCGGTCAACGACCGCTATTTGCGCTTGACCCCCGATGAACTCGCGTCGCGCGTGGTGCGCGACCTGTTGGCCGTGGGCGCCCTGCGCCGCGCAGCGGGCGGAATCCTAGTTCCGGCCTGATTTGGGCGCCACGATCTGATTGCGCCCGGCGTTCTTGGCTCGCTTGAGGGCCTTGGTCGCCGCCTCGCACACCTCCGCGAAGCTTTGCCCCGCCGACCATTCGGCAATGCCGCCTGAAACGGTGAGGGAAACGTCCAGCCCCATGGGCAGGCGGATGGGCGTCGCTGCGATGGCGCCGCGCAGGCGTTCGGCGGTCAGGCGCGCATGGACCGACTCGGTGGCCGGCATGAGCACGGCGATCTCGTCGCCGCCAAAGCGGGCGCAGAGATCGTTGAGGCGCAGGCTGTGGCCGACGATGCGGCCGGCGTGACGCAGGGCCTGGTCGCCGGCTTCGGTACCGTAGAGTTCGTTGAGCTTGGCGAAGTAATCGACATCGAGCAGCAGCAGGGAAACCCGCTGCCCGATGCGCTCGCAGAGATCGATCTGGCGCGGGAAGACATCGTCGGCCCAGGCGCGGGTGCGCAGGCCGGTGACGTCGTCCGTTTCCACCTCGCGGCTCTGCTCCCGGCGTAGTTCCAGGCTGGAGAGCAGCACCGCGTTGTTCTCGCGGATGCGCCCGGCCAGGATGCGCAGAAGATTGAAGGCCGTGGCCTGGTGGCGGGCCAGCAGGTTCCACAGGACCGCCTGGGGAATGGCCAGCAGGCGGCAGGTACCATGGGCCATGACGTAGGCCGACGGCGGCCGGGAATCGACGATGGACAGCTCGCCCACGCATTCGCCGGTGCCCAGGCGGACGATGGGCTTGGAAGCGTCGGGCTCCAGGCATACCAGTAGTTCGCCGTCGAGGATGACGTAGATCTCGCTGTTGTTCTGGGCCGGGTCTAGCAGGGTATCGCCGCCCTCCAGCATGACCTCCCGGCTGCCGTCCAGGGTTCCCCGCAGGGCGTCGGGGTCCACGCCGCGGAACAGCGGGGCGGCGGCCAGAATGAGATCGATGGTTTCCATGGTTTTCCCTTTCTCCCGTTCAGGAACGCGGCAGCGCCCGTTGCACCAGGCGGACCCAGTAGGCGACACCCAGGGCCAGGGCGTCGTCGTTGAAATCGTAATGGGGATTGTGCAGGGTACACCCCCCGGTGCCTGGGCCATTGCCCAACCAGACGTAGCAACCCGGCTTTTCCCGCAGCATGTAGGCGAAATCTTCGGCCCCCATGGAGGGCAATTCGTCGGCCCTCACCCGATCGGCCCCCAGCACCTCGGCGGCCACCTCGCGGCAGAAGGTGCTTTCGGCGGCGCTGTTGACGGTGGGGGGGTAGCGGTGATCGAAGTGCACCGTGATCTGGCCGCCGAAGGCGCTGGCGATCCCGCCGCACAGGCGCTCGATGGCGCGCTCGACGGACTCCTGCACTTCGGGCTTGAAGCTGCGGATGGTGCCGCGCAGGACGACTTCCTCGGGGATCACGTTCCAGGCTTCGCCGCCGTGAAACTGGGTGACGCTCACTACCGCCGCCTCACAGGGATGCAGGTTGCGGCTGACCACGGTTTGCAGGGCCTGTACCAATTGGCTGCCGGCGACGATGGCATCCACCCCCTGGTGGGGCATGGCCGCGTGGCAGCCGTGCCCGCGCACCACGATCTCGAAGCCGCAGGTGCCGGCCATCACGGGCCCCGGCATGACCGCCATTTCCCCCAACGGAATGCCGGGCCAGTTGTGCAGGCCATAGACCGCCTCGACCGGAAAACGGCTGAACAGCCCTTCCGCGATCATCACCGCCGCGCCCCCCTCGGCTTCCTCGGCAGGTTGGAAGATGAATACCGCGGTGCCGTCGAAATCCGGCTCCGCTGCCAGGCGGCGCGCCGCGCCCAGGAGCATGGCGGTATGGCCGTCGTGGCCACAGGCGTGCATCCGGCCGGGATGGCGCGAGCGGTGTGGGAACTCGTTCAGTTCGGCCAGGGGCAGCGCATCCATGTCGGCCCGCAGGCCCACCATGCGCGGCGAGGCGCCCGCCCGCAGCACGCCCACCACGCCGGTGCGGGCCAGCCCGCGATGGACTTCGAGGCCGGCCCGCGCCAACTCCGCCGCCACCCGGTCGGCAGTGCGGTGCTCGTCGAAGGCCAGTTCCGGGTGGGCATGCAGATCGCGACGCAGGGCCACCAGTTCGGCAAGATCGGGGATTTCGAGGGGCGGCATGGGGAAAACTCCAGGGGAAGACTATTAGACCGGCAAACGGCCGGTGCGACAACCGTCCCGAGCACCGTGACCCGCGTCCGGCGGGCTGGATTGCACGGAGCCGCGGGGAACCCGAGCCCGGATTTATGCCGCCTTTTTATTTGCTGCCTTGCCGCCATCGGGCCGCTTCATTATCCTGCGGACCATGGACCTCATCCTCATCAGCGGCCTCTCCGGTTCTGGCAAGTCCGTCGCCCTTCATCTCCTGGAAGATTCGGGCTACTACTGCGTGGACAATCTGCCGGTGGTCATGCTGACCATCCTGGTGCGCATGTTGAAAGAAGAGGGTATCCGCAAGGTGGCCATAGGGGTCGACGCCCGCTCCGGCGACGGAATCACCCTGCTGGAGGACAAGTTGAAGACCCTGGGCGAGGAGTGCGAGCGCTTTGCCTTCCTCTTCCTGTACTGCAAGGAGGACACCCTCCTGAAGCGCTATTCGGAATCGCGTCGCCGTCATCCGCTGGCTTCCGAGGGACGCACCCTGGAAGAGGCCATCCGTCTGGAGCGGGAACTGCTCGACCCGGTCGGCGCCCTGGGGCACCGCATAGACACCAGCGATCTGAAGGCCAACGCCCTGCGCGAATGGGTGCGGCAGTTCATCGACGCCGAACCGGGGCGGGGACTCATCCTGCTCTTCGAATCCTTTGGCTTCAAGCACGGCGTTCCCCTCGACGCCGACCTGGTCTTCGACGTGCGCTGCCTGCCCAATCCATACTACGACGTGCAATTACGGCCGCTGACCGGCATCGACGCCCCGGTGATCGAATTCCTGGAAAGCCAGTACGAAGTGCGCGCCATGCGGGAGGACATCCGCCGCTTTGTCGCCACCTGGCTGCCCGCCTATATCCGCGACAACCGCAACTACCTCACCGTCGCCATCGGCTGTACCGGCGGCCAGCACCGCTCGGTCCATATCGCCGACTGGCTGGCCCGGGAATTCCGCGACCGCGCCCGGGTGCTCATCCGTCACCGGGCGCTGTCCGGTGCCGCATGAGCGGCGGCGTCCCTGACCGTGTCCCCACCGCCCCCCCCGCTGCGCGAGCGTCTTGCCCCCTGGCTGGCCCTGCTGCGACCGGGGGATTGGCTGATCTTCGCCGCTGCCGCCCTGGCCGCCGGCGTTTCCTTTCCCCTCTTCTGGCAAGGGGGCCTCGCCGAGCGCGCGGTGATCCGCCAGGAGGGCGCCATTTTCGCCCAGGTGGATCTGCACGCCCGGCGCCGCATCGAGGTGGCGGGTCCGCTGGGCACCACCGTCATCGCCATTGAGCCGGGCAAGGCCCGCGTCGTCTCCGACCCCGGCCCCCGCCAATACTGCGTGCGCCAGGGCTGGCTCAGCCGCCCCGGCGAAATCGCCATCTGCGCGCCCAACCGGGTGAGCCTGGCCATCGCCGGCCGCACCAAGGCCTATGACAGCCTCAGTTATTGAACTGCCCGTCACCGCCGCTGACCGGCGCATCGCCCGCCTGGCCGCGGCGGCCGTCGGGCTGTCCCTGGTGGACGCGGCCATCCCCACCCCGCTGCCGGGCGTCAAGCCGGGGCTGGCCAATATCGTCACCCTGCTGGTCCTGCATCGCTACGGCTGGGGCACCGCCGCCTGGGTCACCGGCCTGCGGGTGGTGGCCGGCAGCATCCTTCTGGGGCAGTTTCTCGCCCCGGGATTTTTCCTTTCCCTCACCGGCGGCGTGGCCAGCCTCCTGGTCCTGGCTGCAGCCCGTCATCTGCCGGGCCGGACCTTCGGACCGGTGAGCTGGAGCCTCCTGGCCGCCCTGGCCCATATCGGCGGCCAAGTGCTCCTTGCCCGCGCTTGGCTCATCCCCCATGATGGCGTCTTCCTGCTGGCACCGCTCTTCGCCGCCGCTGCCGTCGTCTTCGGCACCGCCAACGGCCTCATCGTGGCGCGCCTGCTGGCCGATGCCCCGCTTGCGGAGAAAACCCATGCCTGAAACCCTCTGCCTCGCCTGGACCGGTGCCTCAGGCATGCCCTATGGCCTGCGCCTGCTCGAATGCCTGCTGGCCGCCGGGGTGCGCGTCCAGTTGCTCTACTCCCAGGCCGCCCAGATCGTCGCCCGCCAGGAAATCGGTCTTGACCTGCCGTCGCGACCCGCCGAAGCCCGAGACATTCTGGTCGCCCGCCTGGCCGCCGACCCGGATCGCCTGGCGGTCTACGGCCGAGAGGAGTGGTTTGCCCCCATGGCCTCCGGCTCCAACCCTCCCGACGCCATGGTCATCTGCCCCTGCACCATGGGCACCCTGGGGGCTGTCGCCCAGGGCCTGGCCGACAAGCTCATCGAACGGGCCGCCGACGTCATGTTGAAGGAGGGCCGCCCCCTTATCCTGGTACCGCGGGAAACGCCGCTTTCCGCCATCCATCTGGAGAACATGCTGCGCCTCGCCCGGGCGGGGGCCATCCTCCTGCCCCCCAACCCCGGTTTCTATCACCATCCACAAAGTGTGAGCGACCTGGTCGATTTCGTCGTCGCCCGCATCCTGGATCGCCTGGGCGTTCCTCACAGCCTGGTACGGCCCTGGGGCGCCGACACCTGATGGGGCTCTTCCGCTTCGGGCGCGCCACCCCGGCGCCGCAGACCTGCGACATCGCGCTCTTTCCGCTCAACACGGTGCTTTTTCCCGGCGGGCTCCTCAAGCTGAAGCTCTTCGAACAGCGCTATCTCGACATGGCCAGCGGCTGCTTGCGCCAGGACGAATGCTTCGGGGTCTGCCTCATCCTCAAGGGGCAGGAAGTAGGGGCGCCCGCCGAGGTCTATCCGACGGGCACCCTGGCCCGCATCCTCGATTGCGATGTGCCCCAACTGGGCCTCATGCAACTCCGCGTGCGGGGCGAGGGGCGTTTCCGCCTGCTCGACAGCAGCGCCGCCCCCGACCACCTGCTGCGTGGGCGGGTCGAACTCCTGCCCCCACCGCCCACGACGCCCCTGCCCGACTGGGCCGAGCGCCTGCTCCCATTGCTGCAACGCATCGTCGGCGACCAGGGCGACGATGCTGTGGCCCGACCGCACCGCTACGACGACGCCGACTGGGTCGGCTGCCGCCTTACCGAGGTGCTGCCGGTGCAGAACCTGGCCAAGCAGAAACTTCTGGAACTGGACGACCCGGTGGTACGGCTGGAAATCCTGGAGAAATTCCTCAGCCAGCGGGGGCTGCTGAGCTCTTGAGCGCGCCGCTTACGCCACGCTGGCGCGGGAGAAGCATGGGGGCCTCGTAGGCAGTCTGCGCGGCCCGCGGCCGTCCCCGCGGGCCCGCATCGCCCGGGCACGTCCCGGCCACGCCCTCCTCGGGCGCCGGCCCAAAGAACTAGTCCTTCGCCGGAGGCCGGCGGCATCCTGCTGTCCGGTACCATCGGCGTCTCCCACTCGCCCTCGGGGACCATGGCCTTCGATTTCAAGCGCTTCGCGTTGCATTACCTGATCGCCGATACGCCGCCCCTGGCCGCGGCGGAACGGCGCAAGGCCGCTCTCGGTTCCCTGGTCGGCATGGCCGTGGCGGCGTGTCTCGTGGCGGCGGCACCGGCGGGCAGCCTCTGGCTGGTGGCGGCGGTGGGGGCCACGTCGATCATCCTTTTCGCCCTGCCCCACAGCCCCCTGGCCCAACCCTGGTCCATCTTCGGCGGCTACCTGGGGGCGACGGTGTGCGCCCTGGCGGCGAGCGCCCTGGTGCCCTGGCCCGCCGCGGCTGCAGCCCTTGCCCTGGGCGCCACGGTCCTCTTCATGACCCGCTTCAAATGCCTGCACCCACCCGGCGGCGCCCTGGTCCTGCTCATCGTCGTCGAGGGAACTCCCACGCTGCTGCGAGCCGGGCAGATCATGGCGGTGGTCCTGGCCAACGCAGCGGCCACCCTGGTGGCGGCCCTGCTCATCAACAACCTTCTCCTCGGCCGCCGCTACCCCAAGTGCCGCACCGAGCCGCCCGCCAGTCCCCACCGCACCCGGGACGGTGCCCCCACCGAGCGTATTGGTCTCTCCCACGCCGACCTGGACCACGCAGTGCGCGCCCTGGGTACCTTCGTCGACATCCAGGAGCAGCAACTGGTCGATCTCTACACCCTGGCCGTAAACCATGCCTTCGAGCGCCATCTGGGAGTGTCCTGCGGCGACATCATGGCCCGCGACGTGGTGACGGTGGAATTCGGCACCGACCTGGAGGAAGCCTGGAATCTCCTGCGTCGCCACAAGATCAAGGCCCTGCCGGTGGTGGACGGCTTTCGCCGCGTGCTGGGTATCGTGACTGTCGCCGACTACCAGCGCCAGCTCGACGACACCACGGCGGCCGGGCTCGCTGCCCGACTGCAGGGCCTCCTGCGCCGCACCCCGGGTGAAAAGTCGGAAAAGGCCGAGGTGGTGGGGCAGATCATGACCGACGAGGTGTACACCGCCAGCGTCACCACGCCGGTGGCCGACCTGGTGCAGCAACTGTCCGACAAGGGCCTGCACCACATTCCGGTGGTGGATGACAAAAAGAAGCTGGTGGGCATGGTCACCCAGTCGGACCTCATCGCCGCCCTCTACCGGCGCGTGGCGCTGGCTGCGGCCTGAACTGCTGCTCCGCAGCCCTCAAGAAAAGCGCTGGGCGGTCAGCAGGAGGCGTTGGGCTTCCCGGCTCATGTCTTCGGCGGCTTCCGAGGCCGCCTGCACCTGGGTGAGGTTGGACTGGATCGCACCCGCCACCATTTCCACCTGTTGGGCGATTTCCTCGCTGGCCGCCCGCTGTTCGGTCATGGCCAGGGTGATGTCCGAAACCGCCTCTTCGACCGTCTGGGCGCTTTGACGCATTTCCTGGATGGCCTGCCGGGCCGTGGCGGCCAGGGTCAATCCCTGTTCCACGCGGGAAATGCCTTCGTCCATGCGACGGGAGGATTCGCCCAGCCCGTTTCGGAGGTCGCCGACGATGCGGGTGATTTCCACCGTCGATTTGGCGGTGCGCTCGGCCAGCTTGCGCACTTCGTCGGCGACGACGGCGAAACCCCGGCCGGATTCCCCGGCCCGGGCCGCCTCGATGGCGGCGTTCAGGGCCAAGAGATTGGTCTGGTCGGCGATGTCGTGGATCACCGCGACGACGTTGTCGATCTCCTGGGAACGCCCCGCCAGGGCATTGAGGTTGTCCGAGGACTCCTTGGTGACGGCGGCGATCGAACTCATGGCTTCGAGGGCGCTGCCCACCACCGTTGCGCCGTCATTGGCCAGCTTCTCGGACTGGACTGAGGTATCGCGCACGGCAGAGGCCCGCACCGCGACCTGGGCGATGCTCACCGACAATTCCTCGATGCCGGCGGCAATACTGCTCGCGGCGGCCGACTGCCGTTCCGATTCCTCCTGGACCTGCTTGGCGGCGGCAAAGGTCTTGATCGACCGGTCGCGGATGTTCTCGGCGCTCTGGCGCAGATTGACCATGGTCTGGCGCACCCGGTTGCGCATGCGCGCCAGGGTGGCGGCGATGCTGCTGTTGTCGGCGGCGTCGCGCCGGACTGAGATGCCCAGGTTGCCGGCGCCGATGTGATTGACGACTTCCCGCAGGTATTCGGCCTCGCCGCCCAGGGCCCGATTGAGCACCCGCGCGATGCCGAGGCTGATAAGGATGGCGGCGATCAGACCCGCGCCGCAGGCCGCGGCCAGCCGCAGCAGACTGGTGTGAAGGGCCTCCGCCGCGTCCCGCTCGACCGCGGCCGTGGCCTTGTTGGACGCCTCGACCAGCTTGTCCACCGCCGCCCGGTGGCGTTTGTAGAGGACGGCCATCTCGGCCTTGAGGCCCTTCAGGTCGCCGTTGCGCTCTCGCACCGCGGGCAGCCACTTCTCATCGCGGAAGGCGAGGAAAGCCTTGCCGGCCGGGACCACTTCGCCGACCAGCAGGGCTTTGAGGGCTGGGTCGCGCAGCGTGTCGCTCCAGTACTTGTGCCGTTCCTCGAAGGCTGCCGCCAGGGCCTTTGAGCTTTCCTGCAAACGGCCGAGTTCTGCGGGCTCGGCATCCTCCATTTCCAGGGCCGTCGACCAGGATTCCAGGAGGTATTGCGGCGGCGGCAGGATGTCGGCCAGAAGATCCTTGTTGGCGACGACGGCTTGGTAGATCGGTCCGCCGACCTTCACGGCGTCGAGGGTGGAAAAAGCGAACAGGGCGGCGCAGAGAAAGACGGCGACGAAGGCCCCGATGCTGACGAGACTCTGCTTGAACAGCGTCAGGCCGCTGAAAGGAAGGGCCACCCAGCGCGTCCAGGGCGTATTGCGGACCGCCCGCCCGTGGTGGATGAAGTAGCGCTTTCTGCCGGCCTTGATGTCGGCGTAGATCGCCGTGGCTGCGGCGACCTCTTCACGGGAAGGCAGGGTCCGCGCCGAGGTGTAGCCCTCGGCGCGGCCGTTGAGCATGATCGGCGCCACGTGGGCCTTGACCCAGTAGTAGTCGCCGTTCTTGCAGCGATTCTTGACCAGTCCCACCCAGGGAAGACCGCTCTTCAGGGTGCGCCAGAGGTCGGCGAAGGCCTCGGGCGGCATGTCGGGATGGCGTACCAGATTGTGGTTCTTGCCGATCAGCTCCTCCCGGGAGAAGCCACTGATGCGGCAAAAATCATCGTTGGCGTCGGTGATGATGCCCTTGGCGTCGGTGCGGGTGACGATGGAATCGTCCGCCGCCAGGAGCAGTTCATTGGTGGTGACAGGAAGATTGACTTTCATGGGCCCTGGATGCGAAGAGGTTCTCTGAACAACGGCGAAAGGCGCTACAACTTTAGGCGTAGTCGCGGGAAACTCAAAGAGGCGCACGCCCCGCAGGAAGCCTCGCCCACCTCGACCTTTACCTGGGCGACAACCTCACGACGGCCAACGCTTTACCCATTGTCGGAACCAATCCGGATCGAACCGTAGGTGCCGACAAGCCGGATGCCACGGTCGGATTCGACTATATCTTTACCGCCAGCAGTGTCCCCGAGCCGGGCAGCGTCGCCCTGCTACTGGGCGGTTTTGGGCTGCTGGCGGCGAGCCGGGCGGGGCGTCGCCGCTAAGCGGTTTTCTGGCGCGGGCTTCCGCCCCCGCAGGGCGGCGGCAAAGCCCATGCGGGCGAGGGCCAGGAGGTCGCTGCGGTCGTCCAGGGCTTCGGCCGGGACGGCGTGGTAGGCGATGGTGATGGTCTTGCCCTGCCGGGTGTAGAGGAAGGGCGGCATGGCGCGCTTTTCGTACTCGCCGCGGTTTTCGGCGTCGGCCTTGACGTAGAGGGTGTCGTCGGCGATGAGGGCGAACATGAGGCCTTCCCGGTAGAGGCCGTAGCCGCCGAACATGCGTTTGGCGCTGACGGCCCCCAGGGCTTGCAGCAATTCGACGACGTACTCGGCGAGCTCCCGGCTGGCCATGGCTATTCTTCCGAAAGCAGGTCGCGCACCACGGCGCTGTTGGGTTCGGCCAGGCCCAGATGCCGGTAGATGGCCGGGGTGGCGATGCGTCCGCGCAGGGTGCGCTGCAGGTAGCCCTGCTGGATGAGGTAGGGTTCCAGCACGTCCTCGATGGTGTCGCGGGCTTCGCCGATGGCGGCGGCCAGGTTGTCCACGCCCACCGGGCCGCCGCCGAACTTGTCGATCACCGCGCTCAAGAGCTTCCTGTCCATGATGTCCAGCCCGGCGGGGTCCACGTCGAGCATGGCCAGGGCGGCGTCGGCTACGGAGCGGGTGATGTCGCCGTCGGCCTTCACTTCGGCGTAGTCCCGCACCCGGCGCAGCAGGCGGTTGGCGATGCGGGGGGTGCCGCGGGAACGCCTGGCGATCTCCAGGGCGCCTTCCGGGTCGATGGGGGCATTGAGGAGGGCCGCCGAGCGGGTGACGATGCTCTGCAGTTCGCCCGGGGTGTAGAACTCGAGACGGGCGACGATGCCGAAGCGGTCGCGCAGGGGGTTGGTCAGCATGCCGGCCCGGGTGGTGGCGCCGACCAGGGTGAAGGGCGGCAGGTCGAGCTTCACCGAGCGGGCGGCGGGGCCTTCGCCGATCATGATGTCGATCTGGAAATCCTCCAGGGCCGGGTAGAGGATTTCTTCCACCACCGGGGAGAGACGGTGGATTTCATCGATGAAGAGAACGTCGTGGGGTTCCAGGTTGGTGAGGATGGCGGCCAGGTCGCCGGCCCGCTCCAGCACCGGCCCCGAGGTCTGGCGCAGGTTGACGCCCATCTCGTGGGCCACGATGTGGGCCAGGGTGGTCTTGCCCAGGCCCGGGGGGCCGAAGAGCAGCACGTGGTCGAGGGAATCACCCCGCTTCCTGGCGGCCTGGATGAAGATTTCCAGTTGCTCGCGGATCTTGGTCTGGCCGGTGTAGTCGGCCAGGCGCTTGGGCCGCAGCGCCCGCTCCAGGGCTTCTTCCTGGGCCGACCTGGATTGGGGCGCGATGAGACGGTCGGGGCGGTCGGCGGCGAGTTTGTCGGTTTCGATCATGTCGGCGCTTCTTCCCGCGTCCAGGCGGCGATCATGGCGTGGCCCAGGGCCAGCAGTACCGGCCCCAGGAAGATGCCGATGAAGCCGAAGACCATGACCCCGCCCAGGACGCCCAGGGCGATGAGGGCGATGGAAATGCCGGCGCCCCGGGAAATGAGGATGGGTTTGACGAAATTGTCGATGCTGCTGATGACCAGCACGCCCCAGGCCACCATGAAAATGGCCCAGCCGGTCTGGCCGGAATCATAGAGCCACCAGGCGGCACCGCCCCACAGCAGGACGGGGCCGGCGGGGATGAGGGAGAGGAAGAAGGTGGCGAAGCCCAGAAGCACCGCCGCCGGCACTCCGGCGATGAGGAAGCCGATCAGCGCTACCGCCCCCTGGGCCGCCGCCGTGCCCACCAGTCCGAGCATGACGCCGATGACGGTGCCCCGGGCCAGTTCGAGCATGTGCTCGCCCAACTCCCCGCCCAGCTTGCGGGCCGCCGCGGAAAAGGCCTTGCCGATGGCCTCGCCGTCGCGGTAGAGGAAGAAGACGATGAACAGCACCAGGGAGAGTTGCAGCAGTCCGTTGGCGACGACGCCGCCCAGGGAGAGAGCCAGCTTAGGGGCCGGCTCCAGTAGCGGGCGCATCAACTTGTTCAATTCCTCCCGGCTGCCCGCTGCCTTGCGCCAGCGCTCGTCCAGGTCGCCGCCGACGACGGGAATCTTCTTCACGAAGGCTGGCGGCTCGGCGGGCAGGCCCTGCTCGATGTAGGGGCGGCTCTGGGCGACCAGGGTATCGACCCCATCGACGAGACCGCCGGAGAGAAACACCATCGGCACCAGGAGGACGGCGATGAGGCCCAGGGTCATTACCGTCGCCGCCCGGCCGCTGCGGCCCTTGAGGCGGGGCAGCACCTGCCGTGCGTAGAAGGGCCAGGTGCAGATCCACAGCACCAGGGCGAAGAGCACCGCGCCGATGAAGGGCCACAGCACCGCGATGCAGCCGGCGATGAGAAAGCCGATGAGGGCCAGGCGGGCCAGTCGGGTGGGAGAGGGATCGCGTACGCTGCTCATAACTTGGAAAGCCCCTTGAGGGCCTGGCGGATGCCGTCCGAAGTGCTGACGCCGGCCGGCAGGGATTTGAGGGCGCTGGCGGCTTCCCGCTCGTTGTAGCCCAGGGCGATGAGGGCGTTGAGGATGTCCTGGCTGCTGCCGTCGGCGGCGGGCAGTGCGGCGGATGTGGTTTCGGCCAGCTTGCCCTTCAATTCAAGCAGTAGGCGTTCGGCGGTCTTCTTGCCAATGCCGGGAATCCGGGTCAGGTGCCCGACCTCCTGGCGCGCCACCGCCGCCGCCAGATCGGCCACCGACAAGCCCGAGAGTACGGATAGTGCCGTACGGGCGCCGATGCCCGAAATCTTGAGCAATTGGCGGAAGGCAAAGCGCTCGGCTTCGCTCAAGAAACCGTAGAGGAAATGCCCATCCTCGCGCACGGCAAAGTGGGTGAGCAGCGTGAGCTTCTCGCCCGCGGCAGGCAGGTTGTAGAAGGTACTCATGGGTACGTCCAGTTCGTAGCCGACGCCTTGCACGTCGAGCACGATCTGGGGTGGGTTCTTTTCGGCCAGCAGGCCAGTGAGGCGACCGATCATCGGATAAATCTCAGCGGGACGATCCAGCGAGGTGTGAAACGCGAAGGGAGGGCGGCAGGGCGGGCAGCGGCAAGTGGTTTTTCGGAGCGCAGCGAGGACAGACCAATTCCATCATCCTATCAGCCGGCCGCCGCGTACGCGATAGCCGGCGGTGGCCAGAGCGCCCAGACCCTGGCCGCCGTGGGCGTGGCAGATGGCGCAGGCCAGGGCGTCGGCCGCGTCGGCGCTCGGCTCGCCGGGCAGCTGCAGCAGCCGGCGGACCATGTCGCCCACCTGTTCCTTGGCCGCCTTGCCGTGGCCGACCACGGCCTGCTTGACCTGCAGGGCCGTGTATTCGGAGACCGGCAGCCCGGCCGTCACCAGGGCCGCGATGGCGGCGCCCCGGGCCTGGCCCAGCAGCAGGGTGGACTGGGGGTTCACGTTCACGAAGACCTTCTCGATGGCCGCCTCCGCCGGCCCATGGGCGCCGACCACCTCGGCGATGCCGTCGAGGATGGTCTTGATGCGCTCGGGCAGGGACTGCTTCTCGTCGGTCTTCACGCAGCCGCTGGTCACGTAGGCCAGCTTCTGGCCCGTCTTGTCGACGATCCCGAAGCCCGTGATGCGCAGGCCGGGGTCGATGCCGAGGATGCGCACACTGCCGCCGGTCATGTCCGCGCTCCGCCGCTCACGGCTTGCGCGACAGGTAGACCCCGACCACCGCCAGCACCATGCCCACGAGGGCCAGGCCGGTCAGAGTCTCGCCGAAGAGGAACCAGGCGATCAGCGCCGTCGAGGGCGGGGTCAGGTAGAACATGCTCGCCACGTTCACCGCCGAGCCGCTGCGGATCAGCAGGTTGAGCAGGCTGATGGCGCCCAGGGAGAGCACCAGCACCAGCCAGGCCATGGCGAAACCGAACTGGGGGGTCCAGTCGATGCGGAAGCCCTCCACCTGGGAGGCGACCAGGAAGGTGACGGCCGCCGAGGGCAGGAACTGGGCGATGGCCCCGGTGCGCAGGTCAAAGCTGGGGCAGAAGCGCTTCTGGTAGAGGGTGCCGGCGGTGATCCCGGCCAGGGCGATCAGGGCCGGCCAGACCTGGGGCCCCCAGGCGGCCACGCCGGCCAGCTTGTTGGACAGCACCAGGGCCACGCCGGCGAAGCCCAGCACCAGGCCCAGCCACTGGCGCGGCACCACCCGCTCGCCGAGCAGCCAGCCGGCCCCCACCGCCGTCAGCAGGGGCTGGATGCCCACCACCAGGCTGCTCACCCCGGCCGGCAGGCCGTGGGCGATGGAGCTGAAGACGCCCCCCAGGTAGGTGGCGTGGACCAGGATGCCGGAGACCCCGATGTGGAACCACTGGCGGGCGTCGCGCGGCCAGGGCGCCTTGGTCAGCAGCGCCACCGGCAGCATCAGGCCCATCACCAGCAGGTAGCGGACCAGCAGGAAGCTCAGGGGCTCGGCGTAGGGCAGGCCGAACTTGGCGCCGATGAAGCCCGTGCTCCACAGGAACACGAACAGGAAGGGCGCGAAGCGGGCGAAGCTCCCCTGGCCGGCGGTGATCGCCTACTCCCCGAAGACGGCCGTGGTGTAGACCTCCTGGACGTCGTCCAGGCCCTCCAGGGCGTCGAGCAGCTTCTGCATCTTCGCCGCGTCGTCGCCGGCCAGTTCGCTCTCGCTCTGGGGCTTCATGGTCACCTCGGCGAACTCGGGGGTCAGGCCCGCCTTCTCCAGGGCCTCCTTGACGGCCAGGAAGTCCCCGGGGCCGGTGATCACCTCGATGGAGCCGTCCTCGTCCGTGGACACGTCCTCGGCGCCGGCCTCGATGGCCGCCTCCATCACCTGGTCCTCGGAGGTGCCCGGCGCGAAGACCAGCTGCCCGCAATGCTTGAACATGAAGGCCACCGAGCCGTCCGTGCCCAGGTTGCCGCCGTTCTTGCTGAAGGCGTGGCGCACCTCGGCGACGGTACGGGTGCGGTTGTCGGTCAGGCAGTCCACCATCACGGCGGCGCCGCCGATGCCGTAGCCCTCGTAGCGGATCTCGATGTAATCGACCCCCTCCAGCTCGCCGGTGCCCTTCTTGATGGCGTTCTCGATCTTGTCCTTGGGCATGTTGATCGCCTTGCCCTTGTCCACCGCCAGGCGCAGGCGCGGGTTGAAGCCGGGGTCGCCGCCGCCCATCTTGGCGGCCACGGTGATCTCCTTGGCGACCTTGGAGAAGGCGGCACCCCGCTTCTCGTCCTGGCGCCCCTTGCGGTGCTGGATGTTGGCCCATTTGGAATGGCCGGCCATGGTGTTTCCCCTCGTGCCCCTTAGAATGGCCGGATTTTATCACCCCCCTCCCGGAGGCCGACCCGCCATGAGCCCAGCCCTGCCCATCGCCAAGACCCAGGACGCCGAACTCGGCCTGCTCCCCGCCCTGGCCAACCGCCACGGGCTGATCACCGGCGCCACCGGCACCGGCAAGACCGTGACCCTGCCGCGCCTGGCGGAGCAGGTCGCCGGCGCCGGCATCCCCGTCGTCATGGCCGACGTGCAGGGCGACCTCTCCGGCCTGGGCGCCGCCGGCGCCGCCTCGGAGAAGCTGAAGGCCCGCCTCGACCAGCTCGCCATCGCCGACTGGGCGCCCCGGGCCTGCACCGCCGTGTTCTGGGACATCTGGGGCGAGGGCGGCCATCCGGTGCGGGCCACCGTCTCCGACATGGGCCCGCTGCTGCTCGGCCGCCTGCTGAACCTGAACGAGACCCAGGAGGGCGTCCTCCAGCTCGTCTTCAAGATCGCCGACGACAACGGCCTGCTGCTGCTGGACCTCAAGGACCTGCGGGCCATGGTCCAGCACGTGGGCGACAACGCGAAGAGCTTCACCACCGAGTACGGCAACATCTCGGCGGCCAGCGTCGGCGCCATCCAGCGCGGCCTGCTGACCCTGGAGAACCAGGGCGGCGACCAGTTTTTCGGCGAGCCCATGCTGGACATCGCCGACCTGATGCAGACCGACGGCGACGGCCGTGGCGTCATCAACATCCTGTCGGCCGAGAAGCTGATGGGCGCCCCCCGCCTGTATTCCACCTTCCTGCTCTGGCTGCTGGCCGAGCTCTTCGAGCAGCTGCCCGAGGCCGGCGACCTGCCCAAGCCCAAGCTGGTCTTCTTCTTCGACGAGGCCCACCTGCTGTTCAACGAGGCCCCGCCCGCCCTGCTGGAGAAGGTGGAGCAGGTGGTGCGCCTGATCCGCTCCAAGGGCGTCGGCGTCTATTTCGTCACCCAGAACCCGCTGGACGTGCCCGACAAGGTCCTCGGCCAGCTCGGCAACCGGGTGCAGCACGCGCTGCGCGCCTTCACCCCCCGGGACCAGAAGGCGGTGAAGAGCGCCGCCGAGACCCTGCGCGCCAATCCGAAGTTCGACGCCGAGGCGGCCATCACCGAGCTGGGCGTCGGCGAGGCGCTGATCTCCTTCCTCGACGAGAAGGGCCGGCCCAACGTGGTCGAGCGGGCCTTCGTGCTGCCGCCGTCCTCCCGCATCGGGCCCCTGACGGCCGGGGAGCGAAAGGCGGCCATCGAGGGCTCCGTGCTCTTCGGCCATTACGAGAAGGCCGTGGACCGGGAATCCGCCTACGAGAAGCTGAAGGGCGCCGCGCCGGCCGCTGCCGCGGGCCAGCCGGCCGGGCAGCCGGCCCCCGCGCCGACCGCGCCCGCTCCCGCCCCGGCGGAGGAATCGGGCGGCGGCCTGCTGGGCGGCCTGGGCGGCATGCTGGGCGGCATGCTCGGCGGCAGCACCGGCCCCCGCGGCGGCCACCGGGAAGGGGCCCTGGAGGCGGCCGCCAAGAGCGCCGCCCGGGCCATCGGTTCCCAGGTCGGGCGGGAGATCATCCGCGGCGTGCTCGGCTCCATCCTGGGCGGCCGACGGCGCTGATGGCGGGCTTCGCCGCCTGCCCCAAGTGCGGCCACCGGCCGCCGCAGGCCCTGGGGCCGGCGGACGCCTGCCCGGCCTGCGGCGCCTACATGCACAAGCTGCGCCCGGCAGCCGCGCCCGCCGCCCCGGACACCCGGGGCAAGGGGC
>JAEUNZ010000019.1:0-17053 GCA_016790965.1 Dechloromonas sp.
TTCGGGAACGCCGGCCTTGAGGGGTTCGATGAGCTCGCGGCGAAAGCCGAGTCCGGCGCCGGCGGGAGGGGTACGGGGCATGGGGAGGATGAAAGGTGAAGGGTGAAGAGCGGGGCGCGCCGGGGCGCGCCCCGGGGAGGATTTACTTCTTCTTGTCGGCGCCGCACTTGGCTTCGCCGCACTTGCCGTCCTTCTTCTTGTCACCGCCGCAGCTGCCGTCCTTCTTCTTGTCGCCGCCGCACTTGGCGTCCTTCTTCTTATCGGCGCCACACTTGGCTTCGCCGCATTTGCCGTCCTTGGCCTTGTCGTCGGCGGCAGCGAGTTGATAGCCGGAATCCAGCTTGGTGAGGCTGAAGGGGTTGTCTGCCGCCTGGGCCACGGGGGCCAGCAGGGCGGTGGCAGCGAAGGCGGTACCGACGGCGAGGGAAAGGGTGGTCTTCTTGGTGCTCATGATGAGTCTCCTGACAGGGGTGGTTTGGCCGCAGGGGCCGGGATCGTGGTTTCGGGCGGCTGCTCGGTCAAGCGGCGCGCTCCGTACAGGCAGATACGCGACAGCCCGCCGTTTGGATGCAAAAAGCCATTCATGGTTCCGTCATTAGCTTTTCCAGGGGGGCGACGAGGCCGGGATCGTCCCAATCCGCCTCTCCCGTAAGGCGCGCCCGCAGGCGGCCCCGCCGGTCGATGACCAGGGTGGTGGGCAGGGCGATGGCCTTCCAGCGGGCCATGGTGCTGCCTTCGGGGTCGAGCAGCAGGGGGAATCCCACCGGTACCGTGGCGGTGAAACGGCGCACGGCGTCGGCGTCTTCGCCCACGTCCACGCCCAGGACTTCCAGCCCCCGAGGCGCCAGGCGGCTGCGCAGGCGGTCCAGGGAGGGCATCTCGGCCCGGCAGGGCTTGCAGTATGTGGCCCAGAAATTGACCAGGACCACTTTGCCCCGCAGTTGGGCGAGGTCCACGCTCCGCCCTTCCAGGTCGCGCAGGGCGAGGGGCGCTGCGGGGCTGGTCGCAACCGGGCGCAGTTCTGCCGCAGGGACGGGCAGGGCGAAGAGCACCGCGGCCAGGGCTGCGGTGCCGACGGTGATCCGGATCAGGGCGTTTCGGTCCGGCGCACCGGCGGGGTTGCGTGCGCGGGGGGGTGGGGCAAGGGCTTTCATGGGATGCTCCTTTGCACCTTGCCTTGTCCGTCAGCAGCCAGGGTCAGGAGGTCTTCAACGCTGAACAGGGGGCGGGAACAACGGCCGTTGGCGCAGACGAAGGCGGCGGCGCGGCTCAATTCCGGGTAGGCTACATCGGGATTGGGTAGGGGGCCTTCGCTGCGGTCCCACCACTCGACCCGCTTGTAAACCACCGGCCAGCGGGCGGCGGCGGCGAAGAGACTGCGGGCGGCGGGGTCGTCGCGCCCTCCGACCACGGTCAGGTGGGCGGGATCGTTGGCCAGTTCCCGATCGGCGATGAGGATGCCGGGATCGGAAAGTCGGGCCAGGGCGACTTGTGGAGTCGCCAGGTAGCGCAGGGCTGATTCGGCCATGGCCCGATGGCGGGGTTCCCCGCTGTAGGCGGACAGCAGATTGGCCACCCGGGCCAGGGCCAGGTTTTCCTCCAGGGTGGCTACCGGAGGCAGCGGTCCGGCGGGCACCGCGGTACGGAAACCTGGGCTGTCCGGACGCGCGAAGCGCGCGGCGATGAAGTCCGCCGTGGCGGTGGCTTCGGTCAGCCAGCGGCGTTCGCCGGTGGCGCCGTGCAGGGCGACCAGGGCGCGCAGCAGGGCGAGGCTGTCGGCCAGGTAAGGGCCGGCGGGATCGGCCGCGCCGTGGGCATAGCCGCCCCCCGGCAGGCGGCGTGTGGCGCCCATGTACTCGACGGCACGGATGGCGTCTTCAAGCAGGGCGGGCTCGCCGGTGGCGGCGTGGGCCTGGATCAGGGCGGCGGCGATGAGCCCGTTTTCCCGGGCGTAGATACTGCGATCCACGCGAGGAAGGCCGCGTTTCAGTCGGCCCGCGTCGTCGAGGGCGAAGTAGGCGGCGCTGTGCTCGCCGGGGCGCAGGTCGGCGTCCTGGCTGGTGTAGAAAGCGCCTTCGGGGGAGCGCAGGAAGCGCCTCAGGTAAGCGTGGATGGCCCCGATGGCGGCCCGATCGCGGGGATCGCCGAAAGCGGCATAGCCAAGGGCGAAGAGGCGCAGGTGGTCAGCCTGGATGAAGGCGAGTTTTTCGTAGTGGGGGCGCTTCCAGTCGCCGCCGGTGGAGTACTGATAGACGCCTCCCCACACGGGGTCGAGCAGACGCCGCGCACCCGCCAGATCGGCCCGGGCCATGCGCGCGGAGACGGTGTCCCCGGCCGCGGCCCTGAGCAGAGCGTATTCCGTCGCGTCGCGATCGACGATTTTCTGAAAACCCTTGAGGCCGCCCCGGGCAGCGTCGTGGGTCGCCATCCAGCGCCGCTCCAGTTCGGCACGGATGGTCGCGTCGAGCAGGGGCGACGAGGCCCACACCGTCGGTTCAGCCGCGGGGGCGGCTTCTGGGGAGGGGTCGGCGACGACCGCCGCGAGGAGACGGGCCATGCCGTCCGGTGGGATGTAACCGGCTCGTTTGACGATTTCGCGGCCTTCTCCATCCAGGATGACGATGGCCGGCCAGCCGTAATCCCGGTAACGCTCCGCGAGATCGGGCCGCGCGTCGTGGTCGGCCCGCACCGGCACGTAGTGTTCGGCCACGGCGGTGGCCACGGTCGGATCGGTCCAGGTGCGTGCGTCCATGACGTGACACCAGTGGCACCAGACGGCTTCCAGTTCCAGGAGCACGTAGCGCCCGTCAGCCCGTGCCTGGGCGAAGGCCGCGTCACCGTAGGGTTGCCAGGGAATGAGGCCGGGATTGCCGCTTGCCAGCGGGGTTGCGATGGCGAGGAATAAGAGGGCCAATAGTTGTCGCATGGTCGGATCCAGGTGGAGGGGGGCTTACCCGAGTACGCCGTGAGGGGAGGTTCGGATGCAGCGCAGGTGCGGCTGCGACTTGCCCGGAGCTTGGTGCCGGAAGGGAAAGCGCCTAGGATGATCCCGGTGTTCATGCTGCGCCTTCGTGGAGGGGGAACCTGTGGCCAATTTCAGAATCAGCCTGCACCAGGCGATCTACTCGCTTTCCGACGCCCTGGATCTGGTGGGGGTCACCCACATCCATCACGGCAAGCGGGTGGCCTACATCGCCGCGGAGTGCGCCAAGCGGCTCGTCTGGAGCGGTCCGCGCCTCGACGAGCTGTTCCAGGCCGCAATCCTGCACGACTGCGGGGTTTCAAAGACGGTTATCCACTCCCGCCTGGCCCAGTTGGAGTGGGAGCATGAAAACGACCACTGCGAGAACGGGGCTCGGCTTCTGGCCAAGAGTGGGCTGCTGGCAAGGTTTTCCGACATTGTCCGCCACCATCACACCCATTGGGAGGTGCTCCAGGGACTCGACCTCAGCGCGGAAACGAAGTTGGCGGCGAACTGCGTCTATCTGGCTGATCGGGTCGATATCCTCACGCTTGCGAGCTTGCGGGACAACGCCAACGTTCTCCTGGGGGTCGAGGATACGCACAGGCAGATCAGGGAGCGTCGGGGCAGTTGGTTCAATCCCGAGCTGGTGGATGCGTTTCTGGAGATATCCCGGTCCGAGGCCTTCTGGTTCCGGCTGGAGGGTGATCAGGTGGCGGGCTATGCGGCATCCTGGCTCGAGCATGACCGCGACGGCGAAATAACTTTCGCGGAATTGCGCAGCCTGTTTCACATTTTTTCGGTCATTGTCGATGCCAAGAGCAGTTTCACCAGCAAGCACTCGGATGCCGTCGCCCGTCTGGCCCGCTACCTGGGGGAAAGGATGGGGCTCAGTCAGCGCTGCTGTGAACTATTGGAACTTGCGGGATTGCTCCACGACCTGGGGAAACTTCGGGTTCCAGATGCTTATCTGGAGAAGCCTGACAAGCTTAGCGACGAGGAATATGCCATCGTTCGCCGTCACAGCTTCGACACCTACAATGTTTTGAAGAATATCCGCGGCCTGGAGGATGTGGCGCTCTGGGCGTCCCAGCACCACGAGAGGGGCGACGGTTCGGGATATCCGTATCACCTGCGCAGGGAGCAGTTGTCCCTGGAAGCCCGAATCGTTGCCGTGGCAGACGTGTTCCAGGCCCTGGAGCAGCAGCGGCCCTATCGGGGGCCACTACCCGCGGAACAAATTCTGATGGTGCTGCGCGAGGAATCAGCCGCCGGGCGCCTCGATGCGGAGGTCATCGATTGCGTTGCGCAGAACCTTGAGGACTGCTGGCGGGTCGCCTTCATCGAGTGAGGGGGTGTCGGTCCAATGACCGCGCCGTCCGTTGGCTTGGTCGCATGGACCGCTCGAGATGCTCAGTCCAGGGCTTCCGAGAGCGAGCGCCGCGCGTTCCGCGCCTAGCATAGATGCTGCTGGCGCAGGGCCGGAGCGGGAGGCACAGCGGTTGCGATGCTTCGAGTGAAGCCGAAGCCGGGCGGGCCGAGGACAAGCCGGGGCGTAATTGCCTGTGCCCCGAAGCTTTCTGGCGCATGAGGCAGCGCACCGGAGAAAGTGCCCATTGCGGAACCCCAGGTGGCGCCAGGCAGGCGGCTCTGCAATATCCGGGTTATGCGACGCCAGCGCTATGTGCCTGCTGGTCCGCCCAGTAGCTGGAGCGCACCATGGGCCCACAGGCGGCGCCGGAGAAGCCCAGGGCGGTCGCCTCGGTCTCGTACATCTTGAAGATGTCGGGGTGGACGTAGCGGGTCACCGGCAGGTGGTGGCCGGTGGGGGCCAGGTACTGGCCGACCGTGAGCATCTCGACTGCGTGGGCTCGCAGGTCGCGCAGGACGTCGAGGATCTCGTCGTCGGTCTCGCCCAGGCCGACCATCAGGCCCGATTTGGTGGAAACCGCCGGGTAGCGGGCCTTGAACTGCTTGAGGAATTCCAGGGAGTGGGCGTAATCGGCACCGGGGCGGGCCTGTTTGTAGAGGCGGGGCACCGTTTCCAGGTTGTGGTTGAGCACATCCGGCAGGGCCTGACCGAGGATGTCCAGGGCCACATCCATGCGCCCCCGGAAGTCGGGCACCAGGGTCTCGATGGTGGTGGTGGGCGAGGCCTCGCGCACGGCGCGGATGACGTCCACGAAGTGCTGGGCACCGCCGTCCCGCAGGTCGTCCCGGTCTACGCTGGTGATGACCACGTAGCGCAGCTTGAGGGCGGCGACGGATTCGGCCAGTTGGCGGGGTTCATCCGGGCTGGGCGGCAGGGGCTGGCCGTGGCCCACGTCGCAGAAGGGGCAGCGGCGGGTACAGATGTCGCCCAGGATCATGAAGGTGGCCGTGCCGCGGCCGAAACATTCACCGATGTTGGGGCAGGTGGCTTCCTCGCAGACGGTGTGGAGCTTCCGTTCCCGCAGCATGGACTTGATTTCGCCGAAGCGTCCGGCGCTGTTTCCGGCCTTGACCCGGATCCAGTCGGGTTTCTTGAGGGGGGCATCCACGGGGACGATCTTGATGGGGATGCGGGCGGTTTTCTGCTCGCCCTTCTGCTTGATGCCTTTTTCGGCCATCTTAGTTCTCCAATTGCTGTAGCAAGTGTTGGCAAAGCCGCTCCCCCGCCTCGTGAGCGGTGAGCGGCAGCTTGAAATCCTTGGTTTGGGTGACTTTCAGCCCCGGGTAGCCGCAGGGGTTTATGGCTTCGAAGGGGCTGAGGTCCATGTCCACATTGAGGGAGACACCATGATACGAGCAGCCGTTCCGGATGCGTAGCCCGAGGGCGGCGATCTTGGCTTCGCCCACATAGACGCCAGGGGCGCCGGCGCGGCGCTGGGCGGTGACCTGGTGTTCGGCCAGGAAGTCGATCACCGCCTGTTCGATGGCGCTGACCAGCTCGCGCACCTTGAGCTTCTTCCGCGTGAGGTCGATGAGGAGGTAGATCACCACTTGCCCGGGACCGTGGTAGGTGACTTGGCCGCCGCGGTCGATGGGCACGACGGGGATGCCCACGTCGCGCAGGATGTGCTCCGGCTTGCCGGCTTGACCCAGGGTGTAGACCGGCGGATGTTCGACGATCCATAACTCGTCCGGCGTTTCGGCCGTGCGGGTGGCGGTGAAGGCGCGCATGGCGTTGAAGGTCGGCGTGTACTCTGCCAAGCCGAGGTGGCGGACGACGGGGACGGGCGCAGAGGGGCTGACATGGGCGTCGGCCTCCGCCGCCTGGCCTTGCGCTTGCCCCCTCACCCCTCGCCCTTCACGGCTCACCTACAGAACCACCTTCACCAGGGGGTGGGAGGTCAGTTCCCGGTACAGGGCATCGAGCTGCGCCTTGGACGTGGCGGTGACCGTACAGGTGAGGCCGACGTACCGACCGCCGGAACTGGCCCGCATCTCGATGGTGGCGGAATCGAAATCCGGCGCGTGGCGGGTGACGATCTCCAGCACTGCCGTGGTGAGGGCGTCGTCGGCCTTGCCCATGATCTTGAGCGGAAAGGCGCAGGGGAATTCGAGGAGGGTTTCGTTTTCGTTCATGGCCTTCCGTCCCGCCGCATGACCACTTCCTTGAAGTCCTGATACCAGGCACCCATGGCGGCTGCAACCGGACCGGCCAGGCCCTTGCCGACGGGCTGGCCGTCGAGCCGGGTGATGGGCAGGATTTCCCGGGTCGAGGAGGTCATCCAGACCTCGTCGGCCGCGCGCAGATCCGCTTCCGCCACGGGGCGGACTTCGGCCGGCAGGCCATGGGCGGCGGCGAGTTCGAGCACCACGTCGTAGGTGACCCCAGGCAGGATGAGCGGGCCCTTGGGGGGCGCGGCGACGACGCCATCACGCACGATGAAAATGTTGGAGGCGGTCCCTTCCGTGAGCCAGCCGTCGCGCAGGAAGATGGCCTCGGCGCAGCCCGCGTCCGTCGCCTGCTGGCGGGCAAGTACATTGGCGAGGACCGCAGTGACCTTGAGGTCGCAGCGGCTCCAGCGCAGGTCGGGCACGGTGATGGCGGCGACGCCCTGCCGCCGCAATTCGGCCGATGCCGTGACCAGGGGGGACGCAAAGCCGAAGACCGTAGGCGCCACCGTGGCGGGCGGGAAGGGGTGATCGCGCTTGGTATCGGCGCCCCGGGTCACCTGCAGGTAGATGGCCTGATCCTCCCAGGGGGCTCCGGCGATCAGGGTCTCGACCAGCGAGCGCCAGCGGGACACGGGATAGGGGTCCGCCAGCCGGATCGCAGCCAGGGTGGCGGCCAGCCGGGCCAGATGCTGCTCCAGCCGGAAAGGCCGCCGGGAGTACACCGGGACGACCTCGTAGGCACCGTCGCCGAAGAGAAATCCGCGGTCCAGGGGCGAGATGCGCGCCTGGGCCAGGGGCACGAAGGCCCCGTCGAGATAGACTGGATCGGCGACGCCGTCGGTCATCAGGCGAACCAGAGCCGGATGGTGTCGATCAGGCGCCCCAGGATGCCGGCCTGGGGCACGTTCTCGAGGGCCAGCACCGGGTACTCTCCGAGAGGCTTGCCGTCCAGGGCCACCTTGAGGGTGCCGAGAACCTGGCCCTGCTGGATGGGCGCGATCAGCCTGGGCTGGGCGACGAATTCCTTGGTGACCTTGGCGGCGAAGCCCGTGGGCACGGCAATGGACAGATCGCTGGCAAAGCCGGCCTTGATCAGATTGGCCTCACCCTTCCACACGCGCAGCGAAGCGACCTCCTGTCCCTTGGCGGAGATTTGCACCGGCTCATAGAACTGGAAACCCCAGTTGAGCAGCTTTTGCGATTCGCTGGTGCGGGTGGCGTCCGACTTGGCGCCCAGGACGACCGAAATCAAGCGCCGCGGCCCGCGCTTGGCCGAGCCCACCAGGCAATAGCCGGCGGCTTCGGTGTGGCCGGTCTTGATGCCGTCGGCGGTGGGGTCGATCCAGATCAGCCGATTGCGGTTCTGCTGGGTGATGTTGTTGTAGCGGAATTCCTTCATCGAGTAGTACTTGGCGTACTCCTCCGGGAAGTCGCGCACCAGGGCGGAAGCGAGAATGGAGAGGTCCCGTGCCGTCGTGTAGTGCTGAGGGTCCGGCAGGCCATTGGAGTTCATGAAGTGGGTGTTCTTCATGTTCAGACGCTGGGCCTCGCGGTTCATCATTTGGGCGAAGGCCTCTTCGCTGCCGGCGATGGCCTCGGCCAAGGCGATGCAGGCGTCGTTGCCAGACTGGATTTCCATGCCCTTGATCAAGTCTTCGACCAGAACCTGGGTGCCGACCTGGATGAACATCTTGGACCCCCCCGTACGCCAGGCTTTCTCAGAAACCGGGACAGTCTGGTTGAGGGCGATGGTCTTCTGCTTGATCGCCGCGAAGGTCAGGTAAGCCGTCATCATCTTGGTGAGGGAGGCCGGCTCGACACGCTCGTCAGGCAATTCGGCGGTCAGAATCTGGCCGGAACCCGTGTCGAGCAACAACCAGGACTTGGCAGCCACCGCAGGCGGGATCGGAAGCTGTTCGGCGTAAAGCGGAAGGGAAACGAGGAACGAGAGGCCGCAAGCGGCCAGGAAACGGAGTAGAGGAGTCATTGTGCAGTGCAGCGGTTGGGGGTGGGGGATTATAGCGCGGCCGTAGCTTCGTCCCCCAGACGCACCGCACAAAGCGCCTCCACAGCCGGGTGGGCGAGGCGGCGGGCGTTGGCGATGGCGAAAATCTGCTCGCTGACGCCCCGCAGGGGACCGACCGGATGAGCGCCCAGTTCGGTGGCGACGGTGGCGGCCAGTTCCAGGGGGGCGGGGAAGAGGCCCAGGCCGGAGCGGCCGAAGGTCTGCAGCAGGGCGCTGTCCTCGAATTCGCCCACGATGTCGGGCTTGATGCCGGCTTCGTCCAGCCAGAGGTCGATCTGGTCCCGCAGGCGGTTGTGACGGGTGGGTAGGAGGAGGGGAGCACCGGCGAGGCTTGCCGGAAATCCCGGCCGCAGGGCATCGGCGAGGGGAGGCGTGCCGAAGAGGCCGACCGCCAGCTCGCCCAGCGAATGGCTGTGGAGGCGCAGATTGCCGCTGCCCGGGGCGGGTCGGTCGGTGAGGACGACGTCCAGACGGTGCACCGCCAGATCGGCGAGCAGATCCTCGAATTCGCCTTCGTGGCACACTAGGCGGAGGCGGGCCGGAGGGGCCTGGACCTCGGCCAGGAGCCGCTGGGCGACGAGCTTGGGCAGGCCGTCGGAAATGCCGGCCACCAGGCGCAGACGTTCCGGACCGTCGGGGTGGGCGAGATGTTTCTCCAACTGGTCGCCGAGCTGAAAAATCCGGTCCGCGTAATTCAGGGCGCTGCGCCCGGCCTCTGTAAGCGCCAGGCCACGCCCCTGGGCGGTGAAGAGTGAGCGGCCCAGGGAGCGCTCCAGGACAGCGATCTGGCCGCTGACTGTCTGGATGGCGACTCCCAGGCGCTCGGCCGCCCGTGTCAGGCTGCCTTCCTGGGCAGCGATCCAGAAGTAGTGGAGGTGCTTGTAGTTGAGCCTGGGCATTATTTCCGAAAATTTCGAATGGTTGCTCAAGTTTAATCCGATTTATTCGGATTGTTGCCCTGGGGTAAACTCCTCGCCGTGTCGTTCACCCTCCATCAGGAGAATCTCATGAAACGTGTCATCCTCTTCCTCGTCACCAATCTGGCGGTCATGCTCGTCCTCGGGCTGGTGACCAGCCTCCTGGGCGTCAATCGCTTCCTGACCGCCAACGGACTCAACCTCGGCATGCTGCTCGTCTTCGCGGGAGTCATCGGCTTCGGCGGCGCCTTCATCTCCCTCTGGATGTCCAAGCCCATGGCCAAGTGGAGCACCGGCGCCCAGGTCATCGAGACGCCGCGCAACTCGACCGAGTTCTGGCTGGTGGATACGGTGGGCCGATTGGCCCAGAAAGCCGGCCTGCCCATGCCGGAGGTGGCCATCTATGATGGCGAGCCCAATGCCTTCGCCACCGGCGCCACTCGCAACAGTTCGCTGGTGGCCGTTTCCACCGGTCTCCTGCAGGGTATGAGCCGCGAGGAAGTCGAGGCGGTGCTCGCCCACGAGGTCGCCCACATCGCCAATGGCGACATGGTGACCCTTACGCTGATCCAGGGGGTGGTCAATACCTTCGTGGTCTTTATTTCGCGGGTCATTGGCTACGCGGTCGACTCCTTCCTTCGCAAGGGCGAGGAAAATAGCGGCCCGGGCATCGGCTACATGGTGACCAGCATGGTGTGCGAGCTCGTCTTCGGCATTCTGGCCAGCATCGTCGTCATGTATTTTTCTCGCCAGCGCGAGTTCCGGGCTGATGCGGGTGCGGCCGCCCTCCTGGGGACGCCGCGGCCGATGATCGATGCCCTGCGTCGTCTCGGCGGCCTGCATACCGAGCCTCTGCCGCAAAACATGGCGACGGCCGGCATCGCCGGCGGCAAGGGCTGGACCTCGTTGTTCTCCAGCCATCCGTCCCTGGAAGACCGCATCGCCGCGTTGAGCGCTCGCTGACCGATCACCGCCGCGATCCGGGAACGGAGGACGGCGAGGCGGGAAAGCACGGCGGACCGAGGTTCGCCAGGCCGGGTCGAGAGGGTTTTCGGCCCGGCCTATTGCTTTAGTAAGTGTGGCGCACTTCACGGGCTCCCCGGGGAGGGCCGCCCTACAATCGCAACTGTCATTGAGTGGGGGCCTGGGCCCCGGAAGTTGCGAACGTGGTCATGATGAATTTAGGCGAGCAAGCGATGCTGTCCTCGTCTGCGGACATGCAGGAAGGGTTTGCCCGCCTCTCCCGCGGAAGTTATTTCCGGGAGGCCTCCCTGGAAATGACGCTCAGTATTCTCACCGAGTCGGCGGCCGCTGCAACCGGGGTCGCGCGGGTCGGGATCTGGGCGCTTACCGGTGAGCGCGACGAACTGCGCTGTCTGGAAGTGTTCGAGCGCGCGTCCAACCGTCACAGCAGTGGCGAGACCCTGGGGGCATCGGACTATCCGGCGTACTTTGCCGCCTTGCAGGGAGAGGGAGCCATCGTTGCCGATGCCCCATATCTGCATCCGGCGACTTGTGAACTGGCGACGGATTACTTCCCGCGGCACGGCGTATCGGCCCTCCTGGCGACGCCCATTCATATCCGGGGCGAGTTTCAAGGGGTGATTGCCCTGGAGCAAGTTGGAGCACGGCAGCCCTGGACCACCATGCATCGCATCTTTGCCCAGGCCATATCGAATCTGGTGACCCTGGCCCTGGTCGAGTTCCAGGCGGCGGAAGCCCGTAAGCAGGCCCAGACGGCCAGCGAGCGCCTGCGGGCCGTCTTCGACGCTGCCCGCGATGCCATGCTGCTGGCGGACGGCGACACCGGTATCATCCTGGATGCCAACCAACGGGCGGAGGTCCTGTTTGCCTTGCCTCGGGCCCGACTCATCGGGCGCCATCAGCGCCAGCTCCATCCCGCCGCTGAAGGCGAGCGTTGCGGAAGAGCCTTTCGCGAAGCCGTGTCGGGTCTATCTCCCGACCCGGTCAGGGTATCCATCCTGCGCGGGGATGGCGAGAGTCGTCCGGTGGAAATCCAGGCCGAAGTGGCCGATCTGGGCAACGGCCGCCGCTTGATTCTGGGGATATTCCGGCCATTGTAGCCGTCGGTGCCCACCGTGCCCTTGGCGCGCCATCGGTGCGGGGCGCTTGGCACAGCGGGGCAGGCCAGTGGGCGGCATGGTCCGCTTTGTGCGGGGCTCCGTCAGGGCTTTGCCTGGACGCGATTCCCGCCGGCCAGGCGTCCGATCAAGTCTTCCAGCTCTGCGATCAGGCCCAGGACCATGCTCCTGGGTTCCTCGGCCTCCAGGTCCACCCGTTCTCCAGCGCGCAGAGGCAGACTGCGTACCAGCCGGGTCGCGGCGAGGGTAACATCTCCAATATCCAGGGCGTCGGCGACTCGGGCTAGGTCCGCGGCGGCACGTTTTAGCGCCATGGGGTCCGGCGGTAGTGCCAAGCAGGCGAGGCGCATCTTTTCCAGACACTCGCGTCCTTCGTCGGCGAAGAGGCGATCGAGCACCGGCGAGCGAGCGGGGGCTTCCCTTTCCTTGGCGACCCGTTCCAGGCGGGATGCGAAATGCTTCGCCCTTTGTGGAAAGGCTTCATGCTCCAGGGCGTCTGCCGTGGCGAAGCACTCCACGGCGGCACTGATCGCGGTGATCAGCCGGGCGTTGTCGAGGCCGGCCGGCTCGTCTAGACGGTCGGTGGCGGTGGCCATGGCTTCGCTCAAAGCGAGACACTCCAAGTCCTGCAATGCGAGGGCGGCGGCGGAAAGCGCGAAGACTGCCGGGCGCAGCGCCGCGAATCCCGCACCGTGCCGGTCGATCCAGGCTGCCTGGACCTCTGCCCAGGCTTTGTCCCAGTGCATCGCGGCCTTGGCCGGAAAGCGGGGATTCCTGGGCCTAGCCAGCAGGGGAAGAATGGCCGCCGTCGCTTCCAGGGTGGGCGCTAGTGCTGCCCGGGCGTCGTCGCGCTCTGATTCGGACAGGGTCATGGATTGGCGAAGCGATCGAATGCGGCGACGACTTCCGGCGGCGCCTGCACGAGTTCGATGAGGACGCCTTCGCCGCTCAAGGGAGATTCCTCGTTGCCCTTGGGGTGGATGAAGCAGATGTCAAAGCCGGCGGCCCCTCGGCGAATGCCGCCGGGCGCGAAGCGCAGGCCCTGGTCGGAAAGCCAGGCCACGGCGGCGGGCAGATCGTCGACCCAAAGCCCGATGTGGTTGAGGGGCGTGGCATGGACTGCGGGCTTTTTTTCAGCATCGAGGGGCTGCATCAGATCGACCTCGACCATGCCAGGACCGCTGCCCAGGGCACATATGTCTTCGTCCACATTCTCCCGCTCGCTGACGAAATTGCCCGTGACTGCCAAGCCGAACAAATCGACCCAAAGCGTGCGCAGGCGGTCCTTCGAAGGACCGCCGATGGCGATCTGCTGCAGGCCGAGAACCTTGAAAGGGCGTTGCATGGCTGAATTCTCCTGGGAAGGGATAATTCATAATTATAAAATCTTTCCGAGCGCCGGTCACGCCTGGCGGGATGAGCGGCTGCGGGCAAGGAGGAGCAGGCCGGCGGCGACCATGGGCAGCGAAAGCCACTGCCCCATGCTGATCGTGTAGGAATGCCCGAAAATGCCAGCGTCCGGTTCGCGAAAATACTCCGTCAGGAAGCGAAAAATGCCGTAGCCGATGAGAAAGACGCCAGAGATCGCTCCCCGGGGGCGTTTCGGCCCGGAGTAAAGCCAAAGGATGGCGAACAGTGCGAGTCCTTCCAGGCCGACGTGATACAACTGCGAAGGATGCCGTGGCAATGCATCGCCGGCCTGAGGGAAAATCATGGCCCAAGGCAGGCCGGGGTCCGCCGGTCTGCCCCAGAGTTCACCGTTGATGAAATTGCCCACGCGGCCGGCGGCAAGGCCGAGGGGCACGAGGGGGGCGATGAAGTCGGTGACGTCAAGCCAAGGTTTGCCATGCTTTCTCGACCAGAGGGCCATGGCGACCAGCACGCCGAGGAAACCGCCGTGAAAGCTCATGCCCCCCTTCCATACGGCCAGGATTTCCACAGGGTTGGCGAGGTAGTGGCCGGGCTCGTAGAACAGGATCTGCCCCAATCGTCCGCCGAGAATCACCCCCAGGACGCCATAGAAAAGAAGATCATCCAGTTGCTCGAGGGTCCAGGTTCCGTGCAGGCGCCGCCCGATGCGGTGGCGGCCGAGGAGATAGAACTGGGCGAAGGCCACCAGGTACATGAGGCCATACCAGCGCACGGCAAGGGGGCCCAGGGAAAGGGCGACTGGGTCGAACTGGGGGTGCAGGAGCATCGGGGAAAGGGTTTCGGCTAGAATTGGCCGATTATAGTCGCGGCCGCTTGAGCGGCTTTGTACGGAGTCTGTCATGCCCCACTATCGTTCCCGCACCTCCACCCACGGCCGCAACATGGCCGGCGCCCGCGCCCTGTGGCGCGCCACCGGCATGAAAGACGGCGACTTCGGCAAACCTATCATCGCCGTGGTCAATTCCTTCACCCAGTTCGTGCCGGGCCACGTTCACCTTAAGGATCTCGGCCAGTTGGTGGCGCGAGAGATCGAGGCGGCCGGCGGCATCGCCAAGGAATTCAATACTGTCGCCATCGACGACGGCATCGCCATGGGCCACGGTGGCATGCTCTACAGCCTGCCTTCAAGGGACCTGATCGCCGATTCCGTCGAGTACATGTGCAACGCCCATTGCGCCGATGCCATGGTGTGCATCTCCAACTGCGACAAGATCACCCCGGGCATGCTGATGGCCGCAATGCGCCTCAACATCCCTGCCGTCTTCGTTTCCGGCGGCCCCATGGAGGCTGGCAAGGTGAAATGGGAAGGCAAGACCATCGCGGTTGACCTCATCGACGCCATGATCAAGGCCGGCGACGCCAAGGTATCGGACGCCGAGGTGGAGAGTTTCGAGCGCTCCGCCTGCCCCACCTGCGGCTCCTGTTCCGGCATGTTCACCGCCAATTCCATGAACTGCCTGACCGAGGCCCTGGGCCTGAGCCTGCCGGGCAACGGCACCATCGTCGCCACCCACGCCGACCGCAAGGAGCTCTTCCTGCGGGCAGGCCGCACCGCGGTTGATCTCTGCAAGCGCTATTACGAGCAGGACGACGGCTCCGTTCTGCCCCGCTCCATTGCCACCAAAGCGGCTTTCGAAAATGCCATGGCCCTGGACGTGGCCATGGGGGGGTCCACCAATACCGTGCTGCACATCCTGGCGGCCGCCCAGGAGGCTGGTGTCGATTTCACCATGAGCGATATCGACGCCATTTCGCGCAAGGTACCTTGCCTGTGCAAGGTGGCTCCTGCCACCCAGGACTACCATATCGAGGATGTACACCGGGCCGGGGGCATCATGGGGATTCTGGGGGAGTTGGACCGCGCTGGACTCCTCCAGCGCGACGTCCCGACTGTGCATACCAAGACCCTGGGCCAGGCCATCGACCGTTGGGATGTGGTGCGCGAGCATGATCTCAAGATTCACCAATTCTTCAAGGCGGCTCCTGGTGGGGTCCCCACCCAGACAGCCTTTTCCCAGGATCGCCGCTATAACGAGCTGGACCTGGATCGCACCCACGGCTGTATCCGCAACGCCGCCAATGCCTATTCCAAAGAGGGAGGTTTGGCCGTACTGCACGGCAACATCGCCCGCGATGGCTGCATCGTCAAGACCGCCGGCGTCGATGAATCCATCTGGAAATTCACCGGTAGAGCCCGCGTCTACGAAAGCCAGGACGCTGCTGTCGAGGGTATTTTGGGGGGCGAAGTAGTGGCCGGCGACGTCGTGGTCATCCGCTATGAAGGTCCCAAGGGCGGCCCCGGGATGCAGGAAATGCTCTACCCCACTTCCTATCTGAAGTCCCGCGGTCTGGGTAAGGAATGCGCCTTGCTCACCGACGGCCGCTTCTCCGGCGGCACCTCCGGCCTGTCCATCGGCCATGCTTCTCCGGAAGCGGCCGATGGCGGCGCCATAGGCCTCATTGAGACCGGTGATAGCATCGAGATCGACATCCCTGCTCGCCGCATTCACTTGGCCATCTCGGACGCCGAACTGGCCAAGCGTAGGGTGGCCATGGAGGCGAAGGGAGCCGCCGCCTGGAAGCCTGCCCAACGTGAGCGCGTAGTGTCTGCGGCCCTTCAGGCCTACGCGTTGATGACCACCTCGGCGGACAAGGGCGCGGTGCGTGACGTGACCCAGATCGAGCGTCGTCGTTGAGCGGTGGAAAGGCAGGCTGTCCTGTAGCGTCAACGCACGGGGACGAAGGCGCGTTAAGCTTTTACCGCCGTCGTCTCGTTCCGCTGCGTGCTTTCACACACCGGTAAAAGGGCTTATCATCGGCGGCGCTTGTTTACCAACCGACAGATGGAGCGAATAAATGAAAGCAATCTACGTTGCGATGATGGCCGCCGGTATCGTCATGGCTGGTCAGGTTCAGGCTGACGAGGCGCTGGCCAAGGCCAAGAACTGCATGTCCTGCCACGCCATCGATAAGAAGCTGGTCGGACCCGCCTACAAGGATGTCGCGGCCAAGTACAAGGGTGACGCCAAGGCTCCTGCTGCCTTGGCTGCCAAGATCAAGGCTGGTGGCAAGGGCGCGTGGGGTGAAGTTCCCATGCCCCCCAACAACGTCACCGAGGACGAGGCCAAGAAACTGGCGGCCTGGGTTCTGTCCCAGAAGTAAGTTCGACATGCCCCGGAAGACCGGCTTTGGCCGGTCTTTTTGTTTGTGGTGCGGCAGCAAAACCCGTTGACAGGCTTTCTGGCCATCTGGATAATCGCGGGTTCTCTCGGAGGGGTTCCCGAGCGGTCAAAGGGATCAGACTGTAAATCTGACGGCTCTGCCTTCGAAGGTTCGAATCCTTCCCCCTCCACCAGAAAGTTGTCGTAGTGCCTTGTGGTGCGGTGCGAAGAGAGTGTTTAAGCGGGTGTAGCTCAATGGTAGAGCTGAAGCCTTCCAAGCTTAAGACGAGGGTTCGATTCCCTTCACCCGCTCCATCGTGCTGTGGCTGAAGTTTTCTGAGGTAGGCCCATGTGGCTCAGTGGTAGAGCACTCCCTTGGTAAGGGAGAGGTCGGCAGTTCGATCCTGCCCATGGGCACCACCGACTGGCTGGTTCATTGTTGATTTTCTTGATTGATTTGGGGAAATGGTATGGCTAAGGAAAAATTCGAGCGTACGAAGCCGCACGTGAATGTGGGCACGATTGGACACGTTGACCACGGCAAGACGACGCTGACGGCGGCGATCACCACGGTTCTGGCGGCGAAGTTCGGTGGTGCTGCCAAGAAGTACGATGAAATTGATGCGGCTCCGGAAGAGAAGGCTCGCGGCATCACCATCAACACCGCCCACGTCGAATACGAAACGGCCAACCGTCACTACGCCCACGTCGACTGCCCGGGCCACGCCGACTACGTCAAGAACATGATCACCGGTGCTGCCCAGATGGACGGCGCCATTCTGGTCTGCTCCGCTGCCGACGGTCCCATGCCCCAGACCCGCGAACACATCCTGCTTGCCCGTCAGGTGGGT
>JAEUNZ010000024.1:0-33269 GCA_016790965.1 Dechloromonas sp.
TGAAGGCGACGGTGTTGAGGAGCAAGGCGTTCTCGACGTGGGCTGCCAGGGTGAAGCTGCCTCCCGCTGCGGCGATGAGGATGCGCAGGGTGTCGGTGCCCTGGCCGGCGCTTTCGCTGACTTCGTCGCCCAGGGCGTCGACGACGTAGGTGTCGTCGCCCAGGCCGCCGATGAGGTGGTCGGCACCGGCCTTGCCGTCCAGGGTGTTGGCGGCGTCGTTGCCGGTGAGGGTGTTGGCCAGGGCGTTGCCGATGAGGTGGAGCCGGGCGGTGGTAGTGCCCGAGGCGTCGAGGGTCTCCAGGTGGGCACCGAGGGCGAGGGTGGCGTAGGTGAGCAGCCCGCTGTTGCCTCCGCGCAGAACGACGCTGTCCTGCCCTTCGTTGAGAATCTCGGTGATGCCGTCCTGTAGGAGGTTGCTGGCCGTGAGGTCGACGAGGTAGGTGTCGTCTCCTCCTCCGCCCTTGAGGAAGTCGACGCCCCCCGCGCCGTCCAGGGTGTTGGCGCCCGCGTTGCCGAGGATCGTGTTGGCGAGGGCGTTGCCGGTGCCGTCGTTGTCGGCGTTGCCGCTCAGCGTCAGGTGTTCGAGATTGGCCCCGAGGCTGTAAGTGACACTGCTCTGGACGGTGTCGATTTCGCTGGCCAGGGTGGAGGTTTCGACGGCCAGGTCGCCGGGGCCAAGGACGTAGGTGTCGTTGCCCAGACCGCCGGTCAAGGTATTGGCGCCGTCGTTACCGGTGAGGGTGTTGGCCAGACCGTTGCCGGTGCCATTGATGGCATCGCTGCCGGTGAGAACGAGGTTCTCGAGGGTGGCGCCAAGACTGTAGGTGAGGCTGCTGCGCACCGTATCGCTGCCGCCTGAGTCGGTGATGGTGTCGCCGATGTCGTAGATGATGTAGGTGTCGTTGCCCAGTCCCCCAATCAGGCTGTCGGCGCCACTGCCGCCGTCCAGGGTATTGGCCAGGGCGTTGCCGGTGAGCGTGTTGGCCAGGGCGTTGCCGGTGAGGTTGTAGGCCACGGCATTGATCAGGGTGCCGTTGTCGACGTTGGACGCCAGGGTATGGGTGCCGTTGGCGGCGGCGACGGCGACCTTGACCAGGTCGGTGCCTTCGGCAGCCTGCTCGGTGATGGTGTCGCCCGGGGTGTCGATCACGTAGGTGTCGTCGCCCAGGCCGCCGATGAGGGCGTCGGCCCCCAGCCCCCCGTCCAGGGTGTTGGCGGCGTCGTTGCCGGTGAGGGTGTTGGCGAGGGCGTTGCCGATGAGGTGGAGCCGGGTGGTCGTGGTGGCGTGGGCGTCGAGGTTTTCCAGGTGATTGCCCAGGGTGAGGGTGGCGTAGGTCTGGAGGACCGTGTTGCCTCCCCGCAGCACGACCGTGTCGTTGCCTTCCAGGGTGTTTTCCGCGAGGGCGTCCTGGAGGAGGTTGGTGGCGCCGAGGTCGACGAGGTAGGTGTCGTCTCCTCCGCCGCCCTTGAGGAGGTCGACGCCGCCCGCTCCGTCCAGGGTGTTGGCGCCCGTGTTGCCGAAGATGGTATTGGCGAGGGCGTTGCCGGTGCCGTCCAGGTCTGCGTTGCCGCTCAGCGTCAGGTGTTCGAAGTCGGCTCCCAGGCTGTGGTCGACACCGGAGATGACCGTGTCGATGCCGCCTGTGTCGATGAGGCTGTCCCCGGCACCAATGAAATAGGTGTCGTTGCCCAGGCCTCCGTTGAGCACGTCGTCCCCCGCGCCGCCGTCCAGGGTATTGGCCAAGGCGTTGCCGATGAGGGTGTTGGCGAGATCGTTGCCGACCAGCTTGAAAGCCACCGCATTGATCAGGGTGGCGTGCTCCACGTGGGCGGCCAGGGTGTAGCTGCCTCCGGCGTTGCTCAGGGCGACGCGGACGAGGTCGCTGCCTGCGTCGGCTTCTTCCACCACGCTGTCGCCCCCCTGGTCGATGACGTAGGTGTCGTCGTCCTGGCCGCCGATCAGGACATCGGCGCCGCCCTTGCCGTCCAGGGTGTCGTCGCCGGCGAGTCCGACCAGGGTGTTGGCCGCGGCGTTGCCGGTGAGGGTGTTGTCCAGGCCATTTCCGACCAGGGTGAATGCGACGAGGTTGGTGAGGATTCCGTTATCGACGCCGCCCCCAAGGGTGTAGTCGCCCCCAGCAGTGCTTATCGCTACCTTGACGAGATCGGCTCCCTCGTCGAGGTGCTCGAGGATTTCATCCCCGACGTTTTCAACGATATAGGTGTCGTTCCCCTCACCTCCCGCAAGGGTATCGGCACCGGCCCCCCCGTCGAGTGTATTGGCAGCGGCGTTGCCCGTGAGGGTATTGCCCAAGGTATTGCCAGTCAGGTTGTTGGCCAGGGTATTGGTCAGCAGGCCGCTTTCCAGGTGGGCCGCCAGGGTGTAGGTGGCTCCTGTGGTAGCAATGGCGACATGAACGACGTCATCGCCCTCGCCAAGCTTTTCGACAATCACGTCGCCGGTGTTATCGACGAGGTAGGTGTCGCTGGCCTGACCCCCGATCAAGGTATCGGCACCCGCGCCACCATCGAGGGTATTGGCGATTTCGTTGCCGGTGATGGTGTCCTTGCCGGATCCGCCAGTGGCATTCTCGATGACCACACCGTACGCGATCCAGACGTTGTCCACGGCAAAAAGGGCGCTGCCCTGGGCATTGAGCACCCGGACCACTTGGCCTACCCGAGAGCCGTAATCGGTCCCGGCACGCAGATCGATGATTCCCCCAAGGGTTCCAGTCAGCGTCAGGGTATCGATGCCCCCCGCGTCCCAGATGGTCTCGTGGTAGTACTGTCCGCTCGAGAAGACGTAGTTCGTATCGTCGGCGTTGTGGTTCGGGTTGGCACCATAGAGTGCCTGGATGGCGGCCACGTCGAGGATCATCGGCGTGGTCGGCTCGTAGTTGAAATAGGTCGAAGTGTTGCCCGGCGCCGCCGCATAGCTCATCACCGTGTAGGAACGGCTGTCCAGTGCGGTGCTGATGACCGTGGCGTTAAGGACATCGTTGCCCAGATCGGAGATCTCGAAAGGATGCTTTAGCCCGAGGGCATGGCCGATCTCATGGACGGCCGTCATGTACTCGTAGCTTCCCGGATTCCAGGATTCGAAGAAGGAACTGCTGGTGCTGGAGAACCAGACGTCTCCCCCGAAGGCGGTCGGCGAAGGGGTATAGGCCCAGGCCTGGGCTCCCGCCACCGCGGAGGAGTAGGCGAAGCGCAAGTCGCCCACCTCGGTTGCGGTATCACTCACTTCGGAGAACAGCAAACCGCTCACACTGGACCAGGACTGCAAGGCGTCCCGCACCGCGGCGATATCCGACGACTCCAGCGGGGCAAACCCCGCATAGGGCTCCTGGGAGAAGTGCATCGGGTAGCCGGTGAAGGGATCGGGCGACCAGGTCGCACCGAAGCCGGGGAAACTGAAGGTCAGTGTGGAGCTTGCCCACTGGTAGCCATAAATCAGGCTATCGACTGCAGCGGTACCGGTGAGAGCGGACTCGGCGACTTCAGTCCAGAGGTAAGGCGAGGGCATTGAAAAATTGCTTCTCCGGGAGCGTCGTCCCGGCGAGTGGGAGTCAGGCCATTCTAATCGCTACGTCATTCCTGGGCGGCGCCGTTCTGCCGGGGTGGCGGGAATATTCCACACCCCCCGGGAACGAAGCTTTTGCGCTCAGACGCGACGGCGAGCGGCGAGCGCGAAAACGCCGAGGGCCAGCAGCGCCAGCGGTGCCGGTTCCGGCACGCTCGCCCGCCGGGCCACGGCAAGCTGGAGGTTGTCGAGACCGATGGCGTCTTCGTCGGGGAGCGAGGCCGAACTGGAAATGGAAAAACCGGTAAAGGGGTCGGCGCTGTCCACCACGCCGAAGAACAGCACGTTGCCATTGACGACCTGGGTGGCGTCCAGCCCTTGCAGGAGGTCTACGGAAAGGACGTCGCTGCCGCGCAGGAGGTTGAGGGTGAGCCCGGGAAGGGAGCCGCCCGTTCCGGCCCAGTCGCTGGGGTCGGTCAGATAGAATCCCAGTGCGCTGACAGCCCGGTCGAAGGCGAAAGTGAAGTAGGTGCTGCCCTGGCCCGAAAGGGACTCCAGGTACTGGCTGCCGGAAATCGGGAAGGTGGAGAAGGTGCCCACGCCCGAGGAAATCCGGCTGTAGCTGGTGGCACTATTGGTGAACGAGGCGTTGACACCGCCAACGGCGATTGATGCAGGGACGGACCCCAGGGCGAGCGCATCGAAGTTCTGCACGGCGATGCTGCCGGCAGCCAGGGTGAATTGGCTGGCGGCAGTAGCGGCGTTGGGATGGGCGCCTCCCGCCGAGAGATTGGTATTGTCGAGACCGAAGTAGACCGTGGGGGCCGCCAGGACCGGAATGGCAAGGCCGGTCAGGAGGCCGGCGGCGGCAAGATTGCGGAACAGGGCGAAGGGAGTCATGGGTCTCTCCTGAAAGGCGCGGGGGAGTGACAAAGTAAGCACTCCGTCATATGTTGTCAAGCTTGACGAAGGACTATGGCAAGTCCGATCCTGGCGCAGGACAGGAAGGAATTCCGCTACAGGCCCGCGGGGACGGGGAAACGACAGGAGGAGGGTTCGGAACATGACCTATCAGGAAACATTCGCCGTGCAGAGCCGTGGACGGGGAACCCAGAACCTCACGGCGGAAATCCGCGCCGCGGTCGGGCGGGCGGGTATCGCCACCGGGCTGGTCCACGTCTTCGTGCGGCATACGAGTTGCTCGCTGCTGCTCACCGAAAACGCCGACCCCGACGTGCGTCGCGACCTGGAAACCCTGTTCGCCCGCCTGGTTCCCGATGGCGATCCGGCTTACCGCCACGACCAGGAGGGCGAAGACGACATGGCCGCCCACGCCCGCTCCCTGCTTGCCGGCCATGAGTTGACCGTGCCCCTGGCCGACGGTGCTCTCCTGCTGGGCACCTGGCAAGGGGTGTTTCTCTGGGAGCACCGTGCGACGGGACATCGGCGGGAGATTGTCGTCACGGTCATCGGTTAGAATCGGGCCATGATCCTGGAAACCACGGTTGACCGCTTGTCGATGCCCGCAATGCCTCGTGCCCTGAATCGTTGCGCCGCACCCGATCGCTCACCCCTCGGGGGGCAGCGCTATGAGCCCGCTGGCGCATCCGGGCGGGCGCCTGGCTTTGTCGCTTCTCCTCGCAGGCGTCAGCCTGCCGCGTCGTCGCTTCGCGCCAGACACCCGCCCGAGCGCACCGTCGGGCTCGTCCAATCGAGGTTTGCAGGATGATCGGAATCCTCCTCGTCACCCACGGCAGCTTCGGCGAGGCGCTCATCCAGAACGCCTGCCACGTGCTCAACCGACGCCCGCCCCTGCTCAACCAGTTGGGCGTTGCCGCCCAGGACGATCCCCTTGATCTGCTTCCCCTCGCCCGCCAGATGCTGGAATTGGTGGACGGCGGTGCCGGCGTGCTGCTGCTCACCGATGTCTATGGCGCCTCTCCAGCCAATCTGGTGATGAAGTTGCTCGATCCGGGACGCATCGAAGCCCTGGCCGGCGTCAACCTGCCCATGCTGCTTCGCGCCCTCACATACCGGGAAAAGGGTTTCGACGTGCTCCTGAGTCGTTCCACCGCCGGGGGTCGGGACGGGGTGCTCAATCTCTTGAAGGACGTTTGATGCTGTCTGCCGAAACCGAAATCATCAATAAACTCGGTCTACATGCCCGGGCCTCGGCCAAGCTCACCCAACTGGCGGGCAAGTACCGCTGCGAAGTGTGGATGAGCAAGGGGCCGCGCAAGGTCAATGCCAAAAGTATCATGGGGGTGATGATGCTGGCCGCCGGCAAGGGATCCAAGGTCACGGTCGAAACCGACGGCCCCGATGAACAGGAGGCCCTGGACAGCATTCTGGCCCTCATCGCCGACTACTTCGGCGAAGGCGAGTAGGCGGGGGCCGGCGCCATGAGTTTCACCCTCCACGGTCTGGGCGTTTCCGGCGGCATCGCCATCGGGCGGGCGCTGCTCATGTCCCACGCCACACTGGAGGTCTCCCACCTGACGGTTTCGCCCCGCATGGTGGACAAGGAAATCGCCCGCTTCGAAAAAGCCATCGCGACGGTGCGGGACGAACTGGCCACCATGAAGGAAGCCACCGAACACGCCCCGGCCGAACTTTCCGCCTTCATCGATCTGCACGCCATGTTCCTGGTGGACCCGGAACTGGTGGAAGTGCCCAAGGCCCTCATCCGCGAGCGACGCTGCAATGCCGAATGGGCCCTGGTGCAGCAGATGCAGCATCTGGTCGAGCAGTTCGAGCAGTTCGACGACCCCTATTTGAAGGAACGCAAGTTCGACGTGGTGCAGGTGGTCGAGCGGGTGGTGAAGGAACTCATGGGCCACCCGGGGCGCAACTTGTTGCGTACCGCCAAGGGGGTCACGGAAGAAAATCTGGTGGTGGTGGCCCACGATCTGTCGCCTGCCGACGTCATCGCCTTCAAGGAACACCGCTTCGCCGCCTTCATTACCGACGTGGGCGGCGCTACTTCCCATACCGCCATCCTGGCCCGCAGCATGGCCATTCCGGCCGTGGTGGGTCTGGAAAACGCCCGGGCGGCGATCCGCGACGGCGAGGCGCTGATCATCGACGGCACCCGGGGCGTGGTCATCGTCAACCCGGACCTGCGCGTCCTGGAGGAATACCAGCTTCGCAAAAATCAGATCGAGCTGGAAAAATCCAAGCTCAAACGGCTCAAGACCGCTCCGTCGGAAACCCTGGACGGCACCGCCGTCCAGCTCCAGGCCAACATCGAACTGCCGGGCGACGTGCCCGAGGCCCTGGAACTAGGCGCCGAGGGCATCGGCCTCTTCCGCACCGAGTTCCTCTTCCTGGGCCGCGGCGACATGCCCGACGAGAACGAGCAGTTCGAGGCCTACAAGAAAGTCATCAAGGGCATGGCCGGCCGGCCGGTCACCATCCGTACCTTCGACCTCGGCGGCGACAAGGCGGTGGACGCCTACCGCACCCAGACCAACCCGGCGCTGGGACGGCGCGCCATTCGCCTGTCCCTGGCCGAGCCGAAGATGTTCCAGACCCAACTGCGCGCCATTCTGCGGGCGTCGAAATTCGGGCCGGTGAAACTCCTCATCCCCATGCTGGCACACGCCCACGAAATCGACCAGACCTTGGCCGCCCTGGAACAGGCCAAGTCAAGCTTGCGGGGGGAGAAGGTCACCTTCGACGAGCACATCCAGGTGGGCGGCATGATCGAGATCCCTGCCGCCGCCCTGGCCGTGGGGCTCTTCATGCGGCGCCTGGATTTCCTGTCCATCGGCACCAACGACCTCATCCAGTACACCCTGGCCATCGACCGCACCGACGAGCAGGTGTCCGCCCTTTACGATCCCCTCCACCCGGCGGTGCTCATGCTCATTGCCCATACCATCGCCAGCGCGGAAAAAGTGGACGTCCCCGTCTCGGTCTGCGGAGAACTGGCCGGTGACCCCGCCCTCACCCGCCTGCTCCTGGGCATGGGCCTGCGCATCTTCTCCATGCACCCCTCGCAAATCCTGCAAGTGAAGAGCAAGGTGCTGAAGACCGACCTCAACGAGGTGGCCCCGGCGGTACGCAAGATGCTGCGCCTGGACGAACCGCAAAAGCTGCGGGAAGCGCTGGAAAGACTGAACGCCTGACCGGCCCCGCCCGCACGGGAGCCGGGAAAATCCCTTTCGCCCCCAGTAGCCGGCGCCTCTGGCGCGTCGATGGGCTCCCCACTGTCCAACCGAAGATGCGGGGAGCGAGAGTCGGGGTTCACTGCCCCCCCAGGGCCTCGCGCACCTGCGCCTCGGTCAGCGCGCCGGAGACGGCGCGGCGACCGCCCTTGCCGTCGAACAGCAGGGTGCGGGGCAACTCGCCGGCCCAGGCGGGGTCCAGGGCGTAGGCCAGGGCTTCCGGGTTGTCGGCGCCGTAGGCGTAGCGAAGGCCGGAAATGCCGGTTTTCTCCAGCAGCGGCGCGAGGGCTGGAGATTCCGCCTCGGTGGCCACGGTGACCACCTTGAGGCGCCGGTCGGCCCGGGCCAGGGCGGCGAGCAGGCCGAGGTTCTTCTTGCAGTGGACGCAATCCGAGGACCACAGGGCGACGACGGTAGGCTGGCGGTGAGCCTGGGGATCGGCGAGGCGGCGCGCCGTTTCGCGGTCGAGTGAGGAGAAGCCGGCCGCTGCGGCGGGCAGGGCCCAGAGCAGGGCGGCGAGGGTGGCGAGGAAGCGGGGCATGGGGATTCAGGGCAGGGCAAGGACGCGGAAGTGTTCTTTTTCCGTGCGCCAGAAGACGTAGAGGGCCTCGCCCCGGGCCAGCAGGCGGGGCTGGTCGGAAGCGCCTTCGGTGGCGGCGAGTTCCTGGGCAAGGAAGGTCTGCCCGCCATCCTGGGAAACCTGGGCGTGGAGTCGGGTGCGTTCACCGTCGAATTCCTTCCAGGCGATCGCCAGCCGCCGACCGGCGACGATGAGGTCGGCGTGGGCGGCGCGGGGGCCTCCGACGGTGCGCTGGCCTTCGACCCGCAGGCCGTCACCGTCATCCACCAGACGGCCGTAGTGGACGCGCCCTGCGCCGTCCTTTTCGTTGAACCAGACGCCGTGGCGCCGGCCCTGGCCGTCCACGGCGAGGGAAGGTCCGTGGTGGGGGCAGCCGTCGATCTTCCAGCGGTCGAAGGTGGCCCGCTGCACCGACTCCGGCGTTCCGTCGGGCTTCAGGCGAGCCAAGGCGTGGTCGCGCTCGTTGGGCGTGAAGACGTGGCGCCAAAAGAGCAGCGGCGCGCCGTCCCGGTCGTGGGTGACGGCGATGCGGCAGCATTCGCAGCTGTGATCGGCGACCTTGCGTTCCGGGGCGAAGCTCTTGCCGCCGTCGTGGGAAACGGCGCTATAGATCGCGGCCCCGCGATAGGGCGACTTGCCCGCCTTGGCGGCTTCCAGATCGCGTTTGTCGATCCAGGTCACCAGGACGGTGTCGTCCGGCCCGACGGCCAGAGATTCGAAGCGATGGGTGATTTCGGCCGGATCCCGGTGCACGGTGAGGGGGGGCGCGAAGGTCTTGCCGTCCTCAGCCCGGGCGAGGCGGATGGCGCCGCTGTAGGGCCTGCCCAGGGGGCGGGTCCAGGTGACCAGGATGGCGCCATTCCAGGTGAGAGCCAGCTTGGGCCGGTTTTCGCCGTCGGCGGAGACCGGCTCCGGCGCGGCATTGACCACCGCCGGGGCAGACCAGGTCTGGCCGGCGTCGCCGCTGCGGTAGAGGAGAACGTGGTCACCCTGCTTGCTTACCGCGAGCAGCTGGCCGTCCGGCGCGAAAAGGGCGGAACTGCCCAGTTCCGGCGCCCGGGCCTTGCCCATGGCCGGCATGGCGTCGGCAGCGGGGGCCGTTCCGGCCACGAGGAGTGCCAAGGCCGCAAGCAGGCCCCCGGTCAGGCGACGCCACGCTCGGGTGGGGTTGCCGCAGGGCCGGGGACGGTGAGCCCGGTTCATTTAGAAGTGCGCCCGGGCTTCGGCATAGACCGTGCGGCCGGGGTAGGGGTGGGAGACGAAGTAACGTTCGTCGAAGAGGTTGTCGATGCCCACCGAGGCTTCGAAGTGCTTGTTCACCCGGTAGCGCAGCTTGGCGTCAGCCACGGTGTAGCTGGAGGTGCCGCCATAGGTATCCGGGTTGCTGTCCACGTTGTCCAGGGTGTTGTACTGGCGGCCGGAGTAGCGCACACCGACCGAGCCCCCCCAGGCGCCGCTGCTCTCGTAGCTGGCCAGCAGGGTGGCGCGCACGCGGGGAACGCGAACCCAGTTCTTGTTCTCCGCATCGGGGAAGTTGTCGTTCTGCAGGGTGCGGGCGTGGTTGAGGGACACGCTGGTGTTGAGGCGCAGGCCGCGTACGCCGGCGAAGTCGGGAGCGTCCAGGGCCACTTCCAGGCCCCGGGTGCGGACCCGGTCGACGTTCTGCACATTGCTGACATTGGGGGTGACGGTGATGTTGGTCTGTTGATAGATGGTGTCGCGAACGTCATCCTCGAAGAGCGTGAGGCGCAGGCTGCCGAAGGCGGTTTCGTTGATGGCGGTGAGATCCTTGGCGTAGGAAATTTCGGGCTTCAGATTGGGGTCGTTGTTGACGATGCTGGTCCCGGAGCGGGAGCCCTGGTAAAGCTCGGCCACGGTGGGGAAGCGCACGCCCTTGGCGATGGAGGCGCGCAGCAGCCAGGTGTCGCTGGCGGCCCAGGAGAGGGATAGTTTGGGGCTGGTGGCGCTCATGCTGCGGGAGGCGTGCTCGACCCGGGGGTCGGTGGTGGCGGCCGCAATGTACTGGGATCCGTCGAAGGCTTTGAAGCGCTCGAAACGGACTCCGCCCGTGAGCGTCCAGTCGGGCAGGAAGCGCCAGGCGTCCTGGGCGTAGAGGGCGGTGATGGCGGTCTTGCCCAGGGCATTCTGGGTTTCGGAGGTGCGGCTGCTGCCGTCCTTCCAGTTGCTCAGGGCGTAGGTGTGGTTCTCCAGGACGTAGCGGTTGGCGTGCAGGCCCAGGGTAAGGGCATGGGCCTCGCCCGCCCCGGGGGTGTAGGTGGCCTGGGCCTCGAAGGTGGTCCAGCCCGTGCCTTCGCCATCGGCATCGGTACCGGCGCCCCCGGCGTCGGCCAAGGGGTCCGGGTTGTTGGCGCTGCGCAGGGTATCGGTCAGCACACGGTAGCGGGAAACCTGCAGCGAGGTGTTCCAGCCCCGGGCGTTGCGAGTGAAGAGGCGGGCGCCCATCTGTTCGTGCTCTTCCAGGCCGTCTCCGGGCGCCCAGCCTGCGGCTGAGACGGTATAGCGCAGGCCATTGACGCGGATCTGCCCTGACCATACTTCATTGCCGGCGGCATCGCGCAGGAAGGTTTCGTTGCTGCGCGAGTAGTCATTGCGCCAGCGGGCGTAGAGCAGGTCCGCCTTGAGGGTGGCGCTGAAGTCGTAGGCGCCGCGCAGTTTGAACTGGGTCTGGTCGGCCACTTCCAGGGCACCGGAGTTGGAGCCGACCGCGAAGCGGGCCTTCCCTTCCGGATCGGTGTAGAAGCGGGCGCCGCTTACCGGGGTGCCGCCTAGGGCCGTTGAGCCGCTGGAGACGAGAAAGGTCTGGTACTGCATGGGGTGGGATTCGGAATGCAGGCGGTTAAGGCCGATGCTGAAGCTGAAGTCACCGAGGCGCTGGCCCAGAAAGGCGCTTTCCTCGTCGCCGCGGTACGTGTCGGACTGACCGAAATGGGAGAAGCGCTGCTCGTAGGCCAGTACCCGGGCACTGGCTTCCAGTTGCTTGGGCTGGCGCGTGCTGATGGCCACCGTGGTGCCGATTGAGTTGCCCGGGTAGATGGCCGAGAAGGGACCGTAGAGCACATCGACCCGCTCGACTTCCTCGGGGGAGACGATATTCCAGCGCGGCGCGTTGAAGCGGCCGAGAAAGTTGGAAATCAGGTAGCCATCCACGTAAACCAGACCGCGCTGGGCTTGCAGGGTGGAATTGGAACGCCCCCCGATGAGGGCGTTGCGGTCACCGATGTAGCGCTTGCGGATGGTGAGGTTGGGGGCATAGGTGAGGGCGTCCTCGGTATTGGTGAAGCTACGCAGGTCCAGTTCTTCCCGGGTGACGCTGGCCGTGGTGGTGGGGAGATTGGGGTCCAGGGTCGCCCGCTGGCCGGAAACGGAAATCGGCGTCAGTTCACGCTCGGTGGCGACCCCCTGGGCCTGGGCAAGGCCGGAGACGAGGAGTGGGACGAGGACGGCGAGAGGGCGCAGACGGGAGGGCAGGGCGGCAGGCATGGAAGACTCGATGGGAAGCGGAGGGTTTCAGGGCTTGGGTTCGGTGACGAAGGCAATCTTGACGATGCCGCCCCGCTGGGCGGCAGCCAGGGTGTCGGCGACCTTTTCGTAGGCGACCTTGCGGTCGGCCCGCAGGTGGAGTTCGGGCTGCTCGGCGGCGGCAGCGGCGAAGCGGGCGTCGAGTTCCTGGCGGGCGACGGTCTCGCCGTTCCAGAACACCTGACCCTGCCCGTCGATGGCCAGGTGGATGACCCGGGGCTTGTCGTCCAGCTTGGTGGCGCTGACCTGGGGCAGGTCGATGGGCACCGCTTGGTGGAACAGGGGCGCCGTGATGATGAAGATGACCAGCAGCACCAGCATCACATCCACCAGGGGGGTGGTATTGATCTCGGCCATGGGCTGGCTGGCGCCGCCTTCGTCAAAGCTGCCGAAGGCCATGATCAGGCCGTCCGGTTGGCGCGGGCGGCGCCGATATCCACCAGATGGGCACTGCCGCCGATGCGTGCGCCGGTGGTGAGGGTGGCGTGCAGATCGTGGGCGAAGCCGTCGAGCTGGGCCAGCACGAGGCGGTTGGCGCGGGTGAAGGCGTTGTAGGCGAGCACCGCGGGGATGGCGACGAAGAGACCGGCGGCGGTCATGATGAGCGCCTCGCCCACCGGGCCGGCCACCTTGTCCAGCACCACCTGGGTGGCGCCGGAAAGGCCCACCAGGGCGTGGTAGATGCCCCATACGGTGCCGAAGAGACCGATGAAGGGCGCGGTGGACCCCACCGAGGCCAGGAAGGTGAGGCCCCGCTCGAGGCGCGCCTGGGCGCTGACGATGTGGGAGCGCAGGGCCCGGGTGACGAAGTCGCTGGCATTCACCCCGGCGCCGATGCCGCGGACGGCGTGCTGGGCATGGGTCTGGGCGGCATGGGCCCCGGCCAGGGCCAGCCCGGCGAAGATCGCCGAGGGGTCTTCCCGGCGCAGGGTCTCCAGGCCTTCGGGCAGGGAATTGGCCTGCCAGAAGGCGTTCACCGCGCGCTCCCGGGCCCGCCCCGCCCGCCAGCCGGAAAGGACCTTGCCGACGATCACCCACCACGAGGCCAGCGATAGCAGGGCCAGGATGACGGCGGTCGTGTGGGTCACGAGGTCACCCTGGCTCCAGAAGTGGGCGAGGCCCATTTGCGCATGCATGGCAGATTCCTATTCGAGAGAGAAGTTGATCGGCACCACCACCGCGGTTTCCACGGCTTCGTCGCCCCGGCGGGCGGGAACGAAACGCCAGCGCAGCACGGCGTCCCGGGCGGCGGCGTCTAGGCGCGGAAAGCCGCTGGATTGCTTCACTTCCACCTCCAGGGCGCTGCCCTCGGCGCTGACACGCACCTTGAGGAGCACCTTGCCCTCCTCGCCGTTGCGACGGGCGATGGCCGGGTAGATGGGCTTGGGGTTGTGCAGATAGTCGGCGTCGAAGCGGGCCGCCACCACGGGCAGGGGGGAGGGGGGCGCCGGCGGGGCTGTGATGGGCGCGGGAGGCGGCGCCGGCGGCTGGGCAGGCACGACGAAGCTCGCCGGGGCCTCGGCCCTGGGGACGGCGGCCAGGATAGGCTGCGCTGCCGGTGGGGGGGGCTTGCGCAGCGGAACCTGGGGCTTGGGCGGCGGCGGGGGGTCGGGCTTTTTCTCCTCCAGCAGGGGCAGGAGGCGCACAGCGATACTGGGCGGCAGGGTGAGGATTTCCTGCCGTACCGAGACCACCAGGGCGCCCCAGAGCAGCAGGCCATGCAGGGCGAGCACCAGGGTCCAGCGCAGCACCCGCTCCGCCGCGCTGGGCGGCGCTTCGGTAATGTGCAGGGGCGGCAGGGCGACGGCGGTCATGGGCGCTTGGGCGGGGTCCCGGGGAGAATCAGCCATTCCTGATCTTGATCCCGATCAAAAATGATTTAAAAACAAAGCATTGGAGGCGCGCATTCTAGGGGGACGGCACGCTTTCTCCGATGCGACACGTTGTCGCAGGCCGCGGCGCCGACCCACGCCGAGCGCGTTGTTTTTTGCCGGGGGCGCCCCCATAATTCGGGCATGGCTGTAATTCCGGCAAGTCGGATGCGTTTCGGACGCGGGTTCGATTCCCGCCACCTCCACCACAGGGGGGGTGTACTGGTTTCGACGGGGCGATTGAGGATGAGCAGGCAGCCCGAGAGGCGACGGACGTAATCCGCGCAAATCCATAATTGCCAATGATGAGCAATTCGCTATCGCTGCCTAAACAGCATAGCTGGGGCCGCTGAAGCCTTATAACCCAAGACAGCCGGCGGGGACTTCGGTCCCCGTCGTCAATTGCGCAGCCCGGTCAGCCCGGTGCCAGCCCGTGCTCCGCAAACCAGGCCAGCAGGCGCTTCCAGCCATCTTCGGCGGGCTCCTTGCGGTAGCTGGGCCGGTAGTCGGCATGGAAGGCGTGCGGGGCGTCGGGATAGACCTCGATGCGGGATTTGCGCCCCGCCGCAGCCAGGGCCTGACGCATGGTCTCGACGGACTCGAGGGGAATGCCGCTATCCTGACCCCCATACAGGCCCAGCACGGGCGCCGCCACCTGGGCGGCGAGATCCACCGGATGACGGGGGGTGAATTCGTTGGCCGGGCCGGTCAGGCGGCCGTACCAGGCGACCCCGGCCCTGAGCCCGGGGTTGTGGGCGGCGTAGAGCCAGGTGATGCGCCCCCCCCAGCAGAAACCGGTCATGCCCAGGCGCGCCGTATCGGCCCCCTGAGCGGCGGCCCAGGCCACGCAGGCATCCAGGTCGGCCATCACTTGGGCGTCGGGAGTCTTGCCGGTGACCTTGGCCAGAATGTCGGCAATGCTGTTGTATTGGCGCGGATCCCCCTGGCGGGCAAACAGTTCCGGGGCGATGGCACAGTAGCCCACCTTGGCTAGGCGGCGGCAGACATCCTGGATGTATTCATGAACGCCGAAGATCTCGCTCACCACCAGGATCACCGGCGCCTTCTGCCCTCCCTCGGGCTGCGCCCGGTAGGCGATCATCTCGCCCCCCTGCACCGCGATCTTGACCGGTCCGGCCTGCAGTCCGGTTGCGTCGGTCACGATGGCGGTCTGGGCTGCCACGGGCTGCACCGCCAGGGCGAAGCCGGCGCCAAGGCTGGTCACCAGGAAGGCACGGCGATCGAAGGACTGGGCGGGAAGCAGGCTGGCAAAGTCGGTTTCGAGCAGGGGCATGGCGGTCTCCTGGGGGGCGAACTACATCAGTACGATATCGAACTGCTCCGGCGAGTAGCTGCTTTCCGCCTGGAGCGAGATGGGCTTGCCGATGAAATCGGACAGCAGGGCGAGGGATTGGGATTCTTCGTCGTGGAAGAGATCGATGACCGGGGGCCCGGCGATGACGCGGTATTCCCGGGCGTTGAACTGGCGGGCTTCGCGCAGCAGTTCGCGCAGGATTTCATAGGCCATGGTGCGGGCCGTCTTGACCTCGCCGCGGCCGTCGCAGGTGGGGCAGGTCTGGCAAAGCACGTGGGCCAGGGATTCCCGCGTGCGCTTGCGCGTCATTTCCACCAAGCCCAGGTTGGTGAAGCCGTTGAGGGTCAGGCGGGTGTGGTCGCGGGAAAGGGCTTTCTGGAATTCCGCCAGCACGGCCCCCCGGTGCTCCTCGCTTTCCATGTCGATGAAATCGACGATGATGATGCCCCCCAGGTTCCTCAGCCGCAATTGGCGGGCGATGGTCTGGGCGGCTTCCAGGTTGGTCTTGAATATGGTGTCGTCAAAATTGCGTACCCCGACGAAGCCGCCGGTATTGACGTCGATGGTTGTCATGGCCTCGGTCTGGTCCATGATCAGGTAGCCACCGGATTTGAGCTCGACCCGCCGGGCGAGGGCCTTTTCGATTTCCTCCTCGACGCCGTGCAGGTCGAAGAGGGGGCGCTCACCGGTGTAGTGCTCCAGGAGGGGTCGCACGGCTGGCGTGTAGATTTCGGCAAAAGCGTTCAGGCGCTGGAAATTCTCCCGGGAGTCGATGACGATGCGGCTCACTTCGGGATCGACGAAATCCCGCAGCACCCGCTGGCCCAGGGACAGCTCCTGGTAGAGGAGGGCTGGGGGGCCGGAAACCTTCACTTTCTCTCGGATTTCGCCCCAGGCCTTCTTGAGGTAGGCGATATCGGTGGCGAATTCGGCGTCGGTGGCGCCTTCGGCCATGGTGCGGACGATGAAGCCGCCGGTTTCCGCCTCGGGCACCAGGCGCACCAGCCGTTCCCGCAGGGCCTCGCGCTCCGCCTCGGGTTCGATGCGCTGGGACACCCCGATGTGTTTTTCCTGGGGCAGATAGACCAGCATGCGCCCGGCGATGGAAATCTGGGTGGAGAGCCGGGCGCCCTTGGTGCCGATGGGATCCTTGACCACCTGCACCACCAGGCTCTGCCCCTCGGAGAGGAGGCGCTCGATGGGCCGGTCGCTGGCCTCTTCGCGGGGCTGCCAGATGTCGGCCACGTGGAGGAAGGCGGTACGCTCCAGGCCCACATCGACAAAGGCCGACTGCATGCCGGGCAGGATGCGGCAGATCCGCCCGAGGTACACATTGCCCACCAGGCCGCGGCTGGCATTGCGCTCGATGTGGAGTTCCTGGACCACGCCCTGCTGCATGACGGCGACCCGGGTTTCCTGGGGGGTGAAATTGATGAGGATTTCTTCGGACATGGGGCAGGTAAAATTGGCGGTCTTTCAGGATTCTACTATGGCCGCCGCATCCCGCTCCCCTTCTGGCTTCGCGCCCAGGACCGCCCCCGAACTCCTCGCCCCCGCGGGTTCCCTGGACATGCTGCGCACAGCCTTCGCCTTCGGGGCCGATGCTGTCTACGCCGGCCAGCCGCGCTACTCCCTGCGCGTGCGCAATAACGCATTCGGCAGCCTGGAAGTGCTGGAAACCGGCATCCGGGAAGCCCGGGCCCTCGGCAAGGCCTTCTACTTGGTGAGCAATATCTTCCCCCGCAACGCCAAACTCGCCACCTACCGGGCCGACATGGCGCCGGTGGTGGCACTGGGCCCCGACGCTTTCATCATGTCCGACCCGGGCCTCATCGCTCTGGCGCGGGAAGCCTGGCCGGAGCTGACCATCCACCTGTCGGTGCAGGCCAACACGGTCAATTGGGCTGCGGTGAAATTCTGGCAAACGCTGGGAATCCGCCGCGTCATCCTGTCCCGCGAACTGTCCCTGGAGGAAATCGCCGAAATCCGCCAGCGCTGCCCCGACATGGAACTGGAGGTCTTCGTGCACGGCGCCCTGTGCATCGCTTACTCCGGCCGCTGCCTGCTTTCCGGCTACTTCAACCACCGCGACCCCAACCAGGGCACCTGCACCAATTCCTGTCGCTGGGATTACAAGGTGCACCCGGCGGGCGAGAATCCGGCGGGAGACGTGCACCTGCTGGAAGAACGCCAGCGCCCGGGCGAGCTGATGCCCATAGAAGAGGACGAGCACGGCACCTACATCCTGAACTCCAAGGATCTGCGCGCCATCGAACATGTGCAGCGCCTGGTGGAACTCGGCATCGATTCCCTCAAGATCGAGGGCCGCACCAAGAGCCCCTACTACGCCGCCCGAACCTGCCAGAGCTACCGCCAGGCCATCGACGATGGCGTCGCCGGGCGACCGCTGGATCCACGCCTCCTCGCCGATCTGGAAAGTCTTGCCAATCGCGGTTACACGGACGGCTTTTACCAGCGTCACCATGAGGCGGACTATCAGGGCTACCTGCGTGGCCATTCCGAATCGGCGCGCAGCCTGTACGTTGGCGACGCCCTGGCCTGGGATGCCGGCCGTGGATTGATGGAGATCGCGGTCAAGAATCGCTTCTCCCTGGGGGACCGCCTCGAATGCGTCCACCCCGACGGAAACGTCCGCTGGATTCCCGAACGCATGGAAACTGCGGAGGGGCGGCTCATCAAGGTCGCCCCCGGAGACGGCCATCGGGTCTGGATCGACATGCCGGAAAACCGGGTAGGCGCGTTCGTAGCCCGCTTCCTGAATGATTTCCGAACAGCTCAATCCGGTCCGCTCTGATCCGGAAATGCGGGTTCGCGTTCGAGTTCGGGTGGGGGCTTGAGTTGCGGGATCTTTCTTCGGGGACGTGGGGTTTGTTGAACCCTGGGCTTGGACCCTGAGGGCCAGTGCCATTTTTTCCAGCTTGAACCTGGAAACCTCGGTTGGCCGCTTGTCAGTCCCCGCAATGCCTTGTGCCTTGGACCTCCGCGCAGTTCCCCAAGGCCTACTCGTCGGGTCCATCGCTACGAGCCCGCTGGCGCATCCGGGCGGGCGCCTGGCTTTGTCGCTCCTCCTTGCAGGCATGAGCCTGCCGCGTCGTCGCTTCGCGCCAGACACCCGCCCGAACGCACCAACGGGCTCGTCCAACTGAGGTTTCCAGGTTGAATTGTTATTCGTCATGGGGCAGGATTGCGTGCCACGCGTCACGCGCGGCTCGTGGGGCGGCGGGCGCCTGCCCGCGTGGTGGTCGCCGATTCTTGCCTCGAGGTCAGCCCGTGACAGTCCTGAATCTTCCTGTTTCCGCCCAAGGGCCATGCTGAGCCCGGCCGCGCAGAGGGTACTGCGGCACCCTCTGGAATTCGTGAAGCGAGTCCTGGCGGGATTCTTCCGTAACCAGGGCCTGTTGTTGGCCGGCGCCATCGCCTATTACGCGCTGCTTTCCGCCGTACCCCTGCTGATCCTGGTGGTCATTGCCTTTTCCCGCGTGTTCGAGCCCCAGGAACTGCTGGCCCTCCTGGCCCGCTATCTGGAATGGCTTGTGCCCAGCCAGTCCCGCGCCGTCCTGGCCGACGTCGAGGGCGTGTTGGATGACCGCGCAGCCCTCGGTGCCCTCCTCGTCGCCACCATGCTGTTCTTCAGTTCCCTGGCTTTTTCAGTCCTGGAGAAAGCCATGGGGGTCATTTTTGCCCATCGAGGAGCGGCACAGGCCCGTCACGCCCTGGTTTCCTTTCTTCTTCCCTACTGCCTGGTACTCGTTCTCGGCCTCGCCCTTCTGGTATTGAGCGCTGCGGCCGCGGCCCTCGAGGCACTGGCTGCGGGTTGGCTGCGGGTGCCGGGGGGGCAGTGGTCCCTGGCCGGAGTCTCCGCTGCGCTCCTCTACTTGCTCGGCTTCGTCTTCGAGGCGGCCCTGTTCGCCGGGCTCTACCGCGTACTGCCCGCGGGCGGGATCAAGCCGTCCCATGCCCTGGTGGGGGGCGTGGCCGCCGCGCTGCTGTGGGAATTCCTGCGCCGCGGCCTGGCATGGTATTTTTCCCATGTGTCCAAGGTGGGCGTGGTGTACGGCTCCCTCAGCACGGCGGTGGTCGTCCTGCTGAGCCTGGAAATCGCTGCGTCCGTCCTGCTCCTGGGCGCCCAGGTGATTGCCGAATACGAAAAGCTGGCCGTGACCCCTGAGTGTCCGCCCTACGGAGAAGCCGCATGAGCATCGCATTCGTTCTTTTCTGCCTCGTCATGGCGGTACTGCTGATCTTCGTCTGGCGGCGGGCGGCGGCGGCCCAGCGCGCCGAGTACATTCGTCACTTTGCGTTGCCCAAGGGGCTGTACGAGCGCCTGCGTAGCCGGAGGCCGGATTTTGGCCCGAAGGAGTGTCAACTCGTCGCCCAGGGCCTGCGCCAGTTCTTCCTCGCCTACCTGAGGGGTGGGCGCAGGTTCGTCTCCATGCCCTCCCAGGCGGTCGACGACCTCTGGCACGAGTTCATTCTCTACACGCGGGAATACGAGACCTTCTGCCGCAAGGCATTTGGGCACTTCCTTCACCACACACCGGCGGTGGTCCTCAGCTCGGCCGGGGAGGCCAATGCCGGCCTGCGGCGCTGCTGGTGGCACACCTGCCGGGAAGAAAACATCAATCCCCGTCAGCCCACCCGCCTCCCTCTCCTCTTCGCCCTCGACGCCAAACTCGGCATCGCCGACGGCTTCCACTACGTTCCCGACTGTGGCTCGGTGCGCAACCGTCGCGATGCGGGTTCCGGCACGCCCTACTGTGGCGGCGATTTTTCCAGCACCTATTTCGATGGTGGGACCGAAGGTTTTGGGGATTCAGGCGATTCCGGGGGCAGCGGCGCTTCGGTCAGCGGTGGGGAGAGTGGTGGGGGCAGCAGCGAGAGCAGCGGAGGCGATAGTGGGGGCGGAAGCAGTTGCGGCGGGGGAGGATGTGGCGGCGGAGGGGGTGGCGATTGAAGCAGGAGGTCTCCGCAGGCCCCGGGCACAAGGCATTCCGGGCATCGGCAAGCGGTCGGCCGAGGACTCCGGGTTGAACCGTCAGGCTAACTTCCCACGACCCTTTGCCCCGTGTGGCTTGGTGCATAGCGAAAAATCCCTCTACGAAGCGGCTACCGATCTGCGGGCCGCCCTTCTGCGGGGAGGCTTCGTCGTGGTCGGAACGCGGGAACTGGGAGCCGCCGGGAGTGGTTTTACGGCAGAGTGCGACGAGGATTGCACCCTGCTGACGGTTGATCACCCCGGCTACGTCCGCCAACTGCTCGAACTGGACATGCGCCTTGTCCTTGCCCTGCCCTGGCGGCTGGCCGTCTTCACCCAGGGGGGCGCTACGCGTATCGGCTTTCTGCGGCCGGGCGCGGTGATCGAGGGCCTGCCCCCGGGTGCGCTTGCCCTGGCGGCGGAAGTGGAAGAGAAACTGGCGCGCATCGTCGACGTCGCGCGCTGATGCCTTTCTCGGCGCCCCGAGGCTCATTGCGGGGTTTTCCCGGGAATCAAACACCGCGGGAGGCTCGCCCCGAGCGCCCACGACGGCATGGGCCGCGGGGTAGAATGCCCGCCTTCATCACCCCACATTGTCGCCCGGGAGCCCCCATGCTTCGCCCGCTCTGCCTCGCTCTCCTTGCTCTTGCCGCTGCCGCCCCATCCCGCGCCGACGACGTCGCCGATGCCCGCAGTTTCATCACCGACCTGTACCGGGCTTACGAGAGTCCCGGGGAGCGTCCGCGGCGCGGCGATCCACGCTGGTACGACGAATCCCTCGCCCGGCTGCTGTCGGAGAACCAGCAAGCGAACGCGGGTGGCGTGCCCCTGCTCAGCGGCGATCCCCTGTGCAATTGCATGGACGCTACCGGCATGCGTCTGGAGGAGGTGGCGGCCGCCGCGCTGCCAGAGGGCCGCGTCGGCGGTGAAGCGCGGCTTGCCCTGGGGGCGGAACGGCGCGAGAGCATCCGCCTGATTCTGGTCAGGACCGGTGCCGGCCTGCGGGTGTGGGATGTGGGTGACGCGCAAACTCCAAGCCTGCGTCAGGCTCTGGAGGAGGATACGGCCTCGGCCCAGCGCGACAAGGCGGAGTCCGGCCGCAAGTAGGAGCGGCGGACCTGGAGGCTGGTCGGGCGGGGCGCTGCCTTCGCCGGACACGCTCCCGAGCAGCGGGCGGGGCGAACAATTTCGCCCCCTGGCGCTCAACCGTCCTCCCGGGTTACGGGCGGGGTGCAGCGGCGTCGTCTTTCTTGCGCCCCGCGCCCTGGGGAGTGATATCCCCTCGGTCGGACGGGGGGTGCCTACTCCCTTGCCCGGGGCAGGTTGAGGACGAAGCTCACACCGTCGGCTTCGTTGCGGGCGACGAGGGTGCCGCCCATCTTGGCCATATAGGTTCTGGCCACGAACAGCCCCTGGCCCCGGCTGCCGTTGGCTCCGGCGCCGGGCTGGTCGGATACCCCGTACTCGAAGATGCGTTCCAGCAGAGCTTCCACGATGGCCGGACCGTGGTTATAGACCGTCACGCTGGCGCCCGTCTCGCCGCCCTCCAGGGTCAGGGTGATGGCGGTACCCGGCCGGCGGTGGCGGTCGGCGTTCTTGAGCAGGTGGGAGAAGACATCCTCCAGGGCGTACTCGTCGGCCCGCACCCGTACCGGCGTCTCCGGCGCGTGGCAGACCAGGTCGGCGATGCCGGCGTTGGCCGCCACATGGCGCAGAAAATCGGCCATATCCAATGCCACCAGGTGCAGGCTGGATGACTGGAAGGCTTCACTGGGGCTGGCACTGCCGTAAAGCACCCGCACCGCCTGCTGCATGCGGCTGATATAGCGGTGGCTGGGGTCGGCGGGGTCGCCATGCAGGGCAAGGAGGCTCTGCAGAGGGGACATGATTTCGTGGCCCACGGCGTGCCACTGCTCCTTTTCCTGTTCGGCGCGAATGCGTTCGCGCTCGGCGTCTTCCCGCACGCGGCCCAGCAGTCCGTCGAGACCCGCGGCGAGCAGGCCGAGCTCATCGCCTCCCTTGAGATCGGCCAGGTCGTAGCGCTCCAGGCCGCTTTCCGCTTGTACGCTGCGCGAAAGGCCGCGAGTGCGGCGGGTGAGCGTGGCGATGCGCCGGATGAGGCCGACTTCGATCACCAGCCAGGCCAGCCCGATGGCCCCCAGCATGGCCCCCACGAACCAGGACAGCCGGGTGGCGACGGCGGCCAGGTTGCGATTCACGTTGCGGGCGTCGCCCTGGAGATGAAGTCTGTAGGAACCCAGCGGCGTGGTGATCTCCTCGCTGCGCTCGATGCGGGGGGCGTCTAGGCTTTCCACGGGCAGCACGCGGATAAGCCGGGTAAGCAGCGGCGAAGTCTGCTGGGGCGACTCGTCGCGGCCGGCCAGACGTGCGATTTCCCGCTCCGGGCCGGGCCCCGCCTTCTCGATGCTGAGGGATTCCCCCGGCTGGAGAAGGTCGGCGAGATCACCCAGGACGAAAGAGGGCGTGGCCCCCGGCCGCCCGCTGTCGAACAGGGCCGGCGCCTCCCCTGGGGGCAGCACTTCCACCCGCACCTTGAAATCGTCCAGGTCGGGGGGCGGCCAGAGCGGCTTTTCCCGGGCGAAAAGCGCCTCCCGCAGCGCCTCTACCGGCAGCCGCAGTGAGAAGAAGGACGCCCGGGGACAGTCCGGCGCGGCGTCGGGCCGGCCATCCAGGCAGCGTGCCGCCTGCCAGACCCAGCCGCGGAATTCCCGCACCGGCCGGGCGCCGGTGTAGTCGCGGCCCTCCAGGGCGAGGTAACCGGTGAAGCGGCCGCGCACACCTTCGCCGGTGGGGCTCGGGGGGAGCGCTTCGAAGGGGGCGATCCAGCGCCAGGTCTGCCCGCGCAGGGCCACCGTCACCCGCAGGCGGTGGGCGCCGTCGAGGATCTCGTCGCCGATGCGGTGGGACTCCAGGGCACCGCTCTGAAAGCTGCCGGCGGCGTAGATGAAGCCCCCTGCCCAGGGGTTGTTGCCGATGGCTACGCACAGGCTGCCCTGATCCGGGTAGCGCACCAGGCAGCCGCTCATCTCAACTCCGTTGCGCACCTTGTTCTGGTCGTCGAAATCCAGAGACGAAAAGGGTAGTACCACCGGGCGGCCGGCCGCCGCCAGGGCGGCGTTCCAGCCCGGATTGAGGAGCGCGAGTTGGCCGGCCGGATGACGCAGGCGGCCGGCGATCTGGGCCTGGGTCTTGGCGAAAGCGGCGGCGTAGTGATCCACGCTGCGCTGCTTCTCCCCCTGCAGGAGCGCGACGGCCATGGCCAGCACCGCCAGGGCCAGGGCCAGGAAGGCCGTGCGAAAGAGGATGCGCAGCCGGAAAGAGGCGAGCCAGGCCAGAACGCCCTTCATGGCCGCGGCAGGATCTGATCCGACCAGCGAAAGCCGCGCATGGGAATGTTCTCGATGCGATCGAAGGACTCGTCCAGTTCCCGGAAGGCCTCGCGGATGGTGCTGATGTGTTTTCTGATGTTGTCGCGGTTGCGCCCGCTCTTCACCACGGCGAACAGTTCGTCGTAGGAGATCACCTCGCCGCGCCGCTCATAGAGCGCGGCCAGGATGCGTTGGGCGGTCAGGGGAAGGTTCACCCGCTTGCCCCGCCACAGGGGCGCCGCCTGGCGCAAGGGGTCGAGGGAAAGCTCGGCGTCGGGCGCGGGGGCCTCCTTGGCGCCGGGCCGGTCCCGGGAGGCGCGCAGGATTTCCAGAAAGGTCTCGATGAAATCGGCTTCGGCAAAGCTGGTTTTCTGCAGATAGTCCCAGGCGTCCAGGGCCTTCATGATGCTGCGGTACAGGGCGGCCGGCATGGCCGACACCACCAGTACCGGCGTGCCGCGGCCGGTCTTGTTGATGGCGTTGATGATGGCGACCCCCGCATGGCGCTCCCGGCCCAGCTCGATATCCAGGGTGACCAGGGCGTAATCCTCCCGGGCTATGGCCGCCTCGGCAGCGTCCCGGTCGAACCACTGATCGACGATCAGACCCGGCCGGGCGGCGAGGATCCAGTCGCGCAACTGATTGCTGGTGGGAACGTCGTCCTCGATGACGGCGACCTTGGTCATGGGGGGCTCCGGAAAAAAGCTGGCGAGAGTATGACGCCATTTTCCGCCCTCGGCGCAGTGCGGGTGTGAGCGTTCGTTCACAGCCCGGAATTCCCCTTCCCCGGCCCTTACCGAAGTCACCCCGCCGCGGCATGGAGTCCTCCACCCTTGCCGCGCCACCATGGCAGTCATGGAAAGCCGGCGGGCGCCTCGATCTTCCCGCCCCCCGGCTCGGCCCGGGAAGATCGACTCATCGGAGGAAAGCATCATGTCTGAACGTATCCGCAACTTGGCTGAAAACCTGCGCCACTCCCTGGGCCGCGGTGCCGGGCGACTGGGTGGGCAGGTGGCCGAACGCCACCGCAGCCTGATTGTCCTGGCCGTCGCCGGCCTGGGTGCCTGGAGTCTCTACACCCATCCGCCGGTACAGGGGGTCGAGCGCGGCGAGGTGGGGCTGCGCATCAACCAACTGACCGGCGCAACGGCTGAGTTTCAGGAAGGCGCGGTGTTCGTGCTTCCCGGCATCCACGAACTGCGCCGCTACGCCCTGCGCGACCAGACCTACCGTCCTCCCGGGGCGGACAGCGCCACCGGGCGGGCGCCCTTCCAGACCGTCGAAGGCCTGTCCATCGGCATGGATCTCGCGGTGCGCTACGCCCTCGATCCGGCCCGCATCGGCAGCACGGCCCGCGCCCTGCCCGAGGACATCGGCGGCGAAGTGGTCGACCCGGCGGTCCAGGGAGTGGCGTACAAGATTCTGGCCCGCTACACGGTGCGGGAAATCTTTTCCACCAAGCGCCAGGAAATCCGCGACGCCATCGAGGCGGAGTTGAAGCCCCTCCTCGAACGGGACGGAATCCGCCTGAAGCAGGTTCTGGTGGGCAAGGTCGATCTGCCGTCCGACTACCGGGCCGGCATGGAAAGGCTGCTGGCCGAGGAACTGGCCAGCGAAAAAATGCGCTACACCCTGGAACTGAAGGAAAAGCAGGTCAAACAGACGGAGCTGGAAGCCCTGGCCGACAAGACCCGGCGCGAGACCGCCGCGGCGGCTGCGGGGGAAGAGCAGATCATCGCCGCCAAGGCCCAGGCGGAATCGATGAAGCACATCCTGCCCTTCAAGCAGAAGCAGATCGAGCAGCGCGGCTTCGAGGCGGAAGCGGAAAAGATCGCCCGCATCAAGAGCGCCGAAGCTTCCGCCCAGGCGCGCCAGATCGAGGCCCAGGGCGAAGCCGAGTCGCGCCGCAAGCTGGCTGACGCCGAGGCCTATCGCCAGGATCGCCTGGGCAAGATCAGCAGCGAGCAATTGGCGCGGGACGGGGCCCTGATCCAGAAGAACCCGCTCCTCATCCAGAAGGCCATGGCCGACAAGCTGTCGGACAAGATTCAGGTCATCATCGCTCCGCCTCCCGGGGATGGGGGCTTCATCGGCGCTGCGCTCCTAGGTAGCAAGGGCGGACGCTCGCAGCCCGCTGTCCAAGTCGAGTCTGCCGACAACGGCGAGGGGGAATGAGCATGCTGGCCAGCGCACTCACGGTCGTCGCCCTCGTGGCCGCGGACCAGACGGCCCTGCGGGCCGCTCCCCGCGACTCGGCGCCCCAGCAGGCCGTCCTATGGCAGGGGGACAGCCTGGAAATCCGGGGGGAGAAGGGCGATTTTCTCCAGGTCTATGACCACCGCCGCGAACGAGCCGGCTACATCCGGGCCTCCCAGGTGCGGATCCAGTCCCTCAAGCCGGAAGCGGCGCCGGAGCTGCTCGCCGTGGTGCGTTTCCTGAAGGAGACGCCGGGCTCCGAGGCCCTGGGCATCGCCTATGCCGCCGCCTACCTGCGGGCGGCGCCGGCGGAAGCCATCGGCCCCGAGGTCTTCGACGCCCTGGGCCAGATGGCCGACCGCCTGGCCCGCCGGGCCAGCAGCGGCCAGGCCGGAAGGGCCGGCGAGATCAATGCGGCCCATCTGGAAGTGGCCGCGGCCTACGGCGTGACCATGACAGCCTTCGAGCGCGACGGCCAGATACGGCTTTGCGCCGAAGGCGATGCCCAGCGCCGCGTGCTGGCCCTGCCCGCCAGCGCGGTGCAGAAAGCCCTTGCCGCCCTGGCGCTCACCCGCCACGAATGCGTCTCGCCGGCCCTGACGCCGATGGAGCGCTACGCCCTGGACAATTGGCGGGCCGACGTGCTGGAACGGGTGGAACTCGTTGCCCTGCCGGAAGTGCTCAAGAACCGCATCCGCTTGCGCCAGGCCGGGGTGTGGGCCAGCCTGGCCTACCAGCGGGCGCGGCGGCCGGACGCCGGGGCCGCGGCGGTGCAGGAAGCCGCCACCCGAGCCATCGACGCGCTCGCCGCCATCAACAAGGCGGAACTCATGGAAACCGATGCGGCGGCCTACAGCGACGCCGCCATCCGGGTGGGGGCCTCGCGCTGGGCGGCGGCCCCCGGGACTCCCACCGGATCGGGCAAGTTGAAGGTGGTGGCCAGCGCCGGTGAGCCGGGCCAAACCTGTATCGCCCTGGTGGACGCCCGCCAGGAAAGGAAGGCGCCCCTCGTCACCCGCTGTACCTACGGCATCGTATGGACCGCCTCGGCCGCTGCCAACGCCGACGGCAGCGCCCTGGCCCTGGCGGTGCAGGGCGGCGACACCTGGCGGGAATTGTGGGTGTTCAGGAAGGACGGCGAAGCCTGGTCGGTGGACGTACTCCCCCCGGGCACCGATACGCCCACGCTGGGTTACGTGGAGTTCGCGGGCTGGGTGCCCGGCGGCCGCGAAATGCTGGCGGCGCGGGAAGTGAAAGCCGAGGGCCGCTATCGCCGCAGCTTCGAAGTCCTGGGACTCGGGCACCTGGAGACCCGCAGACAGGCCGACAGGCCGGAAAACCTCAGCACCTTCTACCGCTGGCAAAGCGCGCTGTGGAAGGCCGGGACGGTGGCGCTGCGGTGAGTCGCGCGGCGGGGTACGCCGGGGAATGCTCAGGGGCGATTGGCATCAGCCAGGGCGCGAACGAAGGCTGAAATTTCGCTACTGGCAATTTCCGTTTGTTCCGCTGCGTGGGTGAAGCGCACTTTGACGAAATGCGCGCGGCTGGCGCCCAGGAGAAGCCAGGACACCAGGGGCGGCGCGGGGTCGGCGCCGGCCCGCAGGCGATAGGCGGCCAGCAGCCAGGGCGGATCACCTGGTGGCGTGCGCAGGCTGATGCCGGGCGCCGTGAGCCGTTGAAGCTCGCGGTATTGCCCCGAGGCGCCGAATGATTGAATCTCCTGGTCGGCCTTGGCAAAGGCAGCCTGGACCTGCTCCGAGGCAATACCATCGGGAATGTCTCTGCTGCCGTAATCAAAGAGGTAGACATCGAGTTTGCCCAGGCCGGAAGCCCGGTAGGTGACCTGGACGCCCAGGCGGGGATCGTCATAGCGGTGGATGCGGCCGCGCTCGAAATTTCCCAGGCGCTCGGGGAGGCGGAGCCGGGATTCGGGGTGTTCGAAAACATCGTCGGCCCGGACCGGCAACGCGGCGTGGAAGAAAAGCAGGACGAAGGCGGTGACGATCGCGCGTCGCCAGGGGTGGCTGTATCCGGGGGAACGAGATCTCATGCTTAAATCATGAATCGGAATGCGCCTGGAGACAAGCAAGGGTTGGTTTTCCCGGGCCGGCATTGCCCGGCGGACATTGCTCCCCGCAGTACAATTCGCCTCTTCCTGCTTCTCACCGCATCTGTCATGGCAAGGCCTTCATCCGCAGACCAGGATGTTCCATCCGAGCACTTCTACCCCGGCGCCCACTGCGGCCTGCGCTCGTCGCGCCGCATGCTGCGTCTGGCGGGGGTGCTCATCGCCGGCGTCTGCCTGCTGCTCCTGCTGCGGGCGCCGCTGGAAGGGGCGGTGGGGCTGGTGCTATGCGCCCTGGCCCTAGCCTGGGCGGAATGGAAATTCCGGCATCGCCTCGATCCCGCGCGCCCCGCGGTGAGTCTGGACCGGCAGGGCATCGCTTCGGATTCCTTTGCCGGCGGGCAGAAACGCCTGCTCTGGGAAGAAGTGGCCGGAATCGACTTTGGCCTGGGTGCCGGAGGGGCCGGGCTTTCCTTTGCCCTGGAAGGCGGGGGAAAAGCGGTGGCGTTGCCCCTTTCCGCCCTCGACGGGGCCGACCAGGAGCGGCTTCTGGCGGCGGCCATCGCGCGGCTCAATGCCTGCCGGGCGGCCTGCGGCAAGTCGCTCCTGCGGGATCCGCTGGTCGAGGAGCGAGAGTTCCACGACCGGCTCTACGCCCTGGCCCCCGTCACCTGGGTCGTCTGGACGCTGGTCTTGGCCAATGGGGCCGTCTGGCTCTGGGGTCTGGGCCACGGGGGAACTCTCCTGCACAACAGCGCCGAATTGCTCCTCGCCTGGGGGGGAAACGCCGCTTCCGAAGTGCAGCGGGGCGAGGTCTGGCGTCTGCTGAGCGCAGCCTTCCTGCACGGCGGGCTGCTGCACCTGGCCATGAACATGGTGGGCCTGGCCAGTGCCGGGGCGGTGGTCGAGCGCATCTACGGCCACCGGCTCTTTCTCCTCATCTACCTCGGGTCCGCCCTCATGGGCAGCGCTTTCAGCCTGCATTTCGGCGCTCAGAAGGTCGTCGCGGTGGGGGCTTCCGGCGCCGTGTTCGGCATTACGGGGGCACTGCTCGTCGCGCTGCTGCAACACCGCAGCAGCCTGCCCAAGGCCTTCGGCAAACAACAGATCGGCTCCTTGCTCTTCTTCATCAGCTACGCCCTCGTCTTCGGATTCACCCAGGAGGGCATCGACAATGCCGCCCACGTCGGCGGGCTCATGGGCGGCTGTCTCCTGGCCTTGGTGCTGCCTGAGCGCTTCGATCCGGTGCACTTTGGCGCCACCTGGCGTTTCCGGGCCCTCGTGGCCGGGCTCGCCACCGGGGCGACGGTGGCCGCAGTCGTGGCCCTTGCGCCACCGGCCCAGGTGGACGTGGCGGCGGTGTACGACGGCAACGCCCGCTTCACGCGGGCCATGGCGGAATTCGACGCAGCCATCAAGGCCCTGCAGCACGAGTTCAAAGAGAAGGAAGCGGGTCGCAAGAGCGAGCGCCAGCTCGACGACTGGGGCCGCCAGACTCTGTTGCCCCGGCTCCTGTGGGTACAGAAGGAACTGGGCGCAACCACCCTGAGCCCCACCGACCCCCGCCGCCCCTTCCTGGCCGAGACCCGCCACATGGTCGATTTGCTCGTCGAGGCCACCCGCATGCAGACCCACTATCCCCAAGACGGCGGGGAAGGGGTCGCTGCCGACCCGGAGCGTGCCCGGGCGCTCGAGCTGGAAATCAAGGCCAGTGGCGAACGCATCGCCCGGCTCGTCAAGGGGACTGGCCGAGGCGAGGGCTCGGGTCGCTGAGGGATCGCAGTCTGGACGACGCGTAGCCCTCCGGCACGCCCGTTGCGCCGGGCGGTTCAGGGTGCGCCGGGGGGGGTGGCGATCTTCACCCGATGGCGTGCAGGAACTGGTTGCGCAGGGATTCCGAGTCCGCGAAGGCGCCCGAGAACGCCTGGGTCACCACCCGTTCGTCGCCGCGACGGTCCTCGCCCAGGAGCAGGCATAGCTGTTCCGCTTCGATGATGCAGGCGGCGCCGGCGGCCTGGCCGTAGCGCACCAGGGCGTCGGCGATGTCGCGGGTCATCCATTCCTGGTAGGTGAAACGGTGGCCGATGGCATCCACCAGGCGGGCGATGCGGCCGAAGCCATGCAGGCGGCCGCCGGGAAGATAGGCGACGTGGGCCACGCCGCGGAAGGGCACCAGATGGTGGGGGCACACGCCATGGACGGCAATGCCCCGTACCACGACCAGGTCCGAGCGGGTGTCCTCAAAGCCCTCGCCCAGGGCCGCGGCGGGGTCCAGGTCATAGCCGCCCAGGAGCCGCTTCTGCCACAGTTCCCGCACTCTCTGGGCGGTGCGGCCCATGTGGGGGGTATCGGGGGCGATGCCGCAGGCCTTGAGCAGATCGCTGACTGCCTGCTCGAAGGCGGCGGGGTCGAAGACCCCCGGGCGGGGAATGCCGACGCCGGTGGCGGCGGGGGAAGGGGGGTGCTCGGGCATGACGGGCTCCGGTCGGACACGCCGACAGGGTAGCGCCGACGGGTGCTGGTGCCAATTGGTGGTGCTGTCTCCTGGTGCTGCAAGCTTGTAACGCCGCGACCTCGCCGATACGACCCTGGCGGCCCAGGGCGTGCCGTTGAGCTCCCGGCGACGGGATGCCGGGAGGGGCGTTCCGTCGCGCCGTTGGCCGCCTCCTGGCGGCGGCGTATCATGGGCTTGCCCTGCCCCCTCCCCGGGGGCGCGCCCCTGCCCCGGACGCATGCCATGACCCAGCCGGACGCCCCCAAGCGCAAAACCTCCAGCCCTCTCCGCCACCGGGTGCGCATCGTGACGGCGGCGGCCCTCTTCGACGGCCACGACGCGGCCATCAATCTGATGCGCCGCCTCATGCAGGCGGCGGGGGCCGAAGTCATCCACCTGGGGCACAACCGCTCGGTGCGGGAAATCGTCGCCGCGGCCCTGCAGGAAGATGTGCAGGGGGTGGCCATCACCTCCTACCAGGGGGGGCATCTGGAATTCTTCCGTTATCTGATGGATCTGCTGCGGGCCGAGGGGGGCGGGAACATCAAGGTTTTCGGCGGCGGCGGCGGGGTCATCCTGCCGGAGGAAATCGCCGCCTTGCAGGCCTATGGCGTCACCCGCCTCTACTCGCCGGAGGACGGCGCCCGCCTGGGCTTGCAGGGCATGATCGACGACCTCCTGGCCGCCTGCGATTTCGATCCGGCGGCGGCTTTCACGGGGGAAACGGCGCTGCAGAGCCTTCGGGGCGGCGATCGGCGCCTTCTGGCCCGCCTGATCACCGCTGTGGAGAACGGCGCCCTGCCGGACGTGGGGACGGACCTGGTCGCCGCGGCGGCCGGCCTGCCGGTGCCCGTCCTGGGCGTCACTGGCACGGGCGGCGCGGGCAAGTCTTCCCTGACCGATGAGCTGGTGCGCCGCCTGCGTCTCGATCAGGAGGATCGCCTGTCCATCGCCATCCTGTCTGTCGATCCCACCCGGCGGCGCAGCGGCGGGGCCTTGCTGGGGGACCGCATCCGCATGAACGCCATCGATCATGCGGGAATCTTCATGCGCTCCCTTGCCACGCGGGGGGCGGGCAGCGAACTGTCCCCCGCCCTGCCGGCGGCAGTGGCCGCCTGCAAGCTGGCGGGATTCGACCTAGTGCTGGTGGAGACGGCCGGCATCGGCCAGGGGGACGCCGCCATCGCTGCCCTGGCCGACGTGGCGCTCTACGTCATGACCCCCGAGTTCGGCGCGGCCTCGCAGCTGGAGAAGATCGACATGCTCGATTTTGCCGATTGCGTGGCGGTGAACAAGTTCGACCGCCCCGGTGCCGAAGATGCCCTGCGCGACGTGCAGAAACAGGTGCAGCGCAACCGCACCCGCTTCGCCGAAGCGCCGGCGGCCATGCCGGTCTTCGGCACCCAGGCCGCCCGCTTCAACGACGCGGGTGTGACCGCGCTCTACCAGGCTCTGGTGCCGCGCCTGAGGGAAAAGGGCCTCAAGCTCGTCCCGGGGCGCCTGGCGCCTGGGGCAGCCCGCGACGCGGGGGGTGCCCCGACCATCGTGCCCGCCGCCCGGGGCCGCTATCTGGCCGAAATTGCCGAGACGGTCCGCGCCTACCATGCCCGGGTCGAATCCCAGGCGCGTATCGCCCACGAGCGCCAGGCCCTGGCCACCGCTGGCGACTTGCTGCGCGCCGCGGGGCAGGCACCGGAACTGCCCGGCCTGGAAGTCGCCCTGGCGGCCCGCGAGGCGGCCCTGGACCCGGAAGCCCGCCGCCTGCTCGATGCCTGGCCCTCTGTGGCGGCGGCCTATGGCGGGGAGGAACACGGCAGCGCCGTACGGGGTCGGGAAGTGAGCACCCGCCTCCGGCGGGAAACCCTTTCGGGCACTTCCCTGCCCAGGGTCAGCCTGCCCCGCTATGGCGATGCCGGCGACCTTCTCCGCTTCCTGCAGCGAGAAAATCTGCCCGGCTATTTTCCCTTCACTGCCGGGGTCTTCCCTTTCAAACGCGAGAGCGAGGACGCGACCCGCATGTTTGCTGGCGAGGGCGACCCGGCCCGCACCAACCGTCGCTTCCATGCCCTTTCCGCCGGCATGCCCGCCCGGCGCCTGTCTACCGCCTTCGATTCGGTGACCCTGTACGGCTGCGACCCTGACGAGCGCCCGGACATCTACGGCAAGATCGGCAATGCCGGCGTCTCCGTCGCCACCCTGGACGACATGCAGGCCCTCTACGCGGGCTTCGATCTCTGTGACCCGGCCACCTCGGTGTCGATGACCATCAACGGTCCGGCCCCCATTCTGTTGGCCATGTACTTCAACACGGCCCTCGACCAGCAGCGGGCGCGCTTTCGCGCCGAGCATGGCCGCCCGCCGCAGGGGCAGGAAGAAGAAACCCTCTTCGCCCGCACCCTGGCCACCGTGCGCGGCACCGTCCAGGCCGACATCCTCAAGGAAGACCAGGGCCAGAACACCTGTATCTTCTCCACCGAGTTTGCCCTGAAGTTGATGGGCGACATGCAGGAGTATTTCGTCCTCCACGGGGTGCGCAACTTTTATTCGGTGTCCATCTCCGGCTACCACATCGCCGAAGCGGGGGCCAATCCCATCAGCCAGCTCGCCTTCACCCTGGCCAATGGCTTCACCTACGTCGAAGCCTATCTGGCCCGGGGCATGGCCATCGACGACTTCGCCCCCAACCTCTCGTTTTTCTTTTCCAACGGCATGGAGCCGGAGTACGCCGTCCTGGGCCGCGTCGCGCGCCGCATCTGGGCCATCGCCCTGAAGCATCGCTACGGCGCCGGGGAGCGCAGCCAGAAATTGAAATACCATATCCAGACCAGCGGCCGCTCCCTGCACGCCCAGGAAATCGACTTCAACGACATCCGCACCACCCTGCAGGCCCTCATCGCGGTCTACGACCACTGCAACAGCCTGCACACCAACGCCTACGACGAAGCCATTACCACGCCCACCGACGCCTCGGTGCGGCGGGCCCTGGCCATCCAGCTCATCATCAATCGCGAATGGGGTCTCGCCCGCTGCGAAAACCCCAATCAGGGCGCCTTCGTCATCGAGGAACTGACCGACCTGGTGGAAGAAGCGGTGCTCAGGGAGTTCGACGCCCTGGCCGCCCGCGGCGG
>JAEUNZ010000018.1:0-23247 GCA_016790965.1 Dechloromonas sp.
TCGGACCCACCCCTTCCCTTCCCGAACAGGACCGTGAAACGAAACCGCGCCGATGATATTGCACACCCCGTGTGAGAAAGTAGGTCATCGCCAGGCTCCCATACAGAAACCCCCTCCAGCTCAACGCTCGAGGGGGTTTCGCATTTTAGAAAAACACAAAGCATTCGGGCGGCCCAGGGAAATTCGACCGCCATGCTGTGCTAGAATCCTCGCTGGCGGGTCTCCCCGCATTGCAGGGTGGTGAATCTGGTCAGGTCCGGAAGGAAGCAGCCACAGCCATTGACTGCAAGTGCCGGGGGTTAGGCTCGCCATTTCCATTTTTCAAACTGCTTCCCGCTTTGATGTCGGACTAGGGACATGAGCTATCAGGTTCTCGCCCGCAAGTGGCGGCCGCGCAATTTTGCCACCTTGGTCGGGCAGGAGCATGTTATACGGGCGCTTTCGCACGCCCTCGGAGAAGGGCGATTGCATCACGCCTATCTCTTCACCGGTACGCGCGGGGTCGGCAAGACCACTTTGGCGCGCATCCTGGCCAAATCCCTGAATTGCGAAGCTGGTATTTCCGCGCAGCCTTGTGGTCGGTGTTCGGCCTGCGAAGAGATCGACGGCGGGCGTTTCGTAGATCTTTTGGAGGTCGATGCAGCGACCAATACCAAGGTTGACGAGATGCGGCAGTTGCTGGAGAACGCTGTTTATGCGCCTACCCGTGGGCGCTTCAAGGTGTATGTGATCGACGAAGTACATATGTTGTCGAATTCCGCCTTCAATGCCATGTTGAAGACCTTGGAGGAGCCCCCTGAGCACGTCAAATTCATTCTGGCCACGACCGATCCCCAGAAGATTCCGGTGACCGTCCTCTCCCGGTGCCTTCAGTTCAATCTCAAGCAGATGCCTCCGGCGGCCATCGTTGGGCATCTCGGCCGTATTCTCGAGGCTGAAGGTGTCGAGCACGATCTTCCTGCCCTGCAGTTGATTGCTCGATCGGCTTCAGGAAGCATGCGGGATGCCTTGTCGTTGCTCGATCAGGCGATCGCCCATGGTGCCGGCAAGGTTGAAGCCGGCCCGGTACGGGAAATGCTCGGCACGGTGGACCTCGACTACCTCTTCCGCATTCTCGAAATGCTTGTCGATGGCAACGCCGAGGGCCTGATTCATGTGGCTGACCAAATGGGGCTGCGCAGCCTCTCTTTTTCATCAGCGCTGCATGAACTGGCGTCGCTTCTCACCCGCATTCAGGTCGCCCAGCTTGCACCGGGAGCCGTGCCTGACGAAGAGCCGGAAAGGGCGCGACTAATTCAGTTGGCGTCTTTACTGGATCCCGAGTTCGTCCAATTGGCCTATCAGATCGTGGTGGTCGGGCGAAATGAATTGGGCCTGGCGCCAGACGACCAAGCAGGGTTTCTGATGACCTTGCTGCGCCTTTTTGCCTTTCGGCCAGAGAGCGCGGAACAGCGCGTGCTCGCGGTTACGGCCTCCGTTCGGCGCGAGGCTGCGGTGTCCCGGGGGGGGCAACGCGCCGAGGCGATGGCCGGAGGGAGTGCCGGATCAGTGCCGGTTCCGTCAGCGTTTGCAAAGGTGGTTCAGGTTGCCCCGGCCGGTCCTGGGGGCGTGCATCCCGTCGATCCGGGCGAGGGCGAGTCCTCCTGGCCTCAGATCGTCGCTCAATTGCCAATCAGCGGGATGGCAAGGGAACTTGCACAGCAGTGCGAACTCCGCGAATTGGGTCCCGCTGCGTGCTTGTTGCGCCTCCCGCCCGAGCAGCGGCATCTGCTCATGAAGCCTGCACAGGACAAAGTTCAGCAAGCCCTTGGCGAGCATTTCGCGCGGCCCATGGCCCTGCGGATCGAAGTGGCAGCCGTCGAATCTGCCACGCCCGCCGCAAGCGCACAGCGGGAGAGGGTTGAACGCCAGGGGCGGGCGGTAGCTGCCATCGAAAGCGACAGTTTTGTCCTTGAAGCCCTCGAAACCCTCGATGCGACGCTGGTCGAGTCCTCAATCAAACCCCTTTTCTGACGGAGCCAAATAAATGATGAAAGGCGGAATCGCTGGGCTGATGAAGCAAGCCCAGATGATGCAGGAGAACATGAAACGGGCCCAGGAGCAGTTGGCCCAGACCGAGATCGAAGGTCAGGCCGGCGCGGGCATGGTTAAGGTGGTGATGACCTGTGCCCACGATGTCCGGCGGGTGAGCATCGATCCGTCGGTTCTAGAAGACCGGGAGATGCTCGAAGACCTGGTGGCTGCGGCCGTCAACGACGCGGTACGCCGAGGTGAGGCACTCACCCAGGAAAAGATGGCCGGGTTCACTGCCGGGCTGAATCTTCCGCCGGGCTTCAAGCTTCCCTTCTGATCCGTGGGCGTTCCCTCAAGCCTCGAGCGCTTGATCGAGGCCCTGCGCTGCTTGCCGGGTGTCGGTCCGAAATCGGCCCAGCGCATGGCTTTCCACCTGCTGCAACGGGATCGGAGCGGGGCGCGGGAGCTTGGGGATGCGCTTCTTGCATCCCTGGAGGCCCTGCGGCACTGCGAGCTTTGCAACAACTTCGCCGAGGCGACGGTATGCGCGCTCTGTGCTTCGCCACGGCGCGATGGGAGCCTGCTCTGTGTCGTTGAGTCCCCGGTAGATATGAACATGATGGAGCAGACCCATGCCTATGGGGGGCTCTATTACGTCATCATGGGTCGCCTTTCGCCCATGGAAGGAATCGGAGCGCGAGACCTCGGACTTGAACGACTCCTTGCCCGTGCCCGGGACGGAATTGTCCGGGAAGTCATCCTCGCCACGAATTTTACCAATGAGGGAGAAGCGACGGCGCACTACCTTACAGCCCTCCTCAAACCTGCAGGGATTGGTGTGACGCGCATTGCCCGTGGGGTTCCGGTGGGCGGTGAGTTGGAGTATGTGGATAGCGGTACCTTGGCGCAGGCCCTGCGCGAGCGGCGCGCCTGCGTGTCCTGAGAGCGTCCGATGGCTTCAAAGTAGGGGCCGGGTGGCGTATAATCAACGGTTTGATTCAAACCCAACAACCTTATCCGTCTAGGGGTCAGCCAAATGAGCAATGAAGGAAAAATGGACTGCGGGAGGCGGCGCCTGATCGTCGCCACCGCGGCAGTGGGCGGGGCGGGGGCCGTTGCGGCGCTCGTGCCGTTTGTGTCCAGCCTTTTGCCGTCGGAACGCGCCAAAGCCGCCGGTGCGCCTGTCGAAGTCGATATCGGCAAACTTGAACCGGGCCAGATGATGACCGTGGAGTGGCGCGGCAAGCCCGTCTGGATCATCAACCGCAGCAAGGAAATGTTGGAAACACTGCCTAAGCTGGCCGATGCGGTTGCCGACCCCAAGTCGGAAAAGGACATGCAGCCGGATTACGCCCGCAACGATACCCGTTCGATCAAGCCCGAACTCCTCGTGGTGGTGGGCATCTGTACGCACCTCGGCTGTTCGCCTTCGCAGAAGTTCAAGAAGGGTGCGGAAGAGGGCATGACCGCGGATTGGCTCGGCGGATTCCTGTGTCCCTGCCACGGTTCGACCTTCGACTTTGCGGGTCGCGTCTATAAGGCCAAACCCGCACCAACCAACCTCGAGGTTCCGCCGCACTACTACATGTCCGACAGCCGTATCCTGATCGGCGAAGACAAGAAGGGAGCGTAACAAATGGCCGCTGGCAATTTCGACAAGTACAAGTCCGACGGCACCCTGGCCGGGAACCTGATGGAATGGGTTGACGCCCGTTTCCCGGCGACCTCCATGTGGAAGGGCCACCTGTCCGAGTACTACGCGCCGAAGAATTTCAATTTCTGGTACTTCTTCGGATCCCTGGCGCTGCTCGTTCTGGTCATCCAGATCGTTACCGGCATCTTCCTGGTCATGCATTACAAGCCGGACGCTGCCCTTAACGCCTTCGGCGTTCCCGTCGCGTTCGCCTCGGTCGAGTACATCATGCGCGACGTGCCGGGGGGGTGGCTCATCCGCTACATGCACTCCACCGGCGCTTCCGCCTTCTTCATCGTGGTCTACCTGCATATGTTCCGCGGCCTGCTCTACGGTTCCTACAGGAAGCCCCGCGAGCTGACCTGGTTGTTTGGCGTCGGGATCTTCCTGTGCCTGATGGGCGAAGCCTTCTTCGGCTATCTGCTCCCATGGGGCCAGATGTCCTACTGGGGCGCCCAGGTGATTGTGAACCTCTTCGGCGCCATTCCCGTGGTCGGCAACGATCTGTCCATCCTGATCCGCGGCGACTTCGTGGTGGGCGACGCGACTCTCAACCGATTCTTCTCCTTCCACGTCATCGCCTTCCCGCTAGTTCTTCTCGGCTTGGTGGCGGCGCATGTGCTGGCCCTGCACGAAACCGGCTCCAACAACCCGGACGGCATTGAGATCAAGGCCAACAAGGACGAAAACGGCATCCCCCGTGACGGCATTCCCTTCCACCCGTATTACACGGTGAAGGACATCGTCGGCGTCGTGGTCTTCCTGATGGTCTTCTCGGCGATCATGTTCTTTGCCCCCGAGGGTGGTGGCGCCTTCCTGGAAACGCCGAACTTCTATCCGGCCGACCCGCTGAAGACCCCGCCCCACATTGCGCCGGTCTGGTACTTCACTCCCTATTACTCCATCCTGCGGGCTATGGTGTGGAACTTCTTCGGCCTCGACGCCAAATTCTGGGGTGTGGTGGCCATGGGAGCTTCCGTGGTGGTGTTCGCCTTCCTACCCTGGCTGGATCGCAGCCCGGTCAAGTCGATCCGCTACCGCGGCCCGATCTACAAGACCATGCTGACCGTGTTCGTCATCTGCTTCGTCATCCTCGGTTACCTGGGTACCCAGTCGCCGTCCTACTGGGGTGAAAAGATTTCCCAGGTGTGCACGGTCTTCTACTTCGGCTTCTTCTTCGCGATGCCCTGGTGGTCGCGGATGGATAAATTCAAGCCGGTTCCCGATCGCGTGACGATGCAGTGAGGATCAACAACATGAAAAAACTTCTCATCGCCTTCCTGTTTGCACCGCTGCTGGCCATCGCGAGTACGAGCGTCCATCTCGACAAATGGCCGGGTTCGGTTAGTGACAAGGCCGCCCTGCAGAACGGCGCCAAGCTGTTCGTAAACTACTGCCTCAACTGCCACGGCGCGTCCTACATGCGCTACAAGAACCTGACCGCTCTTGGTCTGACCGAGCAGCAAGTCAAGGACAACCTGATGTTCACCTCCGACAAGATCGGTGGGCTGATGACCGTGGCTGCCCGGGCGGACGAGCAGAAGGTGTGGTTCGGGGCCACGCCGCCGGACCTCACCATCATCGCTCGTGCCCGGGGCGATCTTGGCGCGCCCTACGCCGGGTCGGACTGGCTCTATACCTACCTGCGTTCCTTCTACCGCGACGACAACCGTCCCACCGGCTGGAACAACGTGGCTTTCGAGAACGTGGGCATGCCCCATGTGCTTTATGGGCTCCAGGGCCAGCAGGTGCTCAATCACGAGACCCACAAGCTCGAACTCGCCGTCCCCGGACAGATGTCACCCACCGAGTACGACAAGGCCGTTTCCGACCTGGTCTCATTCATGGTCTGGATGGGCGAGCCGCAGCAGGAATTCCGCAAGACCATCGGTTATTTCGTACTCGCCTTCCTTGCTGTTCTCTTCGTCGTCGCCTACGCGCTGAAGAAGGAATACTGGAAAGACATTCACTGATCCGTCCTGGATCAGACCACGGCATCGCCTCCCCTCGGAGTACGGCGGGAGGCGATGCCGAAGCGCTTTTAAGGGCTTAGCAATCATGATGAACCTTTACTCGGGCACCACCTGCCCATTCAGTCACCGCTGCCGCATCGTCCTCTACGAAAAGGGCATGGATTTCCAGGTCATCGACGTGGACATGTTCAACAAGCCTGAGGATCTCGCGGTCATCAACCCTCACAACCGGGTGCCGGTATTGGTCGAACGCGATCTGATCCTGTTCGAGCCGAACATCATCAACGAATACATCGACGAGCGTTTTCCCCATCCCCAGTTGATGCCGGCCGACCCCATCATGCGGGCCAGGGCGCGGCAGTTGCTGGTGGGTATGGAGCGAGAGATATTCAGTCACATCGAACCTATCGAAAAGAACGCCAAGACGGCGGACAAGGCCCGTCAGGAAATTCGTGCCCGGCTCACGGAAATCGTGCCCATCTTCAGCAAGCAGAAATTCATGCTGGGAGACGAATTCTCCATGCTCGACGTCGCCATCGCCCCGCTCATGTGGCGTTTGGATCATTACGGCATCGACCTGGGCAAGGCCGCGGCGCCGCTCATGAAGTATGCCGAACGTATCTTCAGCCGTCAGGGCTTCATTGATGCCTTGACGCCGTCTGAGAAGGCCATGCGCAAGTAAGCCATGGACCTGCCCTCCACCAAGCCCTATCTCCTGCGTGCCCTTTGGGAGTGGTGCTGCGACAACGGATTTACCCCCTATCTCTCTGTTGTGGTGGATAGCAGGACACGGGTTCCTCGGGAATTCGTGCGGGATGGACAGATCGTCCTCAACGTAGGGCCAGAGGCCACGAACCGTCTGCAGATCGGCAATGAGTTGGTCGAATTTCAGGCACGCTTCGGTGGCGTGGCGCGGGAACTCTCGGTTCCCATCGAGCAGGTGGCCGCCATCTACGCCCGGGAGAACGGCGCCGGCATGGCCTTCGAAGTCGGCTCTCCTGCGGGCTCGCCCGAAGTGCAGTCCGCAGAATTGCCCCGCCTCGAGCCGGTGCCCGCTGGGGCGGCGGAAGCGGGGCCGAGGGCTCCGGACGACCCGCGCCCCGAAGGGGGGCGCCCCCACCTGCAACGCATCAAATAGGCGCCTGCCGGAGCGGCGTTGCCCCGCTTTGGTGCGCTTTACCGGGCACGCACCTGTTGCTACCGGCTAAAGCCTTGATTCACGGGCATGGCACGGGGGTTGCTCTCTCCCGAGCAGAGAGAAAATGCCATGAAAAACGAAACCCGAACCACCTGCTGCTACTGCGGCGTCGGCTGCGGCGTCATCGTCGAAACCCAGGACGGCACCATCACTGGCGTGCGCGGTGATCCCGACCACCCGGCCAACTTCGGCCGTCTGTGTTCCAAGGGTGCCTCACTGCACCTGACAGCCGGGCTCGATCATCGCCTTCTGGCACCCGAGATTCGCACCGTGAGGGGCCGTCCTGGAAGTGCCATTTCCTGGGGGCAGGCCCTCGACACAGCCGCCGGCCGCTTTGCCGAAATCATCCGCGCCCATGGGCCCGACTCCGTCGCTTTCTACATCTCCGGCCAACTCCTGACCGAGGACTATTACGTCTTCAACAAACTCGCCAAGGGCTTGATTGGCACCAACAATATCGATACCAATTCGCGGCTGTGCATGTCCTCGGCCGTGGCTGGCTACAAGCGTACCCTTGGGGCGGACGCTCCGCCCTGCTGCTACGAGGACGTCGCCGCAGCTGGCATGCTGTTCATAGCCGGTGCGAATCCGGCTGTGGCGCACCCCATCGTCTTTCGTCGCATCGAGGACGCCAAGGCCGCCAACCCCGCCCTGCGCATCGTGGTGGCCGATCCCCGCCGCAGCGAGACTGCGGCCATGGCGGACCTGCATCTTGCCCTGCGTCCAGGAACCGACGTGGCGCTGATGAACGCCATGCTCCACGTCCTGATCGCCGAGGATCTCATCGATCGCGACTTCATCGCACGCTGCACCCAGGGCTTTGCCGAAGTCGAAGCCATCGCCGCTGCCTATCCGCCGGGAGAAGCCGCGCGCATCTGTGGCCTGCGTTCCGAGGACATCGTCAAGGCTGCCCGCTGGTTCGGCCAATCGGCGGCGCCCCTGTCTCTCTACTGCCAGGGTCTCAATCAGTCGGTACACGGCACCGACAACAACGTCGCCCTGATCCATCTGCATCTGGCTACCGGCAAGATTGGCAGACCCGGTTGTGGCCCCTTCTCCCTCACGGGCCAGCCCAACGCCATGGGCGGCCGCGAAGTGGGCGGACTGGCCAATCTGCTCTCGGCCCATCGGGATCTCTCGTCGCCCCAGGACAGGGCCGAAGTCTCGGCCCTCTGGGGCGTGCCCTACGTTCCGGGCCGGCCCGGCAAGACCGCCGTCGATCTATTCAGCGCACTGAAGAGCGGAGAAATCAAGGCCGTCTGGATCGCCTGCACCAATCCTGCTCAATCCATGCCTCACCAGGCCGAAGTGCGCGCCGCCCTGAGCGCCGCCGAATTCGTCGTCCTGCAGGAAGCCTATGGCAATACCGATACGGCGGCCTTCGCCGACCTTCTGCTTCCAGCCACCAGTTGGGGCGAAAAGGAGGGTACGGTGACCAATTCGGAACGCCGCATCTCTCGTGTTCGCGCCGCCGTCCCAGCGCCTGGCGACGCCCGTCATGACTGGCGCATCGCGGTGGACTTCGCACGGCGCCTGGGCGCCTGCCTCCAGCACGATGGCGCCGACCGCCTCTTCCCTTACACGACGCCGGAGGCCATCTTCACCGAACATCGGGAAAGCACGCGGGGTCGGGATCTAGACATCACTGGGCTTTCCTATGATCGCCTGGAGACGCAGGGGCCGCAGCAGTGGCCCTGTGCCGAAGGCGCGGCCGGCGGGCAGGCCAGGCTGTACTCCGACGGAGTCTTTGCCACAGCAGACGGGCGCGCCCGCTTTCATCCGGTGCGTCATCGGGCGACTGCGGACATTCCCGATAGTCGTCTGCCCCTCAGCCTCCTCACCGGGCGCCTGCGCGATCACTGGCACGGCATGAGCCGGACGGGAAACGTCCCGCGGCTCTACAACCATGAGGACCAGCCGGTGCTGGCCATGCATCCCTGCGACCTGCGCCATCGGGGTCTGGAGAGCGGCGACATCGTGCGCGTCCAAAACGATCGCGGCGAGGTCCTCGTACAGGTCGAGGAACGTGCGGGCCTCGTGAAGGGCCGGGCCTGGCTGCCCATGCACTGGGGTAGCCGCTTCATGAGTTCCCCGGGGGCCAACGCCCTCATGCCTGCTGCCTGCGACCCGGTTTCCTTCCAACCGGAACTCAAGCACGCTGCGGTGCAGGTTAACAAGGCCGACCTGCCCTACCCGCTGGCGGTGATTCGCCGCTGCGCCAATATCCCCGAGGCCCTGGCGCTGCTGGAAAAGGTTCGGGTGCTATTGGAGGCCTTCCCCTTCGCCACTGTCGGCCTCTACGGGCATTCCAGCGCCCTGGTGGTCTTTCGTGCGGCGACTACCTGGCCGCTGCCCGAGGCGGGCAGTCTGACCGAGATCGACCGCCTGTTCGGACTCGAAGGAGATGAGGGCGCCATCGTCTTTTCCGACCCGCGCCGCGGGATCGCCAAGAAAGCCATCGCCGAAGGCGGCCGACTCCTCGGCGTGCGTCTGGCCGGAGAGACCCTGGCCGTGAGCTGGCTCAAGGACGCCATGGCCGAAGACGATCTCGACCCCGCCCTGATCCGCTTCGCCCTGGCGCCGACCCCCAAACCCCCCATGCCGCTCGTGGCGCGGGAAGTCGTGTGCAAATGCGCCGACGTCAGTGCAACACAGATCAAGGCGGCCGCCGCCGCCGGAAGTACACTGGGGCAGATGCAGGAAGCCCTCAAATGTGGAACCTTCTGTGGTTCCTGCCTGCCCGAAATCAAGCGACTGGTCGCGGAATCCGCCCAGGGGGAACCCCAGGTGGTCTGACGCCGGCAACGAGGAGACACCATGAATTTCACCCATGTTATCCGGGAGATCGGCAGAGGCGCCGAAGGCTCCCGCGATCTGGGGCGCGACGAAGCCGCCCAGCTCTACGCGGCCATCCTGGACGGAGGCGTCCCCGATCTGGAGATGGGCGCCATCATCCTCGGGCTCAGGGTCAAGGGCGAGTCGCCGGACGAGCTGGCGGGCTTTCTCGCCGCAGCCAATGCCCGGGTCAATGCCCTGCGGGTGCCCCGGGGCCGAGTGAGGCCCGTGGTTCTGCCCAGCTACAACGGCGCGCGCAAGGAAGCCAATCTGACCCCCTTGCTGGCGCTGCTCCTCAAGCGCTTTGGCGTTCCCGTGGTCGTCCATGGCCTGCTCGAAGGTTACGGACGCGTGACCAGTGGCCACATCCTGCGCGAACTCGGCATCATGCCCTCGGCGACCCTGACCCAGGCGCAATCGGCCCTGGACGAGCAGGGCCTCGCCTTTCTGCCCATAACCGCCCTTTGCCCCGGACTGGCCAGCCAGTTGGCGCTGCGGGCGCGCATGGGGGTGCGTAACAGCGCCCACAGTCTGGTCAAGATGATCGATCCCTTCCGGGGTGAGGGCGTCATCGTCGCCGCGGCCACTCACCCGGCCTTCATCGACCTCATGCGCGACATCCTTGCGGGGGAGGGCGGCCGTGCCCTCTTGCTGCGGGGCACTGAGGGGGAGCCCTACGCTAATCCCAAGCGCCGCCCGCGACTCGAATACCTCCACGACGGTGCCTGCGACGTGCTTTTCGACGCCGAGCACGACAGCCTCAAGGCCCTGCCCGCCCTGCCGGAGAGTGCCGATACTGCGGTGACCGCCCGCTGGATCCGTAGAGTGCTCGACAATCACCTCCCCTTGCCGCTCCCCATCGCCAATCAACTGGCGTGCTGCCTCTACGCCAGTGGTTACGCCGAGGATTTCAACCAGGCCAAGGCCATCGTTGCCGTGGAAGGCAACGGGCTGGCCATGGCAGGCGCCTGACTTCAGTCAAAGCCTCAGGGACCGGCACAGACGGCCCTCGAGCGCTGGAAGGGCGCACCGCCATGACTCACGACGCACCGCAATGGTGCGATGCACAATCCGGGTCTCCGGAAAAGTCCTTATAAAACCGCGGCCTGCCGCGCTGGCACGGGGATTGCAGTAAGACTCCCGACAGCGAACAGACCGCCAGCGCCGGTGGTCGGGGCCGCAAGGCTCCCAGTGGCAACGACGTCATGCGCTGAACAGACTTGTTCCGCCCGTCCCGGGCGCTTGCATAGATGGAGTCGCCATAATGAAAAAGCCTCGTCTCGTCATGATCGGCAACGGCATGGCCGGTGTTCGCACCGTCGAAGAGCTGTTGAAGATCGCCCCCGAACACTACGACATCACGATCTTCGGCGCCGAGCCCCACCCCAACTACAATCGCATCCTCCTTTCGCCGGTGCTGGCCGGCGAAATGACCATCCAGGAAATCATTCTGAATGAACTGGACTGGTACAAGCAGAACGGCATCAACCTGCATGTGGGCAAGAAAGTGGTCAAGATCGACCGGGTGAAGCGCCAGGTCATCGCCGACGACGGCACCACCGAGCCCTACGACCGCCTCCTGCTTGCCACGGGCTCCAATCCCTTCATGCTGCCCATTCCGGGCAACGATCTGGCAGGCGTCATCGGTTATCGCGACATCAAGGATACCGACGAGATGATCGAGGCCGCCAAACTGCACAAGCACGCGGTGGTCATCGGCGGCGGCCTCCTCGGTCTGGAGGCCGCCAACGGCCTCAAGCTGCGCGGCATGGACGTGACCGTGGTGCATCTGGGCTCCTGGCTCCTGGAGCGCCAACTCGACGAGGTCGCCGGCAGGATGCTGCAGAAGTCCCTGGAAGACCGGGGCCTCAAGTTCCTGCTAGAAAAGCAGACCGAAGCCCTCATCCAGGGTGAGTCCGGCCGCGTCGCCGCCGTACGCTTCAAAGACGGCATGCAGATTCCCGCCGATCTGGTGGTGATGGCCGCGGGTATCCGCCCCAACACGGCCCTGGCCGAATCCTCCGGCATCTACTGCAACCGTGGCATCGTGGTGAACGACACCATGCAGACCTACGATCCCAAGATTTACGCGGTTGGCGAGTGCGTCAGCCATCGCGGTATTGCCTATGGGTTGGTTGCTCCCCTCTTCGAACAGGCCAAGGTGGCGGCCAACCATTTGGCGGGATACGGTATTGGCCGCTACACCGGTTCCGTTACGTCAACCAAACTTAAGGTCACCGGCATCGACCTCTTCTCCGCCGGCGACTACATGGGCGGCAAGGGGACCGAAGAAATCATCCTCAACGATCCGGCGGGCGGCGTCTACAAGAAGCTCGTTATCAAAGAAAACAAGCTGGTGGGCGGCGTTCTGTACGGTGATACCGCTGACGGAGCATGGTATTTCCAGTTGCTCAAGGACGAGCGGGATATCCACGATCTGCGTGACCATCTGATCTTCGGCCAGACTGCTGGCGGCGATGCCGGTCACCAAGGCCAGAACAAGGCGGCCATGATGGCCGATTCGGCGGAAGTCTGCGGCTGTAACGGTGTGACCAAAGGCGCCATCGTCAAGGCCATCAAGGAAAAGGGTCTATTCACCCTCGACGAAGTCAAGAAGCATACCAAGGCAGCCTCGTCGTGCGGCTCTTGCGCTGGCTTGGTTGATCAAATCCTCGCATCGACCATTGGCGGTGCCTACACTCCTTCCAATTCCGATAAGAAGCCGGTCTGCGCCTGCACGGACTGCGACCACAATCATGTTCGGAAAGTCATTCGCGAGCAAGGTCTCATGTCGATACCGGAGGTCATGTCCTTCCTCGAGTGGAAGACACCGAATGGCTGCGACAAGTGTCGTCCGGCACTGAACTACTATCTGATCTCGACCTGGCCGCATATCGCCAAGGACGATTCCCAGTCCCGCTTCATCAACGAGCGGGTCCACGCCAACATCCAGAAGGACGGCACCTTTTCGGTGGTGCCCCGCATGTGGGGCGGCCTCACCACCCCGTCCGAACTGCGGGCGATTGCCGATGCCGCTGAAAAATACAACGTGCCGACCGTGAAGGTAACGGGTGGCCAGCGCATCGACCTTCTGGGCGTGAAGAAGGAAGATCTCCCTAAGATGTGGGCGGATCTCAACGCTGCCGGCATGGTTTCCGGCCACGCGTACGGCAAGTCCATCCGCACCGTGAAGACCTGCGTCGGGGCCGAGCACTGCCGCTTCGGCACCCAGAAGTCCATGTCCATGGGCGTCAAGCTGGAAAAGATGCTCTTCGACATGTACGCCCCCCACAAGGTCAAGCTGGCCGTCTCCGGCTGCCCCCGTAACTGCGCCGAAGCCGGCATCAAGGACGTGGGCGTCATCGGCGTCGATTCGGGTTACGAGATCTACGTGGCCGGCAACGGCGGCATCAAAACCGAGGTCGCCCAGTTCCTGGTCAAGGTGAAGACCGACGAGGAGGTGCTGGAATATTCCGCCGCCTTCCTCCAGCTCTACCGCGAAGAAGGCCACTACCTGGACCGCACCTGCCACTACGTGGAACGGGTCGGCCTCGATTACATCAAGAGCAAGATTGTCGAGGACGACGAGAACCGCAAAGCCCTGCATGCCCGCTTGGTCGATTCGCTGAAGAACGCGAAGGATCCATGGGCCGAGCGTGTGGCCGGCAAACAGAACAACGAATTCGAAATTCTTGAAGTTTAAGGAGAGCGCTGTGAGTGATTGGAAGCAAGTGTGCACCCTGGAGGATATTCCCCGCCTGGGCTCGCGGGTGGTTCGCCACGAGGAAGATGGCGGTGTGATCGACATTGCCATCTTCCGCACCCAAGGTGAAGTGTTCGCGCTCCGCAACAAATGTCCCCACAAGGGCGGTCCCCTCTCGGAGGGCATCGTCCACGGCAAGCAAGTGACTTGCCCTCTGCACGGCTGGAAGCTCTACCTGGAAACCGGCGAGGCAGTCGCCCCGGATGTGGGCTGCGCCCGCCGTTACCCGGTGAAGGTCGAAGACGGGCTCGTCTTCTTGACCGTTTGACACACAACATCTATTTCTTACTGGAGAACTAAATGGCCTATCTACAACCAGTTGAATTTGTGACGAAGATGGTCGACGCCGGCGAGTCGAAAATCTTCATGTCCACGCGCGATACCGTTATCAGAGCTTACATGGCTGGTGCGATCCTCGCTCTGGCCGCTGCATTCGCGGTCACCGTCGCGGTTAATACGCAGAATCATCTCATCGGATCGCTCCTTTTTCCGGTTGGATTCTGCATGCTGTACCTGCTTGGGTTTGACCTGCTTACCGGCGTATTTACACTCGCGCCTCTTGCCGTCCTGGATCGTCGTCCTGGCTGCACCTGGGGTGGGGTCATGCGCAATTGGACGCTGGTCTTCTTCGGGAATTTCGCGGGCGCGCTGACTGTTGCCGTGTTCATGGCGATCATCGTGACTTTCGGATTCACCGAAGAACCCAATGCCGTCGGTCAGAAACTCGGCGTCATCGGCGAAAGCCGTACCGTGGGTTATGCCGCCCATGGCGCTGCCGGGATGCTGACGCTGTTCATCCGCGGGGTCATGTGTAACTGGATGGTATCCACCGGTGTTGTCGCTGCAATGCTCTCGACGTCGGTTTCCGGCAAGGTCATCGCGATGTGGATGCCCATTCTGGTGTTCTTCTACATGGGATTCGAACACTCCATCGTCAATATGTTCCTCTTCCCATCCGGCCTGATGCTCGGTGGCAAGTTCACGCTGATGGACTATTTCATCTGGAATGAAATCCCGACGGTAATCGGAAACCTGGTCGGCGGGCTGACCTTTGTGGGTGCTACACTCTATTCGACTCACTACAAGACAGCGCCGAAGCGGGCTGCCTAAGCCACTCACCTGGTACTAAACAGGCCCCTGTCCGCGGAGGACAGGGGCTTTTTGCATGAGGGAATCGCTTGCGATGAGCCGCCACCTAGTCGTTGCAACCGGGCAGCATTCGGACAAGGGACGCAAAGAGACCAACCAGGATTTTCATGGCATTCTGATTCCCCGCGAGCCGCAACTCAGTGCGAAGGGAATCGTCGTTGCCCTCGCCGATGGCGTGAGCAGTAGCGCAGTAAGCCGGGAGGCAGCAGAGGCCGCAATCGCAGCGTTGCTGGAAGACTACTACTGTACGTCCGAGGCCTGGTCGGTCAAAAAATCGGTCGAACATGTCCTCGTTTCGGTGAATAGCTGGCTGCACGCCCAAACGCAGCGTAGCCAGCATCGCTATGACCGAGAGCGCGGCTTTGTATGCACGTTCAGCGGCATCGTGTTCAAGTCGACTACCGCCTACCTCTTTCATGTTGGGGATACCCGCATCTACCGCCTGCGGGGGGCTTCGCTGGAACAGATGACGGAGGATCACCGTTTGCGCCTCTCCTCCCAGGAGAGCTTTCTGGCGCGAGCCCTGGGTATGGACCGCAAGATCGAAATCGATTCTCAGGCGCTACCTCTCGCCATCGGCGACATTTTTCTGGTGATCACAGACGGAGTTTACGAATTCATCGACCACGAAATCGTGATTGGAGCAATTGCCGAAGGCGCCGGAGACCTGGAAAAGGTCGCACGGCGACTGACCGAAGTGGCCTTCGCACGCGGCAGTGCCGACAATCTCAGCGTGCAATTGGTGCGCATCGACGATCTGCCGGCGCCGGAGTCTAACGAAATTTACCGGCAACTGGGGGATCTCCCTTTTCCCCCCGTGCTGACGCCCCGCATGCTCTTCGATGGGTTCGAAATCGTCCGGCCGATCAAGCAAAGCAGTCGAAGCCACATCTTCCTGGCTGTGGATAAGAACTCCGGCGATCGCGTCGTCGTGAAGACACCCTCGATCGACCAACGGGAAGATCCAGCCTATCTGGAACGGTTCCTTCTTGAAGAATGGATCGCGCGGCGTATCGAAAGCCCTCACGTCCTCAAGGCCCAGGCGCTGACCCGCAAACGAAACTTCATCTATGTTGTCACGGAATATGTAGATGGCATTACACTGGCACAATGGATGATCGACAATCCGCGGCCGGACCTGCAAGCCGTGCGCGGCATCGTCGACCAGATTGCGCGGGGATTGCAGGCCTTCCATCGCCTGGAGATGGTTTATCAGGATCTCAAGCCGGACAACATCATGATCGATGGCACCGGCACCGTAAAAATCATCGATTTCGGGGCGACGCGGGTTCCGGGAGTCGAAGAGATCAGCACGCCAATCGGACAAATCAACCTCCTCGGCGCGGAACAGTATGCGGCGCCCGAATACTTCCTCGGCGAAGCAGGAAATGCGCGGTCGGATCAGTTTTCACTCGGCGTCATCGCCTACCAGATGCTTGCCGGTACGCTGCCCTATGGCGCCACCGTCCCTCGGGCACGTACGAAAGCGGCACAGAAGAAGCTTTCCTATAAGAGTGTTCTCAATGAGGATCGGGAGATCCCGGCCTGGGTAGACGATGCAATCCGCAAAGCGGTGCATCCCGATCCCTTTTCCCGTTATGAGGAAATATCCGAATTCGTCTTCGATCTGCATCACCCCAATCGCGAATTCCTCAACAAGACTCGGCCCTCGCTCTTGGAGCGCAACCCGGTGCTGTTCTGGAAGGCGATTTCATTCATGCTCCTGCTTGCCTTGGTTGCTGTGGGGGCACTCAAGACCGTCCGCTGAATGGCTCGGCTCACGCTTTGCTGCACCGCAATGAAGATTCGTGCGCCGGATTGGTGCGCGACGCGTCCGTTTCATGGGAAATAGTGTTTTATAATCAATGCAATGTGTTCATGGCATGGCTGTTGCTAAATAGCTTTCAGCACGGCGATGTTCCCGTCAACGGCGGCGGGGAAATGATGACGAAATCATGCGCTGACATTTCCCTCAATGCTAATCCGACTTCGGTCGCCAACGAGAGCACGCACATGGACAAGAAATCCTTCCTCAAGGCCGGGCACACGCCCACGCTGTTCGCCGCCTTCCTCTTCTTCGACCTGGCCTTCATGGTCTGGGTCTTGCTCGGCCCCCTGGGTGTTGCCATTGCCAAGGATCTCAACCTTTCCCACGCGGAAAAGGGCTTGATGGTCGCGACGCCGGTACTGGCCGGCGCCGTCCTCCGCATCGTCATGGGCATCCTGGTGGATCGTTTGTCTCCCAAGAAAGCGGCCATCATCGGACAAGTGATCGTCATTGGCGCCCTGGCCTACGCTTGGATGGCTGGAATCCATTCCTACGCAGAGGTCCTGGTTCTGGGCTGCTTCCTAGGTGTCGCAGGTTCTTCCTTCGCCGCCGCGCTGCCCCTGGCCTCCCGCTGGTATCCGGCGGAGCACCAGGGTACCGCCATGGGCATCGCCGGCGCCGGCAACTCGGGGACCGCCCTGGCCGCGCTCTTCGCTCCCGGCCTCGCCGCCGTATTCGGCTGGGGCAATGTCTTCGGCCTGGCGCTGATCCCGCTCTTCATCGTCTTCTTCATCTTCATCGTCATGGCCAAGGACGCCCCCAACCCGCCCCCGCCCAAAAAGCTGGCCGAATACCTGGCCGTGCTCAAGGACAAGGACGCCTGGTGGTTCATGTTCTTCTACTCGGTGACCTTCGGCGGCTTTGTCGGCCTGGCTTCCTCCCTGGTCATCTACTTCAACACCCAGTACGGCCTGGACCCCAAGATGGCGGGCTTTTTTACCGCCGGCTGCGTCTTCGCAGGATCCCTCGTGCGCCCCATCGGTGGCAACGTGGCCGACCGCATCGGCGGCGTCAAATCCCTCACCGGCATGTATATCCTGGCCGCCATCTTCCTTGCCATTGTCAGCTTCGGCCTGCCGGAAGCCTGGATGGCCCTGCTTGTCTTCGTCTGCGCCATGCTTGCCCTGGGTATGGGTAATGGCGCCGTGTTCCAGTTGGTGCCCCAGCGCTTCAAGAAGGAAATCGGCGTCATGACCGGCCTGGTCGGCATGGCCGGCGGCGTCGGCGGCTTCTACCTGGCCTCCAGCCTGGGCTACTCCAAGCAAATGACAGGCAGCTACCAGATCGGCTTCCTCATCTTTGCTGGCCTCGCCGTCCTCGCCCTGGTCGGACTCACCGGCGTCAAGACCCGCTGGCGGACGACCTGGGGTGCGAGCCACCTCACGACGGCGAAGATCTAAAGGCGGTAAAGCGAGAAGAGGGAAGGGGGAAGGGTAGAATCACCTTCGCCCTTCCCTCTTCACTCTCTCCTCATTAGTGCCATGCCGCTCCGAGTTGCCGCCGGCTACGCTTCCCTCACCGGGCCTCGGGAGAGGAACGAGGATTTCTGCGGCTTCGTGACGCCGGAAGGGGCGGAACTCGACAACAAGGGCGTGCTCGCGGCGGTGGCCGACGGCATCGGGGGGCACCGTGGCGGGCGCGAGGCGGCCGAATACACGGTGCGCGGCCTGCTCGCCGACTACTACGCCACCCCGGACACCTGGAGCGTTCCCCGGGCCCTGGAGACCGTCACTACCGCCCTCAATCGCTGGGTAATCGCCGAAGCGGCTCGCAACTCCGAACTTGCCGGCATGGCCACCACCCTCTCTGCGCTCATCCTGCGGGGGCGGCGCTATACCCTGGGGCACATCGGCGATTCCCGCATTTATCGACTTCAGGATGGAGTCTTGCAGCAGCTCACGGTGGACCACATCTGGGAACACCCGGAGCTCAACAATGTGCTGTCCCGAGCCATTGGCCTCGATCCGCGGGTGCTCATGGATTTTTCCGACGGCGAACTCGCCCCGGGCGACCGTTTTGCCCTGATTTCCGATGGGGTATGGGGCATTCTTCCCGACCCGCTCATCGCCGAGGTGCTGCTCGACCATCCCGAGCCCCGCGCCGCCGCGGCGGCCCTGGCCAGTCTGGCCCTGGCCCAGGGCGGTCACGACAATGCCAGCGCGGTGGTGGTGGATGTCCTCGACCTGCCACCCGCCAACCTGCGCGACGCCCTAGAGGGCGAGGGGCGCCTTCCCTTACCCCATCGCCTGCGTCCGGGACACGAAATCGACGGCTACCTTGTCGACGAAATCCTGCACGATTCCCGCGAGACCATCCTGTACCGGGTCCATCACCGCCGCACCGGCCAGGCCCTGGTACTCAAGACCCTGCAGCCGCTTCTGGAAGGGGACGAAGCCGCCATTGCCAATCTCCTGATGGAGGAGTGGCGCGCCCGTCGCGTGGTGTCCCAGGCCTTCCCCCAGGTCGTGCCGGGCGAAGCGCGCAGTTGTCTCTACTACCTCATGACCTGGCACCCGGGGGCCACCCTGCAAAGTCGCCTGGATGCCGGCCAGCACTTCGCCGTGGCCGACGCCGTGCGCCTGGGCATCGCCCTGGCGAAGGCCATCGCCGTCCTGCATCGGCTCGAGATCGTCCATCGTGACATCAAGCCGGACAACGTCCACCTGGGCCAGGACGGCGTCCTGCGCATCCTCGATCTGGGGGTGGCCCTCAGCCCCGCCGAGATCAAGCCCGACGAAGCCATCGGCCAGGCGGGAACTCCCTCCTACATGGCGCCGGAACTCTACGCCGGTAGCGCGCCGGATGCCGGATTCGACCTCTATGCGGCCGGCGTCACCCTCTATCACCTGCTGACGCGCAAGTACCCCTACGGCGAAATCGAGCCCTTCCAGACGCCCAGATTCGGCGAGCCGGTGCGGCCGACCCGCTGGCGACCCGACATCCCCGGCTGGCTGGAAAACGTGCTGCTGAAGGCCGTGGCGCGGGAGGCCAAGGATCGTTTCGAAACCGCCGAGGAATTCCTTCTTGCCCTGGAGCGGGGCGCCAGCCGGCCGGTGGCGGCGCCGGGGCGCCAGCCCCTGGCCCAGAAAAACCCGCTGCTGTTGTGGAAGATCGTCGCTGCCGTGTCCCTGGCGGTCAATTTCGTCTTGCTCCTGACCCTGATGCGTTAGACTGGGGCGCCCTTATTCTCGTGGCCTCTCCCATGTCCCAGGCCCTCATACTCTTCGCCCACGGCGCCCGCGATCCGGAATGGGCGCTGCCGATCCGCCGCGTGCAGGCTGCGGTGCGCGACCAGGCTCCGGACTTGGCAGTCGAATGCGCCTTCCTCGAATTCATGACCCCGACGCTGTCCGAGTGCGCGGATGCCCTCGTGACCCGAGGCGTGGCCCGCTTGGCCATCCTGCCCATGTTCATCGCCCAGGGCGGCCATCTCAAGCGCGACGTTCCCCTCCTCGTCGACGCCCTGCGCCAGCGCCATCCCACGGTCGAATTCGTCCTCGCCCCGGCGATCGGTGAGAACGAGGCAGTGCTGCGAGCCATGGCGGCCGCGGCGGCGGCTATGGCCGGAAGCTGAAGCAGCGGTCCGCTCCGGGGCGGGGCTTTGGTAAGATCGGGGGCATCGTCCCTCTGGCCCTGGAATTGCTTGTTTTCCCCATGCTCAGTGTCCTCGTCATCGACCAATCCCGCACCCGCGCCGGCGACATCTGCTCCGCCCTGGCCCTGGCTGGCTACCAGGTAGCGGCCATCCTGGCCGATGCCGCCAGCCTGACCGCCGAAGTCGAACGCCTTCAACCCGACGTCATTCTCATCGACACCGACAGTCCCAACCGGGATACCCTGGAGCACCTGGCTGCCATGCACCGCCACATGCCCAGACCTGTCGTCATGTTCACCCAGGCCGAGGGGGAGGCGACCATCCGCGATGCGGTGCGGGCCGGGGTATCGGCCTATGTGGTGGATGGCGTGGACCCCAAGCGCCTCAAACCCATCGTCGAGGTGGCGCGGGCGCAGTTCGAGGATCACCAGGCCCTGCGCCGGGAACTCGACGAACTCTCCAAAAAGCTCAACGACCGCAAACTGGTCGAGAAGGCCAAGGGACTTCTCATGAAGGCCCGCAATCTGGACGAGGAGGGCGCCTATCACGCCCTGAGGAAGCTCGCCATGGAGCGGGGCCAGCCCATGGTGGTGGTGGCCAAGGACGTCATCGACATGGCCAAGCTCCTCCTGTAACGGCCCATATTCCCCTTTTTCGGTGCAGGGAAATTCCGTGCTGCACCGCAACAGTGCAGCCCGTCCCGCCCCGTCCCCAGGGCGAAAACCCTAAAAAAGCACGTAGTTCCAAAGGATTAGTCCGGTAGGGCTAGCCCTGGCACGACCATTGCAGTAGTCCTGCCATGGCGATCCGGTCAAAGGCGGCCGGGTCCAGGACAAAGGCGTCCATCCGGCCCGGGATTCGAGCCGGGTGTGGCGCCTTTTGTGGTTTCTCTTCACGAACGAGGTCAAGGAGCACGCAATGGCAAACGACAAACTCGCACCGGAAAGCGCCCCCACCGGGGTTTCGAAAACCCGCCGGGACTTCGTCTCGGCAATCACCGGAGCTTCGCTGATGGCCATGGTCCCCCCCGGCATCCGCGGCGCCGCCTGGGCCGCCGGCTCCGACGCGCCGGAAAAGAAAGAAGTCAAGATCGGCTTCATCCCCCTCACCGACTGCGCCTCCGTCGTCATGGCGGCGGTGAACAAATTCGACGAGAAGTACGGCATCAAGATCATCCCCACCAAGGAAGCCTCCTGGGCCTCGGTGCGCGACAAGCTGGTCAATGGCGAGCTGGATGCCGCCCACGTGCTCTACGGCCTCATCTACGGCGTGCAACTGGGCATCGGCGGTCCCAAGAAGGACATGGCCACGCTCATGGCGCTCAACAACAACGGCCAGGCCATCACCCTCTCCAACCAGTTGAAGGACAAGGGCGCCACCGACGGGGCCAGCCTGGCCGCGTTGATCGCCAAGAAAGAGCGGGAATACACCTTCGCCCAGACCTTCCCCACCGGCACCCACGCCATGTGGCTCTACTACTGGCTGGCGGCCCAGGGCATCAATCCCATGAAAGACGTCAAGACCATCACCGTGCCCCCGCCGCAGATGGTGGCCAATATGCGGGTGGGCAACATGGACGGCTTCTGCGTCGGCGAGCCCTGGAACAACCGGGCGATCATGGACAACATCGGCTTCACCGCAGTGACCACCCAGGACATCTGGACCGACCACCCGGAAAAGGTGCTGGGCACCACCGCCGAGTTCTGCCAGAAGTACCCCAACACGGCGCGGGCCATGATCGCTGCCATCCTGGACGCGGGCAAGTGGATCGACGCCTCCCTGGCCAACAAGCAGAAGACGGCCGAGACCATCGCCCAGAAGTCCTACGTCAATACCGACACCGAGGTCATCGTCGCCCGCATGCTGGGCCGCTACCAGAACGGCCTGGGCAAGAGCTGGGACGACAAGAACCACATGAAATTCTTCAACGACGGGGCGGTGAATTATCCCTACCTGACCGACGGCATGTGGTTCATGACCCAGCACAAGCGCTGGGGTCTCCTGAAGGATCACCCCAAGTATCTCGAAGTGGCCAAGCAGGTGAACCGCATCGACCTCTACAAGCAGGGGGCCGCCGCCGCCGGCGTCGCCCTGCCCAAGAGCGACATGCGAACCACCAAGTTCATCGATGGCGTGGTCTGGGACGGCAAGGACCCGGCCAAGTACGCCGACGGCTTCAAGGTCAAGGCCTGAGAGAGCCGATCGAGGCATCAAAGCGGGGGAGGGGGAACCCTCCCCCCAAGCGACGCAACACGGAGGACATCATGAGTGCATTGACGATGAAGAGCCCCGCGGCGACCGGCGCAAGCCCCGCTCCCCGCGCCGCCAAGCCTGCCCGCCTGCGGGAAGTGGGCGCGATCCCCGCTGAAACCAAGGAAAACAAAATGGAAAAGACGCCTGCTAAAGAACCGGGAATCCCCCTGGGCGAGCGCCTCAGCGCCCTGGGACAGGCCATTCTGCCGCCCCTGCTGGGCATTGTGGCCCTGTTGGGCATCTGGTACGTGGCCACCATGAAGGGGGGCGGCATTCCCGGCCCGGTGCAGACCTGGGACGCGGCCGTGGCCCTGTTTGCCGATCCTTTCTATCAGAACGGTCCCAACGACCAGGGCATCGGCTGGAACGTGCTCTCCTCGCTGCAGCGGGTCGCCATCGGCTTCGGCTTCGCAGCCGTGGTGGGCATCCCCATGGGCTTCATGCTGGGGCGCTCCAAGTTCCTCGCCGCCATGGTCAATCCCATCATCAGCCTGCTGCGCCCGGTGTCGCCCCTGGCCTGGCTGCCCATCGGCCTCCTGGTGTTCAAGAAGGCCGACCCCGCCGCCACCTACACCATCTTCATCTGCTCCATCTGGCCGATGATCATCAACACGGCGGTGGGCGTGCAGCGGGTGCCCCAGGACTATCTCAACGTGGCCCGGGTGCTGGCCCTGTCCGAATGGAAGGTGGTCACCAAGATTCTCTTCCCCGCCGTGCTGCCCTACATGCTCACCGGCATCCGCCTCTCCATCGGCACGGCCTGGCTGGTCATCGTGGCCGCCGAAATGCTCACCGGTGGCGTCGGCATCGGCTTCTGGGTGTGGGACGAGTGGAACAACCTCAAGGTCGAGCACATCATCATCGCCATCTTCGTCATCGGCATTGTCGGCCTGATTCTCGAGCAGGCGCTGATCCTGCTGGCCAAGAAGCTGACCAAAGAATCGTCG
>JAEUNZ010000011.1:0-29310 GCA_016790965.1 Dechloromonas sp.
ATCCGGAACGCCGATCACCGCTTCAGAATTGGCGGCAGAAAAATGATGGAAAAGTTGCTGCGCTCAGGTTTGCGTCGCTCGTACGGGCTATCCAGGTGGACAGGGGCGCGAGTCAAGATTCCGTGGGGCCGTAGGTCGGCCGAAGCCGACCTTCTACGTCCGGCCTAAATCGGTCGGCTATGCACTAGTTACCTGCCGCTCGGTCTCTGAAAGCGGTCAATGACCGCTTAAGTCATAGGTCGGAACGGCGCTCAACCCAAAACTGTCGGTCACGTTGAAGGGTTGTTAGGCTGCAATCTTATCGTTGCTGCCGTTCGAGTCTCGTCGTTTACAAGGGCTGGTTCTGAGATGACCGCAACTGTCTTCTCGCTTTGGAGCCACGATGACAGGGGTACTTGCATTAAGTGAGACAATCGGTCTAATATATGCGCATGGAACTACAGCATTCCCATCCCCGCAAACGCGGCCGCCCCCCAAAGCGGCCCGAAGACACGCTCGAAACTCGAGAGCTGCTGGTGCGCGCCGGACTGGAGGTGCTCACCGAAAAGGGGTTTGCGGCGACGGGCATTGACGAAGTGCTCAAACGGGTCGGCGTACCGAAGGGGTCCTTCTATCACTACTTCGATAGCAAGGAAGCTTTCGGAGCTGCACTGATTGATCGTTACGCGAGCTACTTTGGCCGCAAGCTGGAGCGCCACTTCATTGACGAATCAATGACACCGCTCGATCGCCTGAGGGCGTTTGTCGATGACGCACAAGCCGGAATGGCGCGGCACAATTTCTGCCGCGGCTGCCTGATCGGCAATCTCGGTCAGGAGATGGCGGCCTTGCCGGAGAGCTTCAGAGAGCGTCTTAACGCCGTGTTTGACGACTGGGAGCGACGCCTGGCACGTTGTCTCGAAGCGGCGCAACGGGATGGCCAGATTCCTGCCGCGGTGGATTGCACGCAACAAGCCAGCTTTTTCTGGATCGGCTGGGAAGGTGCGGTCTTGCGCGCCAAACTCGAACGGAGTGCCAAACCGCTCGATATCTTTGCACGTGGATTTTTCAACGGGCTGCAGCGGGCCTAATTTTTTTAACTGTTTATAGACGATCGGTCTAAATTATAAAGGAGCTGAACATGTTCAAAGGCATTCTGATCGAGAAGGATGACGCCGGCTATCGCACCAATCTCCGGGATATTGACGATACGCAGTTGCCCGAGGGCGACGTCACCGTCCGCGTCAGTCACTCAACGCTCAACTACAAGGACGGTCTTGCCATTACCGGTAAGGGGCCGGTGGTTCGGCGCTTCCCGATGGTGCCGGGCATCGATCTCGTCGGCACCGTCGAATCGAGCACCCACGCCGATTACCAACCGGGCGACAGTGTGCTGCTTAACGGCTGGGGCGTCGGCGAAGGACACTGGGGCGGCCTCGCCCAGAAGGCGCGTCTCAAGGGCGACTGGCTGGTGCCGCTGCCCAAGCAGTTTTCGCCGCAGCAGGCCATGGCGATCGGCACCGCCGGTTACACCGCCATGCTGTGCGTACTGGCGCTGGAGCGCCACGGAGTGAAGCCAGAGCACGGAGAAATCGTCGTTTCTGGTGCAGCCGGTGGCGTTGGCAGCGTGGCAACCGCAGTCCTGGCGAAGCTCGGTTATACGGTGGTGGCGATCAGCGGAAGAAGCGAAGAAGCCGATTACCTCAAACGCCTGGGCGCCAGCGAAGTGCTCAATCGGGCGGATTTCTCGTCGCCGGGCAAGCCACTGGGCAAGGAACGTTGGGCAGGCGCTGTCGATGTCGTCGGCAGCCACACCCTGGCCAACATCTGCGCCACCACCAAGTATCGCGGCGTGGTGACGGCATGCGGGCTGGCCGGCGGGATGGACTTCCCGGCGACGGTGGCGCCGTTCATTCTGCGAGGCGTGACGCTGGCCGGTATCGACAGTGTGATGTGTCCGCGCCCGGATCGCCTTGAGACTTGGCGCCGCTTGGGTATCGATCTCGATGTTTCCAAGCTGGAGATGATCAGCACGGAGATTTCACTCGCTGACGCCATTCCGACAGCTGCGAAGCTCATCAACGGTGAAATTCGCGGTCGCGTGATCGTTGACGTCAATCGCTAAGCGTTGGTGACTCGCCGTTGCAGTCAGGCAGTTTGGCCATGTGCCTAAGTTCGGCACAGGCCAGATTGCGTGAATAGGGTGCGCGGCGGGTTTCGGCATAGATCGGCCTTGGGGTGTCCGCATTGGGGGGCTAACCGGCCTTGGGAACTCACGAACGTCAACGACTCCAATGGCCGAACAACCGCCCCACTACCCACCCAACCCGATTTCCCCAAACCCCAACGCCAGGAACCTCCCATTTACCCCAGCTGGGCACCCGATTTACCCCCGCCGTCGCCGGGCCTCGAAGAGGCAGACGCCGGCCGCCACGGAAACGTTGAGGCTTTCCACGGCGCCGTGCATGGGGATGCGCACGAGTTGGTCGCAGGTTTCGCGCGTGAGGCGGCGCAGGCCTTCGCCTTCGGCCCCCAGCACCCAGGCGGTGGCTGCGGGCCATTGGGCGGTGTAGAGGTCGCTTGCCGCTTCGCCGGCGGTGCCGACCACGGTGATGTCTCTTTCCTTCAGTTCCCGCAGGGTACGGGCCAGGTTGGTGACCATGACGTAGGGGACCGTCTCGGCGGCGCCGCTGGCGGTCTTGACCGCCACGTCGGTGAGGCCCACGGCGCGATCCTTGGGGGCGACCACGGCGTGGACGCCGGCGGCGTCTGCCACCCGCAGGCAGGCTCCCAGGTTGCGGGGGTCGGTGACGCCGTCGAGGACGAGGAGAAAGGCGGGTTCTTCCAGGGTATCGAGAACGTCGTCCAGGTGGGCCACCTGCCGCCCGCCTTCGATGCGGGCGACGACGCCCTGGTGGCGGGCACCGGGCAGCATGCCGTCGAGGCGCTTGCCGTCGCTCGCGATCACCTTCACCCCCTGAAGATCGGCGTGCTTCAGCAACTCCTTCGCACGGGCATCCTGACGCTCGGCGTCGACGAAGATTTCCTTTATCGAGTCCGGGTCATGGCGAAGTTTGGCGACAATGGCGTGGAAGCCGTAGATCAGGCGGGACGACATGCGGACTCTCAGGTCGACAGGAGCGGTATTCTAACCCGAGCCGGCGCCCGCGGACCCTGCTGTTCCATGGACGGCAGCAACCGTCAGGCCGCCTCGCGCAAGAATATGGCTCCCGTGCGGAGGGCGATCCAGCGGGGGAATTCGTCCGCCGGCATGGGGCGGGCCAGGGCATAGCCTTGAGCGATTTCACAGCCGAGCTCGAGAAGGACTTCGCCCTGGGCAGCACTCTCGACCCCCTCGGCGATGACCCCGCGCGAGAAGGCCCGCGCGAGTCCGACCACCCCTTCGACGATGGCCAGATTTTCAGGGGCCTCGTGCAGGCTGCTCACGAAGCTGCGGTCAATTTTGAGGACATCGGCCGGCAGACGCTTCAGATAGGTCAACGACGAATATCCGGTACCGAAATCGTCAAGGGCGAATCTGACGCCCAACTCCCGGCAGCCATACATGACTTCCGTGACCTTGGCGATATCCTCGAGAGCGCTGGTCTCCAGAATTTCGAATTCGAGATGGTCGGGCGGAAACTCAGGATGCTCCGCCAGCAGCGCCGCGACGCGGGACGGAAAATCGGTCTGTTGGAGTTGTTCGCCGCCGACATTGACGCTCACCGGCAACATCAGCCCCTCGGCTTGCCAAAGGCTGCTCTGGGCGATCGCCTGCCGAATCACCCATTCCCCGACGGCAATGGCGAGGGGGTGTCCGTCGATGAGCGGCAGGAAGGCTCCCGGAGGAAGCAGTCCCTGCTCTGGACTCAGCCAGCGAATCAGCGCCTCGGCGCCGACCACTGCCCCGGTCCGCAGATTGACCTTGGGCTGGTAGTGGAGGACGAATTGTCCCAAAGCCAAAGCCTGGCGAAGGGTTTCGATGCTCTGGAGCTGGGACTGTACGGCCACGTGGCGCTCGATATCGAAAATCTGATAGCGGTTCTTGCCAGCCTGCTTGGCGGCGTACATCGCCTGGTCGGCATGGCGGATCAGTTGATCGGCATCGGAATCGTCCTGGGGATAGATCGTGACTCCGATGCTCGCGGAGATATGCCGGGGCGCGTACCCGTCCACTGTCACCGGTGCCGATGCCGCCGCCAGAAGGCGCCGAACGAAGTGCTCGATATCCTCGGGGCGCTTCATCCCGGTCTGAATCGCAACGAATTCGTCGCCACCCAATCGGGCAAGAGTATCTTCGGCGCGCAGTTCCGCACCCATGCGCCGAGCGATGGCAATCAGAAGGGAATCTCCGAAGGCATGGCCATGTTGGTCGTTGATCGCCTTGAATCCGTCGAGGTCGAGGAAGACCACCGCCAGCGACGCCCCCGACCTTCGGCTCCCCGCCATGGCCTGACGCAGGCGGTCCGCCAGCAATACCCGATTGGGAAGCCCGGTGAGCGCATCGTAATGGGCCATGCGCTCGAGCTGTCGCTGATGTTCCTTCATGGCGGTGACGTCGGTAAAGAGCGCGACATAGTTCACCGTCCGACCTTCGGCGTCCTTCACTGCGCTGATGGTGCGCAGATCGGCATAGACCTCGCCGGATTTTCGACGATTCCAAACTTCCCCGCGCCAGTGGCCCAATTCCACGAGGGATTTCCAGAGGTCCGCGTAGAACTCGGGCCCATGATGATCTGACTTGAGCACCCGGGGCGTCTGGCCGAACACCTCCTCCCGGGAATAACCGGTGATCCGGGTGAAGCTGTCATTGACCTCGAGAATCCGCCCATCGGAATCGGTGATGATGATTCCTTCCCGGGCATGGGAAAAGACGCTGGCTGCCAACTGGAGGCTACGTTCCTTTTGCTGGCTTTCGGCAATCTCGGCGCGCAGCTTGTCGTTGGCCTCGGTCAGTTCCTGGGACGACAGCTCCAGGCTGCGCGACCGCAACGCCAGATCGCGCTCGTATTGCTCATAGGATTGGCTGATCACCAGCAACAAGCGAGGAAGCGCTGAGAGAAGGGCTTCCATTTCGGGAACTTCAGCCGACCGCATTCTGAGCTCGCCGAGCTGGCTCAAGAATTCGGTTTCATCCCGAATCCCGAGGTTACGCTTCAACTGGCGAATCAGCGTCCTGTCCATCGCTTCCCGGCCATCCCTGTGCTCTGCTTCCCGAGTGCTGGGCGGTCCCGCGCCCCGATCGTCAACGACTTCTCGGGAGCGAGTATATTACCAAGGTAATATTGGCGTCAGCCAAATAGTGCTCATCTCGGGACCGGACCCGCGCCAGAGCTGGCAAGCAGACCAGGCTCGCCGAAAGCCTTCAGGGACGTCGGAAAGATTCCTTCCGTCGCCCGATCCCATGCTTCCATCCCTCCCAGTGCAGGGAATCCGGGTCCAATTCAACGCAAGGTGAGGTGGAAACCGACCTGGGGCTCAACCAGCTCGGCGGTGTCGTCGATGAAGAAGGCCCCCAACATGAAGCGCACTTTCGCCAACATCAAAGCCGAAAGTGCGGCACTGTTTTCCAGAATGAGCTCGTCCCCAGTTCTCATGGCCGTGGCCAGGGGGCCGTAGCAAAACCTGAAACAGTTGCCCTCCCACTGCTCTTGGCCGATCAATTCGTCGAGATCGGTGTCGGGGGTACAGGTGTGGACCATGGCGGCGCTCCCAGGAATGGCGACTCAATGGGGTTAACGGCAATAGCGCCAAACAAGTTGAATTCCCCCGGGTGCAGCCGGATATCCAATCAGGGGCGCTTGCGCGCCACCTTGGACTTTCTCTTAGTGGCGGGCTTTACTTCCGGTGCCGAATGCCGGGGAGCGGTTCTCTTGGCCTCCGACTTGCGGGTCCCTTGCGTCTTGGCACGGGAAACCGCGGGTGCAGCCACCGCGGGAACCGAGGGAATGACCGGTCCTCGGCCCACAGCCGTGCTCGCCAGAACGAAATCAATCTTGTTGCTCTCCAGATCGGCCCGCACTAGTTTGACCCGCACCCGGTCGCCCAGGCGGAAGCGCTGGCCGGTGCGCTCGCCCAGCATCTGGTGTTTGATGGGGTCGAACTGAAAGTAGTCGGCGCCGAGTTCCGACACGTGCACCAGCCCTTCGATATAGACGGCGTCCAGGGCCACGAAGATGCCGAAGGCGGTGACGGCCGAGATGGTGCCGCTGAAGACCTCGCCGATACGCTCCTTCATGTAGTAGCACTTGAGCCAGTTCTCCACGTCCCGGGTGGCCTCGTCGGCGCGCCGCTCGGTGGCCGAGCAGTGCAGGCCGATGTCGTCCCAGTTGCCCGCCGGGCGGTACTTGCCGCCGGCCAGCACGGCCTTGATGGCGCGGTGCACCAGAAGGTCGGGGTAGCGTCGGATGGGCGAGGTGAAGTGGGTGTAGTGCTCGTAGGCCAGGCCGAAATGGCCGACGTTGTCGGGGCTGTACATGGCCTGCTTCAGGGAGCGCAGCATTACGGTCTGCAGCAGTTGGAAGTCCGGCCGCGCCTTGACCTTTTCCAGCAGGACGCCATAGTCCTTGGCGTGGGGATCGTCACCGCCCCCCAGGGCAAGGCCGAATTCGCCCAGGAAGGAGCGCAGGTTCTTGAGCTTTTCCGCCGACGGCCCTTCGTGGATGCGGTAGAGGCAGGTCTGTTCGTGCTTGGCGAGGAAGTCCGAGGCGCACACGTTGGCGGCCAGCATGCATTCCTCGATCAGGCGGTGGGCGTCGTTCCGGACCACGGGCACGATGTTTTCGATCTTGCCCTGCTCGTTGAACAGCATCTGGGTTTCGGTGGTCTCGAAATCGATGGCGCCCCGCTGGCCCCGGGCCTTGTGCAGGATCTGGTAGAGCTTGTAGAGGTGCTGGATGTGGGGCTGCAGGGCGACATGCACGTCGCTCTCGGGCTTGGCCGCGCCGGACAGCCAGTGCCAAACCTGGGTGTAGGTCAGCCGCGCCCGGGACTGGAAGACCGCCGGATAGAAGGTGTAGGCGCCGATCTTGCCGGCGGCGCCGATGGACATGTCGCAGACCATGGCCAGGCGCTCCACCTCCGGGTTGAGGGAGCAGATGCCGTTGGAAAGCTTCTCCGGCAGCATGGGAATGACCCGGCGTGGGAAATACACCGAGTTGCCCCGCTCCATGGCCTCCTTGTCCAGGGCCATGCCGGGCTGCACGTAGTGGGACACGTCGGCGATGGCCACCACCAGGCGCCAGCCCCGGCCCTTCTTCTCGCAGAACACGGCGTCGTCGAAATCCCGCGCCGTCTCGCCATCGATGGTGACTAGGGGAAGGTCGCGGATGTCGGTGCGGCCTTTGAGGTCGGTCTTTCTCACCTTGAGCGGCGTGGCCTTGTTTTCGTCCAGGGCCGCCTTGGAAAACTCGAAGGGCAGGTCGTGCTTGCGCAGCGCGATCTCGATCTCCATGCCGGGGTCGGCATAGGTGCCCAGCACTTCGCTGATGCGTCCGATGGGCTGGGAGTACTTGGTGGGCTGCTCGACGATATCGACCATCACCACCTGGCCGGGCACGGGTTTCACCTTGGCCTTTTTCTCGGGCGGCACCAGGATGTTCTGGGCGATGCGGCGGTTTTCCGGCACCACCAGGACCACCCCGTGCTCGACGAGGACGCGCCCCACCACACGTCGGTTGACCCGCTCGGTGACCTCGACGATGCCGCCTTCCGGTCGACCCTTGCGGTCGATGCCGGTGATGCGCACCAGGGCCCGGTCGCCGTGCAGCACCTTACCCATCTGCCCCTGATCGAGGAAGACGTCCGGACTGCCGTCGTCCGGGATCAGGAAGCCGTAGCCGTCCGGATGACCCTGCACCTTGCCGGCGGTCAGGCTGGCCCGCTCGGGCAGAATGTAGGCACCCTTGCGGTTTTTCATGAGCTGGCCTTCCCGCTCCATGGCGGCGAGCCGACGCTGAAACATCTCCCGCTCCGAGGGCGCGATGTCGAGGAGGCCGGCCAGCTCGTCGGAGGGCACCGGGCGCCCCGCGTCCTCCAGGGTGTGGACGACAAATTCCCGCGAGGGCAGCGGGGTTTCGTAGCGCTGCGACTCCCGGGCGAGGAAGGGGTCGCTGCTGCGGGTCTTGGACAGCTTCTTGCTTGACATCCTGAGGTTTTCCTTTAAAATTCGGCCCTCTTCGCACCTGCCCAGGTGGCGGAATTGGTAGACGCACTAGTTTCAGGTACTAGCGCTTAACGGCGTGGGGGTTCGAGTCCCTTCCTGGGCACCAGATACAAAAAAGCCGGCTTGTGCCGGCTTTTTACTTTTGCGCACCGGAGGCCGACGACGGGCCTGTTCAGGGCTGGATCATACCATCGCCGCGGCGGCGATCAGGCTGGAGCGAGAGAGCAAGGCACCCTCACAGGGCCTGCTGGCACGTCGAACACAGGAGATGCGCGAAGGCAGTCCGATCCGCAATGCGGATGCGTCGGCCGCAGCGGGAAATCACCCCGGCGTCCTCGAGGTTACGCAAGGCCCTGGATAGGTGAGGCTGACTGGTTCCCAAACGCTGCGCCAGCTTCATGTAGGGGAGCGACAGTGAATATTCCTCACGCAGGGGCTCACCGCGCCGGACTCGCCCCTCCCCGCAATGCAGGTAGCAGGCCAAGCGTTCCAGGGTGCTGCGGTGCTGCAAGCCCTCGAGTTCCTCGTAGAGATCGGCCACGTCAACGGCCAGGAGATGCATGAGCCGCCGCGAAAAGGTCGCCGAAGCTTCGATCCAGGCCCCCAGCGTAGCGCGGGGAACGAAGATCAGACTGGCCTCGGTCAGGGCCCGCAAGGCGTAAGCGGCGGGCGTGTCACCGAGGGCATTCTCCAGCGCGACGCAGTGACCAGCCCGGGCCAGACGGACCACGTGCTCGACACCACGGGCATTGCTCAGCACCAGTTCCAGGGTACCGTGCACCACGATGAACATGCCCTCCGGTGCGGCACCCTTGGCGATCACGGTTTGGCCGCACCCGTGGCGCCGGTGCAGGGCGGGGTCGCCCAGGGTGGTCGCAAAGGGTTCCTGGGCCACAAGGCCTTTCAACAGCCCCCCACAGGCCAGGGCAGACAACTCACAGGACGACAGGGCCACGGGGGAACCTTCGCAGAAAAATGAGCGCCCACGCTATCACCCGCATCCTGGTACACCTATAGAACAGAAGGACTAGGCCCGGCGCGGAAACGGCGGAATTTTCGCGGCTATACTTCCTGCATGATACGTATTCTCACCTCCGCCGCCCTCTGCTTCGCAGCATTTCTGTTCGTCCTTCCCGACTCAGTCCACGCGGCTGCGACCCCGACCCTGATCGACGACGATGTCGAAGTCAGCTTCGACCAAGGCACTTACTTTGGGCATCTCAACTTTCTCCTCCCCGTGCCTCCGGGGGTGGCCTGGGAGGTTCTCACCGACTTCGATCAGATGGCGAGGTTTATCCCCAACCTGGAGGAGAGCCGGGTGCTCAACCGGGATGCCCAGGGAGCGACCATCGCGCAGAAGGGGCGTATCCGCTATGGGATTCTCAGTTTCGCCTTCGAATCGGAGAGGCGCGTCGAATTCCATCCCCAGGAAGGGCTCTTACTCGCCCGGGCGCTCTCTGGAACCGCTCGGCATATGGCCAGCACCCTGCGTCTGCAGGCCGAGGGGACGGGCACCCGGCTCGACTACCGGGTGGAAATGATTCCCGGCCGCTGGGTTCCGAGCAGCCTGGGAAAAAGCGGCATGCGCCACGAAATGGCCGAGCAATTTTCAGCCATTGCGGTGGAAATGCTGCGTCGCGCTGAACGGGCAGCCCCACCGCACTGAGGCCCCATCCACCTCGGGCGAAGCATGTTTGGCAGCCCGCCACACAAGCTGTTCGGCGCGTCGCACCGGGGTTCCAGGGCTCTCGCCTGATATCCGCTCGGTCTTCGCCTGGCTCGGGACTCGCGGGCCAACGTGTGCCCCCTGGAGTGCTTGGTCAGTTCGACTGCGAGCGCTGCCTGCCCGGGCTCGCCGAAGCGCACCTCACCTTACGAACAGGGCATCCCAGTTAATTGAAGGGGTGGCGGCGCAGGATGGTTTCGTCGCGCTCCGGACCGGTGGAGACGATGGCGATGGGCACACCGCACAGGGCTTCCAGACGGTCCAGATAGGCCCGGGCATTGCCCGGCAACTCTTCCCATCGCTTGGCGCCGAAGGTCGTCTCCTGCCAGCCGGGCAGAGTTTCGTAGACAGGCTGGCAGCGCGCCACTTCGTCGGCGCCAACCGGAAGCAGATCGATGGATTCACCGTCCAGGCGGTAGCCGGTACAGATGTTCAGTTCCGGCAGTCCGTCGAGGACGTCGAGCTTGGTGATACACAGGCCGGAAAGGCCGTTGATGCGGGCGGACCGGCGCAGGGCGGCGGCGTCGAACCAGCCGCAACGGCGCTTTCTGCCCGTGACGGTGCCGAATTCGCGCCCCACCTGGGACATCTGGTAGCCTGGGGTGCCAGCGGTCTCGATATCGAGTTCGCTGGGGAAGGGGCCCCCGCCGACGCGGGTGCAGTAGGCCTTGGTGATGCCCAGCACGTAATGCAGCATGCCGGGGCCGATGCCGGAGCCGGCGGCGGCCTGCCCTGCCACACAGTTGCTGGAGGTAACGAAGGGATAGGTGCCGTGGTCGATGTCCAGGAGTGTCCCCTGGGCGCCTTCGAAGAGCAGGTTGCGCCCCGCCCGGTTGGCGGCATAGAGGGCAGCGGACACGTCGGTCACCAGGGGGCGGATGCCTTCGGCGTCGGCCATGGCCCGGTCGTAGACTTCCTGGAAGGCGACGGGACTGGCCTGCAAGTACTGAGTGAGCACGAAATTGTGGTAGTCGAGAATTTCGCCCAGCTTTTCGGCGAAGCGCTCGGGGTGGAAGAGGTCATAGACCCGCAGGCCGCGCCGGGAAACTTTGTCTTCGTAGGCGGGGCCGATGCCCTTGCCCGTGGTGCCGATCTTCTTGTCGCCGGCCTTGGCAGCTTCGCGGGCCTGGTCTATGGCCGAGTGGTACGGAAGGATCAGCGGACAGCCGGGGCTGACCTTGAGGCGGGAGCGCACGTCGATGCCGCCCCTTTCCAGCTCGGCGATTTCGGACAGCAGGTGGTGGATGTCGAGAACGACGCCATTGCCGATATAGCACTCGACGCCAGCCCGGACGATGCCCGAGGGCACGAGATTGAGTTTGTAGACCTTGTCCCCCACCACCAGGGTGTGGCCGGCGTTGTGCCCCCCCTGGAAACGCACCACGCCCTGGGCGTGGTCGGTGAGCCAGTCGACGATCTTGCCTTTTCCTTCGTCGCCCCACTGGGTTCCGACGACGATGACGTTCTTGGCCATGTTCCCTTAATCCTCGTTGATTGCTTCAATGATCCAGGCGCCACCGACGCGGACCAGTTTGCGGTCACAGCGCGGCGCTTCGCAGGCGGTCTCGCCGGGCAGCAATTCGACCACCGCTTCGCCCTGGGCACGCAGGGCAGCCACTGCCCGTGCCAGTTCCCCGTCTCCCTCGCCGTGAGGCGCGAGAACGGCCCCCGGTCCCGCTGCCTGGGGCGCGAGCCGGACGACTTCGCGCAGGTCGAGGGAAAAGCCGGTGGCCGGCCGGGCACGACCGAAGGCCCTGCCGGCGCCGTCGTAACGTCCGCCCTGGGCGAGCGCCGCGGGATAACCCTTGCCGTAGGCGGCGAAGACGACGCCGTTGTGATAGTGGTAGCCGCGCAGGTCGGCGAGATCCATCGAAAAAGCCAGTTCCGGAGCCCCTTGCACCAGGTGGCTCAAGGCCGCCAGGGCGGACGCGATGGCGGGGACGGCGGGCAACTGGGCCGCCGCCCGGGCAAGGGTATCCGTACCGCCGTAGAGTTCGGGCAGGCGCAGGAAGGCACTGCGGTAGGGGTCCGCCAAGCCGGCGCAGGCTTCTTCGAGGCCGGGAACGTCCTTTTTCTGCAACAGGCCGAGCAGGGTGTCCTCCGCCTCGGGGGCCAGTCCGGCGGCTTCGGCCAGGGCGCGGAAAATTCCCACGTGTCCCAAGTCGATGCGCGCAGCGGGGGCGCCAATACCGTCCAGGGCCGACGCCATGAGGCGAACGATTTCCAGATCGGCGGCGATTCCCGCATAGCCGTAGAGTTCGGCGCCCACCTGGAAGGGCTCGCGACTGGCCACCACGCTCGCCGGCAGGGTATGCACGACGCTGCCGCAGTAACACAGCCGCGTCACGCCGGCGTGGTTGAGCAGGTGGGCGTCGATACGGGCGACTTGGGGCGTGATGTCGGCCCGGACGCCCAGGGTGCGACCCGAAAGCTGGTCCACCAGTTTGAAGGTCTTGAGTTTCAGATCCTGCCCCGCCCCGGTGAGCAGGGATTCCAGGTACTCCAGGGTGGGGGGCATGACCAACTGGTAGCCACGGCCACGGAAGTGGTCGAGCAGACGCCGGCGAGCGGACTCCAGAGCCAGGGCCTCGGCAGGCAGGGCGTCGGCGAGGTATTCGGGGAGCAGCCAGTTCATTGGAAGAGGACGATGAGGACGAGGCCGACGAGCATGGAAGTGAGGCCGATGAAGCGAATCTGCCCGTCGTTCATGCGGGTCAGGCGAATGAAGGTTTCACGCCAGGCGCGCGGCGCGACAAAGGGCATCACGCCTTCGAGCACGAGCATGAGGGCGAAGGCCAGCAGGAGCGTCGAGCTCATCGGTGCTTGCCGTCACCGTCGCCGCCCCGGCCCACGTTTTTCATGTACTTGAAGAAGTCTGACCCGGGCTCGACGACCAGGACGTCGCTCTTGTTGCGGAAGCTGTTGCGGTAGGCTTCCAGGCTGCGATAGAAGGCATAGAACTCTGGGCTCGAACCCATGGCCTGGGAGTAGAGGGCGGCCGCTTTGGCATCCCCCTCGCCCTTGATCTTCTGGGCGTCACGATAGGCTTCGGCGACGATCACTTCCCGCTGACGATCGGCGTCGGCGCGAATCTTCTCGGCCTCGGCGGCGCCTTCGGAACGTAGTTCGTTGGCTACCCGCTTGCGCTCGGCCTCCATGCGGCGATAGACCGCCTCGCTGACCTCGGTGGGCAGTTCCACCCGCTTGAGGCGCACGTCGACGATCTGCACGCCGATCTTGCGGGCGTCGGCATCGGCCTTGACGACCATGTCGGCCATGATCCTGTCGCGCTCACCGGAAACGACGTCGTGGACGGTGCGCTTGCCGAACTCTTCACGCAGGCCAGCATTGACCGTCTGGTTGAGCCGGGTGCGAGCCCGGGACTCGTCACCGCTCACCGAGATGTAGTAGAGCTTGGGATCGACGATGCGCCACTTGATGTAGGAATCGACCAGGACGTTTTTCTTTTCTGACGTGATGAAGCGCTCGGGGTCGGAGTTGTCCAGGGTGAGGATGCGCTTGTCGAAATAGCGCACGTTCTGCACCAGGGGAACCTTGACGTAAAGGCCCGGCTCGGTGATGGTGCTGCGAACTTCGCCCAGTTGGAAGACCAGGGCGAACTGGCGCTGATCTACGGTGAACACGGCCATGGCGAGCACGGCCAGAAGGGTGGCGAAAATGAAGCCGATCAGTCCGAAGGACGGTCTCATGGCCGGCCCTCCCGCTCACGGCCCCGTAGGGCGTCGCGGTCCCTAGCGCCGGAGGAGGAGTAGACCTGGGGCGCCTTCTCCACCTGGGGCGGTGATTCATTGGACAGGGGCGCCGCCCGCGTGGTGGAACCCGAAGCGTCAGGCGCAGGTGAACCCGCCACTGCGGAGGCGGCCCCGGCAGCCTGCATAAGCTTGTCCAGGGGGAGATAGAGCAGGTTGCCCTGCCCCTTGGTGTCGATGAGGACCTTGCTGGTATTGGAATAGACCTGCTGCATGGTTTCCAGGTAGAGACGTTGCCGGGTGACTTCCGGAGCTTTGGCGTATTCGGTCTGCAATTGCTTGAAGCGGGAGGCATCGCCCTCGGCGGTGGCGACGAGGCGCTGGCGATAGCCGTTGGCCTCTTCGATCAGGCGGGCGGCCGTTCCCTTGGCGCGCGGAATGACGTCGTTGGCGTAGGCCTGGCCTTCATTCTTCTGCCGCTCCCGGTCCTGACCGGCCTTCACAGCATCGTCGAAGGCCGACTGGACCTGCTCGGGCGGCTGGGCGTTCTGCATGGTGACCTTGGAGATCAGGATGCCGCTCTTGTAGCGATCCAGAATGTCCTGCATCAGCTTGGAAGCCTGGGCAGCGATCTGCTCACGCCCCTCGTAGAGCACGTAGTCCATCTTGCTCTTGCCGACAATCTCGCGCACGGCAGCCTCTGCGGCACCCATGACCGCATCGTCGGGATGGCGGTTGTTGAACAGGTATTCGACGGGATCCTTCAGGATGTACTGGACGGCGAACTGGATGTTCACGATGTTCTCGTCGTCGGTCAGCATCAGGGCTTCCTTGAGCACCTTGTTGCGTTCGCTGCCGCGATAGCCGATTTCCACGGTGCGCACGCCGGACAGATTGACCAGTTCGTGGGATTCGACGGGGTAGGGAAAACGCCAGCGCAGGCCAGCCTCGGTGGTTTCGTTGAAACTGCCGAAGCGCAGTACGACGCCGCGCTGGGACTGGTCGACGATGTAGAAGCCGGAGGCGAGCCAGACGGCGACGATCAGCCCAGCCAGGAGCCCCAGCCCACCGCCCAGGAAGCGCGGATTGAAATCGATCTGGGGCATGCGCGGACCGTCCCCGCCGCCGTTGTTGCCGCCCCCCCCTTTTTTGCCGAACATTCCCGAGAGCTTGCGGTTGAAATCCCGCCAAAGCTCTTCCAGATCCGGCGGCCCCTGATTGGGGCGGCGCGGCCCACCGGAATCACCGCCGTCGTTACCGCCGCGGTTGCCCCACTGGGGGTCGTTGAGCGACATGAGAATGCCTAGGGTTGGAATCATGGGCGAGTGGATCTGTGTTTAGGAAACTGGCAGATTGGCGGCGGCGTCGAGGGCAGCCTGACGGGCGGCGGATTTTTGGCTGGCGGCCTCGGCCAGCGCCCCACGCAGGAGACCCAGGCCTTCGCCGCTGCGGGCACTGACGCGGACGCGGCGGATTCTATCATATTCGTCCCTTTCGACCCCGGCGCCGGCCTCGGTGAGGTCGATCTTGTTCCATACGAGGATCTGGGGTACCCGATCGGCGCCGATTTCGGCCAGAACCTTGTTGACCTCGGCGATTTGCTCATCCCGGGCATGGTTGGCGCTGTCGACCACGTGCAGAAGGATATCGGCGGCCGCAGTGGCCTCCAAAGTGGCGTGGAAGGCCGCCACCAGGGAATGGGGAAGGTCACGGATGAACCCCACCGTGTCCGAGATGACGATATTGACTGCCCCCTCGACCCACAGTTTGCGCGACGTCGTATCCAGGGTGGCGAAGAGCTGGTTGGCGGCATAGACACCGGCCTTGGTGAGGGCGTTGAACAGGGTCGATTTGCCGGCGTTGGTATAGCCCACCAGGGAGACGTTGAGCACCTCGCCCCGCCCCCGCGCCTTGCGCTGCACGTCCCGCTGGCGCGACAGACGCTCCAGGCGCTCCTTGAGGGTCTTGACCCGATTGCCGAGAAGGCGGCGGTCGGTTTCCAGTTGGGTTTCCCCCGGACCGCGCAGGCCGATGCCGCCGCGCTGCCTTTCCAGGTGGGTCCAGCCGCGCACCAGGCGGGTGGAGAGATGCTCGAGCTGGGCGAGTTCCACCTGGAGCTTGCCTTCGGCGCTCTGGGCGCGCAGGGCGAAAATATCGAGGATGAGACTGGTGCGGTCGATCACCCGGCATTTGAGTTCCCGCTCCAGATTCCGTTCCTGGGCCGGCGACAACTCATGGTTGAAAATCACCAGATCGGCATCCGCAGCAGCCAGGAGGGCGGCAATTTCCTGCACCTTGCCCTTGCCGGCAAAGGTCTTGGGGTCGGGACTATGCCGTCGACCGCTCACTTCGCCGCACACCACGCCGCCCGCGGATTGGGCAAGCAGACGGACCTCTTCCAACTGGTCCTCGAAATCCCGCTGACCGAAATCGAGCTGGACGAGCAGCGCCCTTTCGCCGGCGGCGGGACGCTCAAGCATGGAAGCAGGAAGGAAGCAGATGACACCCCGCCCGGGCGGGCAGGTAGAAAACGGAGCTTATTCGGCGGCCGCCTGTTCCTGCTGGATATTGACCGGCCGTGCGGGAACGACGGTGGAGATGGCATGCTTGTACACCATCTGGGTCACGGTGTTCTTGAGCAGCACGACGTACTGATCGAAGGATTCGACCTGCCCCTGGAGTTTGATGCCATTGACCAGGTAGATCGAGACCGGCACGTGCTCCCGGCGTAGGGCGTTGAGGAACGGGTCTTGTAGCATTTGCCCTTTATTGCTCATGGTGTGGACTCCACGGATGTTGTTATGAAACGCAAGGGTACCGAATTTCGATTCGGCTGCCAAAACATTATTTCTTTTTGTCGTCGGCGTAGGGATTATGACCCGTGACGAACTGAATACGCAGCGGAGTGCCCTGTAATTTGAAGGCCTCGCGGAAAGTATGTTCGAGATAACGCCGGTAGCTGTCGCCGATATGATCCACCGCGCTGCCGTGGATCACCACCACCGGCGGATTGGAGCCCCCCTGGTGGGCGTATCGGGGTTTTGGCCGAAAGAGTCCGTGCCGGGGCGGCGCCTGCCGGGCGACGGCATCGGCCAGAACCCGGGTGAGTCGCGGCGTCGATAGCTTGGCCATGGCGGCACTGAAGGCGCTATCCACCGACTTGAAGAGCGCGTCGAGCCCGACGTTTTCCTTGGCGGAAATGAAATGAAAGCGGGCGAAATCGAGAAATTTCAATTTCCTTTCCAGCACAGCCCGGGTCTGCTCGCGCACGTAGCGGTCCAGGCCGTCCCACTTGTTGATGGCCACCACCAGAGCCCGGCCGGACTGGACCACGAAATCGGCGATGTGGGCGTCCTGGTCGGACACATCCTGGCGTGCATCGACCATCAGAATGACGACCTGGGCCTCCTCGATGGCCTGCAGGGTCTTGACCACGGAGAACTTTTCCACTGCCTCGAAGACCTTGCCGCGGCGGCGCATGCCCGCGGTATCCACCAGCACGTAGCGACGGCCACGACGTTCGAAATCGACGGCGATGGCGTCCCGCGTGGTGCCGGGAGCGTCGAAGGCAATGACCCGCTCCTCGCCCAGGAGGGTGTTGATGAGCGTGGACTTGCCGGCATTCGGCCGCCCCACGATGGCCACCCGGACGGCGGCGTCCTCGCCCTCCTCCTCTTCCGGCTCGGGGAAGCTCTCCAGGGCGAGGTCGACCAGACCCCGCACCCCCTCCCCGTGGGAGGCTGAAATAGAGTGGGGATCGCCCAGACCCAGTTCGTGGAATTCGGCCTCGACCATGCCCCGGTTCATGCCTTCGGTCTTGTTGACCGCGACGAGCACCGGCCGCTGGAGACAACGCAGGCGATTGGCGATTTCCTTGTCGTGGGGCGTGACGCCATTGCGCCCATCAACCACGAAGATGACGGCATCGGCCTCGGCGATGGCCTGCTCGGTCTGGCGGGCCATCTCATGCAGGATGCCATCCTTGACCAAGGGTTCGAAGCCGCCGGTATCGACCACCAAGTAGGGCTTGCCGCCCAGACGTCCGTGGCCGTAGTGACGGTCCCGGGTCAGGCCGGGAAGGTCGGCAACCAAGGCATCCCGCGACCGGGTCAGCCGGTTGAAGAGGGTGGACTTGCCGACGTTCGGGCGTCCCACCAGGACGACGGTCGGTTTCATCGCCAGCCCCGCGGGGCTTCAGCCATGGCGATCCTCACTCGACCGCCAGGGCACTGACGCCGCCGCCGACCGTCTGAACGAGGAAATTCGTCCCGACAACCTGGGGTGCCGCGACGATGGCTCCGCCATCCGTGTTGTGACGGGCCGCGAAGGAGCCATCCTCCCGGCTGAGGAAATGCACCACGCCCTTCACATCGCCCACGGCGACTAGGCCCCGACGAACCGCCGGCGCGGACACTCGGCGATTGAGGAGCTTGTCCTGCTTCCAGACGGAGGCGCCGGTTGCCCGATCGAGGGCATGGACAGCCCCGCTGTCGTCGGTGAGGAATAGATAGCGCCCATCCAGGGCAATGCCGGCGGCGGAGGAAAAGTCCCGCGCCCAGACGAGATTGCCCCCCTGCGCCAGGTCGAAGCAGGCGACTCGTCCCTGATACGCGACGGCGCACACTGTCCTGCCATCCACGACCGGCGGCGCCACCACATCGGCCACCCGGTCGAGTTCGGTGGTCCCGCGGGGCAGGGCCACCGTGCCTTCCCAGACCGTTCCCCCGTTGTTCAATGCCAGTGCCACGAGTTTGCCCCCCGGAAAGCCGACGAAAATGAAACGATCGGCAAAAACGGGCGCCGCGATGGAACGCAGGGACAGCGAGGGCGTGGGGCGCTGATAGACCCACTTGCGCTTGCCGTCGGCCCCGTCGAGCAGGAAGACGCGATTATCACCGCTACGCACGGCAACGCCCGGCTCACCCACCGCAGGCGGCGCAAGGACTTCGCTGCTCACCCTGGTCTGCCAGAGGGGCTTGCCGTCCGCGGCCGCAAAGGCCAGAACATCGCCCTTGGCCGTGCCGACCACGACCAGCTTCCCGTCACTGCCGACGCCGCCGGACAGGGACTGGCCGGCGTTCACGCGCCAGACCTGGACCCCTTCCTCGAACTTGGCGATGCCACCGTCACCGCCCGCGACGAATACGGCGTTGCCGACGACCGCGGGAACGAGGGCGTAGTGGGCAGCCTTGCCCATGCTGGCGGTCCACGCGGTCTTGAGGTCCACGGTGGGCGTAAAGGGGGTGAGTTCAGCCATTTTGGGGCCGGAGGAGGAGAAGGGATTTACCGCGTCTATGGCGTCGGATATCGTCGCGCATCCGCTCACGAAGACGAGGCTGGCGGCGGCCAGGGCCGCGCTCAGGCGCTGCGGCTTCACGCGGCATCCCCCAGGGCGTCGACTTTCTGCTGCACGATGTCGCGGTAGGGGCTGCCCCCCTGGGCCTTGGACTTGCTTTCCATGCTTTCCAGGGCGGTCTTGTAGGCGGCGCGGGCCTCGCTCTTCTTGCCCTGGGCGGCCAGAACGTCGCCGCGGAGTTCGGCGAAGCGTCCTGCATAGGCTGCCCCCTGACCTCCAGCAAGGGTCTTGAGGGCCTCGTCGTATGCCGCTTCGTCGAGCAGGACGGCAGCCAGACGCAGGCGGCCAATATCTTTCAGCTCCTCCTGGCCATTCTCTGCCACCCAGGCAAGCTGGGCCTTGGCGGTCTTGCCGTCACCGGCTTCGAAAGAGGTCTTGGCGGCCAGGAGGGCGGCCAGGGACGCATAGGGGGTACCGGAGTATTTTTCGGTCAGTTCACCCGTCACCGTCTTGACCCGCTGCATGTCGCGGGAAGTCACTGCCTGCTCAAGGGCGGCAAAGACTGCCGAAGCCTGGGCCACCTGACCGCGCTGGTACCAGTTCCAGCCCTGCCAGCCGACCACGCCGAGGGCTACGGCCAGGGCAAGCCCGGTCACCAGGTTGCCGTACATCTTCCACCAGGTTTTCAGGGTGTCGATCTGTTCCTGTTCTTCGAGATCGTAGTGCGCCATGGTCTTTATTCCTCGTCTTCGCTATCGAACATCTGCTCGATGATGGCCTCGGCCAGGTCATCGACCTTCATTTTCGTCTGCCCGCCGCCTTCCTGCCGCAGGAGCTTCAATTGGGCCTCGCCGCCCGCTGCCTCGTCGTCGCCGATGACCACGGCGAAAGGCGCGCCGCTGGCGTCGGCCTTTTTCATCTGCGACTTGAAGCTGCCGCCGCCGCAATGGAGCAGGACGTTGATCCCTTGGTCCCGCAAGCCCTCAGCCGCGCGGAAGGCAAGTCGCGCGGCCGCCTCGCCCTGGTGCACGAGGTAGACGTCGGGGGAGGGGGCGGCCGGTTCTCCGCCGCTGTCGCGGATGAGCGCCACCAGACGCTCAACCCCCATGGCAAAGCCGCAGGCTGGCGTGGGCTTGCCTCCCAACTGGGCAACCAGCCCGTCATAACGGCCCCCGGCACACACGGTGCCCTGGGCGCCCAGGCGGTCGGTCACCCACTCGAACACGGTGAGGTTGTAATAGTCCAGACCGCGCACCAGCCGGGGATTGAGGGTGTAGGGAATGCCCGCATCCTTCAGGATCCGCTGCACGCCATCGAAATGAGCCAGGGATTCGGCACCCAGGAAGTCGATGAGGCGGGGCGCCGCGGCACACAGATCCTGCAGGGCCGGGTTTTTGCTGTCCAGGATGCGCAGGGGATTGGTGTACAGACGTCGGCGGGCGTCTTCGTCCAGGAGATCGAAGTGTTGCTCGAAATGGGCGATGAGAGCGGCCCGGTGCTGGGCCCGTTCCTCCGGCTGGCCCAGGCTGTTCAACTGCAGCTCGATGCCCTCGAGCCCCAAATCGGCCCACAGGCGGGCACCCATGAGGATCATTTCGGCATCGATGTCCGGCCCGGAAAAACCAAGGGCCTCGACCCCCACTTGGTGAAACTGGCGGTAGCGCCCCTTCTGGGGGCGCTCATGGCGGAACATGGGGCCCAGGTAGTAGAGGCGCTGGGGCTGCTGGGCGGCAAGGTTATGCTGGATGACGGCCCGCACGCAGCCGGCGGTCCCCTCGGGCCGCAGAGTCAGGGGTTCGCCATTGAGGCTATCGACGAAGGAGTACATCTCCTTTTCGACGATGTCGGTGACCTCGCCGATGGCCCGCTTGAAGAGAGGCGTCGGTTCGACGATAGGCATGCGGATGGGGCGGTAGCCGTAGGCTTTCAGCCAGGAACGCACGGTGTCTTCGAACAGTTCCCAGAATTCGGCTTCGGCGGGCAGGATGTCGGGCATGCCACGCACCGCCTGGAGGGTTTGACTCATGACTTGAGCTTCTTCGGATAGGTGCGCTCGACGTAGCGCTCGATGATGGCCTTGAATTCGGCTACGATGCCCTCGCCCTTCAGCGTGACGGTCTTGACGCCATCTTCGAAGACAGGCGCCGACGGCGCTTCGCCGGTCCCTGGCAGGGAAATACCGATGTTGGCGTGTTTGGATTCCCCGGGACCGTTCACGATGCAGCCCATGACCGCCAGGGTCATGTTCTCGGCACCGTCATAGTGAAGGCGCCATTCGGGCATGCGGGCGCGGACGAAGTCCTGCACTTCACCTGCCAGCTCCTGGAAAAAAGTGCTGGTGGTGCGGCCGCAGCCCGGACAGGCGGCAACCAGGGGCGTAAAGGCGCGCAGGCCCATGGTCTGGAGGATTTCCTGGGCGACGATGACCTCCTGACTGCGGGAGCCCCCAGGTTCCGGGGTCAGGGAAACCCGGATGGTGTCACCGATCCCCTCCTGAAGCAGCACGGCAAGGGCCGCGGTCGAGGCGACGATGCCCTTGGATCCCATTCCCGCCTCGGTCAGACCCAGGTGAAGGGCGTAATCGGCGCGGCGCGCCAGCTCGCGGTAGATGGCGATCAGATCCTGCACGCTGGATACCTTGCACGACAGGATGATGCGGTCTCCGGGCAAACCGAATTCCTCTGCCCTCGCCGCGGACTCCAGGGCCGAGGTGACCATGGCGTGACGCATCATCTCGGTGGCATCCAGGGGCTCGGCCTGACGGCTGTTTTCGTCCATGAGGCGAGCCAGCAGGTCCTGATCGAGGCTGCCCCAATTGACACCGATGCGCACCGGCTTGCCGTAGCGGCAGGCGAGTTCAACCATGCGCGCGAATTGCTCGTCCTTCTTCTTGCCGAAGCCGACGTTCCCCGGGTTGATGCGGTATTTGGCCAGGGCCTCGGCACAGGCCGGTTCGTCGCTCAGCAGGCGATGACCGTTGTAGTGAAAATCGCCGATGAGGGGCACCGCGCAGCCCATGCGATCGAGATGCTCTCGTATCCTGGGCACGGCCGCGGCGGCCTCGGGAGTATTGACGGTAATGCGGACCAGTTCGGATCCTGCTCGGGCGAGCTCGGCGGTCTGGATCGCGGTGGCCAGGACATCGGCGGTATCGGTGTTGGTCATGGCCTGGACCACCACCGGGGCTCCTCCGCCCACGAGGACGGGGCCGATGCGGCAGGAACGCGTGACCTTGCGTGCAAGCGTCATCGCGGATTTACTCCAGGGTCAGACGCGCGACCTCGCCCCGGGTATGGGGAGCGAGATCCACCGCCTGGCCGCGGAAGCTCAGCCGCACGCCGGAGGCATTGCCGATGACCAGCCACAGACGCCCGCGGCCTTCGACGCTGTGCTCGCTGCCTGCGGGAAGCTTTTGGGAGAGGAGGAGATTCCCTTCGCCATCCTTGACCTCGACCCAGGACTCGCGCTCGACCACCAGACGCAGCGCCCCCGTCGCACCGGTCACCCCGGCGGAAGATGCCTGAGAAGGCGCGACGACGGCGGTGGACGGCGCCGCCAACCCGGCGGGCGCAGGAGAAGCGCCTTCCACGGTCGCCACCGCAGATTGAGGGACGCTGGCCGCATCCCCAACCGGGATCGCCTGGGGATTCAGGACCTGCTGGGGCGTGGCACCGGGCGGAAGCACGGGCTCAGGCGCAGCCGAAGGGGATGGCGGCGCCGTGTCCTGCGGCGCTTCGCGCTGGACCAAGCCGCGCAGCCCGTCCACAACCCGGCCGAAATCGGTCGGCAGGACAAAGTAGAGCAGCAGGGCGAGGACCACCAGTCCCAGGCCAAAACCGACTACGGCGAAGTCCCGGCGACGCCCGGCGGTCGGCGCCGGCATGGGGGTTTGCGGACCATGGGGTCGGTCGAGGCGCGGCGCGGTGAGGTCGAGGACGCCATCCAGTTCGACCATCAGCGGCGCCGGATCGATTTCCAGCAAACGCGCGTAATTGCGCGCAAACCCGCGGATAAAGGTCGCGCCAGGCAGCGCTTCCCAGCGCCCAGCCTCCAGTGCTTCAACCTGCCGCACGCCCAGCTTCAAGGCTTGCGCCACGTCGCCCAGGGTCATGCCCTTCGCTTCGCGGGCGGCCGTCAGGCGCGCACCTATGCTGGGGGACGGTGGATCTTCGGCTACGGCGACAGTCTCTTCGCGAACTTCCGCGTTCATTCGAAATTACCCTTCAAAAACTCCTGATATTCCTTGGATTCCTGGTAACGCCCGCGCAACTGGGCCGCAAAGGAGCTCTCGGCCTCGCGATTGCCCAGTTTTCGCTCGATGCGCAGTCCGAGCCACAAGGCGTCCGGCGTCGGCGGCTCCATGACCCGCAGGGCATCCGCAAGCACCTTGCGCGCCTCCCCCAGGTTGCCCTTGGCGTACTGAAGGTTGGCCATGTGGATACGGGAGGCCAGGGCCGCGGGACCATTGAGCCGTATGGCAGTGGTGAGGTAATTCTCGGCCCCCTCCAGATCCCCGGCCTTGACAGCGCAGGAGCCCGCGTTGGCGTAAGCCAGGTCGGGCGTGGTGTAGAGGGGATTCTTGATGGCGTTGAGGAAGTACGAAATGGCCTGTCGGGGCTTGCCGTTCTCACACAGGAACCAGCCGTAGTTGTTGTTGATTTCGGGATCGTTGGGCGCAATGCCGAGGGCCTTCTTGAAATCGTCCTCCGCCAGGGTCAGTTCGCGCAGATAGGCCCTTACCAAACCGCGGACGTTGTACGCCGGGGCATAACCGGGGTCGGAATGGATGGCCACGCCAAGTTCTTCGAGGGCCACAGCGAGATTGCCATCCTGGAAATAGAGCGAGGCCAGTTCGGTATGAATCTTTGCCCGAGCCCGAGGATCGGTGCCGTAGGCCGGACGCTGCGACTGCGCTTCGACGGCCTGCTGCGCAAGAGCGGGAAGCACGACACCCCCGCCCAGAATCACCATGAGGAGCACTGCCGCCACACCGACTGTTCGTCTGTCGCTCAAAGCCTGACCTCCTTCAGTGGAATGCTGCGCCCGGCTGAGCGCCGGGTCTTGTCGCGCACCTGCCCGGCCAACTGGCCGCAGGCCGCATCGATGTCGTCGCCCCGCGTCTTGCGCGTGGTGGTGACGATGCCGGCCGTCATGAGAATCTCGGCAAATCGGCGCAACCGCTCCGCCGTGGACCGCCGGAAGGGCGAACCGGGGAAAGGGTTGAAGGGAATCAGATTGAACTTGCAAGGCACGGTCTTGACCAGAGCCAGCAGTTCGCGGGCATGGGCATCGCTGTCGTTGATGCCGTCGAGCATGACGTACTCGAAGGTGATGAAATCGCGGGGGGCCTTTTCCAGATAGCGGCGGCAGGCAGCCATCAGCCCGGCCAGGGGATATTTCTGATTGATGGGCACCAGTTGATCGCGCAGGGCATCGTTGGGCGCGTGCAGGGAAACGGCCAGGGCCACCGGGCATTCATCGCGCAGGCGGTCCATGACCGGCACCAGGCCGGAGGTGGATACCGTCACGCGGCGGCGGGAAAGGCCGTAGGCGTTGTCGTCCAGCATCAGGCGCAAGGCCGTCACCGAATTGTCGAAATTGGCCAGAGGCTCGCCCATGCCCATGAGCACGACATTGGAGATGACCCGCTCGTCGCCATGGACGACACCCAGGGCCTCGTTGGCCCGCCACAACTGGCCGATGATCTCGGCCACCGTCAGGTTGCGGTTGAAGCCCTGCTTGCCGGTGGAACAGAAGGCGCAGTCGAGGGCGCAGCCGGCCTGGGTGGAAACGCACAGGGTGCCGCGATCATCCTCGGGGATGAATACCGTCTCGACGGCATTGCCACCGCCGACGTCGATGAGAAACTTGCGCGTACCGTCGTCCGACAGCTTGTCGGAGACGACCACAGGGGGCGCCACGACCGCCTTGACCTTGAGCTTTTCGCGCAGGCTCTTGGCGATATCGGTCATGGCGTCGAAATCCGCCACCCCAGAACGATGCATCCAGCGCAGCACCTGGCGCGCCCGGAAGGGCTTTTCGCCCTGCTCGGCGAACCAGGCGGTCAGGCCGTCGGCATCGAAATCGAGGAGATTGACGGTCATGCAGCTCAGACTCGGAAGCGGCAACAAAATGCAGCGGAGCGGCCCTGGCCAGACGTGCCGCCGGAGACAGCACACAGCAGTACGGCGAGGAGGCACAACGACGCCAGGGCCATTTTGTTGGGGCTTCTTAGCGGCCGCTGTAGGTGTTCATGCCGGGAAAGAAGAAAGCGACTTCCACGGCAGCGGTCTCGGGAGCGTCGGAGCCATGGACGGCGTTGGCGTCGATGGATTCGGCGAAATCGGCGCGGATGGTACCCTTGTCGGCCTTCTTGGGGTCGGTGGCGCCCATCAGCTCACGGTTCTTGGCGATGGCGTTCTCGCCTTCCAGGGCCTGGATCATGACCGGGCCGGAAGTCATGAACTCGACCAGATCCTTGAAGAAAGGGCGCTCCTTGTGCACGGCGTAGAACTGGCCGGCTTCCTGGGCGGACAGCCAAGTCATGCGGGCAGCAATGACCTTGAGGCCGGCGGCTTCGAAACGGGAATAGATCTGGCCGATGACGTTCTTCTTGACGGCGTCCGGCTTGATGATGGAGAGGGTGCGCTCGATGGCCATGGGAAAGCTCCGAATTAACAGTGGTTTAGCAAAACTCTGTATTTTATCAGCTTTTCTTTTTCCGGACCGGAAAGAAAAAAGCGCGCCGCGGTTTCCCGTCAGCGCGCCCAGGGGTACTACGAGGAGACGCTACATCATGCCCAGGGTCTTCGGCAGCCAGGTGGACATGGCCGGCCAGTAGGTGACCACCATCAGGAAGCCAAGCATGGACAGTAGCCAGGGCCAGACCGCCACGGTGAGTTCCGTGATGCCCATCTTGGTGATGCCCGAGGCGACGTAGAGGTTGAGGCCCACCGGCGGGTGGCACATGCCGACTTCCATATTCACCACCATCAGGATGCCGAAGTGCACCGGGTCGATGCCCAGCTTCACCGCCACCGGGAAGAGGATGGGGGCGAAGATCAGCACGATGGACGAGGGTTCCATGAAGTTGCCGGCCAGGAGCAGCAGAACGTTCACCATCAGCAGGAAGGTGATGACCCCCAGGCCGTGGCCCAGCATCCAGTCGGCCAGGGCCTGCGGGATATTCTCGTTGGTCATGATGAAGGAGAACAGCACGGCGTTGGTGATGATGTAGAGCAGCATGGCCGACATGTTGGCCGAGTTGAGCAGCACCCGCGGTACGTCCTTCAGGCTCAGATCCTTGTAGATGAAAACGGCGCAGATAAAGGCGTAGACCGCAGACATGGCCGCCGCTTCGGTCGGGGTGAAGACACCGGAGTAGATACCGCCCATGACGACGACGATCAGCAACAGGCCCCAGGCGGAAGCACGGAAGGCCTTCCAGCGTTCGCCCCAGGTCGCTTTTGGCTGACGCGGGTAGTTGAACTTCTTGGCGCGATACCAGGTAACCCCACCCACCACGCAAGCCAGCGCGATACCGGGGACCACACCTGCCATGAACAGGGCGCCGACCGACGTATTGGTGGCAACCGAGTACATCACCATGACGATGGACGGCGGAATCAGGATGCCGAGCGCGCCGGAGGTGGCAATGACGCCCGCCCCGAACTTGTTCGGAAAGCCTGCCTTGACCATCGCCGGCAGCAGAATGGAGCCGATGGCGACGACGGTTGCCGGGCTGGAGCCGGAGACCGCAGCGAACAAGGCACAGGCCAGCACGCCGGCCAGACCGAGGCCGCCGTACCAGTGACCGACCATGCTTGAGGCAAAGTTGATCATCCGTTTGGCCACCCCGCCGTGGGTCAGGAAATTACCGGCCAGGATGAAGAACGGAATCGCCATGATTTCGAACTTCTCGATACCGGTAAAGAGCTTGAGCGCGACCGATTGGAGCGGCACGTCGGTCATGGTGAAGAGGAAGGTCAGTACGGTCAGGCCCAGTGAAATCGAGATTGGCATACCGGTGAGCATGAGGACGGCCAGGAGGCCGAAAATAACCGCGGCGTTCATGATTGATCTCCCTGCTTGCCATCATCGCGGCGTTGAGTAACGCGCCGTTCGGAACCGATACGGGAATCTTCGACCGGATTGCGACGCTCATCGCCTGAACGGCGCTCGCCCGTCATCTTGTGTTTGAGATCGTGCATATGCAGGTTGTCGTCCATACCGTAGGGGTCAAAGTCGACCGGTGGCACTTCTTCTTCCAGCCCATCAACGTGGCCGTGATCGTGGTGCGGCAGTTCGCCGGTTTTCAGAAAGCCCATCGTCACTTGCAGGAAGCGGAAACACATCAACGAAGTGCCAAGCGGAATGGCGCTATAGACAATCCAGGTCGGCCATTCGAGGTCAGGTGTCGTCGGGCCTTCGTAGTTGTCGCCGGTATCCAGCCCCAGCCAGCTGAAAATGGCGTAGTGCGCGCCGTTTTCCCAGACAAAATGGGTGCCCAACGCAGCGACGATGCCGGTAAAGGTAGCGCCGGCGAGTAGACCAAAGACGATGAATCTACTGCGATTGGTGTCACCCATGCGGTTGATCAGCACGTCAACGCCAACGTGAATGCCGGTACGCACGCCATAGGCGGCGCCAAATTTGGCCATCCAGACGAACATGATGATGCAGAGTTCCTGTGCCCAACCGAAGTTGAGCGTCAACAACCAGTCTTGAACGACCGGAATATCGACGCCCGCCATGTAGCGGTGCATCACGGAAACGAAAATAATGACGGTGGCCGCCCCCATCAGGAAGGTGACCAGCAACTCTTCGAGGTGATTGAGTGCTTTATTGATCATGATGAATTTCCCCCAGTGTGATTCGGGGGCCGAAGCCCCCCGAATCAATCGTTACAAGTACCGCTTACAGCGAGTCCGGCTTGAAGCCAGTGTCTTTATAGACGTTCTGGATAACTTCCTTGCCGATACGGCTTTCCATCTTCTGATGCACCGGCATCATGGCTTTCTTGAAAGCCAGACGCTCTTCCTTGGTCGGCACATAAACAGTGGTCTTGCCGCTATTCTTCACCGCCTCAAGAGAAGCCTCGTTTTCCACCTTGGCGATCTGGTTGGCGTAACGGCTGGCTTGCTCCATGGCATCGTCAAGTTGCGCCCGGACATCGGCCGGCAGGCCGTCCCAGAACTTCTTGTTGACGATGACTGCATAGCCGAGATAACCGTGATCGGTAATCGTCAAATGCTTTTGCACCTCGTGCATTTTTTGCGTGTAGAGGTTGGAAATCGGGTTCTCGGTACCATCGACCACGCCCGTCTGCAGCGCCTGATAGACCTCGGAGAAGGCCATGACCTGCGGCAGGCCACCGACGGAGCGGATCTGCTCCTCAAGCACCTTGGACGACTGGATGCGCAGCTTCTTGCCTTTGAGGTCAGCCGGTGTCTTGATCGGCGAATTCAACGAGAATGACTTGAAACCATTGTCCCAGTAAGCCAGGCCGCGAATGCCCTTGGGCTCAAGCTTGGACAGGAGTTGCTTGCCAACGGCACCATTGGTCACCCGACGCAGGGCATCGTAGTCGCTGAAAATGAACGGCAGGTCAAAGACTTCGAATTCCTTGACACCGAGCGGGCCGAACTTGGCGAGCGACGGGGCCAGCATCTGAACAGCGCCCAACTGCAGCGCTTCCATTTCTTCCTTATCCTTGTACAGCGTCGAGTTGGCATAGACCTCGACCTTGACCTTGCCCTTGGTCAGCTCAGCCGCCTTTTTGGCGAACATTTCAGCCGCCTTGCCTTTAGGCGTGTCGTTGGCAACGACGTGGCTAAATTTGATCACGATCGGTTGCTGGGCATAAGCGGCCAGGGAAATGGCGCCGGCGAACAGGCCAATCAAAAGTTTGGAAATTTTCATTGTTGTCTCCAGTAAAAGTTAGGTCGTGGAAAAGTGGATTACGACTGAGTGCAAGTATTCCGAAAGATGCAATTCGCCGGTATTGTGGATTTCCACATACTTGTTACCAAACAAGAAAGCCGTGAGGCGACCATTCATGCCGCCCGGTATCCGCAGACTGCCCCGTCACGGCTATCAGGAATGGCTGGCCGGTGGCAAGCCGCAATGGCGCGCCCGCGAAAGACGTGGTGTACCATTTATTCCATGAATCGATTTCACCCCATCCTTCCCGGCAACAGCCGCCGGCTGGCCTGGCTGCTGGCGCTGCCCAAATTCGGCATCGTCCTGCTGCTGGCAGCGGTTCTTTCGCTGCTCTGGCTGCTGCAAAACAACGAGGCGGAGGAGGATCGGGCGGCCTTGATCAAGGATGTGCTCTGGCTGGAGCAGAACCTCCGTTTTCATTTGAGCGGCAACGAGGATCAGTTGCAGCAACTGGCCGTCGATATGGTCAGCCTGCCCGAGGAGAATAAAGTCT
>JAEUNZ010000025.1:0-95374 GCA_016790965.1 Dechloromonas sp.
GCCCGGTCGCCAAAGGTCGTAGTCCTGGCTCCTTGACCGATGGGGTTCGCACGGATAAGCCTGGAGCGGACGGGCTGTCACCGTGGGTGCGGGCAAAGCGCAATGAATACGCCCAGTGCCCGTCCCGCTGACTACCAAAGGAACTTCCACAAGGCAGGGGCGCTTCCGGTTCTGGGCGCGCAGCCAAGGTACTCCCGAACGGCAGCCGCGGTCAATTCGGAATACCTATTTTGCGAAACAGATTCAGCTTTCCCGGCCCATATCACCAAGCGGATCAAGGCACAACTTGTCTAGCCTCCGATTCACCCGCCGCATTCTTTCGGCCATGCCCGCCCATGACGCACTGGCGAGAGCATCATCATGGTCGGCTTTCAGCCGCGCAAAAATGCGCCATTGCATCCCCTTGGGTTTGCCCCCTTCCGGATTCGCTATCCCGGCTTCCCATCCGAGCCGCTGTCTGATGGTGTCAGCCCGCCGCATCGCTCGATCATCTTCCGTTTCCCGCTGGCACTGAAAGGCCACCTTGTTACAGTGCCGACAGGCGAAGATCGAACCGCTGAAAAGAATTGCCGCACGCCGCCCGGCCGTGGAAAAGTTCGGCTATCTGCATTCTGAGGTTGGATGCCTCTCAGCAACAGTGTAGAGAGAGTAAGCCGTTTTGTGCAAGAACTGGTTGAAACCGTTTTTCGGTGTGATATGCTGTTTCGTGCAAACTAAGGTTGGAGCACGATATGGCAGAACTGGCAGGATCAGGAGCATCGCTGGCGGACTTCATTTGGAAGAACGCCGAGGACTTGTGGGGCGACTTCAGGCACACGGACTTTGGCAAGGTCATCTTGCCCTTCACGTTGCTTCGCCGACTCGAATGCGTCCTTGAGAAATCACGCCAGGAAGTGCGCGACGCGCATGCCGCACACAAGGAGTCCGGCATCGATCTCGATCTGATCCTTCGCCAGACCACGCGCTACCCCTTCTACAACACGTCGGAATACGAACTCGCAACATTGGGCGGCACCAAAACCCGCCAGAACCTTCAGGACTACATCGCGCACTTCTCCGACAACGCGCGAATCATCTTCGAGCAATTCGACTTCACGAATACCGTCATTCGCCTCGACAAGGCTGGCGTGCTATTCAAGATTTGCAAGAACTTCGCGGCGGTCGACCTGCATCCGAACGTAGTGCCGGACCGCGTAATGAGCAACCTCTATGAGCATCTGATCCGTCGTTTCGGGGCCGCGGTCAATGAGGGTGCCGAGGACTTCATGACGCCACGCGACGTGGTGCATCTGGCCACGTCGCTGCTGCTCGACCCTGACGACGAACTGTTCGAGGCCAATCCCGGCCTGATTCGAACCCTGTACGACCCAACCTGCGGCACGGGCGGTTTCCTCAGTGATGCGATGAATCATGTGGCCGACTACGGCAACCGCTTCAAGGTGCCCCCGGTTCTCATTCCTCATGGACAGGAACTTGAACCTGAAACCCATGCCGTCTGTTTGACCGGCATGCTGTTGCGGACACTCGAATCCGATCCGGGGCGCGATCTGTCGAAGAACATCAAATTGGGCAGCACCCTGTCCAATGACCAGTTCCCAAACGACCGATTCCACTACGGCCTTTCCAATCCTCCCTTCGGCAAGAAGTGGGAGAAGGACTCGGAGGCCGTCAATACCGAATACACCGAGAAAGGCTACGACGGTCGCTTTGGCCCCGGCCTGCCGCGCATCAACGACGGCTCGATGCTGTTCCTGCTGCACCTGGCCAGCAAGCTGGAGCTTCCAGAGCATGGAGGCGGTCGTGCCGCCATCGTCCTGTCTGGCTCCCCCTTGTTCAACGGTGGTGCAGGTTCCGGAGAATCCGAAATCCGCCGCTGGCTGCTGGAACAAGACTTGGTGGACGCCATCGTCGCTCTGCCAGCCGAAATCTTCTTCCGTACCGGCATCGGCACCTATCTCTGGGTGCTATCGAACAAGAAGCCGAAAAACCGCCGGGGCAAGGTTCAACTGATCAACGCCACGGACCTTTGGACCTCGATCAAGAACGAAGGCAACAAGCGCCGAATCATCAGCGATGACCAGATGCGGCAGATCGTCGATGTCTATGCTGCTGCTGAAGATGGCGAAATCAGTCGCATGCTCGACTACCGCCGGTTCGGCTATCGCCGTATCCGCGCACTGCGTCCTTTGCGCATGTCTCTGCACGTCAACGCCGAAACGATGGCCCGGCTCATAGAAGAAAAGGCTTGGGCCAAGCTCACGCCGGAAAGCCAGGCCGCGTGGCAACGGGCCTTGAAGCCGCACATGGATTCGACACACCCGTTTGCCTGGGCCGAATCCTTTGCGGACGAGACCGCCAAGAAGAATGCCGCCATCGGAAAGGTTGGCAAGCCGTTCATCAAGGCGCTGATCAGTGCCTTCGGTATTCGCGATCCGGAAGGCGAACCGGTTATTGATGCGGATGGCAACGTGGTTGCGGACAGTGATCTGACGGACTACGAAAACGTGCCGTTCCTTGAGGACATCAACGACTATTTCGCTCGCGAGGTGCTGCCCCACGTTCCGGACGCATGGATAGACGAGTCCTACGTCGACAAGAAAGACAAGGGTGTCGGCATTGTTGGCTGCGAGATTAATTTCAACCGCTTCTTCTACAAGTACAAGGCACCGCCGAAACTGGAAGACATTGACCGCGAGTTGAAGCGCGTCGAGGCCGAGATTGCGGCGCTACTGGGTGAGGTCACGGAGTGACAGTTTGGATTCTGAACCTTGAGCATCCCGATCAGCCGCTGAGTGCTGAAGTGCGTGAACTGAGGTATGAACCTGCTAGCGGGGCATTTTCAATGGCTCGCCCGATTGGAGATGACTGGCTCCAAAGAATTGTTCATATCCAAGAGCCTCCACCGGACCTGTTTCATCAATCCGGGGGGAAGACCGTGGTTGTCTTTAACAGCAGCGCGGTTGCCTCGGAGTTTCTGTCCTGGCTGAAAGCTGCCGATGCTGAAGCGGATCATGGCTTCAGGACGATGAGGGGCTGAGATGAGCCACTACAAGCCCTATCCGGCCTACAAGGAATCCGGCGTCGAGTGGATTGGAAACGTTCCACAACATTGGGCGGTAATGCATCTCGGCAAACTCGCCACCGACAGGTGCGACGGTCCATTTGGCAGCGGCCTGAAATCGGAGCATTACGAAACTGATGGTGTTCGAGTCATCCGACTTCAAAACATCGGCTGGGCTTCGTTCAAAGGCGACGATGCCGTCTTCATTTCGCATGACCATTGGTCGAAAACGCTCAGAAGCGGGCACGCCGTAAAGCCCAATGACGTTCTGATCGCCGGACTCGGCGACCAGAATAACCCTCTTGGGCGTGCATGTGTCGCACCCACCGATCTCGGCGATGCCTTGGTTAAGGCTGACTGCTATCGATTTCGATTGCATCGGAATCGAGTAGTGCCGCAGTTCGTTGCTCTGGCACTCTCAGCCACTGCCACGGCAGAGTGCGGGTCTATGGCAACAGGGGCTACCCGTGATCGCTTGAATTTGGAATTAGCGAGCGTGCGACGCGTACCTCTTCCCCCGCATGAGGAGCAGCGGGCCATCGTCAAGGTTCTTGATCGCGAAACCGCCCGCATCGACGCCCTAATCGCCAAGAAGACCGAATTCATCGAACTACTGGCCAAGAAGCGCCAAGCGCTCATCACGCATGCCGTCACCAAGGGGCTGAACCCCAAGGCAACGATGAAGGATTCAAGCGTGGAGTGGATTGGGGAGGTGCCGGAGCATTGGAACGTAGTTCAGGTGCGCCACGTTGCAAGGCTCGGATCTGGTCACACTCCGAGTAGATCGCGCCCGGACTGGTGGGAGGATTGTTACATCCCCTGGTTCACGCTTGCTGATATTTGGCAGGTACGCCGGGAGGGACGGAGATACATTTTTGAGACGGAAGAGACGGTCAGCGATCTGGGAATCGCAAATTCGTCGGCAACCGTTCATCCGGCCGGGTCAGTAGTGCTTTCACGGACTGCTTCAGTTGGATTCCCGGCAATTATGGGATGCGACATGGCTACGTCGCAGGACTTTGCTGTCTGGCGCTGTGGCAAACGACTTCACAATGAGTTCCTGTATCTGGTCCTTCTCGGGATGAAACAAGAACTGTCTTGCCTGATGATCGGCTCAACGCACAAGACCATTTACATGCCTGATATTGAGGCGTTCAGGATGCCTCTTCCATCTGTGGATGAGCAGAAGGCGATTGTTGAGCACGTCGATACCGAGACCAAGCGAATTGACAGACTGGCTGAATTGACGACAACAAGCATCGACCTTCTCAAGAAACGCCGTTCCGCCCTCATTACCGCCGCCGTCACCGGCCAAATCGACCTCCGGGAGTCCGCATGACCGCCTCCGCCCACCAAGAGAAGCATTTCGAGGATTACGTTGTCAGCAGGCTGAAGGCGCAGGGCTGGAAGGTTGGCGACAACAAGCATTACGACACCGAATATGCCCTCTACGTCGATGACCTGATCACGTGGCTAAAGGACTCCGGTCAGGGCGAAAAATGGGCCAAGCTTCAGAAAGACAACGGCGAGCGTGCCCGCGAGGTGCTTATGGACCGGCTCGCCAAGGCGTTGGAGACTCACGGCACCGTCCAGTTGCTGCGCAACGGTTTCTCAATTGCCGGCTGTGGCCATATCGATCTGTCCGAAGCAGCCCCTGAAGACAAGCGCAACGAGACGGTGCTGAAACGCTACGCGGCGAACATCCTGCGCATGGTGCCCCAACTCAAGTACCACCCGTCCCGCGAGCTGGCCATCGATCTCGTCCTGTTCATCAACGGCATCCCCGTCGCCACGGTGGAACTCAAGACAGATTTCACCCAGTCGGCAGAAGCGGCGATGGATCAGTATCGTACCGACCGGATTCCATTCGACCCCAAGACCAAGCGCCGCGAGCCGTTGCTGACGTTCAAGCGAGGGGCCATCGTTCACTTCGCCATGTCCGACTCGGACATTCAGATGACGACGAAGCTCGATGGTGAGAACACTCGTTTCTTGCCGTTCAATCAGGGTAACGACGGGCATGCCGGCAACCCCGCGCGCAAGGACAAGGAATACCCGGTCGCCTACTTTTGGGAATCGATCTGTCAGCGCGATGCCTGGCTGCGCATCTTCCACAGCTTCGTCTATGTAGAAAAGAAGGATGTCGTCGACCTGAAGGGCAACTGGTCCAAGAAGGAAACCCTGATCTTCCCGCGCTACCACCAGTGGGAATCAGTCAACGCCATGATCGCGGATTCCCGCGCCAATGGCCCCGGCATGCAGTACCTGGCCGACCAAAGCGCAGGCTCCGGCAAGACCAGCACCATTTCCTGGACTGCCCACGATCTGGTCAAGTTGCGCCGCGACAACGGCGAGGCCATCTTCAACAGCGTCATCATCGTGACGGACCGGAATGTGCTGGACAGCCAGCTTCAGGATGCCGTCAGGCAGATCGACCACCAGTTTGGCGTGATTGCTGCCATTGACCGGCAGAAATCATCGAAGTCGAAGAGCAAGCAACTGGCTGAAGCGCTGATGGCCGGCACGCCGATCATTGTCGTGACCATCCAGACCTTCCCCTTTGCGATGGAAGCCATCGTCACGGAGAAGGGGCTGAAGGACAAAAGCTTTGCCGTCATCATCGACGAAGCGCACAACTCGCAGACCGGCTCGACGGCGGCCAAGCTCCAGACTGCGCTTTCTCTGAGCGGCAAGGGCAAGATGTCCTCCCTGACCGTGGAAGAACTGCTAGAGCAGCTTCAGAAGTCCCGTGCCCGCCCGAAAAACATCAGCTACTACGCTTTCACGGGCACGCCCAAGCACGCCACGCTGATGCTGTTTGGGCGTCCGGCCGATCCAACACGACCCCCATCCAAGGACAACCTGCCTCAGCCCTTCCGTCGCTACCCCATGCGACAGGCCATCGAGGAAGGATTCATTCTCGACGTGCTAAAGGGCTACGTTCCCTACAAGACTGCCTTCAATCTCGCCAAACAGGTTGAGGACAGCAAGCGAGTCAGCGGCAAGGCGGCCAAGCGTGCGCTGGCCCAATGGATGTCCCTGCATCCGACCAACGTCACCCAGAAGGTGCAATTCATCGTTGAGCACTTCAGCAAGAACATCGCCCACCGGCTCGATGGCAAGGCCAAGGCCATGGTGGTGACGAGTTCCCGCGCCGCTGCCATACGCTACAAGCGGGGATTCGATAGCTATATCAAGAAACACCCCGAGCACGCTGGCATCCGATCTCTGGTGGCCTTCTCAGGCAAGATGACCGGTAAGCAGGTGATGCATGCCGACGACGAGCGCATCGGCGGTGAGCTGTTCATCGTTGATGAAGGCGAGGAGTTCACGGAAACCAGCATGAACCCCGATGTCGCTGGCCAGGACTTGCGGCGTGCCTTTGACCGCCCCGAGTACCGGGTCATGCTGGTGGCGGACAAGTTCCAGACCGGCTTTGACCAGCCCAAGCTGGTCGGGATGTATGTCGACAAGAAGATCGCCAATGACGTGGAAATCGTCCAGACCTTCTCCCGCCTCAACCGAACGGCTCCCGGCAAGGATGAAGTGTTCATCATCGATTTTGTGAATGACCCGGAGACTGTCCGGCAGGCATTTGCCAAATACGATGACGGCGCGGTCATCGACGACATTCAGGACTTGAACGTCGTCTACGAGATCAAGGAACAACTGGACGGCCAGGGGCTTTATGAAGCTGATGATCTGGAGAGCTTCAAGGAAGCCCGCTTCAAGACCATCCGCGACATCACGAATGCTCAGGAGCCCCAGCACAAGGCCCTGTATGCCGCCACAGAGCGTCCGACGCGCCTCTTCAACCAGCGGCTGAAGATGCTGCGGGAAGGGGTCGAAACCTGGGAAGCGGCGTTCGAGAAGGCCCGCAAGCAGGGCAACAAGGATGGCATGCAGGCGGCAGACCACCACCGCCATGAATTCGGCGACCAGATCAGGACGCTGATGGGGTTCAAGTCGAGTTTGGGCCGTTTCTGCCGCACGTACGCGTATGTCGCGCAGTTGATCGATCTGGGCGATCCGGCGCTGGAGAACTTCGCCGCCTTCGCCAAGTTGCTCCAAAAGCGTCTCGATGGTGAACCGCCGGAATCAGTCGACCTGAAGGGATTGGTACTCACCGGGTTCGACATCAAGCAAAAGGAAGATACCCCTGACGAGGATGCCGATAAGCCTGTCCTGAAGCCTATTGGCCCCGGCGGACTGACGCGCATTGGCGACGATCCGCACTACGTCACAGAGATCATTGACCGGCTGAACCGGCTGTTCGGCAATGCCACGCCATTGCGGGACCAGGCGACCTTCGTCAACCACATCGTCTCCATCGCCAAGGAGAACGATGTCGTGGTTGCGCAGGTGGAGAACAACACCCGTGAGCAGGCGCTAAAAGGCAACCTGCCAGGGGCGGTACAACAGGGCGTAGTCCGTGCGCTCAGTTCCCATCAGAAATTGGCGACGCTGGTTCTGAAGTCGGATCGGCAGGCGATGTCCGCCCTGACCGATGTGATTTACGAACTGCTGCGTAACAACCGAACCATCGACGTGGACGATCTGGATGTTTGATCTCCTAAGACTGCCAGGCGTCAAGCCGGTCGATCTACGGACGGGCAGCAACAGAATCACCATTGTTGCCGAGGTCGTCGATGACAACCCACCGCTATGCGAGGGGTGCGGCAGGCCAATGTATCGTCATGGCAAGCGTAAGAACACGTTTGCCGATACTCTGATGGAAATGCAGCCTGTCCGGCTGGAGGTAGAACGGCCACGCTACCGCTGCGATGTGTGCAAGTGCATGGCGGTGCCTGATCTGGCATTCCTTGACGAGCGCCGCCGTGCCACGAAGCGTCTCGTTGATGTCGTTCGTGAGCGTTTCCTTGGCACGACATTTCACGACATGGCTGACCATACCGGGCTATCGGTGAATTCGGTCAAGAACATTGCCCTAGACATGATTGCGGAGCTTGATCGCACCGTCCGCTACGAAACCCCGGTCATTCTCGGAATCGACGAGGTGAATCTGGCGGGAGGCATGCGCTGCGTCCTCGCCAACCTGGCGACCAACAACGTGTTCGACATGCTGCCTGAGAGGACGCAGGACCACCTGAAGCCCTTCTTCAGGAACTTGCGCGACCGGGAACGCGTGGAATGGGTCTGTACCGACATGTGGCGGCCGTTCAAGCGCTCGTTCGCCAAATACCTGCCCAACGCAAAGCTGGTGATCGACAAGTTCCATGTGCTCAAAGCCGCCTCGGAAGCGCTGGAGACAGAGCGCAAGATTTGTCAGGCGCAACTGAGCAAGAACCAGCGCATTCACGTCAAGAAGTCGATTCGCTGGATTACCCTGAAACGCCCCCAGAACCTCACAGAGGAAGAACAGGACGCTCTGGCTGAGGTGCGGCGGTCCTTCCCAGCCATCGCGGAAGCGTATGACTTCAAGGAGATGTTCTACCGGATTTACGATGATCCGAACGTCGACTCCGCCAAGCATGCTTTCGAGGCGTGGGAGAACTCTTTGCCCGACCAAGGACTGGACGACTTCAAGAGGCTCGCCAAGACCGTTCACAACCACTACGACGACATCTTCATGTACTGGAATTCGCCGGTACGGATCACCAACGCCTACACCGAATGCCTGAATGGCCTGACCAAGCTCGCCAACAGGATGGGGCGCGGTTACAGCTACGAGATCATTCGGGCCAAGGTGCTGTACGCGAAGTACGCCCGGAAGGTGGGTAGTGGCGTCAGAATTGCCGCAGTGTCTGGCAACCAGCAGACAGTTGAATATGGGCCGCATATCCCGACTCTGGTCGAGAGTGCCGAGTCGGGTGATCTGGACTGAAAAGTCCGTTTCCAACCAAACAAGGGTTCCGTCGGATCATCACTTCGTGGCCAGTTTCAACCAAACCCGGTCTTACTCGAAACGGGTTTCCAACCAACCAAATCTCAGGTTTCCAACCCTAGATTGCACATAGCCAAAAGTTCTTCCTGAAGATAGGGGTCGATGTTGTCTGCGATGCTTCCAGCGGTCTTCTTGATCGACTGAACGACGCGCTTCAGGTCGACATGCTTGTCCTGCATCGAGTAGATCAGATCGTCCAGGCGGGAAGGCTCAGGGGCCTGCCATTGGGCGGGGCCGGAGGAGCGGGATTCCAGGATGTTTGGGTTCGCGCCGTCGAACGCGCCCCGGTTGCCGATGGCTGACTTAATCTGCTCGGGGCGCAATGCCACATAGACATCGCTTTCATCTTCCGTATTACGCAAGATCAGCCCATCGTGTTTGCCACTCAACAATTGTTCGCGGATCGGATGGTCTTCGCGACCAATGCGGCTGGCGTCGATCTGGAAATCACGCGCTTTGTGCCCCAGAGCGTCGACAATCAACGGGTGTTGCAAGCTCAGATAGGTATGGACAACGCCACTCGGCGACCGTCCTTGTGTCCAATCGCTAGTCAGTGATGCAAAGCGGTTGGCCACGTCCTTGGAGTCGGTAAAAAACCCTGCCCATGGCCCATTGGCGCTACGAAACTCGGTAATTGGCGTATCGTCACGCCAGTTTTCTGTGCGGCCTCCCGTGTAGACAACCAGCGGCTCGCCGTTCTCATCGACGACTTTTGACACAGAATCCGGATTGACAGCGTTGTACCAAGCGCGTAGCCTGTCCTTATCGGGCGCCATGCCTGCGGCTGTCCCCTGCATTGAAAGCGGGTGCGACGAAGCAGGATACGGCGCCCGTACTTCATTCTCGCTCGTCACTGATGCGTCGTGAAAATGGTCCAGGACACGCTTGCCATCCGCTTTCTCGCGCACAACCAGTTTGACATAGACGGGTTCGCCATCGATCAGCGCCCTCGCTCCATACGTGTGCCAAGCAACGATCTGGTCATTGGGCTTAGGGTTTCGGTTTGGCTCACTGTATAGAGGAACCGCCCTTTCCATCAACGTCTTGAGCCCAGCGACGATTTCCAGCGTTTTGGCGTCTGCGCTGTGCGACAGTAGCTTGCGATACCCGGACATCACAAAGTCAATGTGGTCCGGTCAATCCGGTTATCAGCACCGCCAAGCCGCCTGTAGGCGTCCTTGGCGCGGGCCTCGAATCCTTCCGGGTCGGCATTGCGGTCGCCAAATGCGGAATAATCAATGCTCACCGGCGCGGAGGCATCCAGCGAATTGCGCTTGGCCAAGTGCTCCCAATCCCCGAACCACGCCTTGAATTCCGGCGTGCGCACCTGCTTCCACTGGTGGGCGTTGAGTTTGGACGGCTTCCCGTTGGGAGCAAGCCTCGGCGCCCCTTCGGATGCAAACGCTTGGCCCTCGCCGGCCATCTCCCGCTCCAGATTCTTCCCGTCCCGCAGATGCGTTGCTGCCAGCACCACCATGTCCTTCGCCTCTTGCAGCGACGGCTCCACGGTGAGATTCATCGCCCGCGCCGCGGTGCGCAGCCAGTGCCGCACCTGGGCGAAGAGAATCTTCGACCATCCCGGCGGGTCCATCATTTCCGCCATGCGGGCCAAGACCTCCTGGGCCACCTCGGAATCGCTCGCTTCCGGGTACAGCCGGCGCACGGCCTCCACCGTGGCGTAGTCGGCCTCCCCGGGTAGCGGATTCCGGGTCAGCGACTGCGAGGCCGTCGCCCTCTGGAGCACGGTCGCCTGGAGCGCGGCGAACTTCTCGCCCATCAGGCTCGACAGGCCGTAGTGCCCTATGGCTTCGTGCATCAGCACCTGCCAGGCGCGGGCCTGGGTTGGCAGATTCGACGAGATCAGATAGACCACGCCGCCAGAGCCTCATCGACACCCCGTTCTCTGACGTAACCCTCCGAATCGCCGCGTTCATGTAGCGCCCGACCTTCCGGCCCGGCAATCCACTGATCGGCCTTATGGCGAACCCAGCCATCGGAAGCGTATAGTCTGCCCAGATGCTCGATGTATTGCGCCCGCGTCATGAAGCGGCGCAATCCGAAATGGAGAAGCTCATGCCAGAAAGTACGGGCCACGGCCGCGCTATCGACCAGCCCCTCACGGACAAGGTGGATTGTCCCCTTGAAGGTGACGCCGGACGTTACCCCGTCATCGGGATCGGATTCAATGCCAATGTCCGAAACACGGTCGATGACAGTTACCGGGATTGCCGTCCCAAATGGCTCGCGAAGCTGCTCAAGCTGATCTGTGATCGCGCCGACTGACAGCCACTCCGATTCACGGATGGCTTTGCCGTCTTCGTTGCGGTAAACCCCGGTGCCGGCTTCATCATTGACAGGTTGCCTTCACGGCGCCCCCCCGTGGAGCTCCTTCATCTTTAAGAGCATCGCCAATGTCCGCTCAAACTTGCGGTCAAGGTGCGTTTCGTAGCGGTTCAGTTTCTCCAACAGGTGCGCCCGCAGCCCTTCGCCCAAGGTTTGCGCCTTGATTGCCGGGGTGTATTCGGCTTCCTTCACCATGCGATAGCAGATCGGTTCCAGCGAATCGCGGATGAATTCGGTCAGCCCTTCGGCGGTTGCCGGGTATTCCTCTTCGGCGACATGCTCATCCCACCAGTCGCGGGATTCCTGAACCAGCGCCCGCCGGGCTTTGCCGTAGGCATTCGGCCCGCCCTTGCGAAGTATCGCGGCCGCCTTTTGGGTTGCCGCCAGATCAAGCGCCGCGTCCCGCTGGCGTTCGGCTATCTCTTCTGGGGTTCCTTCCATGAATTCCCGCAAGTCGGCATTCTCACCGCCGATGCCACGCTGAAAGGGTGCCGCCGACTTGATGACCGATGCCGCGCTACTCACCGCGCTTTTCAGTCCCTCGTTGATCTTCGCGCCTTCGGCCAACAATACCCGCCGCTTGCGCCAAATGATTGTGGCAAGCTCTTCGATCAGGTGCCGCTCAGTCATGCCAGCCGGTCGGTGTTCCTCGATCAGCGCCGCCAGCAAGTCGGCAAACTCGGCATGATCTTCATGCGCCAATACCGCCAGCCGGGAAAGGATGCCGTGCTTCATGGCATTGAAGCGGACAGGCTCATAGTTGCCGCTTCGCGCTACAGGTGCCGCTTCCTCGCGGGTTATCACGGTCGCCGGGTTGATCGTTTCCGCTTCAATGGTCGCCATCATTCACCCCTTTCTGGATCAGTCCCGGCCAGCGTTCCCAGCCCGGTCGCCGGTCGGCATCTACCGCCCCCGGTGCGTAGCCTTCGCAGCGCCGGGGTAAGTCGCGGATCGGCTCATAGTTCCGGCTCGCCACAATCTCGCCCCGCTTCGCCGCTTGGCAGCGCCGGGCTATCAGGTTCGCGCATTGGTCGCAGGTGCGCCGGTCATCAGGGAAGGGGTCAGGCTTCGGCAGTTCCGCCGCTGCCCGTCCGGTGAAGTAGTCCCGCGCATCCGCGTCCCGCTGGCACTGGCCTATCACTTCGGCAATGGTCGCCGGGTCGGTTTCCTCGATCAGCGCCAGCCATGCCCGGATTTCCGTTTCCTCGCTGGCGGTCAGGGGTGCCGATGCTTGCCGGATGGTCGGGGTAAAGGGTTCCGCCGCTACCGCGTCCGGGTGCCGTTCCAGAATCTCGGCATGGGTTGCCTCGGGACAGCAGGCCACTTCCACAGGATCGCGGTCGGGGTAGTGAATCAACCACCAGCGGGAAGCGGTCGCCGTGTCACCAGCGCCGACTTTTGCCGGGGGTGCGGTATTTTCACTTGTGGGGTTTGCTACTGCTACAGTTGCTATTATTGCTACTGTTGCCGCTTCCCCCTTGGATTGAGTAGCAGAAATAGCAGGAATAGCAGTAGCAAGGTTCCCGGTTCGCTTTTCTCGCAGTCTGGATAGCATGGTCATGGTGTCACCCCCACCAGCGCCGGGTTAAGGTGAATCGTCAGCCGCTTACCGTCCTTTTCCAGCCGCAGGCGGTCAAGTGCGACAAGCTCACGGATCGCCGCATCAAGCCGCGCGCCGTCCCGCAATGGCCCATGCTGGCGAACGTGATTCTTGCCGATGAAATGCGTTCGTCCTTGCCTGCAATGTTCGATCAGCCAGGCATCCAGCCGCGTCGCGTCCGCTAGTTCCGCCGGTAGCGCAAGCTCACCAAAGAAGCGCCGGGCTTCGGATAGGTGCCATGCTGTTATCAGGCTTGCCCGCTCGAAACTATCCAGCCCGATAGTGCCGCCCATGCCGTGCTCGAATTGCTGGAACAGTGCCGCCAGCCGTGCCGCGTTGTCGGCAGATTTGCTCGCCACATCCCGCACGTCGTAAAACTCGCCGCCGCTCGCCAGTTCGCTTTCAATTGCATCGTGATAGCTCACCCATGCCGCTTTCGCATCCGGTGCCAGCGACAGCAGGGCGGGGGTCAGTGCGCCTTCATCATCAATGGGGGCGGGTTGATTCAGGATCGCGGCAATGCGCCGATGGAATGCGGCCAGGTGTGGCCAGTTCGCCGGGGCTTCCGTAAATGGCCGTTTCCCTTGGGTTGATTCAGGCCACGCCACCAGGAAGCGGGCAAGGAAGCCAGTGCCACGCGCCAGCCCGCCCGACTTGCTGAAATACTCCCGCAGGGTTATTTCCTGAACCATCAGGCCCATCGTCAGCCGCGCACCGCGCACGGTGAAGGAATCCGAAGTGCGCCGCCCAATCGAGTGCGCCCCGCCATCCCATAGAACATTCAGCAAGGCCAGATTCCGCATGGCGCTATCCTTGCCCATGCCATGCGAACCGAATACCACGCCCGCCTCACTCGATAGCACGCCCGCCGACGGCCATTGCTTCGCAAGGCTCCATGCAAGGTTTTCCGGGGTTTCGTCGCCAAGGATCAGCCTCGGCACTCTTGGCGGTTCCGGCTTTCCTTGTTGCAGTTGCGCCAGATCGACCCGCAGCTTATCGGTCGATTTGCCTTTCTTCCCGGCATCCTTCACCGCCGACAGGATGCCGTCGCGTTCCGCTTCCCATGCCGCAATCGCCGCCTGATATTCCTTGATCGCCGGTTTCTTCGCCTCGGCTTGCTCTTCCTGATACTGGCGGATGGCCGAAGTAAAGAAGCCGTCGCAGGTTGATTTCCGCTCGCCAGAATCGGCAATCGTCAGCAGGAACAGCCCGACAGGCCCATGCAGCTTTTCCGCCCGCTTCGCATCAATGTGCGTCTGACAGGCCAGCGACAGCGCCGCCAGTGCCGACGATGCCACCAGCGCCGCAGGTGCCTTAACGAAGCCCGCGACCTCTTCCACCGCCGCCCGGATGGTGTCGGGCAGGGCATCCAGCGGATAGGGTTCCGGCTCGATCTTCGCGGCCAGCGGGTGCGGATCAGGCCAGCCGTTGCCCTTAGAATCGCCCGCTGGCGAGCTCCCTTCGTCGGCTTGAAACTCTGCCCCGTCCGGTGCGCTTGCGTTCGCTATGGCTTGCGCTACGGCTGCCGCACCGCATAGCGCCGCCATGTCGTTGAAGTCGGTTGCGCCCTCGGGACGCTCCGGGCCAAAGTCAGGAATAGCCAGCAGCCCACCCACCGCTTGCGCGGCTTCCTTGGCCTTGGTTATGCCGGGATTGCCTTCGGTTCGGTAATCGTCGTCTGCGCACAGGATCAGCCGCAAGTCCGGGAACTTCTCCCGCAGCGCTTTTGCCACGGATTGCAGATTTCCCGTGTCGAAGGCTACCGCCACGGCGTAGCCCGTCGCCTCATGGGTGCTTGCGCCGGTAGCGAAGCCCTCGGCAATACACAACACCCCGTCAGGCTTGCCGATTCCGAAGTAAGAGCCGCGAATGCGCCCGCCAGCGAGGTAGCGTTTCCCACCATCTACGCCAATGAATTGCAGTGAGTGCAGCACCCCCTCCGCGTCCCTGATTGGCAGAACAAGGCGTTCCCGGTACATCCGTGCACCGTTGGCGGCAATGCCCTTGCGGGTCAGGTAGGCATGGCCGGTACAGGTATCGGCGTCTGCCCACAGGCGTGATGCCCGCTCCCGTGCCTCCACTTTGCGCTTGTCTTCCTCGGCTTCACGGACCAGCCGCGCTGCCTCGATCTTCACTTGATGCGCCGTCTCCTCGGCAGGAGTTAGGGGGCGCCCTACGTCCGCCCGCCAGTTCTGCCAGCCCACGCCATCGCGCCAGTTCTCGAACCCCCCGGCGGGGATACCGTCCAAGTGCAGCAGATAGGCCGCGTCGCCCTTTCCGCCACTGCCTTCGGAATCGCATCGATGAATGCCACCATCAGCCAACAGGTTGGCCGGGGGAATGATGCCGCGCCCAACCAGAGCGTCTCGGAATTGTTGAAGGGCGTCAGACATGCCGCAACCCTCCGCGCTGGATCAGCCATTCCGCCGCGGCTACTGGCAATACGGCCTTTGGGGCCGGCCGGGCGTTTGCTTTTGTGGCGGCCGTTTTCATGGTGGCCTCCTTACGCTGCGCCAATGAGGCGGCGGAGTTCGCCAACCTTAATGCGGGTGGAGTTGCCAACCTTGACGGGCGTCAGTTCACCGGCCTTGAAATGGCGATATATCGATGCACGGCTGCGATGGGTGATTATGCAGGCAGCTGAAATATCGACCAGCATGCTGTCTGCCGCTTGGTCGAAATGGCGGAATACGTCGAAAATCGCATGCTTGTTCATGTGTCAGGCTCCGCGCCTGGCACAAACTTCGAGAAGGTACGCTAGCTTCTCGGTGCAAGGCGCTGATTCAGCGTGACACGAATACTGAACGCCAAAATCCGCTGCAAAGGGTTGTGTTTTGGGGGCAGTTTTGTCCCGAGTCTACGAGCCGGTCAGGTCGCATTTGCCCCGGAAGCCGGTCAGATCGCGTCTTTCCAGCGCCTCGGCCAACTCCTCAACGCTACACCCTACCGCCCCGGCGGCGTCGCTGAGTGTCTTCTTGTGGCGCTGGCTGATCTTCTTCGCATTGCCGGTAGTCAACGCTATTTCTACCAACTCCCCGTCCCTTACCTCCTGATCGAGCGACCAACCGTTCTTCTTGAACCGCTCGGCAATTGTTCTATACGCCGCTTCTGGACTGATGCAGCTCCCGATCGACGCCTCCAGGTCCGCGGCTACCTCCTGTCGAATTTCACTTGATCCAATCTCGCCAAAGGCCTTTATGGCAAACTTGGCGTTGGCGTAGCCACGTACCTCGCGTGCTTTCCCGGTCTTCGACAACAAGAGGCGGTGAATTCGCTCAAGCACATGATTGGCGGCCCGCCGCGCCTGGAGTGCAATGGGCTTGCCGGCCTCGGCAGCCCGCAGGAACTCTACCAGCCCATTACCGCTGTATTTTCCCCGGACAATTTTTTCGACGCGGAATTCGCCGATTTTGTCGCTGTTGATTTTTCCGTTGCTGTGCACGCTCAGGCATGCGGGCCGCAAATAGCCGTGTTTGCGCTGCTCTCGCTCGACATGGTCCCGCAAATCCGCGTTTCGTTCCGCACGCCTGAGCCTGCCCTTGGGCGAAAAGGTGCGGATTAGCAGAGCCATCAGTCTAGGCTGGTCTGGAATGTCGCTGTCTACCCCACGAAGGAAGCAGCGAATGGCATTAGCCAAGGCGGAAATCTGTACACTTTGGCCACCTTGGGCCGCCCACAGTAGGTCGGAGTAGAGGCGTTTTACCGGCTTCTCCACAGCCTCACCCTCAAGCAGCGCCGCGAATCGGCGCGACACTCGCCAGAGTGGATGGCGTTGTGCAGTACCGCCCCCAGTCCGCCATGAGCCGGCGCCGTTTTTCCAGCAAGTCGCCCCGCTGGTAAGCAGCCTCGGCCTTGTCGGCGAGCTGGTGCGCGAGGGCGTGCTCAATCACTTCGCGTGGATAGGCGGTTGTCTCCCCCGCCCAGTCGCGGAAGGTCGAGCGGAAACCATGGCCGGTGATAACTTGACCGGCGTTGTCCAACCAACCAAGACCGCCTTCCTCGATGCTCCCCCGGTGCATCCGCCGGATGACTGCGGTTAAAGTCATATCAGAAAGTTCGGTGTTCTTGCCGTTGGGGAAGATCAGCTTTGTCCCTGCGATACGAGGCATGGATTCAAGCATCGCCAAGGCGGCTGGCGACAGCGGAACTCGGTGCTCAACCCCAGCCTTCATCCGCTCTCCTGGAACAATCCAAATACCGGCCTCGTGGTCGATTTCGCTCCATGTGGCGCCGCGAACCTCTCCGGATCGGGCGGAGGTGAAAATGGCGAACTCAAGTGCCCGCGCCCCCATGCCTTCAACAGCCCGAAGAGCGGACATGAACTCTCCAATGCGGCGGTAGTCGAGGGCGGGGTGGTGCCTAGCGCGCCGTACCTTGCGGCGGGGCGGCAGAATGTGGTCAAGGTGCCCTTTCCAGCGGGCCGGGTTCTCCCCCTCCTTTCGGTAACCGCGCACCTTCGCCCAATCCAGAACCGCCTCAATGCGCCCGCGCAGGCGGCTGGCGGTTTCGGTCTTGCCAGCCCAAATTGATTCCAGGATGCCGACAACGTGCGAAGTTTCGATGTGCGCAACTTGCAGGTTGCCAATGCTTGGGTAGGCATAGGTTTGGAGGGTTGTGGTCCATTGGGCCGCGTGCTTGGCGTTCTTCCACCCTGCCTCGTTGGCGGCAATGTACTTCTCGGCAGCCTGCCGGAAGGTCAAGGCCGAGGCAATGGCAGCTGCAAGGGCGCTCCTTGCAGCCCGCTTCTCAGCGATTGGGTCCACTCCGGCTTTGACCTTCTCACGAACCGCTCGGGCGGCCTCACGTGCCCCGGCCAGCGTTGTGTCGGGATACCCGCCCAACCCGATCTCGCGCCTCTTGCCTCCGACAGATATGCGCATCAGCCAGGATTTCGTTCCTGACCTGGAAACTTGCAGGACGAGGCCCGAAACGCCCCCGACGTGGTGGTAGCCGACACCCGACAACCTGCCGACTTCAAGTGGCGAAAGCTCCTTCGTTTCGCGAGCCATAATCTACCCCCCAATGTACCCCCCACTTGACGATGATATTGGCTGGCACAAGTTGAGTCAAGACGCGACACGAATTTGGACGAAAGTACCGATTTGCAAAGCTTTACGGGCTTTGATGTGAATTAACCGGAGACACGTTGAGATGGCGGAAAAGCGGACTTCCTCTCCGCCAGACCCTCCCAGGAAAAAGCCCGCGTTCGACGGGCTTTTTTCGTTTGGGTTCCGAGAAGGCCCACCGCGAGGCGTTCCAAGAGGAGCCGCCTAATCCTTGGGCATCGCACTGGAAGCGTGGCGTTTTGATGGCGTCCGCGTGACTATCCACAGACTTATCCACAGATTTCCTGAAATTGCCGGTTGCGGTGCACAGAGGCGAGACCGCCCCGGACCGGGTATCCCGGACCTGCCGAGGCAGGGGTGGTCGCGGGGAATTTGGTCGCTTGTTTCGTTCCGAATGCAGAGCTGCCCGGTGCAGCATCTGCGCTGTCACGCAGAGCTCGTGAGTTTTTCGGGCGCGACCAGAGGCTTCGCAGGCTCTCAGGGCCGGTCCGGCCTTTGGCGGCCGAGCAGGGGCTGGTGGTGCTGGAACCATTCACTGGCAGCGCGTTGCCAGGGCCAGACGCCGGCGGTGGAAGGCCAGACGAGTTGGACGACGTCGTAGCGGCGTCCCTCGTAATAGCGCTCGCAGCCGAGCGTGTATTCGCACAGGCGCAGGGGCTTGGCCGGTTCCACGTAGATGGGAAATCCCTCCAGAAAGCCCTCGTAAAGGGTGCCGCGGACGAAGCGAGTACCGCCCCGGAGTTGCCGCAGGTACTCGTTGATCATCGAAGCACCCAGCTTGGGGGACAGTCCCACCACAATGGCCTCCGGGCAGCCGGTGGTTTCCTGGATTCCGATGGAGTAGGAAAAGGTCGGCAACTGCTCTTCGGGATCGAACACGCTGATGACGTGGCAGCCGAAGCGCCGGATGTCGTCGGCAACGCGGCGGTCATTGGCGGAGCGTGGGTCTTCTGCTTGAGTCATGGACTGGTCTGGGGCGAACAATGATCTGGGGATTGTAGGGCGTGTTCGAAGTAACCGGAGGGCCGTCCCGTACTGGGAACACGCCCCAAGGCGGCCTCCCGTATCCACGCTGCCGCCATCTGCACGGCGGGGCGCGCCTTGGCTGTTTCGTGCAGCAGCCAGTAGGCGTAGCCGCTGGGTCGGGGGGGTTCTGGGGTAGCTATGAGGTGCAGGAGGCACTTATCGAGTTGGTTGCCGACGAGCGGCAGGCGCCCGAGTGCGACGCCCTGGCCGCCCAGGGCGGCGAGGATGACCTGGTCGTACTGATTGAAGCGAACGACGCTTCTGGGCCGGGCGGCGGCCCAGCCCTGGGCCGCCAGCCAGTTCCGCCACTGAAGCCAGGGGCGCTGGGGGTCCTCGTAATCGAGCAGCACCAGGGGCGCGAAGTCTGCGGCGGAGGTCAGCCGGGCCAGTCCCAGGGCCGGGTTGGCGACGACACCCAGGCTTTCCTCGAACAGCAGGGTAGCCCCGGCAGGTACGTCTTCCGGCTTGCAGTAGCGGATGGCCAGGTCGATGGCTTCGCGCTGGAGGTCCACTACCCGGTTGAGGGCCATCACCCGCAGGTCGATCTCCGGATAGCTGGCCTGGAATCCTCCCAGGCGCGGTAGCAGCCACAGGCTGGCGACGCCGACGCTGGCCGTGACGGTGACCGGGCGCGCGCCGGGTTGCAGGGCTTCGAGGGCCTCTTGCAGGCGTCGCAGGGCCGGCTCCGCCTTGCGGAACAGGGCTTCGCCCTCCGCCGTGAATGCGATGGCCCGGTGGCTGCGTACGAAGAGCTTGCAGGCCAGAGCGTCTTCAAGGGCAAGAATCTGGCGGCTGACGGCGGATTGGGTGAGAAAAAGCTCCCGGGCGGCAAGGGTGATGCTCAGGTGGCGCCCGACGGTGACGAAGCCTTTGAGGAGATCGAGGGAGGGGAGGCGAAGCGCGAGGGCCTGGCTCATTTGACATTCAAAAACAGAATGTATTGTGTTCCCAATAATCGTTTGAAGTGTCCATTAATTCAACATTAAATCACGGTCATGCCTTAGCGCAATACATGATTTAGGAGAATGTGGCTGTGGATCGACTTCCCGACGGCGTGGCGCCCGCAATAAGGGTGAGCCTGCCCACCCGCGACGGCCAGGAACTCGCTGGAGACCTCTGGCTGCCGGCTTCCCGGTCGCAGATCGGCACCGTGGTCATCAACCCGGCCACGGCGGTGAAGGCCGCCTACTACCATCGTTTCGCGCGTTATCTCGCCGCCCACGGCTACGCGGCGCTGACCTACGATTACCGCGGCATCGGCGCCTCCCGCCATAGGCATCCCCGGGCGACTCCGGGGTTCGACAAGTTCAGCTGGGGGGCCTGCGACTGCGATGCGGCGCTGCAGTGGGCCTTGAATGCCTTTGCGGGCCGGCCCCTCGACGTGGTGGCCCACAGCATCGGTGGGCTCCTGGTCGGCCTGGCCGCCCACGGCGGGCAGGTGCGCCGCTGCCTCACGGTGGGCGCCCAGTATGCCTACTGGCGGGATTACGCGGCCGCCGGGCGATTGGCCATGGCCATGCGTTGGCATGGGGTGATGCCGCTGGTGACGGCAATCCTCGGCTACTTTCCCGCCCGACGCCTGGGCTGGCACGAAGACCTGCCGGCCGGAGCGGCCTACGAATGGGCCTTCCGCCCGGCGCGGCTGGAGGACGCCTACCGTCGCCACTGGTGCGATGGCCTCGACCCGCTGCGGCATTTCCCGGCCATGACCGGCGAGATGCTGGCCATCGGCCTCAGCGACGACCCCTTCGGCACGCCAACTGCCCTGGAGCGGCTGCTGGCTTACTACCGCAATGCCCGGCGCACGCGCATCGAAATCCGGCCCCAGGCCATCGGCGTCGGCGAGATCGGTCACTTCGCCTATTTTCACGAGCGCTTCGCCACTCCCTTGTGGGCCGATGCCCTCCGCTGGCTGCGGGAGGGCACGCTGCCCGCCGGGTACCCGGCCTTCCACTTCCCCCCGTCCCAAGCGGATGATGGAGGCGGCCATGACCACGTCCGTTGAGGGGGCAGGGCAGGCCGCCAGGTCGGGGTGGCGGGCCCCGCTGGCCATCGTCCTCGCCGGCGGCGCCGTCATGGGGCTGACCCTCGGCGTGCGCCACGCCTTCGGTATCTTCCTGGGGCCGGTGAGCCTCGAGCATGGCTGGCCCCGGGAGACCTTCAGTTTTGCCATCGCCCTGCAAAACGGGGTGTGGGGCCTGGCTCAACCCTTGGTCGGCATGGCGGCCGACCGCTACGGTGCGCGGCGCATCGTCCTGGCCGGGTTGGTCTGCTATGGCGGCGGCTTCGCCGGCATGGCCTGGGCCACCACGCCCCTGGCTTTCACCCTTGCGGCCGGCCTGACCGTAGGCCTGGCCCTCGCGTGTACCACCTTCGGCGTCATCTACGGCGCCCTGAGCCGCCTGGTGGCGCCGGAGCGCCGGGGCTGGGCCCTCGGGCTGGCCGGCGCCGCGGGCGGGTTGGGACAGTTTCTGCTGGTGCCGACCACCCAGGCCCTGATCCAGACCCTCAACTGGAACGGCGCCCTCATCGCGCTCGCGGTCGCCTGCGTCGCTCTGCTTCCCCTGGCGCTGCAACTAAACGATTCCCCCGGCGCCGAGTGCGGGGCGCAGCAAAGTCTGAGCGACGCCCTGGCCGAGGCCTTCGCGCATTCCGGATTCTGGCTTCTGCTGCTGGGCTTCTTCGCCTGCGGCTTTCATCTGGCCTTCATCGCCAATCACCTGCCGTCCTACCTGCGCGACCAGGGCATGACCGCCAACGCGGCGGTGACCGGGCTCGCCCTCATCGCCCTTGCCAATATCGGTGGTACCTATCTCTGCGGTTTGCTCGGCAGCCGCCTGCGACGCAAGTTTCTGCTGGTCGGGATCTATGTCATCCGCTCCGGCGCCATCGCAGCCTTCTATTGGTTCCCCCTCAATCCGGCCTCCCTCTACGCCTTCAGCGCCGTCATGGGCCTGGTTTGGCTGGGTACCGTACCCCTCACCAACGGTCTGCTGGCGCAGATTTTCGGCCTGCGCTATCTCGCCACGCTTTTCGGATTTGTCTTCTTCGGCCACCAGTTGGGCTCGTTTTTCGGGGTCTGGTTGGGGGGCTATGTCTTCGACCTGACCCGCTCCTACGATTTCATGTGGCAACTGAGCGTTGCGATAGGCCTGCTTGCGGCCGTTCTGCACGCCCCTATCCGGGATGCGGAGATACGGCGCAACCCCGCAAAAATTTCCCGCAGTCATGCTCCCGCCAAGGCATCGCAGGTATAGGGACCACGGGAACGAAGCAACTTTCCTCTTGACGGGGTCTTCTCGCCCTTCGCGCCCAGGTGCGGGGAAGGGCGGCGCTGACACCAGGAAAGCCCGCCGACCCCCCGGGAAGTGGTACGAGAGGGGCTATTTCGCCAGGAGGGCGGCCGCGGCGGCGTCCAGGTCGGGCTTTTTGAGGACGCCGAGCTTCTTCGACAGCATGCGGCCCTCGGCGTCGATGACCACGGTGTAGGGCAGGGCGCCCCGGGTGTTGCCCAGGGCCTGCATCAGGGGCAGGGCCTTGTCCCTGGCCAGGAATACCGGGTAATCCATATCGTAGGCCTTGGCGAATTCCTTGACCGCTTCCGGCTTGTCTTCCAGGCCGATGCCCAGAACCTCGATGCGTCCCCGGTAGGCGGCCCGCAGATGGACGAGTTCCGGGATTTCCTGGCGGCAGGGTCCGCACCAGCGGGCCCAGAAATTGACGATGAGAGGGCGGCCGCGGTAGCGCTCCAGGGCCACGGGTTTGTCGTCGGTATCCCACAGGGTGGCCGCAAACAGGGGCGTGGTGGGGGGCAGCGTTTCGTCCGCCCCGAGGGAGAGGCTTGGGACGAGCCAGAGCAGCAATAGCAGAAAGCGCATCAGGGCAGGTCGCCGCGGCGGAAGATGAAATAGCCCAGGGCGGCCGAGGCCAGTCCCAGCAGGGTAGGGTAGGCCAGTGCGAAGACCTTGTAGCCGGCCACGCCGAAGTTGTCGAGGATGACGTAGGCCGAGGGGCCGAGGACAATGAGTTGGGGGTCGAAGAGGGCCAGCGCGGCAGTGCGGAAGACCTGCAGCGGATTGGCCAGGGCGACCAGGACAGCGACGTCGGGACTCACCTTGCCCTGGATCATCACCCCCAGGAGGATGAGGTCGAGGAAGAGTAGGAAAACGAGCCAGACCAGGAAGGCCGCGCCCTGGGCCATGTCGGTACTGCGGGCGACAGAGGAGAGCAGCATGCCGATGCCGAGGAAACAGGCGGCCATGGCGGCCAGCAGCGCGGTGTAGTAGCCGAACATGCTCCAGGGCACTTCGATCTCCCGCAGGGTGGCCCAGCAGACGGCGGCCAGCATGGCGAGGAAGACCGGCGCGAAGACGACGACGTAGCGGCCGAGAATCTTGCCCCAGAACCAGGCCCCCAGGGAGACCGGCAGTGAGAGCAGGTATTCGAAGACGCCCGCTTCCCGGTCCCCGGCCACCGAGCGCACCGTGGTGATGAGCACGAAGATGGGCAGGATGGCCATGGTGAGCTGGATGTAGGTGACCAGCAGGCGCGACAGCCCGATGAAGCCCAGCACCCGGGATTCGGTGAGGCCGAAGACGAAGAGCAGGGCGACGATGCCACCAAACACCAGCGTGTATATCTGGAACCAGCGGGCGCGCAGGGACTCGACCACGTCGAGCCGGGCAGTGAGCCACAATTGCTTCATATCATTTGCCCTTCAGGACGACGTGCTCGCGCAGGGCGTCGAAATCGAGGCTGCCCGCCTGGGGCAGCGAATAGGCCGCGTAACCGTAGCCCATGGGAGAGTGCTTGCCGCCGACGAACTGGGCTTTGCGGGCATCCAGCCAGACCAGGGTCTCGGGTTTGCTGCCGTGGTCCGCGACCCAGAGCCGGGTGGCAGCTTCGGCCAGCCACGGCAGGTCTTTCGCCTTGTCCCGCAGCCAGAAAACCAGGCAGCCGACATCGTCGAACTTGAAGGCCTCGTTGCGGGGGCCGCCCCGCACCTGGGCAGCAAAGCGCCGGTCGGAAATGACCATGCTGCAGCGGGCGCAGACGTCGCGGTCCCACTTGATCTCGGCCATGCCCTCCGGCCAGCCGGATTTGCCGCCGCAGGCGGCGAGGAACCCGGCCAACGGAGCCACCAGCGCGCCTGCCGCGGTTCGGCCGAGCAGGAGACGGCGGGTACGATCGACCATGGGATGAGACTTCACGCGGTTTCGGTGAGGGAAATGTCGCTGATGAGGGCGACGTAGCGGGAGACCATGCCGTGGAAGCGCAGGCGGTCCGGGCCCGAGACGTTTCCTTCCCACACCAGGCCGTTGCCGCGGTCCGCGAAATTCCACGCGCCAAGGGCCTTGGCGAAGGCAGGTTCAGCGCGCTTGACGACGATGCGGCAGGCCAGGACACCGGCCAGGGAAACATCGTCCGCCACCCGATCGTCGAGCACCACCTTGCCCATGTCCAGTTCGATCACGCGATTCACCAGGGTCGACACCTCGTTCAGGCGGTGACTGGAAATGATCATCGTGGTGTCGTCCTGGCGCTCGGCCAGCAGCTCGAAGAATATCTTGCGCGCTTCCGGATCAAGGTTGGCGGCGGGCTCGTCCATGATCAACACCTTGGCCTCCCGGCCCAGGGCGATGGCAATCAGGAGCTTCTGCTTCATGCCGCCGGAAAGGCGCACGAACTGGCGTCCCAGGACCACCTCGACGTCCAGCCCCAGGCGTTTGGCGATGGCGTGGATGCGCCGGGGATCGGTGCCGCACAAGGAGGCCGAGAAATCGATCAACTGCCCCACGGGCATCTTGAGCGGCGGCGGCAACTGGGGGACGAAGCCGATGCTGCCCAGCACCGCGGTGCGATGGCTGCGCGGATCCCGATCAGCGACGGAAACCTCGCCGTCGTGGGTGTATTCCCCCAACAGACAACGAATCAGGGTGGTCTTGCCGGCTCCGTTGGAACCGATGAGGGCCACCCGCTCGCCGAGGCCGATGTCGAGGCTGATGCCGTCGAGGACGCGGGCCCGGCGGAAGGTCTTGGCGACATTGTGGAGACGAATCATGGCCCGGATTATAGGGGGCGGTGCAAGCCGGGCGTTGAACATCCATCAAAAATCGGGCGGGAGCGGCGTTCTTCCGATTGCTCGTAACGTAAGTCCGAGGGACACGCAGTCCTGAAAATCTTTTTGACTTGGCGTGGGAACTGCTATGATCCGAAATATGTCATGTGCGTTTTCCTCGGCGGGGTGCAGGGGAGCACCGGATACTTTCGCAGCGATCTGATGGTCGGCCCATCCGGATCGAGCGCAAGGGAAATGACGGTCTAACCGATGAAAAAGCTCAATGCCGTACTCTTAGTCTGTCCCCTGAGCTTGCTTGCGTGCGCCACCGGCGGAGGCACTTACACCAACGCCGATTTCAAACGGGAATCGAGATTTTGCTATGACCAGGCGTTCGTCGACCAGAGGGCGCGCGTGAGCGATTGGTTTGGCCGGTATCTGGATTGTCGGCGAGTCCGCGTGATGCCGATTGAAATATATGCCTATGGACCGGGAAAGGAGAGGGAAGTCAGGGATGTCTATGAAGAAATGGACAAGCTCGCTCCTCTTGTCGATAGCGGGAAAATGTCGGTCAAGTCCGCGTACGAGCGCTGGGACCAGTTGAATGAGGAAAGACTTCGTACAACTTGCGTGCTCAGAATTCAGCAACGCGATGGCGGCGAGCGTTGCCTCGCCCTTCAGGGGGTTAAACAGCCGTGAACGCTCTCGCCGTGATCCGAACCGTTGATCACCTGCGCCGCGGACACTGGCCCGGCACGCTCCTTCGTGGCACCCGTGAGTTGAATTGCGTAAGTCCACGCGCTTGGGCGCGCGGACTGCTTGGTGCGACAGGCATGCGACCTGTTCTGGCTGTCTTGGCAGCATTGTCGATGATTCTTCCGTCCTGGGGCGCTCAAGCTTGCCCGGAGGAAAAGCGCTGGACGGATTTTTCCACGATTTCCTTCAAAAGCGGTCAAAGCGCTAGGGTCACGCTGCGCCGATTTTCCGATGCCGATCATGCGCAAGTGGGGGAAGGGGACTCGATGCGGGAAATGCTCCAACTCAAGGGCGGCTACTCCCTCTTCAAGGGATACGACCCTTCGAGCAGACGCGAGAGGAATCCGTTCCTGATGCTGGATATGCCAGTGGGGATACTTCTGAACTTGCTTGCGCAGCGCATCTCACGTCCGTGCGACCTGCCAGCGGGGAGGCACCTGCTTGCCGAAATTCCTCGGTCCGGCAAGGCCGACTTTGTCCTGAATGGCTACGTTGCGCAATTGCCGGATCGGGTGGGTCTGTCCTTCGAATTCACAGCCGAGGAGCAGCGTGCTTCCGGAGCTGTCTTCCAGGCTTCCGGAGAGATCGAATTTGCGGAGATTGGGCCGATACCTCGGTCAATGCCGATCGGGCAGTGGGTTATTACCCGCGGCTCCGGTGCGACCTTGGTCCCGAGGGTCGTCGACCCGGGGAAGCCGGTGGAGACGCTCAGAGAACTTGACTCGCTCGACATCGGTACGCTGGTCGAGAGGCAGCCACTGGAAACAGGAAAGCCGCGCTAAATTCGGGCTAACCTGAAGGACCCCGGTGTTGATTTGATATTGGGAGCGGCTGTTCTGGGTTGCTTTTTAGGTGTGTTCCCACCAACCGGCGGGACGGCCGGTCACTTACTGTGAACACGCCCTAGAGGCCCTCCAATTCGCGGGATTACCACGTGTGCCGGTGATGCCATTCGGGCGTCTGGTACAGAAATGCGAGGGCCGGAGGACCACAATGGCAGGTAACACGCGCCCGCTGCGGTCCGGCTGGGCGGACCGAGTAGTCAGTCACACAGGTTCCGCTATGTTCGGCCCGCCCCGCATCCCCGCTCGCTTTGTCGCTCATCCTCGCCATAGCTTCGGCTATGGCTGTGGTTCGCTTCGCGCGCCCGGGGCGCGGAGGCGCGCCTCGGCATCCACGCAAACCTGTGTGACTGACTACTAGCCGCCGCCCACGAAGCGCCGGCTTTCGGCGGCTACGGCCTTTAGCAGTCCGTCGCGCTTGGCCAAGGCCTGTTTCCGTTCGTCGACGGCGACCGGGTGATCGTTCATGTCCTGCACCGTGTAGCGAAAGAGGAAGCTGCCCGTGTAGGGGAAACTGATCTTGTATTCGTCATCCATGATGCCCATGAGGTCGTACTCGCCGAGGACGAAGTAGGGCAGGGTCTGGTCCAGGGGAACTGCGGAGCTGTAGTCCGAGGGAGGGTTGGTGACTCCGAGGGCGCGCATCAGGGTAGGCGCCACCTGCAGATGGGACGTCCGATGGGAGACGACGGCCGGAGACTGGCCCGGGATCGCTAGGATGAACGGCACGCGAATCTGCTCCTCGGTGAAGGTGGTGCCGTGGCCATGGCCCCAGTGCCCCTTTTCCAGGAATTCCTCGCCGTGATCGCCGGTGAAGAGCACGATGGTGTTGTCCAGCATGCCCTGTTCCTTGAGCGTTTGGAGCAGGCGGGCGACCTCCCGGTCGATGTGGTGCGCCGCGTTGACGTAGCGGGCGTACATGCCGCCGATGTTCTCCCGCAGGTTGAGCTTGATGTAGTCCAGCTCGGTCACGTATTCGCGGCGCAGCGCGTCCTGGGCCGGGAAGCTGTAGGGTGCGTGGGTCGACTCAAAGAACATGAAACTGTAGAAGGGACGCTTGGTGTCGCGCTTCTCGATCTTGGCGATGATGTCGCTGATGTTCTGGATGTCGCGTTGCCACGGCTCGCCGCTCTTGATTTCCTGCAAATACTCCTCGGGAACCTGGGTGAAGGTCGTGTGACGCAACTCCGGGTAATCGAAACTCTGGCTGGTGTGAATGGCGAACTGGTAGTTCCGGCTGCGCAGCGTGTCCATGAGAACCGGGGCGACCCTTTGCTTTTCGAAGCTGTACCAATAGGGGGCGTAAATTCCGTAGAAGAGCGAGAACAGGCCCATACGGGTCCGGTTGCCGCCGCTGTAGTGCCGCTCAAAGCGCGTTGCCCCTTGGGAGAAGCGCCAGAGATTGGGCGTGATTTCGGGATCGAGCAAGTCCCAACGGAAGGACTCCGCCACCAGCATGATGACGTTGGGGGATGGGGAGGCCTTGTCCTGGTGGATGGGGGCCGCCGGGTAGCGCACCGTGCCGCCGGCCAGACGCAGTTCCGAGCGGGCGGTGTGCTTGACGCCCAGCGCCTTGAACAGCGAACTGAGCTTGAGTGGAATTCGGAAAGGCGTCGCGTCGGCCACTTCCAGGAGCTTGTCGTCCCCGGCGTATTTTCCGTGGGCGAAGGCGAGCTCCTGTCCGATGAAGATCAAGGTCAGCGCAGAGAACGCGACGCCCAGGCGCCGTCGGGTCAGGTGATCTCTGAAGCCCGGAAGTTTTCGCGCCAGGGCCAGGAGTCCCGCGCTTGCCGCCAGCAGCAGGGCCACCTGGATCGCCACGCTGCGCTCGGTGGCCGACGTGGCGCCCAGGGCGGCGATTCCGCCAGGGGTGGAGACGAGATTGAGGACGAACTTGTTGATATGGAACTGGTACAACTCGTAGAGGCGATAGTCGGCGTACAGGATCAGCAGCACTGCTGCCGTGATGATGGTAGCCGCCGTCTGCAGGACTGCGTTGCGCCAGCGCGGCGCCCGGGAGCGTGCCGGCAACAAGCGGTCGAGGAGCAGGCAAACCAGAATCGCAGGGAGGAGGTAGAAGCCAGCGTAGCCGGCGGTGGCAGCCAAGATGAAGACCCACCCCTTGCCGTCGGCGACTTCGACAAAGGGCCAGAAGCACGCCAGGGCAAGAAAGATCGCCCCGTAGGCAAGGGCGAAGTAGGTGCGCAGGCTGACAGCCCGGGCGGGTTGGGACATGAAAAGTGCTCCTGAGGGCTAAGCGGCGTGGAAAAGAGGGCACCATTCTACGGGCAAGGTGATTAAGGTGAGCTTAACCCTTCGCGAGTCCCTGGGTGCCGCGAGGGACTTCGGGTGCTCCGGCCCGCTCCGGCCCCGATCCTGGATGCCGAGCTACCGGCCCACCCCAGCCGGCGCACTCGTGGGGTCAAGGCGAGCTGCGGAGCGATCGATGGGCTGGGTGCCGCATGCGTCGAGCACGGTCCGCAGCCCAAAGCCCGACCACAGCGAGGCGCTGGCCCGGGCGAGAACGACCGAGACTTCGGCGCGGTGCAGAGGATGCCACGCTGCCAGCGCGGCGATGAGTTCCAGCGGGCGGTCCAAGGCGGACGAGACCGCCGGACCCGGTCGGGTCGCGCTACCGTTTACTTCCTGCGGCAGACCCGCTGTGAAGCTTACAGGAGCTTGGAGAGTCCCTTGACTTCGAATTTCAGGGATCCGGTGGGACACGCGTCCACGCAGAGACCGCAGCGGGTGCAGTCGGGGCCGATGGGGACTTGAGGGGCGACGGCACGGCCCTTGATGACGGTGTCCAGCACGTGGGGCACCAGGCAGACCTTGCGGCAGTCGCCTTCGTGGAAGCAGCCTTCCAGGGTGTAGCGGACGCGCAGGGGCGAGAGGATGCCCACCACCCCGTAGGTGAGACCTATCGGACAAGCGTAGCGGCACCAGGCGCGGCGGGAGAAGAAAACTTCGAAGACGAGCAGGGCCAGTACCCAAAGGAGCGCCAGACCGGGCCCGTAGATCAGGGCACGGGAGAGGATGCCGGTGGGGGAGATGGCCTCGAAGACGGTGTAGCCGGTGACCACGGCCAGGAGGGCGAAGAGGATCCAGAAGACGGTGCGCAGGCGACGGTCTATGCTTTGGTCGCTGACCAGTTTCTTTTCCGCCAGCTTGAGGTGGATTTTCTCGGCCCATTCAGCCACCAGGTGGTAGGGACAGATCCAGGAGCAGAAGCTCCGCCCGCCGAGGAGCACCCAGAGGAGGAGCACGGTGCCGGTGCCGATGAGCAGGTTGGTGATGATGTGCTTGTGGGCCAGCATCACCTGCAAGGCGGAATTGAGGTCGATGAGGTGGAAGCCGACGAAACGCGAAGCGGTCAGCGAGCCTTCCAGCACCTGGATGTCGAGCCAGTAGGAGAGCACGAAGAGCAGGTTGGCGAAGATCAGGGTCGTCCAGCGGCGGTTGCGCCATTTGGTGGACTTGACCTCGTGGGCGCGCATGTGGGCCTTGACCGCCAGGAGATCCTGCTTGTTGGTCAGACGCTTGAGTTCATGGACCTGCTTGGCCGCGTCGCTGATCTGGGTCGGCTTGGCCGGTTCCCAGCCGAACATGACCTTGATCTGCTGGAAAAAGCGCTTCTTCAGGATGTCTTCGCTCATGCCTTCCAGACCTCGCGGGCTTCGATGGTGATGCAGGCGGGTTCCACCGGGCAGACCATTTCGCACACGCCACAGCCGACGCAGGGTTCATGGACGACGGGGGACTTGCGCTTGCTGCCGTCAGGGGCGAAGACAGTCTCGATGGAAATGGCACCCTTGACGGGGCACTCCCGGGCGCAGAGGTCGCATTCCGCCACGTCGTAGGGATGGTCGGCGACCTTGATCGGCTTCCAGCGATCCACCGCCATGTAACGCAGGCGCCCCTGGAAGTCGGCGCCGCGGGACTGTCCCTTGAAGCCCTTGCCCTGGACCGCGAGGCAGGCTTCGGGGCGGGTGAGGCGCGCGACACCGATGCGTTCCTTCAGGTTGAGGGTCGGTTCGGCGTCCTTCTCCTTGGCCAGCAGGATCGGTCTGGCGGCCAGGGCGGCGCCCGGGCGGACCGGCAGGAAGCCGGGCTTGTTATAGGTGAGCGATCCCGTGGGGCAGGCCAGGATGCACTGCACCGCGTCGCAGGAAAAGTCGCAGGCCTGCTCGCGGGCGTCGATGTGGGGCACCCCGACGCCCATGCCGTCCACCAGATCGGCGAGCTTGATGGCCTGCACCGGGCAGACCTGGACGCACTGGCCGCACTTGATGCAACTGGCCAGGAAGTCCCTTTCGTCGAGGGCGCCGGGCGGACGCAGGCGTTTCTTCAGGGCGTAGATCTGGGGCAGGAAGCCGGAAAGCGCGGCGCCCAGAACCCCGCCGGTGAGCAGGGCGGTGCGGATGAAGCGCCGGCGGTTGGTCTGCCGCTTGGCCTTGGAAAGGGGCGGGCTCGGCTGTGCCGGCGGACGCTTGTCGCTCATGAGGGCCTTTCGGGCTTGACGAAACGCGGCGCCGCATCCCGCAATTGAAGTTCCGGCGAGGAAAAGGGCGCCAGGCGTTCGAGAAAATCGAGCAATTCGAGGACAGGCGCGGTCTTGAAGAACTGTGCCGGCGGGGTTTCGATCCATATCTGGTCGGCGTAGGCGTACAACTCGTAGGGGGTGTCGCCGATGCCGTCGCCGTTGCGGTCGAAGCCCTGGTAGTCGGCGAAGTAATTGCCCTTCCATTCGTTCTTGCCGGCCACATCGCGGCCCATCTGCACCACGTCGGTCAGGTTGCCCTCGAAGACGTTGTCGTGCAAGACATTGCCGCCCAGTTCGCTGGTGAAGCGCACGGCAACCCCGTTGAAGGCAAAGCGGTTGCCCTTGAAGCGGATGGTGGTGTCGGGTTCGAAGGGAGAAAGGTCGGAGCCGACGCCCACGGCGCAGTAGATGACTTCGTTATTCTCCACGTCGGAATCGCTCGACTCCTTGAAGCCGAGGGCCATGCCGGCGGCTCCTGTGGCGTGGGAGATGAGGTTGTTGCGGATATGAATCCGCTCGGTGTACATGAGATAGATACCGACGGCGTTGTCGTAGAAAGAATTGCCTTCGACCACGCTGTCCTTGGCGAACATGAAGTGGATGGAATAGCGGCTGCGCTTGCCGATATTGCCGCGGTAGATATTGTGGTTGGAGTACCAGGCCACCATGTCGCGGGAATCGACCACTTCGTTCTTTTCGATCAGATTGTGATGGCTGTACCACAGACGCAGGCCATCCCCCCGGACGCCGAGTTCCTTGGCCTTGGAGCGAATGTGGTTTTCGCGGATGGTGTTGTAGTCGGCCTGCTTGAGGTCGATGCCGAACAGGCAGTCGTCGATGCGCAGTTGTTCGATCAGGTGGTGCTTACCCCGCACGTTGAGACAGGTGTCGTCGCTGTCGTGGGAGTCGCCGGAGGCGGTCAGGCGCAGGTTTCTGAGGGTGACGCCCTCGGCGTCGATGACGAAGACCGTGCCCTTGCCACCACCGTCCACGGTGACTTGACCGCCGCCGTCGAGGGTGAGCGGTTTATCCACCAGCACCGGTCCGGCGTAGGTGCCCGGGGGGAGCATGAGCACCGAACCTGCAGGCGCCTGGTCCACCAGGATCTGCAGCCAGGGGACGTCGGTCCGGTGCGGGGCAGCCGGGCGGCGTGCCTTTTCGCTGGACGATCCCCAGTTGGCTGCCAGGTTGGGTTTTCCCATGCCCTCCAGGGACTGGGAGGTGGCCAGGCCAACCCCCCCAAGCCCGACCGCAAGCCCCAGGATGGTGAGAAAGGCGCGCGGGAAGCGGCCCATGGCGTCTACTCGGCAGTGCCTTCGCGCAACTGCTTGCGGCGAATGAGCAGCGCAAGCATGAGGCAGGCGAAGATCAGGACCAGCAGGCCGTAGCCCCAGTAGGGGTAGGAGTACGTGGAGAACTGGGCCACCTTGCCTTCGCCAAACACGGTGGGCATGAATGGCTTTACCGTGAAGGCGCCCCAGGGATGCAGGTTGTGGCCGAAGAACCACAGCCAGGCGGAATAGGTGATGACGAAGAACACAGGCAGCAGGGCGGGCACCAGAGCCAGGAGCAACTGGAAGGGACGGAACTTGGCGACACCCGCAAGCACAACGAGCATGACCAAGACAAGTCCGGCGATCACCACGTGGGAAATCTTGCGCACATTTTCGCCCCAGACCTTGATCTTTTCCGGTTCCTTGAAAAAGGCTCCGGCCTCGTTCATGTAGGCCTGTACATGGGCCTCGAGATGGCCGAGGACGTACTGATCCAAGATCATCCAGGCCGCGACAGCCGCGAAGCCAACTGCAAGCAACACCATTCGGGGTTTCTTGCGAGGCAGGGCGAAGGCCAGGATCATCACCGCGAAGAAAGCAAAGAAGAATTTGGCCAGGGGTTTCTCCACAGGGGCACCGGTGGCGATGGGGAACATGCCCACGTAGTGGTTGATGGTGTTCATTTCGTGGACGCAGTCGAGACCCTCCGCCCCCTTGTTGACGTCCTTCTTGGCGTCGGTGATGGGGTTGTAGCGCTCGTCTTCGTGACCGAGATCCTTCTCGATAATCTCGTTGGCCATGCGGCTGCCCTTGCCGGCGACGGTGCAGCCGTTATAGACGCCGTCGAAATGGAAGTGGATGCGGATGCCGTCGGGAAAAGCGTCCTTGGGGTAATTTGGGGCGGTGAGGGAGACCCACCAGATGGGGGCGAAATAGGCGGCGACCAGGGCGACGAGGGCGACGAGGGCGAGCCCCACGACCAGGGCGTTCTGCTTCTTGGAATCAGACATTTCGGTTCTCTGGGTAAGTGCGAACGGGCGACGGCGCTCTGCGGCGCCTTTCGCAGGGGGCGGCCGGCCCCGCCAGGCCGGCCAGCCGTTCGGACGATTTTACTTCTTCTTGGACGGGGCGCCGGCCTTGGCCTTGCACATATTGCCCGGCATGACCAGGCTGGACTGGTAGGCAGAAATGGCCACCAGCTGGTCGTTGGTGTAGGGTTTGATGACCTTGACCATATCCGGGTTGGCATTGCGGCGATGACCGTCGCGAATCTCGGTCATTTGGCGTAGCAGGTACTTGTAGTGCTGACCAGCAATGACGGGGTAGAACTTCTCCTTGTTGCCTTCGCCGTTCTTGCCGTGGCACTCCAGGCACTGCTTCTCGTAAAGTTCCTTGCCCTGGCTGACCTTGATGGCGGCGTCGGCACCGTCGTACTTGCCGTGTTCCAGCGGGATGCACAGGCTTTCGATATAGGCGGCCACGTCGGCCAGTTCCTGCGGGTCCACCAAGGTGGCGGCGAAGGGGTACATGGTCGGGTTGTCGCGCAAGCCAGCCCGGATGTCGGCCATCTGCTTGATCAGCACGGTGGTGTGCTGGCCGGCAAGCTGCGGGAATGTGCCGTCGGGACGGCCGGCGCCGGAGGGCAGATGGCAGGCGCCGCAGACTTCGTAGGCTTCCTGGCCAGCCTTCTTGTCGCCCTTTTTGGTCAGGGCTTCAGACTTTTCACCGCCTTGGGCGTTCCACTTGTAGTCCTTGCCTTCAATACCCTCTTGCTTGGGAGCCGGGGGGCCGGCAAAGGCAAGACCGGCGCAGAGCAGGGAAACGAGGAGCAGGGGTGCTTTCATGACAATGATCCTTATTCGGTGTGGGCAGCGGATTGTCCCGCCGCGCTATATCAGCGGTCCTTGATTTGCGTCATGGGGGAGGACTATCGCCCGTCCCCAATGCTCCAATCATTTCATGCTGGAAATGTAGGCGGCCAGGGCCTTGATGTCGGCTTCGGTCACGATTTCCATGACCCCCTTCATGGCGGCGCTATTGCCGTTGGCCCGGGCACCACTCTTGATGTCGAGCATCTGGCGCTCGATGTACTTGGCATTTTGGCCGGCGATCTTCGGGTAGTCGGGCATCAGGGTCTTCTTGCCGTCGGCGCCGTGGCAGGCGGTGCAGGTCTTTTCCTTGTACAGGGCGGCGCCGTCGGCAGCCAGGACAGGGCCGGTGGCGAGCAGGGCGGCAGCGAAAGTCATTACATATTTCATGGTTTTTTCCTCCGGAATGTAAAACGGGGAGCAGATTGACTCAGCTCCCCGATGATTGCCTTAAGTCAGATCAAGTCGTACGGCTCACTTAACCTTCTTGGCGCCGTTCTGCTCCAGATAGGTCTTGGCCCGCAGACCGAGGTCGGCGGCCTTGACCTGATACTGCCAGACCTGCTCGGCCCAGAGGTTGGCCTGTTCCCAATCCTTCTTGGCCGCAGCGGCTTCGTGCTTCTCCTTGGCGCCCTTGATCTTGTTCAGCTGATCGGTGGCGTCCTCGACCATGGCGACCACGTCCGGGAAGTCCTTGAAGTTCACGCTGGTGATGTAGCCGACGACGGAGTCGATGACGGCTTGCGTATCGGCAACCTTCTTCAGTGTGGTCTTGTAGTCATTCTCGGTGTAGCCCTGCTTGGCCATTTCGGTCTTGGTCGGCTTCCAGCCCTTCGGCTTGACGAGCAGGTAGCCCATCATTTCAAGGTGCAGGGCGGAGCAGAATTCCGTGCAGTAGTACGGATAGACGCCTTCCTTGTCAGCCTTGAACTTGACGGTGATGGTCTTGCCCGGTTCGATGGAGCCATGGACGTTGTAGGTGGAGACCGTGAAGCCGTGGGTCTCGTCCTGGGCGCGCTCGAGGTTGGTCAGGTGGATGGTGACTTCGTCGCCCACGTCGGCCTCGATGGTTTCAGGCGTGATGTGCGAACGGATCAGGGTGCCGAAGACCTCGATCTTGTTGCCCTTCTTGACCGTCTTTTCCTCGCCGGCCCGGACCGCGCCCGGGTGCGGCTTGTCGGTGCGGGAGTCGGTGCCCACCTTGTAGCGGACGCCCGGCTTCAGCTTGTCGGCGGAGATGGAGACGGCGTAGTGCGGCTCGCCCAGCGGCAGCGGCATGTCGTACAACAGTTGCATCTTGTCGTTCGAAATGTCGATGAGCTGGTGGTTCTGCGGGTGCAGGGGGCCGACGGGCACAAAGCGGTCGATGGCCAACTTGTTGAGAGCGACCAGGTAACGGCCCTTGGGATCGGCGGAGTCGCCTTCCATGGCCATCAGGTGACCGATGTTGTAATGGACAGAGATCTTGTCCACCACCTTGCCTTCGCAGTAGTTCCACTTGGCGACCTGGCTATCGACGTACAAAGACGTGTAGGCGATGCAGGGCTTGGAATCGTACTGGGTGTGCAAGGGGCCGAGGCCGAGTTGCACCTGCTTGTCGAGGGCATCCTGCAGCCCTATGACGGGCACGCCGTACGGATCCTTGGACTCGAACTTGGCGGCCTTGATCGCAGCCTGGAGCTTCTCGAAGCTATACACCGAAGTGTGGGTGTCGAGCTTGCCGGAGACGATGATGAACTTGCCATCCGGAGTCACGTCCACGCCGTGAGGCGATTTGGGTTCGGGGACCAGGAAGAGGATGCCTTCCTTGGTGGAGACGTCCAGGGGCAGTACTTTGTGGCCGTTGATGGTCTTGGCCTTGCCGGCGGCCACCAGTTCGGCGGCCTTCTTCCAGTTGATCACGTGCAGATAGTCGGTGTCCTTGGCGGAGCAACCGGCTTCGTACGGGGGACGACCCTTTTCGATGCCGCCGACGTAGCGCTCGGAACAGAAGGAATTGGTGAAGGACCAACCGTCAGAGGGGCCCTTGCCGGCGTCGGAGAGATCCTGCCAGTAGGGGGGCAGTTCGAGGGAGAAGGATTCCTTCGGCTCGATGCGGCCTTCCTTGCGGTCGAACTTCCAATAGGTCACGCCACCGCGGTACTTCTCGTTCATGTCCTCCAGCGGGTAGAACTTCTTGTTTTCCAGCGGGGCGGGGTACTGGGCCGCTTCGATCACGTATTCCGTGTTGGGCGTGACGAAGGCGCCGCCGTGCTCGGACTTGTAGATCGGATTGACCACGATCTGCTTGGTTTCGAAGTCACGCAGGTCGATGACGGCGAGCCGGGGATTTGCCTTGTCGTTAATGAACAGGAACTGGCCGTCGTACTTGCCCTGGGTTTCCGAGATGGCGGGGTGGTGCGTGTCACCCCAGGTGATCTGTTTGCCGTCGATGGCGCCTTGGGCCAGCACAGCCTTGGAGTTCTCGTCGTAGCCGTAGCCCTGCCAGGGTTCCGGGGTGAACACGGCGAGGTACTTCAGGATGCGCATGGACGGAATGCCATACACGATGATCTGGCCCGACTGGCCCCCGGAGCTGAACACCACGAACTCATCGCGCTTGCCGGTCGGAACGTAGGTCTTGGCCGCGGCCAGCAGATCCTGCTGGCTCAGGTTGCGACGCTTCATCACGTCCTGCAGCGACTCGGCGGACCACGCTGAGGCGGCGCCGAATCCGAGGCCGGCTGCGACCAGCAGCGCGGTGGATTTCACTGCAAATTTTCTCATCTCGATATCTCCCATTTAATCAAGGGTTTGTAGACCTTCTTCCCTCCATTGGCACAGCATCCACAGTCCACTGCGACAATTTGCCGCACACTGTATGCCGCTGAGGCTGTGAAAAAATTGACGCGCATTAAGTTTTCGCGGCCTCCTTGCCGCAGAATCGCTTCCCGTTTCTCCTACTGGCGCGAGTTTCGTCTTGAATAAGAAGATGCTGATCGACGCGATCGGCCTGCTCCTCATGGCCTTGATTGTCGTGGTCGGGTACAAGCTTTCGCCGCTTCTTTTGCCCAAGGCGGATGTCACGGCGACGCCGGACCCCGCCTGCGATCTGCACCGCAATCCGTGCGCTGCGGCCCTTCCCGGAGGGGGGCGGGTGGAGTTGTCACTTGCTCCGCGGCCCATTCCCATGATCAAACCCCTGCGGGTCGAGGTGGTCGTCCAGGGTCGTGGAGTCTCTACCGCCGAGGTCGATTTTGCCGGGGTGTCCATGAACATGGGACTCAACCGCCCCCGGCTGGCCGCAGGGGAAGAAGGGCGCTTTTCCGGGGAGGCGACCTTGCCCGTGTGCGTGACGGGAACCATGGACTGGCAAGCTACCGTCCTGCTCGAAACTGAGCGGGAGCGTATTGCCATACCGTTCCGTTTCGGATCTCAGCCGAGGTAGAGGGTGTCCCTGCGCGTCCTGCAAATCATCGCCGCTCTGCTTGCCGCTGCCGTCATCGGCCTGGCGCTGTTCTGGCACCCGGAGCCGGTGCCGCGGGCCTTGCCGCGCGCGCCGGAGCCCGCGGGGGGCGATTTCACCTTGGCCTCCGCGGATGGGCCGGTGAGCCTCTCCGCCATGCGCGGGAAGGTTGTCCTGATCTATTTCGGCTATACCTACTGTCCCGACATTTGCCCGACTGCGTTGGCGGCCGTGTCTGATGCCTTGGAACGGCTCAGCCGCGAGGAATTGGCGCGGGTCAGCGTGCTATTCGTTTCCGTCGACCCGGCCAGGGATACGGTGGGCCACCTCAAGGAATACGCGGCCTTTTTCCATCCGGCCATCCTTGGCGTAACCGGCAGCGAGGCCCAGATCACCGAGATCGCCGCCCGCTATGGTGTCTATTACGCCCGCCAGCCGGAGGCGTCCGGCGGCGGCTACGCCGTCGATCACAGCTCAGACTTGCACCTGATCGCGCCGGAGGGCCGCCCCGCCGGTCGCTTGCCCCACGGCGCCGGTCCCGACCAGATCGTGGCGGAAATCCGCCGCCTGCTGGAGTACTGATTTTCACCATCCCGATCGAGAGGAAGTCACCATGTTGAAGAAGATTTGCCTGTTGGCCGCCCTGGCCACCGCCATCCCCGCCTGGGCCGGCTCCGCCGACGAGGTATCGGTCGAAGGCCCCTATGTCCGCATGGCGCCCCCGGGGGCGCCCGCGACGGCCGCATTCATGGTGCTCAGGAATTCCGGCGGCAAGGCGGCTCGTCTGGTCAAGGTCGACAACCGCGTTGCCAAGATCACCGAATTGCACAACCACCTCAACGACGGCGGTGTGATGCGCATGCGGCAGGTCAAGGCCATCGAGATCCCCGCCAAGGGTGAGGTGAGTCTGGCGCCGGGAGGTCTGCACGTGATGCTCATCGATCTCAAGGCGCCCCTCACGGAGGGGGCCAGCGTGCCGCTCACCCTGGGATTCGACGATGGCAGCAGCAAGACCGTCGACGCCAAGGTCGTGCGCCCTGGAGCCGCCGCCCAGGAGCATCAGCACGGCCACCATCACTGATCCTAGAAACCTCGGTTGACCGCTTGTCAGTCCCTGGAAAGCCTTGTGCCTTGAACCTCCGCGCACCTTCGCGACGCTCACCCGTCGGGTCCATCGCTACGAGCCCGTTGGCGCATCCGGGCGGGCGCCTGGCTTTGTCGCTCCTCCTCGCAGGCATGTGCCTGCCGCGTCGTCGCTTGGCGCCAGACACCCGCCCGAACGCACTAACGGGCTCGTCCAACTGAGGTTGCTAGGCCGATTGACCCACGCGAAAGGGGCGGGGTACGCCCCGATGCCCTCGGGGCGTCAGTGTTTCACGGGGCGTTTGGCCAGTTTGCGCTGCAAGGTGCGCCGGTGCATCTTCAGGGCGCGGGCCGTGGCGGAAATATTGCCGTCGTTTTCGTGCAGGACGCGCTGAATGTGCTCCCACTCCAGTCGGTCCACCGAGAGGGGCTCGTCGGAGGGGATGCAATCGATATCCGGCGTCTCGGCATCGGCGAAGGCTGCCAGGATCGCCTCCAGTTCAACCGGCTTGGCCAGGTACTGCACGGCCCCCAGCTTGATGGCGTCGACCGCCGTGGTGATGCTGGCATAGCCGGTCAGGACCACGATGCGGCATTCGGGGTTGAGCGCGAGAAGTTGTGGAATGAGGGCCAGGCCGGAACTGCCCCCCAAGTTGAGGTCGAGGACTACCCGTTGCGGTGGCGCGGCCAAGGCCTGGGCCAACGCATCCTCTGGCGTGGTCGCGCCGCGGGCGGCGAGATCGCGACGCTGCAGGGCACGCACGAGTACGCTATTGAAGGTGGAGTCATCGTCGATGACGAGGATGGAGTCTTTCATGGCGGGGCGAGGGGAAGTTCCAGGCGGGCGATGGCTCCGCCAGCGGGGTCATTGCTCAGCGCGAGGGTGCCGCCGCGCCTTTCGATGGCTGAGCGGGCCAGCAGGAGCCCGATGCCGCTGCCGCCGGCGTGGGCGGGGAAAGCCCGCTGGCCGCCTTCCGCGAGGACGTTCGGCGGGAAGCCGGGGCCGTGGTCACGGATAGCCACCACGAGCCTTTCGGCACTCCAGGAAACAAGGATTTCGACAGGTTGCGGCGATGTGTTGGCAGCGTTGTTGAGCAGGTTGATCACTGCCTGGCCCAGGGTGGGGTCGGCAACGATGTCGGGAGGAGGGTGGGGACCGCTGGCGGTGAACCCGTGGCGGGCATCGGGGCGTAGTTCCTCCCAGCGGGTCATGATGCCGGCGAGCCACTGATCGACGGGCCGTGGGGCTGCGGCGTCCAGTCTTTCGGCGCCGGCGCGCCGCGACAGCCCGGTGATGATGTCCTTGCAGACGCTGATCTGCCGACGCAGGAGGGTCACGTCGTCGTGCAGGGCGCCGGGCAAATTGGCATCCCGGGCGAGTTCCCCCGCCACGACCGCCATGGTCGCCAGGGGGGTGCCCAGTTCGTGGGCTGCGCCCGCGGCGAGGGCGCCCAGGGCGACCAGACGTTCGTCGCGCAGGGCCGCTTCCCGAGCGGCGGCGAGCGCAGCGTCGCGCTGCCGGATGAGGGCGCTCAGGCGCACCACGAACCATGCGATCATCCCCGACGACACGGCGAAGGTGATCCACATGCCTCCAAGGTGAAGGCGGGTCGCCCGCTCGCCGTCGGCCAGGGGCAGGGGAAGGTAGACCCCCATGAGCAGGGAATAGAGTGCGATGGCCAGGGCGCCGGTAGTGAGCACCCAGGCGGTCGGTAGAGCGAGGGCGGCGATGGCGACCGGCGGCAGCAGCAGGGAAACCAGGGGGTTGGTGGCGCCGCCGCTGAAGAAGACGAGCGCGCCCAGCGTACCGAGATCCAGCCAGAGCTGCAGGGCGAACTCGCTCGCCGTGACGCGAGCGCCGCGGCCGAGGCGAACCAGGGTGATGCCGTTCTGCGCCGCCGCGATGGCGATCAGCAACAGCATGGGGAGGAGGGGCAGCGGAACGCCCAGAAGGGGGTCGGTCACCACCACCAGCACGGCCATGACACCCAGTACCAGCCAGCGGGCCGCACACAGCCGGCGCAGGCTTGCGGACAGCGTGTCGGCGTCGGGGGCGGGCGTGGCGACCATGGCCGGATTATCGGTGATATGGGTCAATTTTTCCCCGCAACCCCCGTGCGACAATTCGCCGCATCAATTTTCTTCGAGGCTTGCCGATGTCTGCCTTCCGTTTTCTTCCCTTGCTCCTTGTGCTGGCCGCCGGGTCGGCGGTCGCGGCGGACCTCGAGAAAGGCAGGGAAATCAACGGCACCTGCGCGGCCTGTCACGGGGAGTTCGGTCAAGGGGGCAAGAAGGGCGAGTATCCGCGCATCGCGGGCCAGCGGGCCGGCTACATCATGGACCAATTGAAGAGCTTTCGTTCCCGTACCCGGGTGAACATTCCCATGTTTCCCTATACCCAGGAAAGAGAATTGCCAGACGAGGACATTCGCGACGTGGCGGAATACCTGGCCGCCATCGAATTGCCGACCAGGATGCCCACCTTCAAGGGGGACGAAGACGCCCTGACCCGCCTGCAGATGGTGGACAAAGTGATGATCATTCCCCGCTCTGAAGGGGATATCGAGAACGGCGGAGCGGTGTACCAGAAGCTCTGTGTCACCTGCCATGCCAAGACTGGTCTGGGGCGCGGCAAATTTCCCATGCTGGTGGGGCAATACACCAATTACCTCAAGCGTCAGATCGACGCCTACGTGAAGGGCGAGCGTCCCCACGACGAGGAAGGCAAGGGCGGTGTTCTCAACACCTTGAAGGAAAAGGACATCCAGGACGTGCTTGCCTATCTCACCACCTTGCAGGGGCCGAGCGAATGAAGACGTTGCAGGCCTTAATCCTCTTCCTGGTCGCCCAGAGTGCCGGCGCCCACGGTCATCCAGGGGCAGTGGATGACTCCATGCCTGACGCCGAGCGCATTCGTTTTTGCCAAAGGGTGCGGGATTTCGCCATGGTTGCCTTCGGTGACCGGGAAAGGGGCCGCCCGATGAAGTTGTTCGCCGAGGATGGTAGTCCGGGGCCTCGGGTGACCAATGCCATCGTCCGCCGCATTTACGAGGAACCCCAGATCGACAGCCCCAAGAAGGCCGAGGCCTTCAGCCGTGCCACCTGCAACGAGATGATGCAGGGCGCGGGGTCCAATAATCCCTGACTGTCCAGCCGCTTCGTGCCATGGAGAGAAGGGGAGCTTTCCTGGCTTCCAGGGCCGGTAATTTTCGTCGTTTTGCTGCGGGGCAATGCGGAGAAGCCTGCGCGAACGGATAAAATGCCAAGTCGTTCGTGCCATGCCGGCCGGGAAGCGGTCAGGCGCGCGCCGCAATCTCAGGAGGCTTTGCATGATATTGGTTACCGGGGGTGCCGGATTCATCGGCTCCAACTTTGTCCTCGACTGGCTTGAGGGGAGTGACGAACACGTCCTCAACCTCGACAAGCTCACCTACGCCGGCAATCTTGCCAATCTGAAATCCCTGCAGGGCGACGCCCGCCACCACTTCGTGCGTGGCGACATCGGCGACTTCGCCCTCGTGGCGGCCTTGCTCGCCGAGCACCGGCCCCGGGCGGTGGTCAATTTTGCGGCGGAGTCCCACGTGGACCGCTCGATCCACGGCCCGGAGGATTTCATCCAGACCAATATCGTCGGCAGTTTCCGGCTGCTGGAGGCGGTTCGCGCCCACTGGGGCGGGCTCCCGCAGGCGGAGAAGACCCCATTCCGCTTCCTGCACGTGTCCACCGACGAGGTCTATGGCTCCCTGGGTAAGGACGATCCTCCCTTTGCCGAGAGCAACCGCTACGAGCCCAACAGCCCCTATTCGGCATCAAAGGCCGCTTCCGACCACCTGGTGCGGGCTTATTGCCACACCTACGGTCTGCCGGTCCTGACCACCAATTGTTCCAACAACTACGGCCCCTACCACTTCCCCGAGAAGCTCATCCCCCTGGTGCTGCACAATGCCCTGGCGGGAAAGCCCCTGCCCATCTACGGCGACGGCCAGCAGGTGCGTGACTGGCTTTACGTCAAGGACCATTGCAGCGCCATCCGCCGTGTGCTGGAGGCCGGGCGGCTGGGCGAAACCTACAACGTCGGCGGCTGGAACGAGAAGCCCAATCTGGACGTGGTCCATACCCTGTGCGACATCCTGGATGAACTGCGTCCCCGGGCGGACGGCGCCTCGTATCGCAGCCAGATTACCTTCGTCAAGGATCGTCCCGGCCACGACCGGCGTTACGCCATCGACGCCCGCAAGCTGGAGCGCGAACTGGGCTGGAAGCCGGCCGAGACCTTTGAAACCGGCATTCGCAAGACGGTGCGCTGGTACCTGGACAACCCGGACTGGGTGAGCGACGTGACCAGCGGCGCCTACCTGGAATGGACCAAGCTGCACTATCAGGAGGGCAAGGCATGACACGCAAGGGCATCATCCTCGCCGGCGGTGCCGGCACCCGGCTGCATCCAGCCACCCTGGCGGTCTCCAAACAACTGCTGCCGATCTTCGACAAACCGATGATCTACTACCCGCTCAGCACCCTCATGCTGGCCGGAATCCGGGACATCCTCATCATTTCCACGCCCCAGGACACGCCGCGCTTCGAGCAACTCCTGGGGGACGGCAGCCGCTGGGGTGTCAATCTGAGCTATGCCATACAACCTTCGCCGGACGGTCTCGCCCAGGCCTTCATCATTGGCGAGAAATTCATCGGCGACGATCCCAGCGCCCTTGTCCTCGGCGACAACATCTTTTTCGGGCACGACTTCCATCTGCTGCTGGAAAACGCAGTGGCCCGCGACCATGGCGCCACGGTGTTCGCCTACCACGTCCATGACCCGGAACGCTACGGTGTGGTCGAATTCGACGGCGCAGGCCGGGCCATCAGCCTGGAAGAAAAACCCAAGGCGCCCAAGTCCAATTACGCCGTCACCGGGCTCTATTTCTACGATACCCGCGTCGTTTCCCTGGCCAAGGCCCTCAAGCCCTCTCCCCGCGGGGAACTGGAAATCACCGACCTGAATCGCCTCTATCTGGAGCAGGGGGGGCTCTCGGTCGAGATCATGGGGCGCGGCTACGCCTGGCTCGACACCGGCACCCATGAATCCATGCTCGACGCCTCGCAGTTCATCGCCACCCTGGAAAAACGCCAGGGACTCAAAGTGGCTTGTCCGGAGGAAATCGCCTGGCGCCGGGGCTGGATCACTGACGATAGCCTGGCAGAAATGGGCAATGCCCTGGCCAAGAACGGTTACGGACAGTATCTGCTCGCCTTGCTGCGGGACGGGGTCAAGACCTGACCGGTCCAGCCCTGCTCGCCGCTTCCCTTTCCCACCCCCCTCTCCCGCGATGCGGGTGAGGGGGGCAATTGAGACCTTCCGCGTCTGTTACGGTGTTGCCATGCAAGCTCGTCGCCTCGCCATTCCCGAAGTCGTGCTCATCGAACCGAAAGTGTTTGGTGACGACCGAGGGTTCTTCTTCGAAAGCTTCAATCTCGCCCGTTTTCGGGAGCTGACCGGCCTGGACCTCGATTTCGTCCAGGACAACCACTCACGCTCCGCGCGCGGCGTGCTCCGGGGCCTCCACTACCAGTTGCCTCCTCGGGCCCAGGGCAAGCTCGTGCGCGTGGTGGCGGGTGAGGTCTTCGATGTCGCCGTGGATGTTCGCTGCAGTTCGCCTACCTTCGGCGGCTGGGTGGGAGAGACCCTGTCCGCCGACAACAAGCGTCAGCTCTGGATTCCGCCCGGGTTTGCCCACGGCTTCGTAGTCCTATCGGACAGCGCCGATTTCCTCTACAAGACCACCGACACCTATTCGCCCGCCGACGAGCGCGCCGTCGTATGGAACGACTCCGACGTCGGCATCGCCTGGCCCCTGGCGGAAGAGCCCCTGCTTTCAGGCAAGGACAAGGTCGCTCCGCGGCTGAAGGACGTTCCGCTCAGCGACCTGTTCGCGTGAGGGTGTGGGGGCGCGCCCTTCGCGGGGCGGGCGGCGACTCAGTCGAATACTAGCGCTGCCGCTACCTTGCGCCCTTCCGCCGCCAGGATGTTGTAGGTGCGGCAGGCGGCCTGCAAATCCATCACTTCCAGCCCGATGCCGGCCGGGGCAAAGGGGCGCAACAGAGCACCCGGAGGGAAGCGCAGTTGCCTGCCGGTGCCCAACAGGACGATTTCGGTGCCTAGGGCAAGGAGCTTGGCCATGTCAGCCTCGGTCAGGCTGGCGGGGGTGGCGGTGGTCCAGCCGGTGAACAGGGACTGTGGCAGGACGATGAGATTGCCCTCGTGGCGCTGGGTATTGATGGCGACGTAGCCATCGCCGTAGGCGGTAAAGATGTTGAGGCCGGCGGTATTGGCGAGGTGCAACTTCATCGGTGGGAATCTCGGAGTGCCTGGGCGCCGATTGGGGCTGAACGCCCAAAATTGCGGTGCCCTAAGGCTTACAGTAGGATTATACCTTTGCCCAAGAAGCATCGAGTCCTCGCTCCTGGCCTTGTTGCGCCGCCCTGTAGGGTTCGCCGTGCCATCGGTGGCTGGTCGGCCGGTCCGGACCGCCGCGCTGCCAGCGCTTGGCGCTTCTCAATCCCCCTGGGACATTTGCATGAAACACGTCAAGAAATCCGCCAAGCTTGCCAATGTCTGCTACGACATCCGCGGCCCCGTGCTGCAGAAGGCCAAGCAGATGGAAGAGGAAGGCCACAAGATCATCAAGCTGAACATCGGCAATCTGGCCGCCTTCGGCTTCGATGCGCCGGAGGAAATCCAGCAGGACATCATCCGCAACCTGCCCAACGCGGCCGGTTATACGGATTCCAAGGGCATCTTCGCCGCTCGCAAGGCGATCATGCACTACACCCAGCAGAAGGGCATCAAGGGCGTGACCCTGGACGACATCTACGTCGGCAACGGGGTCTCCGAGCTGATCGTGATGGCCATGAACGCCCTGCTCGATGCCGGCGACGAAGTGCTGGTGCCGGCGCCGGATTACCCGCTGTGGACGGCGGCCATCAGCCTTTCCGGCGGCACGCCCAAGCATTACCTGTGCGATGAATCCAAGGGCTGGCTTCCGGATCTGAACGATATCCGCAGCAAGATCAACGCCCACACCCGGGCCATCGTCATCATCAACCCGAACAACCCCACCGGGGCCTTATATCCGGACGAACTGCTGCACGAGATCATCGACATCGCCCGCCAGCACCACCTGATCGTCTATGCCGACGAGGTGTACGACAAGGTGCTGTACGAAGGCGCCAGGCACACCTCCATCGCTTCCCTTTCCGAGGACGTGCTCACCATCACCTTCAACGGCCTCTCCAAGAACTACCGCTCTTGCGGATACCGGGCCGGCTGGCTGGTGGTTTCCGGCGACAAGCGCCATGCCAAGGATTACATCGAGGGCCTGGACATGCTGGCTTCCATGCGCCTGTGCGCCAACGCGCCCGGCCAGCACGGCATCCAGACCGCCCTGGGCGGCTACCAGAGCATCGACGACCTGGTGGCGGAGGGCGGCCGCATGCGCCGCCAGCGAGACGTGGCCTACGACCTTCTCAACGCCATCCCGGGCGTCTCCTGCGTCAAGCCCAAGGCCACCCTGTACATGTTCCCGCGGCTCGATCCCAAGGTTTATCCGATCAAGAACGACCAGGCTTTCATCCAGGAGTTGCTACAGGAGGAAAAGGTGCTGCTGGTGCAGGGTTCCGGCTTCAACTGGCCGCACCCGGACCACTTCCGCCTGGTGTTCCTGCCCCATGAAGACGATCTGCGCGAAGCCATCGGGCGAATTGCCCGCTTCCTGGAAGGCTATCGCCGGCGCCATGGCACCGGGCATTGAAATCGTTCCCGTTACCGATGCTGTGGGCGCCGTGATCGAGCCGGTGTGGCTGGATCGTGCCGAGCCGGTGCATCGCCAGCTGCGGCCGGGGTTGCCTTCGGCTTACGGCGAGCGTCTGCGCCAGATTTTTGCCAACGGCGGTCGCTTCGCAGTGGTGGCCGAGGGCGCTGAGGTCCGGGCAGTCGCGCTTTGGCGGGTGGTCGAGAATACCTATGAGGGCCGGCGCCTCTATGTGGACGATCTCGTGACCGACGAGGCGCGGCGTTCCAGCGGCTTTGGCAAGCGGTTGCTCGACTGGCTGGCGGAGCAAGCGCGGCGGCTCGATTGTGATGTATTGGCGCTGGATTCCGGTGTCCAGCGTAGCGAAGCCCACAGCTTCTATTTTCGTGAGGGAATGCGTATTCCCGCCTTTTGCTTTAGGAAACCCTTGAAATGAAACCCATCAATGTTGGCCTTATCGGCATCGGCACCGTCGGCGGCGGCACCTGGACCGTCCTTAATCGCAATGCGGAGGAAATCACCCGCCGCGCCGGCCGCCCGATCCGCATCACCGTGGTGGCCGACAAGAACCTTGAACTGGCCCGGAAAATAACCGGCGGCGCCTGCAAGCTGACCGACGACGCCTTCGCCGTGGTCAATGACCCCGAAGTCGATATCGTCGTCGAGCTGATCGGCGGCTATGGCGTGGCCAAGGAAGTGGTCATGCAGGCCATCGCCAACGGCAAGCACGTGGTCACCGCCAACAAGGCGCTGCTCGCCGTGCATGGCACCGAGATCTTCACCGCCGCCCAGGGCAAGGGTGTCATGGTGGCCTTCGAGGCCGCCGTGGCCGGGGGCATCCCCATCATCAAGGCCCTGCGCGAGGGCCTCACCGCCAACCGCATCGAATGGGCCGCCGGCATCATCAACGGCACCACCAACTTCATCCTTTCCGAGATGCGGGATAAGGGTTTGTCCTTTGCCGACGTCCTGGCCGAGGCCCAGCGCCTGGGTTACGCCGAAGCCGACCCCACCTTCGACATCGAGGGCGTGGATGCGGCCCACAAGGCCACTATTCTCGCTTCCATCGCCTTCGGCATCCCGGTGCAGTTCGACAAGGCCTACGTGGAAGGCATCACCAAGCTGGAAGCCGCCGACATCAAGTACGCCGAGCAACTGGGCTACCGCATCAAGCTGCTGGGCATCGCCAAGCGACGCCCCAATGGTGTGGAACTACGCGTGCATCCCACCCTGGTGCCGGCCAAGCGCCTCATCGCCAACGTCGAGGGCGCCATGAACGCCGTGCTGGTGAAGGGCGACGCCGTCGGCGCCACCCTCTATTACGGCAAGGGCGCCGGCGCCGAGCCGACCGCCTCTGCCGTGGTGGCCGATCTGGTCGATGTGGCCCGCCTGGCCACCGCCGACCCGGAACACCGCGTGCCGCACCTGGCGTTCCAGCCGGATGCCATGTCCAGCCTGCCCATCCTGCCCATGAGCGAGGTGGAAACCGGCTACTACCTGCGCCTGCGCGTGGAAGACAAGCCCGGCGTGCTGGCCGACATCACCCGCATCCTGGCCGACCAGGCCATCTCCATCGACGCCATGCTGCAGCGGGAGCCGGAGGAGGGGGAGGGTGAGACCGACATCATCATCCTCACCCACGTCTGCAAGGAAAGCGCTGCGGACGCGGCAATTCGCCTCATCGAAGCCCTGCCGGCGCAAAAAGGACAGGTCAAGCGCATTCGTCTGGAAGAGTTGCAGTAAGGGCGATGGCAGGCCAGGGCGCAGGTTTTTCCAGGGTACCAGGGCCGGGATGCCGGTGGCTGGGGATTGCCCTGGTCTTGGCCGCCCTTGCGGCCTGTGAAGGCACGCGGATTCACAACATCAATGTACAGACCGCCGCCGCCGGAACCTTGATCGAAGCCAAGCAGGTGGTGGCCCTGGTATACGCCCAGGCCCCGGATGGCGAAATAGACAAGCTGCTCTACTCCGGCGGCGATACCACAACCGCCATCCGCCAGGTACGGGACCATCACTCTCGTCTCAAGCCCTGGCTCGACCAGGGCGTCATCGGCAATACCGCCTCGGGTTTCGTTGCCCTGCGGGACGGCTCCCGGGCCGCCGAAGTCCAGAAGTTGCTCTGGGACGAGAATCGCTTCCGCGCCTTCCTCTACAACCGGGCTTCCAAGGAAGTGGGGCACGGCGGCGATAGCCTGGCGGCCTGGCTGCCCTATGCTTCCTTCAGCTTCGGCAAGGAATGGACGGAACAGGGCTCGCCCGACTGGTGGGTTCTGGAAGAGTCCGGCGTTTGGCGCCTGCGGGGCGCCAAACCCTGATCTCTCGCGAAGCGCGGACTAGTACTGCGTTCCGCCAAACCGCTTACATGAAATCGCGCCTTCTCGCGCCATGCGGCGTTGCAAATCCTCGCCATAGCTTCGGCTATGACTACAGTTTGCGCCTTGCCTGACAGGAGAATGCATAATTTCACCTGTCAGCTCATTGACGGAACGCAGGACTACAGGGCGGGACGAGCGCACTTGTGGGTGTCTTGTCGGTTTACCCTTGCGTGCGGCCGCTGCTGGCAGGCAGCTCGGGATTCAATTGCGAAAATAACGCGGCGGCGCGAAAAGCGAATCGATGCTGACGCGCCGGATTTCAGGGTGATCCGGGGCAGTGTAGAGCACGGGGGCCATCATTTCCTCGAAGACGCCCCGCAGGCCTCGGGCGCCGGTCTTGTATTCGAGGGCGATGTCGGCGATCTGCTCGAAGACCGGCGGTGCCACCGTCAGTTCGACGCCCTGATCGCGCAGGATGTCGACGTACTGGCGGTAGATGGCATTGGTCGGTTCGGTCATGATGCGCACCAGCCGGTCCCGCCCCAGCGCATCGAAGCGCGCCACGACCGGCAGACGGCCGGTGAATTCGGGGATCAGCCCGAATTCGAACAGATCGGTGGGTTTGATGCGCCGGTTGAGGCGGTCCAGAACCGCCTCGTCGTCGGCGCCGCTGGCACCGATGTAGCCCAGGCTGCGGCCCTGGGCCATGATCTGCTCCAGGCCCACGAAGGCACCGCCGCAGATGAACAGGATGTCCGTGGTGTCCACGAAGCGACCCGCCTCGAGCTTGACCGGCGTCCCTTCCATGATCTTGAGCAGGGCGTGCTGGACATTCTCGCCCGAGGTACCGCGGGACTCGCCGGCCGGGGTCCGCAACTTGTCGATTTCGTCGATGAAGACGATGCCCCGTGCGGCCAGGGCGTCGTCGCCGCCGGCTTTGTCGGCCAGGCGGCGCAGCATCGCTTCGATTTCGTCGTTCACGTAGCGGGTCTGGGCCAGGGAGGTCGCACTGGCGGTGACGAAGGGGACGCCCAGGCAGCCGGCCAGGGTTTCGCACAGCAGGGTCTTGCCGGTTCCCGAGGGGCCCACCAGAAGCAGATTGCTCTTGCTCAGAGCGCTGCCGCTACGTCGGGCGAGGTCGATCTTGCGGTAGTGGGCGTAGACCGCGACGGCTACGGCCTTCTTGGCCTCCTCCTGCCCGATGACGTAGGCGTCCAGGTGGCGGACGATGGCGCTGGGGGTGGGGACGGATGTCTCGTGATTCATGGGCTGGGGTGCGGGTGTATGCTGGCAGGCGAGTGTAACCCGGGGCCGGAGACGATGACCATGACAGACAAGGACCTGCGCTGTGAAGACGGTATCTTGTGCGCGGAGCGATCGCTGCTCCTCCTGATCGATGTGCAATTGCGGCTCGCGCCGAGCATCGACGGCCACGAGGGAATCGTTGCCCGCTGCCAGGCCCTGGCCGAGTCGGCGCGGGACCTGGGCGTGCCGGTGTTGGCCACCGAACATTGTCCGGAGGCCCTGGGCGAGACCTTGCCGCTGCTGCGGGAAACGGTGACCGCCTCCCAGGTGGTGGGCAAGCGCTATTTCTCGGGTATGGACGAGGCGGCATTGCCCGAGGCCCTGGGGCGGTCTGGCCGCAGCCAGATCATCGTGGCAGGGATGGAGGCCCACGTCTGTGTCCTGCAAAGCGCCCTGGGCCTCATGGCCGAGGGCTACGACTGCCGGGTGGTGGCGGACGCGGTCGGATCCCGTCATCCGGAGGACAGGCGCATCGGGCTGGATCGCTTGCGCCAGGCGGGGGTGGGGGTGGTGACGACGGAAATGGTCCTCTTCGAATGGCTGCGCCACGTCGACCATCCAGCCTTTCGCACCGTGATCGGGCGTATCAAGCGCCTGAGCTGAACGACGCGGCAGCGCTGCCCATCCCTCGCCCCAGTTGGTGGAGGGGTGGGGTTGTTGATCCAGAGTTGGATTCTTTTTTTGGCACCTTTCTTCTTGCCACCTGTACGGACCGGACACACGGGTAACACGTGTGCGGGGACATGGGTAATGCTTTGCGGGTGCTGTCCCCAACGAAAGCCGAAGGTTTCGGCGCAGCCAAAAGGCGACCTCAGCCTCCGCGTGGGCGGTACGCCCAGAATACAGAAGACGTGAAAGGTTCAAAAAAAATCCCCGGCGAGTTTTCCCCGCCGGGGGTTTTCGCCTTCATGGGGATCAGCCGTTGCCGTTGAAGGCGGCCCGGTAGGCGGCGTGGCCGTCGGGGCCGGTGCTGGTGCCGAAGGCGGCCTTGCCCATGATATCGACCTTGGCCGGGGCGCTGCCGTTGTCGCTGCCCAGACTACGCTGGTAGGCCTCGTGGCCGCTCCAGGCGTTGTCGGACGGGGTGCCGAAGGCGGCCTTGCCGACCACGGTGTTGGTCTGGCTTTCGTAGCCGAGGAAGGCGCGCTGGTAGCCGTCGTGGGCTCCGGCGACGGCGGAGCCGGCGGCGGACAGGGAGGCGATGGCGACGAGGGAAACGATGAGGGTGGTTTTCATGATGATTCTCCGTTGATTGGGATTGTGGTGACGGCGATCAGCCGTTGCCGTTGAAAGCGGCGCGGTAGATGGCGTGGCCGTCGGGGCCGGTGCTGGTGCCGAAGGCGGCCTTGCCCATGGCGTCGACTTTGGCCGGGGTACTGCCGTTGTCGCTGCCCAGGGCGCGCTGGTAGGCCTCGTGGCCGCTCCAGGCGTTGCCGGTGGGGGTGCCGAAGGCAGCCTTGCCGACCACGGTATTGGTCTGGGTTTCGTAGCCGAGGAAGGCGCGCTGGTAGCCATCGTGGGCTCCGGCGGTGGCCAGGCCGGCGACAGAGGTGAGGGATGCAAAGGCGATGATGGAAGCAAGAGTCTTGGTTTTCATGATGGTTCTCCGTTGAAAGTTGGGTTGCGCTGCTTTCGCGGGGGGTTTTCCCTGGCGCCGGCAGTTCCCGCGGTCTGCCGTTGCCCAGATTCACGTTGGATCGGCGTTGATCCGATCTTTCATGTCTTACTGTCTTGGTCGGGGAACTTGCCGATTGCTTACAGCACTTTCTTGACCGTTCGTAACCGACTGTGACCTCTCGAATTCCCCCTCGGGGAGGGGGTTGGCGATCGGGCAGCCTGTTGCTGAGGTCTACGGCGCGGGGAAAAATCCGGATGCAGGGAGTTGAATAATTTTTTCTTCCGCCCCGGAGAGGTCGATCAGGCGGTCCTGCTCGACGAAGTACACGGCCAGGCGCAGGGGGCGTCCGGCGGAAGGGAAGAGCGCCGCGTAGCGCTCGAGTTGTGGGCGGTGGGTGGCGGCCCGGGCGAGGAGATCGGCGGGGGCGGCGGAAGTCAGGCGCAGGGTCTTGTAATCGACGATCCAGCGTTGGCCGTCCGCCGTGAAGCAGCGGTCGACCACATGGTCGTGCCGACCCTCGGCGGCGGCGGAAGAAAGCGCCCACTCGGCACGGGCGTCCGGATGGGGCGAGAGAATCCAGCGGCCGGTGGGGCTGGCGAGAACGCCCTGCAGGATGGTCACGGTACGGGCGGCGCCGGCATCCGCCTCCCGCGGGGCCAGTCCCTTGTCCCGCAGCCAGGCTGCGAAGGCGGCGCGCCGCTCGGCGACGCGGGCTGCGGACCAGGCCTCGGGGCCGTCCCGGGCGATGAGTTCCAGGACGCGATGGACCAGGGAGCCGACGGCGGCGTCGGGACCGCTGCCCTCGCCTTCAGCGCCGCCGGAGCGGGCAGGTCCCGCCGCCGGCCGGGGCGACGGGGTGGGCAGGTCGGCCAGGGCGAGGCGGCGGAGATCGGCGGTCGGTTCGGTGAGGGCAATCTGCCCAGCCACGGCAGGCGAGGCTTGCGTGGTAGCCAGAACCTCGGCGCAGCGCTTTTCGGCGCCGTGCTCCCACAGGAGGCGCAGGAAGGATCCGGCCGCCGGCGTGCGCAGCGCACCCTCGCGGACGGTGGCGACGCCGACCAGATGCAGGCGGCGACGGGCCCGGGTGGCGGCCACGTAGAGAAGGCGTTCGCTCTCGTGGCGGGCCCGTTCGGCTTCCAGGCGGGCGAGGGCGGCATAGGGGCTGATGCGCGTGCGCGCGCTGCCCCGGGCGCGCAAGGGGGCGACGACGAGGTGCTCCCGGGTGCCCTCGGCGGGGATTTCGTCCCACAGAAGGAGGGGCGGATCGTCGCGGCCCGAGGCGCGGTGCAGGCCGGGGACGATCACCGTGTCGAACTCCAGGCCCTTGGCCTTGTGCAGGGTCATCATGGGCAGCGCCAGGGCGGCCGGGGAGGGGTCCGGCGGGGCGAAGAGCCGGGCGGCTTCGGTCTCCAGGGCGTCGGCGCTCCAGGTGCCGCGGCTGCCCAAGGTGTCTAGGCGCTGGAAGAGGGCCTCCACGTCCGCCCGTTCGTCTTCCGCCAGGCAGCGGTCGCCGCCCAGGGAGCGCCAAGTTCCCTCCAGCCAGCGGCGCGGCGGGCAGCGGCCTTGCTGGGCGAGGGCTTCGGCCAGGACAGAGGCGGTGTGGCGCAGGCGGGTCTGGCCGTCGGGGGAAAGGCGGGCGAGGCGCCCCTCGTCCCGGGCCAGTTGCCAGACTGTGGAACGATGGTCGTCCCCGGCCAGGGCATGCAGGTCGGCCAGGGTGAGGCCGCACCACGGGGCGCGCAGGATGGCCAGCCAATGCACCCGGTCGTCGCGGTGGAGCAGTGCGCGGGCCAGGGAAAGCACATCCTGGATCGCCTGCCGGCTGGCCAGGGGCGCCATATCCACGGCCTGGAAGGGCAGTTGCGGGGCGCGCTGGCGCAGGCGGGCCAGGAGGGGGGCCAGGTGGCTGCGGGCCCGCACCAGGACGGCGACGCTTGCGTCCGGGTAGCGCTGCCGTTCCGCCAGGATCAGATCGATGAGGAGGTCGGCCTCCCGCTCGCCGCCGTCGGCCTCCGCGTCGGCATCCAGCAGGATCGGATGCAGGGCCACGCCGGAATTCTCCTCCTCCGGCCGGGTCGCCATACAGGGGGCGTAGCGCACGGCGCCGTGCAGGGGCTCGTCCCGGGCCGGGAAGACCCCCGGGAAGGTGGCGTTGATCCACGCCACCACCTGCGGCCGCGAGCGGTTGTTGCGATAGAGGCACAGCTTTTCGGGCCGCAGGTCGCCGATGCCGCCGTCGCGGACCTTGAGAAAGAGCCCCACGTCGGCCTTGCGGAAGCGGTAGATGGACTGCATGGGGTCGCCCACCAGAAAGAGGCTGCGCTCGTCGCCGCCGGGGCGGCCGTAATCCCAGCCGCGGATGAGGCTGGCGACGAGGCGGATCTGGGCGGGGCTGGTGTCCTGGAATTCATCCACCAGCAGGTGGCGGATGCGGTAATCGAGGGCCAGGGCAAGGTCCGTCGGGGCCTCGTCGTCCCCCAGGGCGGCGACGGCTCGCTGGGCGACCTCGGCGAAATCCACCTCGCCCGCTTCCTGAAAAGCCAGCCAGAGCTGGGCCGTGGCCAGATTGAGGAGGTGGGAGAAGACCTCCACCGTGGCCCATTCCTCATCCGCATAGACCGGCAGGGGCAATTCCCGTACCGGCGCCAGGGCCGCGGCGGCCTCGGCCGGCAGGGCATCCAGGAGGGCCTTCAGCGCCGCCTTGTGCTCCCGGCCAGCGGGGACCGGCAGGCCCTGGCGCTTGTCCAGGGACTTGCGCAGCTCGTCGTCGGCGGTGAGCAGCAAATCGGCCAGACCCTGCCATAAGGGCAGGGTGGCGGGGTCGTCGTCCAGGAGGCGGTCCCAGTTCTCCAGACGGGCGATGGGCGATTCCGGATTTTCGGCGGCCAGGGTAGCGCCGGCAAAACGCGCGGCGGTCCGCAGGCTCTCCTGCAAGGGGGCGTCGAAGACGGCGGCAGCCGCAGCCAGATCGCGGCGCACCAGGGCCGCGAGGCCGGCTTCGGCCTCGGCCCGCAGGTCTGCGTCGGCGCCCCGGGCGGTGTGGCGCAGCCACTGGTCCCGCCGGGCCAGCAATGCCACCAGCAGGCGTTCCAGGCGGCCCGCGTCGTTGTCCATGAAGGCCAGGGCGGCGGCCACCGTGTCGGCCTGGGGGCCGGCGTCCTCCACCAGGGCCAGGGTGCGCCGGGCGGCGGCCTCGTAATGGGGCGTGGCATCCTCGGCTATCCCGGGCTGGGTACCGAAGCGGGAGAGGTAGGGCATCTGCCGCGCCAGGCTGGCGCACAGAGAATCCAGGGTGGTGACCGCCAGGCGCCCCGGATGAGCGAGGAGCTTCCAGCCTTGCTCCGCGTCGCGGGCGAGGGCGGTGCGGCCCAGATCGTAGGTGAGTTGCCGATGGGGCGCCTCGTCGCCGGGCCGCTCGCCAGTCGCCGCCAGTTCCAGGCTGCTCAGGATGCGGTCGCGCATTTCGGCTGCCGCCTTGTTGGTGAAGGTCAGTGCCACCACTTCTTCGGGGTGATCCACCCGGGCCAGCAGGCCCAGTACCCGCTGGGTCAGCAACTCCGTCTTGCCCGCCCCCGCCGGCGCCTCGACGATGAAGGACTGCGGCTCCAGGGCCCGGAGCCGTGCGGCGGCGTCGGCGGTGAGAAGCTCAGTCAATGGGAAACTCGACGATGGTCTTCAATATCCACGGGTCGGTGGCGGTATTGAGGCCGCGCCCTACGCCGAGGTTGACGGTCCAACCCCGGTGCGCGATATCCAGAGTGAGGTAGGCGGTATGCTCCTGCTGCGGTCGGGGGGAAGGGTGGGCCAGTTTGCCCAGTTCGCTGTAGGTTTCGATGCCCAGGCGGACGCCCGGCGCGACGCTGCGGGCCACCTTGAAGGCGGGACTCAGGTCGAAACCGCCGCGGTGCTGCTTGCGCGGCAGGCCGTAACTGGTCAGCAGATTGGCGATCAGGAGCCAGTCTTCGTCGCGGTAGCCGACGATGGGGCGGAGTTCCAGGCTATTGCGGCGTTCGTCGAAACGTCCGGTGGCGGTGACCAGTTCGCTGTTGAGGCCGGCGAAGACCCCGCCGTCCTCCGGGGCCGGGGCGAAGATCCACTTCAATTGCAACTGCTGTCCGCCCAGATGGGTGTCGCCGTGGCGGTCGATGACGCTGGGAAAGAGAATGCTGAGTTCGGTGTGGGGCCCGAGGGCGTAGGAAATTTCCGGAGTGACCCGCAGGCCGAGATCGGTGGGCAGCTCGCCATTGGCCTCCCGTACCCGGCTGCGGCGCAAGGTGCGGCTGCTGTGGATTTCGAAGCCCCATTCCCCGGCTTCGCCGATGCCGTCGTCGTAGACGCGGATTTCCGCCGGGATTTCGGCCTGGGCGTTCAAGGCCAGGAAAAGGGAGCCCAGGGCCAGGGCGCGCAGTAAGTGGTTCATGGCAGATCCAGTCGATTCGGGGCAGCGGGAATCATGGGGCCCCCTCAGGGCCGGGAAGCGCCGCCGCGCGCTCGGCCAGACGCAGCAGGGGCAGCACTTCACAATAAAGGAGGGCCTTGGGGTCGGCGAAGCGGACGGAGGCTTCTCCGGCGCCCACTTCGGCGGCGACGGCGCGCAGGCGTTCCTGCCAGTGGCGTAGCACCGCCGGCCAATCCGGGAAATCCGCCGCGGGAAAAGCCTTGCGCTTGGGGTCGTCCAGGCCGGTGATGCCGGGCAGCAGATCCTTGCGCTCGCCCACCCCGGAGAAACCCGCTTCGTCCAGGCTTACCCGGGCGAAGGCGACGGCCGCCACCGGCTCGCCGCCGGCCAGGGGCACCGCCAGGGCGGCGTAGAGCGGCAATTGGGGTTCGGTGATGCGCTCCTCGGCCCAATTGCGGGTATCGATGCGGTGGCCGGTCTTGTAATCGATCACCGCCAGGCCGCCGTCGGCCAGGCGGTCGATGCGGTCGATCACCGTGCGCACCTGAATGCCTTCGATGTCGAGCAGCATGTCCTGTTCGCAGGCCAGCACGGCAAAATCCTGCCGCCGGGCTTCCACCGCCAGCCAGGTGCGCAGGAGCCGTTCCAGGCGCTGGGCCTCCAGTTGCCGGAAGCGGGGCGGCAATTCGCGATGGCTGGAATCCTCGAAGTCGGCCAGGGCCGCGGTCACCGCGGCGGCGACGGCGGCAGCCAGGGCCTCGGCGTCCAGGGCCAGGAGCGCCGCCCGGTCGGCGACGCCGCGCCAGAAGTGTTCCAGGGCGCCGTGCACCAGGGTACCGCGCTCCATGGCGTCCAGGCCCTCCACGGCGGGGCGCAGGCTTCGGGCGCCCAGGCGGTACTGGTAGAAGGCCCAGGCCGGGCAGATGGCCTGGGCCTTGAGCAGCCCGGTGCCGCCGGGGACCTTTTCCCCAGGGGCCACGGCCGGGGCGCGGGCGTCGGCCAGGGATTCCAGGCGGGCCGGGGAGGGCCACGGGGGCGTAGCGCGGGGGGGCTGCGCCGCCCCTTCGGGGATGCCGGCCAGAAGGGGGCTGGGGCGCAGCAGGCGGGCGCCGTCCTGGCGCCGCCAGGAGAAGGTGATCGCGGGCGCCGCGCCAATGAGCCGGCGGTGCACGGCCGCGGCGAAGGCCAGTTCCACTTCTGCGCTGGCGTGGGGGCTGCCGGCGCGGCGCTGGATTTCCGCCGGCAGCAGGGGATTGGGGCGGGGGTTGGGCGGCCAACGATCGTCGTTCATGCCGGCGACCCACAGGGCGTCGAAAGTCAGGCCGGTGCTTTCCAGAATGCCCAGCACTTCGATGGACGGCTTGCCGCGGGTTTCCGGCTGAAAGACCTGTTCCCGGCACAGGGCGGCAAGGCGCCGCAGCGCTTCGCCGGCACCCACCGCGGGCAGCAATTCGTCGTAGCGGGCCAGGCCTTCCAGGGCAGCGAGGAAGCTGCGCCGCACCTGGTATTCCGGGCTCGAGAGGGGACGGTCGCCGGGCCATCCCAGCGCTTCGAGCCAGCCGAGGAAGACGGTGCCCCAGGCGGAAGGCGGCCGGCGGCGGGGACCGCCCTGGGCCAGGGTGGCGGCGAAGGCCTCCAGATGGCCGGCGAGCCGAGGCGCTTCGATCTTTTCGCGGGCATAGAGGCGCTTGACCAGCCGCTGCAGCGCCGGCAGGTCGGTGAAGAATTCCAGCTCGTCCCTGAGCGCCCGGTCGATGCGCGCCCGGGCGTCGGCCTCGCCCTGGCCGGCGGACCAGAAGGGCGACAGGAGCAGGGCGGAAAAGACGGCCTGCTCGTGCCGGGGGCTGACGCCCAGGGCCAGGAGGTCCAGGGCCACGGCCGCCAGGGGCTGACTGGCCAGGGGGCGGCCGAGGGAGATGTTGAACATCCGCGGGCTGTCCGGCGCCCCGGGGGCGAGAATTTCCGGGTGCAGGGCGTCCTCCAGGGCGAAGCCGAGGGCGTCCAGGCGTTCCGCCAGGTCAGGGACGACGATGCCCAGGCGGGCGTCCGGGTCGGCGGCGAGGGCGTCCCGCGCCCAGGCGGCGATGGCCAGGGCTTCGGCCTGGGCGTCGTCGCAGGCCAGACGGTGTCGGGCCGTCGCCGGCATTGCGCCGGCCGGGTATTCGCCGACCCGGACGCCGCGTTCGCCCAAAGTCTGGCGCAGACGCAGCTCTTCCGGGGTGTAGCGGTCGAAGCCGGCGAAGTCCACCGCCGCGGGCAGGGGGACCGACCCGGCGGCGATGAGGCTGCGGGCGATTTCCGGCAGGCGGGCCGCCTCCGTCCAGCCGCCAGCCGCGCAGCGCTTGCGGAATTCCCGGCGCCAGGCGACGAAGAGGCGGCCTTCCTCCGCCAGGGCGGCGGGGGGCAGTTCCAGGTTCCAGATGAGGGCCAGGGCATGCGCTTCATGGGCCGCGGCCGCGAGACCGGCCAGGTCGAAGAGGGGCAGGGCGTCGTCGGGCAGCGAGGCGGCGATCACCTGTTCCCACAGCAGCCTTTCGCAGGCGCCGTCGAGCAGACGCAGCGTGGGTCCGCTGCCGTCCAGGGCCGCGTCTTCCACCAGGCGGGCCAACCAGGCGCCCACGGTGAAGGCGGCGGGGGTCTCCCAGGTGCCGTCCGCCCCGGCGGGGACCGCGCTGCGCAGGGCCTCGGCCAGGCGGGCGGTGGCGCAGAGGGTCAGGGCCACGGCGCAGTCAGTCGCAGGCCAGGAGGGGCTTCAGAAAGCGCCCGGTGTAACTGGCGGCTTCCCGGGCCACCGCCTCCGGCGTGCCGGCCACCAGGATGCGCCCGCCGCCGTCGCCGCCTTCGGGGCCGAGGTCCACCAGCCAGTCGGCAGTCTTGATCACGTCGAGGTTGTGCTCGATGACCACCACGGTGTTGCCGTGGTCGGCCAGGCGGTGGAGTACGGTGAGCAGCAGTTCGATGTCGGCGAAATGGAGCCCGGTGGTGGGTTCGTCCAGGATGTAGAGGGTGCGGCCGGTGTCGCGCTTGGAGAGTTCGAGGCCCAGCTTGACCCGTTGCGCCTCGCCGCCGGAGAGGGTGGTGGCGCTCTGCCCCAGGGTGATGTACGAGAGGCCCACGTCCACCAGGGTTTGCAGCTTTCTGGCGATCACCGGTACGGGGTCGAAGAATTCCCGCGCCTGCTCGACGGTCATGCCCAGGATGTCGTGGATGTTCTTGCCCTTGTACTGGATTTCCAGGGTTTCCCGGTTGTAGCGCTTGCCGTGGCAGACGTCGCAGGGGACGTAAATGTCCGGCAGGAAGTGCATCTCCACCTTGATCATGCCGTCGCCCTGGCAGGCCTCGCAGCGCCCTCCCTTGACGTTGAAACTGAAGCGCCCCGGCCCGTAGCCCCGGGCGCGGGCTTCTGGCACGCCGGAAAAGAGGTCGCGGATGGGGGTGAGGAGCCCGGTGTAGGTGGCCGGGTTGGAACGCGGCGTGCGGCCGATGGGCGACTGGTCTACGTTGATGACCTTGTCGAACAGGTCCAGGCCCTCGATGTCCTCGTGGGCCGCGGGCTCCGCCGTGGAGCCGTAGAGATGCTTGGCCGCCGCGGCGTAGAGGGTGTCGTTGATGAGCGTCGACTTGCCCGAGCCGGAAACGCCGGTGATGCAGGTGAACAGCCCCACCGGAATTTCCAGGGTGACGTCCTTCAAGTTATTGCCACTGGCGCCGATGACCTTGAGCTGTTTCGTCGGGTTGGGCACCCGGCGCTTCCCCGGGACCGCGATCTGCTTCTTGCCCGAGAGGTAGGCGCCGGTGAGGGAATTGGGGTGCCTCGCCACTTCGTCCGGCTCACCCTCGGCGACGATGGCGCCGCCATGGACCCCGGCGCCGGGGCCGATATCCACCACGTAGTCGGCCAGGCGGATGGCGTCCTCGTCGTGCTCGACGACGATCACCGTATTGCCGATGTCCCGCAATTGCTGCAGGGTTTGCAAGAGCCGCGCGTTATCCCGCTGGTGCAGGCCGATGGAAGGTTCGTCCAGGACGTACATGACCCCGGTAAGGCCGGAACCGATCTGCGACGCCAGCCGAATGCGCTGGGCTTCGCCGCCGGAGAGAGTCTCGGCGGAACGCTCCAGGCACAGGTAATCCAGGCCCACGTTGATGAGGAAGGAGAGCCGCGAGGTGATCTCCTTCAAAATCTTCTCCGCCACCTGGGCCTTGTGGCCTGTCATCTGCAGCAGGTTGAAGTAATTGCGCGCCTCGCCCAGGGGCAGGCGGCTGATTTCGTGCAGGGTCTTTTCCCCCACCCGCACGTGGCGGGCTTCAGTGCGCAGGCGGGTGCCGGCGCACTGGGGGCAGGCCGTGTTGCTGATGAATTTGGCCAGTTCCTCGCGCACCGCCAGGGAGTCCGTCTCTTTGTAACGCCGCTCCAAGTTATGGACGATGCCCTCGAAGCTGTGCTCCCGCGTCACCAGCCGGCCCCGCTCGTTCAAATACTGGAAGGGCAGCACATCGCGGCCTGAGCCGTAGAGCACCACCTTCTGCACCGCTTCCGGCAGTTGCTCGAAGGGCGTGTCGATATCGAAGGCGAAGTGCGCGGCCAGGGAGGCCAGCATCTGGAAATAGAACTGGTTGCGCTTGTCCCAGCCGCGAATGGCGCCGGCGGCCAGGGACAGCTCCGGGTGGGCGACGACCCGCTTGGGGTCGAAGAACTGGATCACCCCCAGGCCGTCGCACTTGGGGCAGGCGCCCATGGGATTGTTGAAGGAGAAGAGGCGCGGTTCCAGTTCCTGCAAGGCATAGGAACACACCGGGCAGGCGAACTTGGCGGAGAACAGGTGTTCCTTCTCGCTCTCCATCTCCAGGGCGATGGCCCGGCCGTCGGCGTGGCGGAGCGCCGTCTCGAAGGATTCGGCCAGGCGCTGGCGCATGTCCTCCCGCACCTTCAGGCGATCGACGACCACATCCACATCGTGCTTCTGCATCTTGTTGAGCTTCGGCACGTCGTCGATCTCGTACACCGTGCCGTCCACCCGCACCCGGGCGAAGCCCTGGGCGCGCAGTTCGGCAAAGAGATCCAGTTGCTCGCCCTTACGGGCCGCCACCACGGGGGCCAGGATCATCAGCTTGGTTTCTTCCGGCAGGGCCAGAACGTGATCGACCATCTGAGAAACCGTCTGGGCCTCCAGGGGCTGCCCGTGCTCCGGGCAGTAGGGCGTGCCGGCCCGGGCGAAGAGCAGGCGCAGGTAATCGTGGATTTCGGTGACCGTGCCCACCGTGGAGCGCGGGTTATGGCTGGTGGCCTTCTGCTCGATGGAAATGGCCGGCGACAGGCCCTCGATGAGGTCCACGTCCGGCTTCTCCATCAATTGCAAAAACTGGCGGGCGTAGGCGGAAAGCGACTCCACGTAACGCCGTTGCCCTTCCGCATAGAGGGTGTCAAAGGCCAGGGAAGACTTGCCGGAACCGGAAAGCCCGGTGATGACGATGAGCTTGTCCCGGGGCAGGTCGAGGTTGATGTTCTTGAGATTGTGGGTGCGGGCACCGCGGATGCGGATTTCTTCCATGGCGGGGCGGGGGACGGCGGGGAAACCGACAACTATACGCGGTGCGGTGACTAAAAGAGAGCGGCTCCTGTCGCCACGAGGGCTTTGCGCAGCGCCGCATCCAGCGTTGCCAGGGGCAGACCCTCGCGCAGCGCCAGTTCAAGATAGGCCGCGTCATAAGTGGAAAGCCCGAAACGCCGCGCCAGATTGAGGGTGTCATGGAGCGCGTGGCGTGTCGATTCGTCATCGGTGACGATGGCCATGTCCTGCAAGACCCCGAGAAACCTGGCACTCTGGGCCTCGCTGAGCAGCCCCCGGGACTCGGCCCGGGCGATGACATTCCCCGCCTCCAGGGACCAAAGCGCCGGCACGACGGCTTGGGCACCGGCGCTTTCCATGCGCTCCAGTACCCCGGCAGCGTACTCGCGATCCGCCACTGAACCGTCGCCGAACAGCCAGCGCATGACCACCGAGTTGTCGAGGACAAAGCGCATCAATCGCGCCCTTCTTCGATCAGTGCCTTGATGTCAACCGCCGCCGCCGGGCGTTCGTCCATGAAGACCCGCATACGGCCCGCCGCCGCGGAGGTCTTTTGGGCATCGGCTGAGTGGATGGGCGACAGATCGGCGATCGGCCGGCCCCGCTGGGTGATGACGAAGCTCCCTCCCGCCTGGACCTTACGCAGGATTTCCGGCAGATGAGTCTTGGCGTCGTAAGCGCCGATTTCCTTGGGCGTTCCCATAGCGTTCTCCTCGGGGTTCGGATAGACCAGTATATAGACCGGTCCAGTGCCGAGCAATGCTGAGCGCCCCGCGGGCTACGCGAGTCTTGCTGCGCTTCAAAAGACCGATAAGGGTAAGGCGGTTATTGGTCAGATGGCGATTTTTCTGGCTGAGCAAACCTCATTTCCGGATCTGCGAAACTGGGAGGACTCGGCAGAAAAAATTCGAGATGCGTCCAAGGCTGTATCTGAACTGAACGAGCATATTCGGGAGCAGACTGAAATTGTTCGAGCAGAACAAGATCGTGAGGCAGCGAAGCAAAAGGCAAGGGAGGAACGCGCCACTAGCCTTGGGTCATGATGTCTCCTCAGGGGATTGGGCTGAAGTTTGACCTTGGGAGACAGGCGGCGCCAGCGTCGCTTGCGGGGAACACGCCCTTAACGATGCGCATGGGCCTGGTGGTGGCTACGCGGCGTTAAATGGCTTGCGGGCATGCCGCCTACCGCAACCCCTCCACCTTGCCGCCAGCGCCTTCACCCGCCCGTCCCCGGATCGCCTCCGCCAGTTGGAACACCGCCATGGCGTAGAAGCTGGAGCGGTTGTAGCGGGTGATGACGTAGAAGTTTTCGAAGCCCAGCCAGTATTCGGTGTCCCTGCCGGGGGAAACGAGGTCCACCAGGGTGACGGTGGCCGTGGGAGGGGCCTCGCCGGTGATGCCTTTTTCGGCCAGGGTGGCGACGCTGAGGCTGGGGCGGATGCCGGCTTCCAGGAAGGCGGGTTCCGGTGGGGCGGCGGTCAGGGCGGGCACGGCGACGGGCTGGCCGGCTTGCCAGCCATGGCGTTCCAGAAAGCGGGCCACGCTGCCGATGGCGTCGGCGGTGCTTCCGCCCAGGTCGATGCGCGCGTCGCCGTCGAAATCCACGGCGTAGCGGCGCTGGCTGCCGGGCATGAATTGGGGGATGCCGATGGCGCCGGCGAAGGAGCCCTTGACGGCCAGGGGGTCGAGGCCGTTTTCGCGGGTGAGCAGGAGGAACTGTTCCAGTTCGGTGCGGAAGAATTCCGCGCGGGGCGGGTAATCGAAGGCCAGGGTGGCGAGGGCTTCCAGGACGCTGAAGCCGCCGGTGTTGCGGCCGTATTCGGTTTCCACGCCGACGATGGCGACGATGATTTCTTCGGGCACGCCGTAAAGTGCCGTGGCGCGGGCGAGGGTTTCCCGGTGTTCGGCCCAGAAGCGTGCGCCGCCTTCGATGCGCCGTTCGTTGAGGAAGCGGGGGCGGTAGCGCTCCCAGGAGCGTTGCAGGGGGGAACTGGGGGGGCGAATCAGTTGCAGCACCTTGGGGTTGGAGTGGACGCGGGCAAAGAGCTTGAGCAGGGTGTCGGGGTCGAATCCTTCGCGTTGGGCGAAATCGCGGGTGAAGGCGAGGGTGTCGGGCTGCTCGGCGAAGCTGGGCTTGGGGGCAGGGCGTGCGGCGAGGGCGGGAAGGGAAGGCAGGGCGGCCGCGATGAGCAGGGCGGCGGCGAGAGTTCGATTCACAGGATTTTCCTTGTCGTGTGGGTTACAGCGCAGCCAGGGCTGCGCGCAGTTCCGCCAGGTCGGGCCGGGGGCCGTAGCGGGCGATGCAGTAGGCTTCGGCCAGCCGCTGGACCGGCGCGGCCAGGTCCGGGCGCTCGCGGGCCAGGCGGCGGGCCAGGGCCAGGGGCGTTTCGCCCGGCCGGGGGCTTACTTGCCGGCGTTCCAGCCGGCGCAGGGCGCGGCGCCAGAGACGCAGCGCGGGGTCGGCCGGCGGGCGAACGGCGAGGGCCCAAGCCACCAGAATCAGGACGCCGAGGCCGCAGGCGGCGGCCAGGAGGGCGACCAGCCCGCGCCAATCGGCATCCGGCAGGCCCAGCCAGGCCAGGAAGTCCCGCTGGCGGTCGGGATTGTACCCGAGGACATATTGATTCCAGCTGTTGTTGAGCGCCTCCCAGCGGTAGCGCAGGGTGCGTAGCCAGGCGGCGTCCAGTTGAGCCAGGGCCGGCAGAGGGTCGCCGGCGGGAACGGCGGCGGCGACGCCGGATTCGACCCGGGCGGGGGCGGCGGCGGCGGTGGGGTCGATGCGGGTCCAGCCCTTGTCGGGCAGCCAGATCTCGGCCCAGGCGTGGGCGTCGGATTGGCGCACCACCCAATAGCCATCCACCGGATTGGGCTCGCCTCCCTGGTAGCCGCCCACCACCCGGGCCGGGATGCCGGCGGCCCGCATGAGGAAGACGAAGGCCGAGGCGTAGTGTTCGCAGAAGCCGCGCCGGGTGACGAAGAGGAAATCGTCTACGCCGTCCTGCCCCAGGAGGGGAGGTTGCAGGGTGTAGACGAAGCCGCCGTCGGAAAAATGGGCCTGGGCGCGGGCCGCCAGCGCCTCGTCGGTGTCGCCGGAGGCTTTCCATTCGGCCGCCAGGGCACGGGCGCGGGGGTTGCCGCGGGGGGGCAGCTTGAGGTTGCGTTCCAGGACTGCGGCGCTCTCTTCTCGGTTGTAGCGGTATTCAAGGGCGGATTCGAAGCGCAGGCGCTGGCGCTGGCGCACCAGGGTCGGGGAAATGGCGGCCAGGGCGGGGGAAAGCCGGGCGTCCGCCGGCAGGGCGAGGGGGGCGTCCAGGGCCAGGAGCCAGGCCTGCTGGTGGGCCTCCAGGGTTGTTTCGTAGGCGATGCGGGGGCCGCGGGCTTCGATGCGGGGCGCCTCGCCGGGTTCCGGCTGGCGCTGCCAGGCCTGGCCGTCGAAGCGCTCGAAGACCGGGCCGCGCCAGTAGAGGCCGTCCCGCTCGGGCACCGTCCCCTCGAAGCGCACCCGGAAGGCGATTTCGCCCGACAGCACGAGGTTGGCGATGCTCCCCGGGGAAACCTGCTCCGGCAGGCCGCTGCGGGCGTTGCTGGCATCCTGGGGAAGCCCCCACAAGGGGCCGGCGACCCGGGGGAAGAGCAGGTACAGGACGAGCATGAAAGGGGCCGCCTGGACGCTGAGCAGCCCGGCGTAGGCCAGGCTCGCCCGGGGCGTGCTGGCGGGGCCGCCGTGCAGCCGGACCAGGGTGGCCGTGGCGACCACCTGGGCGGCCAGGAGCCACAGGCCAGTGGCGATGCTCTGGGAGTAGAAATAGTGGGTCAGCAAGAGAAAGTAGGCGAGGAAGACGACGACGTGGGCATCGCGCTTCTGCTTGAGTTCCAGGAGCTTCAGGGCCATGAAGAGCACCAGCATGGCCACCCCGGCGTCGCGGCCGAAGAGGGTACGGTACTCGAAGAGAACGCCCCCGCAGCCGGCGGCCACGGCCAGGACGAGCGCCCAGCGGGCCGGCGGCGGGGCGCCGCGTCGCCATAGCGCGACCGCGGCGGCGAATCCGCCGGCGGCGGCAAGCAGCAGCCAGGGGGGCAGATGTTCGGCGTGGGGAAGGGTGGCCGCCAGGGCGGTGGCGAAAAGCCAGGGCTGGCAGGCCCGTTCCAGGGGGACGGGAAGGGGCTTCATGGCTGGCGGGCGAGGGCTTCGAGGCAGCGGCGGCGCTGGGTTTCGCCCAGGGCGGGGGGGATATGGACGCCGGGGAGCGCCAGGCCGTAGGCGATGCCGGCCTCCTCGGCCGCCAGAACCCAGCCGGCCAGGATGGACAGGCGCCGTTCGTCCTCGCCGGCATCGGCCAGGCTGTCCCAGTCGAACAGGAGTTCGCTGCCCGTGCCGCCCTGGAATAGCTTGATCGGCAGCGGCGCCTCCGGGGCGCCCCGGGCAGCGGCTTTCCAGGCCACGTGGCGTAGGGAATCCGCCGGCTGGCGGGGCCGGAATCCGGCGAAATCCTCCTGGCCCTCGCGCCCGCGCCGCTCGCCGGAGCGTGCGGCACTGGCGGGGTCGGGCAGGGGTGTGGCCAGGGGTTGCGGATACACCAGGCAGTTCATGGCCGGGCGGGGATAGCACCAGGCGACGAAGAGCCCGAGGGGGTAGCGGGTTTCCAGCCGAACGCGGGGCAGTTCCAGCAGGCCGCGCCGGGGGGCGGGCAGGGCCAGGGCGACCCGTGCCTGGCCCTCGGCGGGAACGTCGCAGGGCACCGGCGCTCCCTCGCCCGCGGTGAGCTGGAGCGCCAGGCGCGGCTGGGCCCGGGCGTTGGCCAGGTGGAGCGGAAAGTGCGCCGTTTCGCCGGCAAAGACCGGCTCGGCCCGGCCCGGCGTGATGGCCAGTCCCACTAGGTTGCGGAAGCTGTGCACCATGCCGGTGAGCCCCAGGCCGGCCAGGAGGAAGACCAGGGCATGCCCCAGGGCCAGGCCGTAGTTGATCGCGCCCAGGAGCATGACCGCCAGGGCGGCGGCGAAGAGCAGCCCGGCTCGGGAGGGCAGGATGAAGATGCGGCGCTGGCCGAGGACGACGGTGCCGGCCCCGTCGCTCTGCCGCCAGCGGAACAGCCGGTCGGCCATCGACGCCGGCAGGAGGCTCACGGAATGGGGACCGTCCGGATGAGGGCGGCCATGTCCTCGCTGCGGGCCTGGCCGCTGCCCTGGCTTGAGCGCAGGCGGTGGCAGGCCACGGCAGGGAGCACGGCCTGGACATCGTCGGGCAGCACCAGGCGGCGGCCGTCCAGCCAGGCCCAGGCCCGGGCTGCCGCGAGCAGCGCGAGGCCTGCCCGGGGGCTCAAGCCATGGCGCCAGGCCGGGTCGCGGCGGGTGGCCTCGACCAGGGCCTGGACATAGTCGATCAGGGCGGAGGAGGCATGCACCGCAGCCGCTTCGTCTTGATAGGCCAGCAATTGGTCGGGGCTGGCCAAGGGGGCGAGACGATCCGCCGATTCCCGCCGGCCGCCGACGGCCAGGAGGGATTTTTCCGCTTCCCGGTCGGGGTAGCCCAGTTCGAGGCGCATGAGAAAGCGGTCGAGCTGCGATTCCGGCAGGGGGAAGGTGCCGATCTGGTGCACGGGGTTCTGGGTGGCGATGACGAAAAAGGGGGCCGGCAGGGGCCGGGTCTCGCCTTCGGCGGTGACCTGGCGCTCCTCCATGGCTTCCAGCAGGGCGCTCTGGGTCTTGGGGGTGGCGCGGTTGATCTCGTCCGCCAGCACCACTTGGGCAAAGACCGGCCCGGGCAGGAAACGGAAGGCGGCGCTGTCGCGGTCGAAAATCGAGACGCCGGTGATGTCCGCCGGCAGGAGGTCACTGGTGAACTGGACGCGGGAGAAATCCAGGCCCAGCAGGCGGGCGAGGGCATGGGCCAGGGTGGTCTTGCCCACCCCGGGAATGTCCTCGATCAACAGGTGCCCCCGGGCCAGCAGGCAGGCGAGGGCAAGGCGAATCTCCCCGGCTTTGCCGAGGACGATGCCGGAAGCGGCGGCCAGGACCGGGGCGAGAGGCGAGGCGGAAGTGGCGAGCATGGGCTTGGGGGGCAGAGGGCAGGCAACCATTCTACCGGGCCAGTTCCGCCCGGGGTATGGCAGGCGGCGCGGGGCGGGCGCATGGCGCGGGGAATCGGCTGATTGAAGCTCCGGTTTCCTGGGGGAAAGCCCTTCGACAAGCCCGGGGCGATCGGGATAAATTGGCGCTTGCCAAGGGCGCCGCCATGCCGGTCCCGCCCCAGCTCAACCGAAGAGGACGCCATGCCTTCCACCGTGCTCACCCGTGCCGCCATCGCCCGCGAGGGCCGTCGCGACGAAGCCGCCCGGGTGGCGGCGCTGGCGGCGGATCTGGGGCCCAGACCCTACGACCCCGATGCCGTGGCCGCGACGGCGCGAGCGCTGGTCGTGGCCGTGCGCGAGGAGCGCCGCAGTGGTGGCGGGCTGGACAGCCTGATGCAGGAGTTCTCCCTGTCCAGCCAGGAAGGCGTGGCGCTCCTCTGCCTGGCCGAGGCCCTGCTGCGCATTCCCGACGCCTCTACCGCCGACCTTCTGATCCGCGACATCCTGGCCCGGGGGGACTGGGGTGCCCACCTGGGCCACAGCCCCTCCTTCTTCGTCAATGCGGCGGCCTGGGGGCTAATGCTCACCGGGCGTCTGGTGGCGACGGCCAGCGCCCGCAGCCTGGGGGGTGCCCTGTCCCGCGCCCTGGCCCGGGGCGGCGAGCCCCTGCTGCGGAAGAGCTTCGCCGCGGCGGTGGAGCTTCTGGGCGAGCGCTTCGTCATGGGCGAGGACATCGCGTCCGCCCTGGCCCGCAGCGCATCCGCCGCCGCCCGCGGCTACGTGCACTCCTTCGACATGCTGGGCGAGGCGGCCCTCACGGCGGACGATGCCGAAGCCTACTGGCGGGCTTATCGGGAGGCCATCGAGGCGGTGGGCGCGGCCGCCGCCGGGAGCGGTGTGCGCCTGGGGCCGGGCGTTTCGGTCAAGCTTTCTGCCCTGCATCCGCGCTATACCCCGGCCCAGGGCAGGCGGGTCATGGCCGAACTGCTGCCGCGCCTGACCGATCTCGCGGTCTGCGCTGCGGGCTGGAACATCGGGCTTTCCATCGACGCCGAAGAGTCCGAGCGCCTGGAGCTTTCCCTGGACCTGCTCGAAGCCCTGCTGGAGTTGCCCGAGCTGGCGGGCTGGGAAGGGCTGGGATTTGTCGTCCAGGCTTACCAGAAGCGGGCGACCGCGGTGGTGGATCACCTGATCGCCTTGGCCCGGCAAGGCGGCCGGCCCCTCATGGTGCGCCTGGTGAAGGGCGCCTATTGGGATGCGGAAATCAAGCGAGCCCAGGTGGAGGGGCTGGCGGGCTACCCGGTCTTCACCCGCAAGCGCCATACCGACCTGAGCTACCTGGCTTGCGCCGTCCGGCTACTCGCTGCGGCCCCGGAGGTATTCCCCCAGTTTGCCACCCACAACGCCCACACGGTGGCCGCCGTGGCCGCACTGGCTGGCCCACCGGGGGGCGCCGATTTCGAGTTCCAGTGCCTGCACGGCATGGGGGAGGCGCTCTACGACCGCGTCCTGGCCACGCCGGCGCTTGCCCGTCGGGTGCGCATCTACGCCCCGGTGGGCAGCCACCGTACCCTGCTCCCCTACCTGGTGCGGCGGCTGCTGGAAAACGGCGCCAATACGTCCTTCGTCCATCGCCTGGTGGACGACGCTGTCCCTCTGGACGCCCTGGTCTCCGACCCCGTCGCGGGCCTGGCGACCGAGGGGGGCGGGCTGCACCCGGGCATCCCGCTCCCGGCCGCGCTTTTCGGCCCTGCCCGGCGCAATTCGGCCGGTGTCGATCTGGCCGACCGGGAAGCGCTCGCCGCCCTGGCGGCGGAGCTGGAAGCCTCCCGCAGCGGCACCCGGGAGTGCCGACCGCGCCTCGCGGGCGGGGCGGCGGGTGGGGTGCGCGAGGGCGCCAGGCCTGTGTTCGATCCGGCGAAGGCGGCGGTTCAGGTGGGCCAGGTGTGGGAGGCGACGGCGGCCGATGTGGCGGCGGCGGTGGCCGCGGCCACAACCGGCGGCGGCGCCTGGGCGGCACTGGCGCCCGGGGAGCGTGCCGCGCGCCTGGAACAGGCCGCCGCGGCGCTGGAGGCCGACCGGGCGGAGCTTTTTCCCCTTCTGGTCAGGGAGGCGGGCAAGACTTGGGGCAATGCCCTGGGCGAAATTCGCGAGGCGGCGGATTTCCTGCGCTACTACGCCGCCCAGGCCCGCCTGTCAGGGGGCGCCGCGTCCCGCCGGGGGGGGCGCCCGGTGGCCTGCATCAGTCCCTGGAATTTCCCCCTGGCCATCTTCGTCGGCCAGGTGGCGGCGGCCCTGGCGGCAGGCCATCCGGTCCTGGCCAAGCCCGCCGAGCAGACGCCCCTGGTGGCGGACCGGGCCGTGGCACTGCTGCATGGGGCGGGGATTCCCGCCGCCGCCCTGCAACTCCTGCCCGGGCCGGGCGAGACGGTCGGCCAGGCCCTGGTGGCGCATCCGGCGGTGGTCGGGGTGCTGTTTACGGGTTCCTTGGCGGTGGCCGCCCATATCGACCGCAGCCTGGCCGCCCGGGCGGAAGGGGAGGGTCTGCCCTGGCTGGTGGCCGAGACCGGCGGGGTCAATGCCCTGGTGGTCGATTCATCGGCCCTGCCGGAACAGGTGGTGCGGGATGTCCTGGCTTCCGGCTTCGACAGCGCCGGACAGCGCTGTTCGGCCCTGCGGCTGCTGTGCGTACAGGAGGAAATCGCCGCTCCCCTGCTGCAGGTCCTGTCCGCCGCCCTGGCCGAACTGCGCCTGGGCGACCCGGCGGAATTCGCCACCGACGTGGGGCCCCTCATCGATGCCGCGGCCCGGGAGGCGGTCGAAGCGCACCTGGCGGCCATGGCGGCGCGGGGTTTCCCGGTGCGGCGCCCCCCCGGGCCCGTGCCCGCCGGGGGGCATTTCTGCCCGCCGGCCCTGGTGGAGATCAACCGGGCGAGCGACGTACCGGGCGAGGTGTTCGGCCCGGTGGTGCATGTGCTGCGCTACCCGGCCGGGGGCCTCGAAGCCCTGGCCGAGGCCATCGATGCCCTGGGCTATGGCCTCACTTTCGCCATCCACAGCCGCATCGACGAAAGCATCGCCACCCTGGCGGGCTGGGTACGGGCCGGAAACGTGTATGTGAATCGCAACCAGATCGGCGCCGTGGTGGGGGTTCAGCCCTTCGGGGGCGAGGGGCTTTCCGGGACTGGGCCCAAGGCGGGGGGGCCGCTCCTGCTGCCCTTCCTGATGGGGATGGAACGGCCGGATTTCGCCGCCCTGGGGTTCCGGCCCGGGGCGGAATACGCCCCGCAGGAAGCCCTGTTGGCCCTTGCAGCATGGGCGCGTAGCCGGGGCCAGGCTGAGTTGGCCGCGGCGTGCGCGCGCTGCGAGGCGGAGAGCCCCCTGGGGCTGGAGCTTGCGCTGCCCGGACCCACCGGCGAGGCTAACCGGCTGTTCTGGGCACCCCGCGGCGGGGTGCTGTGCGCCTCCCGCGGCGCAGCGGGCCTGCTGACCCAGATCGCCGCCACCCTGGCCACGGGAAATCGTTTCCGCCCAGCCCAGGCGGGGCTGCTCCCTGCGGACCTGGCTCCGCTCCTGCAGCCCTGGCGCTTGCCCGAGGGGGAGGCCGTCGCCGCCGTCCTGGTCGATGGGCGCCAGGACGAAATCCTGTGGCGCCGCCGCCTGGCCGCGGACGAGGGGGCTCGCATCCCGGTCCTCGCCCCGGGGGAGGAAGGACGCTTCGCCCTGCATCGCCTGCTGGTGGAGCGGGTGAGGACGGTCAATACGGCCGCGGCGGGAGGGAACGCCGAGCTGATGGGGCTGGGGGATTGAGGGCGGGGGGGACGCGCCCGGCTCCTGGAAGCCGCGGCATCTCCCGCGTACCGAGTAGCCAGTCACATAGGTTCAGCGATGTTCGGCCCGCCCCGCATCCCCGCTCGCTTTGTCGCTCATCCTCGCCAGAGCTTCGGCTATGGCTGCGGTTCGCTTCGCGCGATCCGGGCGCGGATGCGCGCCTCGGCGTTCACGCAAACCAATGTGACTGACTACTAGTCGCCTGACCCACAGGTCACGCAACATGAAAGCTTGTCTTTGCCTCCCTGGCGCTGTTGCTCATCCTCGCAATAGCTTCGGCTATTGCTGCCGGGGTTTGCAACTTCGGCGCCTAGCCAGAGAAGCAAATCCTTCGCTTTCATCTTGTTCCGCAACCTGTGGGTCAGGCTACTAGGCGGCCGGGTCTGGGGTAAGCTCCGCTCCATGGACGACACCATCGCCAACCAATCCTTCCTGTGGTTCTTCGGTTCCGTTTTTCTGGGGCCGCTGATCGGCTGGCTGGCCCATTTCAGGGGCGGCTTCGAACGGGGGGTAGCGGTGGGCTGCCTCATCATGGGCGTCACCGGTGCGGTGTGTGGCGTGCGCATCGGCCTGGACCGGGCCGAGCAGTTGCGGGGAACGGTGGCGGTGGAGGGACGGCTGATCAATTTTGAAACGCGGCGCACGAAGGACGCGGATGGCGAGGTGAGCGTCACTTACGAGCCGCGGGTGCTCTATGTGGCGGCCGATGGCCTCGAACGCCACGTCACCGGCCTGGGGGGCAGCCAGCAGAGCAAGGACGAGGGCGACCCGGTGCCCGTGCGCTATTGGCAGGACAATCCCGACCGGGCGGTCATCGCGGATTTTCAGAATCAGTGGGGGGGCGTTCTGGCCTTTGGCGTCTTTGGCGGTTTTCCGCTGATGTTCGGGCTGTTCTTCCTGAGCTTGAGCCGAAAATCCGCTGCTCACCTCGGGCCGGCGGCGCGGCCCGAGCGCTGGCGCCCCACCGCTGCAAACTTGGCGCGCAAGGTCTGGGCTCAGCGCTTCATCGTGGCGGGCAACGTATTGCTCTTCGTGTCCATCCTGGGCATGGGTGTTTCGCCCTATGAGGTGGCCCCCACCCTGGCGGCCGGTTTCTGCGCCGTGGCGGCCACCATGGGGGTTTATATGGTGGGCTTCGCCCTCGGCCCCAACCGGAGTTGGGAGGCCTTCGGCGTGCTTTTCATCCTGATGGCCGGCTTTGGGGTGTTCGGAGTGGGTCTCTTCCTCCTCGGGATGGAGGGATGAGCAGTCCCGCGGACGAGGCGGCGGGGCACGCCGCCTGGCGCGCCGCGCGCCGGGCGGAACTGGCCGGGCCCGACAGTTGGCTCGGCGTGGTGGGGCTGCACTGGCTGGCCGAAGGGACGAGCGTCCTGGGCAGCGGCCCGGCTTGCACCGTCGTTCTGCCCCGGGGGCCGGAGGTCCTGGGGGAACTGGAGCGCTCGGGGGGGCAGGTGGTTTGGCGGGCCCGGGGTGAGGCGCCGCGGGGCCTCACCACCGACCGCGACGGAGAGCCGGACGTGTTGACGGCGGATTCCCTGGCTTTGTTGGTCATCGAGCGGGAGGGCCGGCTGGCTTTGCGTGTACGGGATCGTGCCTGGGCGGCGGGGCGCGCCTTCGTGCCGCCGCCGTGTTATCCCTTCGACCCGGCCTGGCGTATCGCCGCCCGCTGGGTGGCCCTGCCGGAGCCCCGCGCCATGGAGCTTCCCGACGTGAATGGCGAACTGCGCTCCGTCAGGGTGGCGTTCGAGGCCGTCTTCGAGCTGGGGGGGCAGACGCTGAGACTGCTGCCGGTCTGGGTCAGGGACGACGGGGTGTTCTTCGTATTCCGCGATCGGAGCAGCGGCCGGGAGACCTACGGGGCAGGGCGTTTTCTGATGGCTCCCGTCGCCGACGGGGGCGTGCTCGTGCTCGATTTCAACCGGGCCTACAACCCCCCTTGCGCCTTTACGCCCTTTGCCACCTGTCCCCTGCCGCCCCCAGAGAACTGGCTGCCCGTAGCGGTGCCGGCGGGCGAGATGAAACCCCATGCCGGGGAGGCTGCGACCCATTCCTGAGCATCGGGTCGGACCCGGCGCATCCCGGGGGGGCCTTGCAAAGGCGCGGGGGGGAAGCGAGGTGAACTGGACCCTGGGGCGTCTCCGGTTGCAGTCGGGTGTGCTGAACCCAGCGGTTCCGCCTTGAGGGGGTGTGACTTTCTTTTGCTTCGCCACCAAGAAGAAAGGTCGCCCGCGCATCAGGCGCGGAAACCACGGGTTCAGGAAACTGGAGTGGCCGGGGAGCCACGGAATGGCCTGGTTTTTCCGCAGGCTCTCAGGCGCCGATGACCGGCGTGTCGTCATGTCCTGCGCCGGACAGGTGTTTTTCGATGCAGCGCCCCAGGGCGGCCAGGGTGACCGGTTTGGCGAGGACGTCGTTCATGCCGACCGCGAAGCAGCGTTCGATTTCCTGCTCCATGGCGCTGGCGGTCACCGCGACGATGGGCAGGGCGATTCCGGCGCCGCGCAGGGCCCGGGTGGCTTCGTAGCCGTCCAGTCGGGGCATCTGGCAGTCCATGAGGATGATGTCGAAGGGTTCCGCGAGGGTCTTGTCCACGGCCTCCTGGCCATCCTTGGCCAACTCCACCGCGGCGTAGCCCAGTTTCTTCAGGAGGCTGCGGATGACTGTCTGATTGACCTGGTTGTCTTCGGCCACCAGGATGCGCACCGCCTGGGGACGGGCTTCGGCCAGGCTGTGGTGGGTGACGATGGGGCTCGGGGCCGCCGTGGCTTCCGGCCGGGCGAGCAGCTTGAGCAGGCATTCGAGCAATAGGCGGCGCTTGTAGGGCTTGCTGAGAAAGGCGGCAAAGCCGATGTCGGCGGCCCGGCGGCTGTCCCCCGGGGAGCCGGAGGCTGTGGTCAGCACCAGGGCCGTCGCGCCCAGATTGCCAGCCCAGCGAATCCAGTGGCCCAGGGTTTCGCCATCCACACCGGTGAGCAGGCGGTCGATGAGGGCCAGGCGGAACGGCCTGCCCTGGTGCTCCGCTTGCGAGAGCAGCGCCAGGGCGTTGTCGGCGTCGGCGACCGTGGCGACCTCGAAGCCCCAGCCCGCCAGGATGGTTTGCAGCAGGCGGCGGTGATGGGGATTCCCGTCGGCGACCAGGATTCGCGTTCCGTGCAGCGCCGCGAGGTTTTCTTCGCCCGGGAGGGCGGGGGTCGCAGGCGCGTCGGCGGGGCTGCGGGCGAGGCGCAGGGTGAACCAGAAGCTCGACCCTTTGCCGGCTTCGCTCCGGACGCCGATGTCGCCGTCCATCATGCGGGTCAATTGGGCGCAGATGGCCAGACCCAGCCCGGTGCCACCGTAGCGGCGCGTGGTTGAACCGTCCCCCTGTTCGAAGGGGGCAAAGATGGAGTCCTGCCGGTCGGCGGGGATGCCGACCCCCGTGTCCGTGACCGTGCAGCGCAAGACCACGTGGTGTTCCGTGACGGTCTGGGTTTCCAGCGCCAGGGTGACGCCGCCCGCGGGGGTGAATTTGATGGCGTTGCCGACCAGATTGATGAGGATCTGGCGCAGTCGGCCGGGGTCGCCCCGCAGCCGGGTTTCCATGTCCGGGGGGATGGACCAAGCGAAGTCCAGGTGCTTTTCCGCCGCCCGCAGGGCGTAGAGGTCGGCGAAATCTTCCAGGAGCGCGAGGAGGTTGAAGTCGATGGCTTCGAGGGAGAGCTTGCGCGCCTCGATCTTGGAGAAGTCGAGAATGTCGTTGATGATCGCCAGCAGCGCTTCGCCACTGGTGCGGATGATCTCGGCGTACTGGCGCTGTTCCGGAGTGAGGGGGGTTTCCAGGAGCAGGCTGCCCATGCCGATGACGCCATTCATCGGTGTGCGGATTTCGTGGGACATCATGGCCAGGAAGTCGCTCTTGGCCCGGTTGGCGTCTTCCGCCCGTTCCCGCGACCGGATCAGCTCGCGTTCGTTGAGGACGCGTTCGGTGATGTCGTGGAAGCTGTATACCTGGCCGATGACCTGATCGTCCGCCATCTGCGCTTCGCTGCGCATTTCGAAGTATTTGCCGCTGACCAGGGGGAGGACGCGAAACGCTTCGTTCTGCGGCCCCACGGCCAGGGTGGCGAAACGGAAGGGGCTGTCGGCTTCGAGCTGGGAATCCAGCCAGGCGAAGACTGCCGTGTCGCCCTCCAGCAGAAGGGCTTCGGCGAGGCCCCAGAGGGTGGTGAAGCGGCGGTTGAGATTGACGATGCCCCCGTCGGTGCCCACGACCATGATGCCGTCGCCGGTGGCTTCCAGGGTCGCCTTGAGCTGGGCGGCCAGTTGATCGAGGCCCGCTTCGGCGCGCTTCAGTTCCTGCTCGTCGCGGATACGCAGGATCAGCCATTGACCGGCATCGTCCCGCACGCGGCGCACGGTCTTGACCACCGGCAGGAGGGTACCGTCGGCGCAGGCATAGAGTCCCTCGACGTTGTCCACCTCGCCGCTGGCTCCCTGGCGGACTTCCTCCCAGTAGAAGAGGTCCGACAGGGCGCACTCCAGTTCGGTAATGGATCGGCCCACCAGCGCTTCCGGCGCATAGCCGAGCAGCGCCTGGGCGCGCCGGTTGGCGCCCTGGATGAGGAGGGTGGCCGGGTCGACGGCGAGCAGAACCTCGGAGGCCTGGTCGAGAAGCAGCCGGTCGGGAACGGTTCTGCTCATCCTGGAACCCTTCGTGCGGCGAGCCCACTGGGGCCTTTGCAGCGCCGTCCCCCGGGGCGTGCGCGCTTCGGCGTGGCGTGGAGGTCCGGAGCACGGGGCGTTGCGGGCATCGACAAGCGGTCAGGCGCTGTTTTCAGGTTCATGCTCAGGCGGCCTGGGAGGACGCGTTGGGGTCGAAATAATAGCTGACCCGACGGCGTGGGCTCAGATACTCGAAAACCGCGGCGGGCAACTGGGCGGGGCGGATGGCCCGGGTGATGTTGAGGTCGGGCTCCTCGTTGAGGTCGAGGATGATGGCTTCGTTCTTGGGGATGCCCGCGTCGTAGACGATGATGCTGGGGCGCAGGGGACGGCTGGCATTGACCCGGATCACCAGCCCCAGGGCATCGTTGGAAAGCCCGACCACGGAACCCGGCGGATAGACGCCCATGAAGCGGATGAAGGCCTGCAGGAAACGCGGGTCGAAGCGATTGCGCTGCTGGGCGAACATGGACGAAAGCGCCTCGTGGGGCGTGAGGGCGTGGGCGATGTTGGGCGGATTGCAGAGATTGTCGTAGGCGTTGATGAGCGACACGACCCGGGCCAGGGGATCGATGGCCTCGCCCTTGAGTTTCTGGGGATAGCCGCTGCCGTCGAAGAGCTCGTGGTGTTGCTGGATGATGCGCAGCACCGGTGCGGGCAGCGCCGCCTTCCTGCCGATTTCGACGCCGTAGTGGCAGTGCATTTCGCGGAATTCGCGCTCGGCCTTGGTGAGGAGGCCGGGGTTGTTGAGGATGGTGGTGGGAATCTCGTTGAGGCCGACATCGTGGAAGATGGCGCCCATGCCGATGAACTGGACCAGTTCCGCTGGCAGCCCCAATTCCTTGGCCAGGGTCATGGACAGGACCGCCACGTTGAGGGCGTGGAGATAGATGTCTTCGCCGCCGGGCTTTTCGGCCATGACCTGAATGGCCAGGTCGGGCGCCGCCAACAAGGTTTCGACCACCTGGCCCACCAGCTTGCCGGCGTCGCCCACCGTCTTTTCCGGCTGGGAAAAGATGTTCTTGTTGAGGTTGCGCACCACATTGGCGGCGGAGAGGAAGGCTTGTTCCACCTGGGCCAGACGCTCCCGGTGTTCGCTCAACTGCTGGATGCGTTCCTGCTTGCGGGCCATCGCTTCCCGGTTGGCCGTCTCGGGCGCTGCGGCCGCATCGGCCTCGGGGGGGGGCGCTTCCGGCAGCGCCTGGGCGGCCGAACGCGGCAGGGGCTTGCGCTCGCTGCGGGCCGGATCCCAGCGTACCCACTTCAAGCCCAGGCCGCGGATGACCTTGATTTGCTCTTCATCGCGGATCTTGAAGTTGTTGAAGGTGAAGGGATGGTGCATCCATCCGACGTCCAGGTACACGTAGACGCCGACCTGCAGTTGATCGACGGCGATGCGGTTGTCGGCGGTATCTGACATGGGGAGATTTCAGGCGACGATGGCGTCCAGGGCCTTGCGGAAGCTCTCCACGGTCCGTTCCGGGTTGTGCAGCTTTTCCAGGCCGAAGAGGCCGATGCGGAAGGTGCGGAAATCCGCCGGTTCGTCGCACATGAGCGGCACCCCGGCCGCGGTCTGCACTCCGTTGGCGAGGAATTTGCGGCCATTCTGGATTTCCGGGTCGGTGGTGTAGCTCACCACCACGCCGGGGGCCTGGAAGCCCTCGGCCGCGACGCTGGCCAGGCCCCGGGCAACCAGCAGGCCGCGAATCTGGCGCCCCAGTTCCTTCTGCTCCTCGCACACCCGGGCGAAGCCATAGGCCTCGGTCTCCAGCATCACGTCGCGCATGGCGGCCAGGGCGTCGGTGGGCATGGTGGCGTGGTAGGCGTGGCCGCCGCCTTCGAAGGTTTCCATGATCTGCAGCCACTTCTTCAGGTCGCAGGCAAAGCTGGTGCTGGTGGTGGCGTCGATGCGTTCCCGCGCCCGCTCGCCCAGGACCACCAGGGCGCAGCAGGGGGAACCGCTCCAGCCCTTCTGCGGTGCGCTGATGAGGACATCCACGTTCTTGTCGGCCACATCGACCCATACCGTGCCGGAGGCCACGCAGTCGAGGACGAAGAGGCCGCCCACTTCGCGCACGGCGGCGCCGACGGCCTTCAGGTAGGTGTCGGGCAGGATCATGCCGGAGGCGGTTTCCACGTGGGGCGCGAAAACCACGTCGGGCTTTTGTGCGCGGATGGTGGCGACCACTTCCTCGATGGGGCAGGGGGCGAAGGGCGCCTGGGGACCGCTGCCCACCGGGCGAGCCTTGAGGACGATGCTCTCGGCCGGGATGCGGCCCATGTCGAAAATCTGCGTCCAGCGGTAGCTGAACCAGCCATTCCTGATCACCAGGCATTTCTTGTCGGTGGCGAACTGACGGGCCACGGCTTCCATGCCGAAGGTGCCGCTGCCGGGGACGATGATGGCGCTCCTGCCGTTGTAGACCGCCTTGAGGATGCGGGAAATGTCGCGCATGACACCCTGGAAGCGCTGGGACATGTGATTCAGGGCGCGGTCGGTATAGACCACGGAATATTCGAGAAAGCCCAGGGGATCGGGCTGGGGCAGCAGGGCAGGCACGGGAAGTCTCCGGGGATTGGGTTCAGCGGCTCAGGATAACCGCAAGAGGACGAATCCGGCTAGTCGCCGACGGCCTGTACCCCTTGCCAGAGCTTGGTCGGCGGGGCTAGGCTGTCGCGCACAGCGGCTCTGGAGGAAATCGCGATGAACGCCCCGCAACTGCCTTCCTACATCTCCCGCGAAAACGTCGGGCCGTGGCACATCTTCCTGCAGCAGGTGGAGCAGGTGGCGCCCCTCCTGGAGCGGCGCCTCTGGCCCTGGGTGGAGACCCTGCGGCGGCCCAAGCGCTCGCTGATCGTCGATGTGCCCATCCGGCTGGACAGCGGCGAAGTGGCCCATTTCGAGGGCTATCGGGTGCATCACAACACCTCGCGCGGGCCGGGCAAGGGCGGGGTGCGCTTCCACCAGGACGTGACTCTTTCCGAGGTCATGGCCCTGGCCGGCTGGATGACCATCAAGAATGCGGTGGTCAACGTGCCCTTCGGCGGCGCCAAGGGCGGCATCCGGGTCGATCCGCGCCAGCTCTCCCTGGCCGAACTGGAGCGGGTGACGCGGCGCTATACCAGCGAAATCAGCGCCATGATCGGTCCCGACAAGGACATCCCGGCGCCGGACATGAACACCAACGCCCAGGTCATGGCCTGGATGATGGATACCTATTCCATGGGCGAAGGCCGTACGGTGACCGGCGTAGTGACCGGCAAGCCGGTGTCCCTGGGCGGTTCCCTCGGGCGGCCCGATGCCACCGGCCGCGGGGTCTTCGTGGTGGCGCGGGAAACGGCGCGCCGCCTGGGGATTTCCCTCGCCGGCACCCGGGTGGCGGTGCAGGGCTTCGGCAACGTGGGTGAAGCGGCGGCCCGCCTCTTCGCCCAGGCCGGGGCGCGGGTGGTGGCGGTGCAGGACGTTTCCGGCACGGTCCATTGCGACGCCGGCCTGGACCTGGAGGCGCTACGCCGGCACCGGGCCGCCACGGGGTCGCTGGTCGGCGCGCCGGGGAGCATCGCCCTGGAACAGGAAGCCTTCTGGGGGGTGCCCTGCGACTTTCTGGTGCCCGCCGCCCTGGAAGCCCAGATCAACAAGCACAACGCCGCGGCCATCAGCGCGCGGGTCATCGTGGAAGGCGCCAATGGCCCCACCACGCCGGAAGCCGAAGCCATCCTCGCCGAGCGCCAGGTGCTCATCGTTCCCGACGTGATCGCCAACGCCGGCGGCGTGACGGTGAGTTACTTCGAGTGGGTGCAGGATTTCTCCAGCTTTTTCTGGAGCGAGGAGGAAATCAACCAGCGCCTGGAGCGGGTCATGGGCGAGGCCTTCGCCGCCATCTGGCAACTGGCCGAGGAACGGGGCCTGCCGCTGCGCACTGCGGCCTTCGTCATCGCGTGCAGCCGGGTTCTCGAAGCCCGGGCGATCCGAGGGCTTTATCCCTGATCCTTGCGGGAGGGGGCGCCGGAGTCTGCCTCGCCACGGGCGGCCTTTTCCCGCAGACGCCGGTTCTTGTCCTCGCTCGCGAAGACATAACGGCCCGCGAGGACGCAGCCCTTCATGCCCGGATCACAGGGCAGATCGTTGATGCGGGTGCAGCGGCCGTCGATTTCGTGGGGGCAGCCCCAGGACGCCATGGGAGTTCTCCGATGATGGGCCCATGGTAGGGCGGCGGCATGGCCGGGACCATCCGCCGTCGGAGCTAGGCCGTGTGAAAAAGGTCACGGTCCGGCCCTTGAAAAAGGAGTAGCTTGGCCGTAATTGAAGTCGTGGAAGTCGTGTAAAGGAGAAGTCCATGAACGTCGTCTACAACAGTGATCACTACTCGGTCCTCGCCTATCCAGCCCAGGACGGGTTCGAACTGGTGGACAAGACCGCCGGCCGCATGCTTTTCCTCCAGGGGCCCCGGGCACTGCACTTCCGCGCCGCCATCGAGGAAATTCCCGAAAACGAGCGCGACGAGGAAACCATAGACGCCTTCCTCGAAGACTACTGCGGGGATTCCGCCCGGCCCATCGTCTTCCACTGAGGCCCTGGGAAAGCTCCTGTCGCTCCCGCTCAGGCGTGCGCGAAGAATTCACGGGTCCTGACGTGTTAAAATGGCCGCCATTTCAACCCTTGCGAGGATTGCGGCAAATGGGCGACGTCAATAGCAGCTACGTGTCCGACCACACCAAGTGGATCGATGAGCTGATGGAAAAGAATCCCGAGTGGGCCGCCGACCAGAAGGCCGGCCGAGCCCTATGGTGGGACAAGAAGCAGGACGCCGAGGCGGTGGCCCGGCAGACCGGGTCCAAGGTGCCTCAGAAACCTTACCCCTACGACGTGCATTTCTACCCCGAGTAATCCGGAGCGGGCCGGCCGGGTATTTTGCCCTGGCTAGGCGATGCAGTTGCCCGGGCATCGTCCCTGGCCTTTCGCTTCGATAGGGCGTCTCTAGAATCGGACATGGCATTTCGCCATGTCCTTTTCATTTCTGGAGACGCCCATGCTTTCATCTCTTTCGTTCCGCCACGCCGTCGCCCTGGGGGCTGCCCTGGCCTGTATTTCGGTCCGGGCCGCCCCACCGCTGGAGGTGCGCGAGACAGCCTCCCTGGCGACTTCCCCCACGGCGGTATGGAAGTTGATCGGCCGCTACGGCGGCCTCCACGGCTGGCACCCGGCAGTGGCCGATACCCGCATTTCCCGCGGCAAGGACAACGTTCCCGGGGCCCTGCGCGACATCACGGTCAAGGACGGCACCCATATCGTCGAGGAACTGCTGGCCTACGACGGCAAGGGGCGTTCGATGCGCTACCGCATCGTCGAATCGCCCATCCCGGTGAAGAACTACAGCGCGACTTTGCGCGTCCTGCCGGAGGGCAAGGGCAGCCGGGTGGTGTGGGTTGGGCGTTTCGAGGCCACCGGCGAGGGGCAGGAGGCGCGGGACAAGGCCAGGGCTCTGTTCTCGGATATCTACAAGGCGGGCTTCGATGGCCTGCGGGCGCGCCTGGAGGAAGGTGCCGGCAAGTAATCGCATCCGGCCAGGCGGCGTGGTGCCCGCGGCGCCGCCGGGTCACTGCACCAGATTCTGGCGCAGGGCGAGGCGCATGAGTTCGATGTCGGTCCGCACCCCCAGCTTGGCCTTCACCTGGTAATGGATGTTCTGGGCCGTCTTGGGGCTGATGTGCAGGGCCTCGCCGATCTCCTCGGCGTTGTGGCCGTCGAGAACCAGGCGCAGGACTTCGAATTCCCGGGGAGTGAGATCGCGGAAGGGGTCGGCGGCGCCGTCCAGGAGGGTCAGGGCCATGTCCGGCGCGATATCCGGGCTCAATACGCGCTGCCGGGCGGCGACCTGATAGACCGCCTGGATGAGGATCTCGGGCGAAGAACTCTTGGTGACGTAGCCCAAGGCACCGGCCCGCAGGGCCTGGGTGGCGAACAGAGGGTCGCGGTGCATGCTGAAGGCGAGAATGCGGGCCTGGGGATCGCGCTGGATGAGGCGCTTGATGAGTTCGATGCCGCCCATGTCGGGCAGCGAAAGATCGAGGATGGCCACGTCGGGGCCGCATTCCTTGTACAGGCGGTAGCCGTCCGCGGCGTTGCTCGCCTCGCCGACGATGCGCAGGTCGCTGCGCCGCTCCAGCAGCCGGCGGTAGCCTTCCCGCACCACGGCGTGGTCGTCCACCAGCAGGAGACCCAGGATTTCCCTCATGCATTGCTCTCCGGGCGGGAGGCGAGGGGAATGCGCACCCGCACCAGGGTTCCCCGGGGCTGGCGGGACTCCAGGCTGAAACGGCCGCCCAAGGCCTGCACCCGCTCGTGCATGCCGAGCACGCCCAGGCCCCGTTCGGAGGGCAGCGGAACTTCGCCGTGGCCGTCGTCGCTGACGGTGAGTTCGACATCCAGGCCGCGGGAGAGGCGCACCACCACCTCGCTCGCTTCGCCGTGGCGGGTGGCGTTGGTGAGGCTTTCCTGGACGATGCGGTAGAGGTTGATGTTGAGGTTGTCCGGGAAGTCGCCGCAGTCGCCGTCGATTTCCAGGCGATAGAGGCAGCGTCCCCGGCTGCGCTGGTTCCAGCCCCGCACCAGGTCGTCCAGGCCCGCGGCGAGGCCGAAGGCGTCCAGGCCGACCGGCCGGAGCTGACGCAGGATTTGTTGCAGGGATTCCAGCATATGGCCCGAGGTGCGGGCGATGGCCTGGGCGCAGGGGGCGAGTTCGGGCAGGCCGTCCCGAGCCAGTTCGTTGGCGAAGGCGGCTTCGGCGTTGATGGAAGTAAGGCACTGGCCGAATTCGTCGTGCAGTTCCCGGGCCAGGTGCCGCCTTTCTTCTTCGCGGACGGTGAGCAGTCGTTCGGCCAGGCGCTGCTGCTCGCCGATGGTGTTTTGCAGGCGGTCGGCCAGATGGTTGAAGACCGAGCTGATGCGTTGCAGCTCGATCAATTCGCAGCGGGGCAGGCGCACGGTGAGATCGCCTTTTTCCATGCGCCCCAGGGCGTCGAGAATCTCCTCCGTCGGACGCAGGGCCCGGCGCACCGGGCGATAAACCAGAAAATTGAGGAACAGGATGCCCAGGGTGATGCCCAGTACGGTGCGAATCTGGCGCCAGGCGTCGGCCGCCTCGCTGGCGATGTCGGGGCGCACCGTCAGGGCGCCCACCTTGACGCCGGGGTAGTGGCCGACGTGGCTGAGGTAAACCACGTCGGAACCGATCAGGCGGTGCATGGCCCAGGAGAGGAGCCCGGGGGAGTAGCCCGGTTCCTCGAAGCAGCGCGCAGTGATCGGCCTTAGATAGAGGTCTTCGATTTCGACGCAGAAATGAATGAGTTCGCCGATGGCGGCCAGGCTGGAGAGGTCGATATCCTCGATGCTGCGGTGGAAGGCGTCGGAACTGCGCGCCACCTCGTCGGTGATGAGCTGCTGGATGGTGCTACCGGTGCGCTCGATCTGGGCGCGCACCCGGGTGCGGGATTGCTCCAGGATCACCCCGACCGCCGCGAGAAAGATGACCAGGGCGAAGAGGGTGATGCGGATCAGGAGACTGCGTTTGAGATCCATGGCGGGCAGGGGGCCGACGGGGGAGAAGCGCCTATGGTAAGGCATGGCCCGCGGCGACTACTCCGGCACATAGACCAGGGAGCCGTCCTCCAGGCGGTAGGCGACGCCGGCCTTGACGCCCCGGCCCTGGCCAGCGCTGCCGTCGGCGCGGAAGCGTTCGATCTTCTTGCCGTCGCGGGTGACGATTTCCATGTCCCCCCGCCCCGCGTTGCGGATGACCGTCACCTTATCCACGCCGAAGGCGTTCATCGGATTGGCCGCCACCGCGAGAAGCAGCGCGGCGATGAGCACCAGAAAAACATCGATGAGATTGACCACCGACAGCAGGGGATCGTCGCCGTCGGGGTCGTCGTCTAGGGTCAGGCGCACGCTTTCTCCCTTGCCTTGCGCTCCAGGGCCAGCAGGTCGCTCGCATACCAGCGGCGCCGTACATGGGCGACCGCGTAGGTCAGTGCCGCGGCGATCAGGGCCAGGATGACCGCCGAAAAGGCCACCGTGAGGCGCGTGGCTACTTCCGGAAGCTGTCCTTCGCCCAGGGCGCGCAGTGCAGGGCCCATGGGGATCATGGTCGCCACCAGGCCCAGCATGGGCGCCACCCGGGTGGCGATGCGTACCAGTTCCAGCCTGGCAACCGCTTCGGCCTCCAGGGCGGAACGATCCAGGAAGGGGGCGATGCGGCTGAGGTGGCACAACTCGAACGCCTCGGGCACGCCTCGCCGACGCTGCACCGCCTGCCACAGGAAGGCCCCCAGGGCGTAAAAGGCGTACAGGAAGAGCAGGGCGATCACCAGCAGGACGGGGACGAGGAAGACCTGGCTCAGGTCGTACATCAGCCCCTCCAACGAGGCTCCCGGGCCGGAAAGAAAAATGGCGTTCATGGGCGAGGAGAGAGATCGAGGGCGGGTCCGCGGGGCAGGAAGCGCTGGCGCAGGATGCCGGCCACGAAGGCAGCGGCGATGAGCAAGGCGATCCCCCAGGAGGCAGCCGGCCCCGCGGCCAGTGGCATAGGCTGCTGAGGGATCAGCCGCTGGCCGGCCGGAGAAAATTCGGCCGGAGGCGGTGAGACGGGCGCTTTGCTGGAGCGGAGTTGCGGAGCGCCGGGGGCCTGCTCGCCGGCCTGGTGCATGCGCAGCGCCGGCGCCTGGGGCAGGCTCGTATTCTCGCCCCGGGGCGGTCCCGCCAGGGCGGCGGCCGTCGGCCGTCCCGCCCCCAGACCGGATTGATCCCGGGAGCCGGTGTGGTAGCCGCTGCGCAGGAATTCCCGGGCCTCCTCGTTGCCCTCCTCGGCGGCGGCACGGAACCAGGTCATCGCCTCGGCCTCGTTCTTCGCCACGCCCCGGCCCAAATAGAGCGCCGTGGCGTAATGCAGCTTGCCCAAGGGCGCATAGTGCGGATCGTCGCTGGTCGCGGCACGACGCATCAGCTCCGCCGCCCGCACGGAATCCCGCGGGGTTCCCGTCCCGTCCTCCAGCAGAAGGGCCTTCCAGATCATGGCCCCGACGTAGCCGGCGGCAATGCACTTGTCAAAGACCTTGTGGGCGCTCTCGTGGTCGCCGCATTTCTCCAGCAGATAGCCCCGGGCGCAGGTGACGAGGCTGGCGGGAAGCTCGGCGGTGTATTCCAGGGTCTGGTCGCCCACCACGTTGGCCAGGTCGCTGGGGTCCCCCGGAGTCGCCGCGCCGCCGCAGAAGCGGCCCGGCCCCTCGGCCAAAGCGGGGGGCGCCGCGGCGACCAGGGCTGCGCTCAGCCAGGGCAGCAGGGCTCTGAGGGTGGGGGGCATCGCGTTCTCCCGGCGCAATGAGGATAGAGGGAGAGTACGTGGCCGCCCAGGCGCGGGCATGAGCAAAGTCCCCGGGGGCGGGAGGGCAAATTGCCCGGTGGGGTAATGCGGCTGGGTAGTGTGCTGACTTGTGTGCAAAAGCCCCGAGGATGAATTCGAGGGGGTGGCATGGCGGCTTCGGATCGCCTGGGTGTAGAAATCCGATCACCCAGTTCTTCAAGCCGATGCGGAGCCGATTCGCCTTGCCTATGGTGGCCCAGGGGCCGACCCTTGGTGGTGATGCGTCTCGATCATGCCCTCTGTTTACGCTGCAAGGGCGCGATCAAGAATTTCCCAGGTTTTACGAGGAAACGGGGGCGCTACCCCCGGACCACCAGGCTTCCCGGGCTGCCCGGCTTGCAGCCCGGTCCACCTGAACTTCGATCAGGCAGGGCTTGCCGGCGGCGAGGGCCTGGGCCAGGACGGAGGGGAATGCCTCCGGGTCGGACAGGGTCAGGCCCTTGAGGCCGAAGGCCCTTGCGGTGCTCGGCAGGTCGATGTCCTGGGGGGTGAGCCAGGCGGCCTCGAACTCGGGCAGCCGGGCCTGGGACAAGTGCTCGAAAATGCCGCCGCCGCCATTCTTGATGACCACCACCACCAGGGGAAGTCCCCGCAGGGCTGCCAGGCCTCCGATGTCGTGCTGGGCGGCGAGATCGCCCAGAAGGGCAAGGGTGGGGCCGCGTGCCGCGGCGATTCCGGCGGCGGTGGAAAGATTGCCGTCGATGCCGCTGGCGCCCCGGTTGGCGAAGAATTCGAGCGCTTTGGCGCCGCAGCCGGAAAAGCTGTCCACATCACGGATGGGCAGGGAATTGCCGACGAAGACTGCGGCGCCGGGGGGGGCAGCGGCAAGAAGGGCCGCGATGAGCCGTGCTTCGGCCGGAAGGGCGAGGCGGTTCAGGGCGGCGTCGGCCTCTTCTTCCGCGGCCTGGAAGGCAGCCAGCCAGCCGGCCCGGGCCAGGGGGGGCAGGTGCTCCAAGAGTGCGCGGCACAGGCGGGTGGGGTCGGCCCTGACCAGCGCACTGGCGGTCTGGGCGGGGTCGTTCCAGCACGGGGCGGGTTCCGCCAGGATGACTATGGGCGCGTGGGCCGCATAGTCCTGCAGGGGGCGGCCGACAGGGGTGTCGCCAAAGCGCAGAACCCAGCTTGGCCGGTGGGTAGTGACGAAATCCGTGCTCCGCAGCCAGCGGTCCTGGCGACAGAAGACGCGGCTGCGGTCCCACGGGCCGAAGCGCAGGCCGGATAGGGGCTCCGCCAGGATCGGGCAATCCAGGTGCAGCGCCAGGGCGGCGACGGCGGGAGGGAAGTCCGGGCGGGTGGGATTGCGGGCCGGTCCGCAGACGATGATGCCGGGGCCGCTGGCCTGGGCGGCCGCGATGGCTACCAGGGCTTCCGGTGTCGGGTCGGCCGGGGCCGGAGGGAACACGGGCACCGCCGGCAGGGCCGCGGGTGGCGGGACTTCTCCGGAAGGCACTAGAGGTTCGCGAAAGGGCTGATTGAGATGGACAGGGCCTGCCAGGGGGAGGAGGCTTTTTTCCACGCTTCGTGCGGCCAGGCGGTGCAGCCAGGCCGGGTCGAAATCGCGGTGGGGGGCGTCGAGCAGCACGCGCTCGCGCAGAAAGCTGGTGAACAGGCCGCTCTGTTCTATGGTCTGGTTGGCGCCGCAGCCCTGGAGTTCGGCGGGCCGGTCGGCAGTGACGAGGAGCAGAGGTACACCCGCGCGGTCGGCTTCGATGGCGGCTGGGAGCCAGTGCCCGGGGGCACTGCCCGAGGTGGCGAGGAGCAGGGTTGGGAGTCCGCTGGCCTTGGCCAGGCCCAGGGCGAAGAAGGCGGCGCTGCGCTCGTCCACCAGGACGTGACAGGCGATGCCGCCGAGCCGTAGCAGGGCCAGGGCAAGAGGGGTGGAACGGGAGCCGGGGGAGATGACGGCCCGACGGACTCCGGCCGCGGCGAATCCGCCCACCAGGGTGTGGGCCCAGAGGAGATTGAGGCTGGCGGTATCCATCAGGCGCTGATCCGGTGCGGGGGACGGGAAGAGAGGGGCGGAAGCGGGTGGGCAAGCGCTGTGGCGAGGGTGTGAAATTTGGCCTCCGTTTCCGCCAGCTCCGCCCGGGGGTCCGACCCGGCCACAATTCCTGCCCCCGCCCAAAGCCTGGCCTCGGCGCCTTCCAGGAGGGCACAGCGCAGGGCGACCGCCGCTGCGCCTTGGCCGGCGGGTCCGATTTCGCCGATGCCGCCACTGTACCAGGCGGGCCGCTCCTCGCCGTGCCGGTGGAGCCACTCGAGAGCTTCCGGGCGCGGGTGGCCTCCCACCGCAGGAGTCGGGTGCAGGGCGTCGATCAAATCGAAGAGGCCGATGCCCGGCCGAGGCTGCCCGGAAACCCGGGTGCGGCGGTGGCTAAGGTGGCCGAGCTGTACGACCTCGTCGGCCGATGCGAGCACGGGGCCGGTGCACAGGGGGGCCAGCGCGGCCCTGACGGCGGAGACCACATGGGCCTGCTCGCGGCGGTTCTTGTCGCTGTCGAGGGAAGAATCGCCGTCGCTCCAGGCCGATCCGGCCAGGGCGTCGGCCTCGGCATGGCCGCCGCTGAGGCGGACCAGGGTTTCCGGCGTCGCGCCCAGAAAGATCCGGTGACCGTCTCCGGCGGCGTAGGTGAGGCAGTCGGGCTGACGGGCGAGGAGGGTCGCGAGGAGCGGGGCCGGGGGAATGGGGCGCGCAGCAATGAAACGGGCTTCCCGGGCCAGAACCAGCTTTTCGCAGCGTCCGCTGGCGATTTCCCGCAGGGCGCTACGCACCCGGGTCAGCCAGGCCTCGTCGTGCAGATCCCGAGGCTGGCGCAGGGCGGGAACGGGCCCACGGCCGTCGGCCTGTGCCAGGAGGGCCTTGGCCGCTGCGAGGCCGGCAGGAAAGCTACCGGCCAGCCCGTTGAGACTCAGGCTGCTGCGGCCGTCACGGCAGTCGAGGACCAGCGTGGGCAGCACCAGGCGGGCGGCGGGGCCGTCGCTCGCCCGGGAAGCGAAAGAAAAGCCGAAGAACATGCGCGGCGCTTCGTCCCAGCGGCCGGCGGCATAGACACCTTCTGCCGCGCTGCGCAGGGCGGCGAAGCGCCCGGGGCCGGAGGTGACGAATTCGAGGGCGGCGCCCAGGCCCAGGGTCCAGCGCCGCTGCCCGGGATGGGCGAGGTAGAAGGCACTGCCCTGGGCGGGCAGGGCAGCGAGCCAGTCGTTCTCGCCCTCGCCCAGGGGCAGAGTGAGACTCACCGGTGTGCTGGCGGCGGCTCCTTTCGCCAGGGTAGCGAAGCGTGCGGCCACGGCCGGAGCAGAAAGCCAGCTCAAGGCGGCGTCGATCACGCTGTGGCTTCCTGTGCGAGGCGGCGCAGGGCCTGACGGTCCAGCTTTCCCCCGGGCAGGCGGGGCAGGGCGTCGACGGAAACGATGCGGCGGGGTAGGGCGGCCGGGCGCAGACGTTCGCGGCACCAGTCATCCAGGGTGGAGGGGGGCACTGTGCCCGCCACCAGGGCGACCACGAGATCGCCCCAGGTGGCGTCGGGTACGCCTGCCACGGCGGCTTCCCTGACCCCAGGGCAGGCGGCAAGGGCCGCCTCGACTTCGGTCGGGTGGACCTTGAGACCGCCGCTGACCAGAAGGTCGTCGGCGCGGCCCTGGACGAACACGGCGTCGCCCTCCAGGCGCCCGAGATCGCCGCTGGGCAGCCAGCCGTCTTCCAGGCCCAGCCCGGGCTCGAGGGTGGGATTGAGATAGCCCCGCATGACCTGGGGCCCGCGGATGCACAGACGTCCATCCGGGTCGACCGAGACGTGCAGGCCATCGAGAGGGCGTCCGGCAAGGCCGGGCTGCCAGGGCCCGTCATGCGGACAGTGGGTGGCGACCTGGGCCGCCGTCTCGCTCATGCCCCAGGTGGGATGGATCGGCCAGCCAGCGTCCCGGGCCTGGCGATACAGGCTGAGCGACAGCGGGCCGCCGCCCACGAGTGCCACCCGCAGGCTCGCCGGAGACGGGATGCCAGCCTCCACCAGGCGCGCGAGCATGGCGGGGACCAGGGAGATGTGGGTCACCGGCTGGCAAGCCAGGGCAGCGGCGAGGCTGGGCAGCGAGAAGCCTTCGTGCAGAAGGACGCCGGCCCCGGCGCACGCGGCTCGCCAGAGGATGGCCAAGCCACCGATGTGATTGAGCGCCAGGCAATCCAGCCAGAGATCACGCGGCCCCAGGCCCAGGCGTGCATTGGCAGCGCGGGCGGCAGAATCGAGGTTGCCGTGGGACAGCATGACCGCCTTGGGCTCCCCGCTGCTGCCGCTGGTGCTTACGATCAGGGCGAGATCGCCTGCCGCGACCCAGGTGGGTACCGCGGTGGGCGGGGCGGCGGAGAGGGCGGCGGGGAGGGGTTCCAGTCGTACGGCGTGATTTCCGGCCAGGGCGTGCATGGCCGGCCAGACGATGTCCGCCGTCCGAGGGTCCAGGGGCCAGAAGGCGCGGCCAGCCAGGGCGCACCCATAGGCGGCAAGGGCGAGTTCGGCGCTGGTGCCGGCGAGCGCCACGATCGGTGCGGCGCTGGCGGCGGTGATGCCCTGGCTTCGGGCGCGGGCGGCTTCAAGCAGGGCGGCGAAACTGTAGCGCTGATCCGCCGTGATGAGGGCAAGCTCGTCCGGGTGCCGGCCGGCGGCCTGCTGGAGCCGGTGGGCGAGGCTGCCGGAGTGGAGTGGGGGCTTCATCAGGAGACGATTATCCTGGAAACCTCAGTTGGACGGGCCCGTTGGTGCGTTCGGGCGGGTGTCTGGCGCGAAGCGACGACGCGGCAGGCTGCTGCCCGCAAGGAGAAGCGATAAAGCCAAGTGCCCGCCCTGATGCGCCAGCGGGTTCGTCGCGGTGCCACCCGGTTGGGGGAGGCAGCTCGAGTGGCTCAGAGGTCCGTGGAACATGGTATTCAGGGCTTCGACAAGCGGTCAATAGAGGTTTTCGGGATCATACAGAGGCGGGGCGTGCGTCCAGGGGCGGGTCAGGCCAGCAGAGGGACGAACCCCAACCCGGTGGCAGCGGGCAGCGCGAGTCGGCCAGCGGTGATGACGGGCGCCCGGCCCGTGTCGGCCGCGAACCAGCCGGCGGTCGCCAGCCCGTGGGCCAGGGTTGACCCGGTGACGGCGCCGATGGCAGCAGCCAGGTGGGCGGCGGCGAGAAGGCCGCAGGCACTTTCCAGGGCCGAGGTCACGATGCAGTCGATGCCGGCCTGCTGGGCCTTGCGCGCGATTTCCAGGCTGGCGCGCAGCCCCCCGTGGCGTGCCGGCTTGACGATCAGGCGCCGTACGGGTGCCTGGCGGAGAAGGCCTTCCATGTCCTGGCCGGACAGGGATTCGTCCAGGGCCAGGGCGATTTCCGTGCTGTCCTGGAGCCGGGCGAGCTGTACCGGATCGGGGGTGGCCAGGGGCTCCTCCAGAGACTCGACGGGAAGTTGGCGGCATTCCCTGAGGAAAGTGGCGGCGGTCGCCTCGTTCCAGGCACCGTTGGCGTCGAGGCGCAACGTGGCTCCGGCGGGAAGTTCCGCAGCCAGGCGGGTCAGCCGGTCGATCTCGGCTGCCAGGGGTGCGCAGCCCGTCTTGATTTTCAGGACCGAGTAGCCGGCAGCGCAGACTTCCCGCAGTTCGCTCGGGGTAAGGGACAGGATGGCGCCCAGGGATGCATTGACCGGAACGTCGGGTGCCGTGGCGCATCCAGCCAGCCAGGCCGCCAGGGGTACCCCGGCCGCCTGGGCCTCCAGGTCCAGGGCGGCGCAGGACTCGGCGTGGCGGGTGGCTTGGGTTTCGTCTATGCCGGCCTCGGGCAGCGGAGCGCAGTCACCCCAGCCGATGCGACCGTCGGCGGCCTCGAGGCACAGGAGATGCCCGCGGCGGCCATCGAGACGGCCGCGGGAACTTTCCCAGGGCCGCAGCAGCGGCAGGCCGTAGGGCAGCCAGCGGGCGGTAACCGGAATCAAGGCCGTTTGCGGAAAGGAGTGAAATCGGGAGAGCGGCGTTCAAGCCAGGCGTTGCGGCCTTCCTGGCCTTCCTGGGTCATGTAGAACAGGCCGGTGGCGTTGCCCGCCAGTTCCTGGATTCCCGCCAGGCCGTCGGTGTCGGCGTTGAAGCCCGCCTTCAGCATGCGCAGGGCCATGGGCGAGAGTTGCAGCATCTGGCGGCACCAGGCGACGGTTTCCTCCTCCAGTTGTTCCAGCGGCACTACGGCGTTGACCAGACCCCAGTCGAGGGCCTGGGCGGCGTCGTACTGGCGGCAGAGGAACCAGATTTCCTTGGCCCGCTTCATGCCGATGGTGCGGGCCAGGAGGCCGGCGCCCAGACCGGCGTCGAAGGAGCCGACCCGCGGCCCGGTCTGGCCGAATCGGGCGTTTTCGGCGGCGAGGGTGAGATCGCATACCAGATGCAAGACGTGGCCGCCGCCCACGGCGTAGCCAGCTACCATGGCTACGACCGGTTTGGGCAGGCGGCGGATCTGCATTTGCAGGTCGAGGACATTGAGGTGGGGGGTTCCCCCTTCATCGATGTATCCCTCATCGCCACGTACCTTCTGGTCGCCGCCTGAGCAGAAGGCCTCGTGTCCGGTGCCGGTGAGGATGATGGCGCCAATGGCGTTGTCGTGGTGGGCGCGATGGAAGGCGTCTAAGAGTTGGGCGACAGTTTCGGGCCGGAAGGCGTTGCGCCGCTCGGGACGGTCTATGGCGATGCGGGCGATGCCTTCGGCGGCCTCGAAGCGGACATCGGAATAGTCGGCCAGAGGCTGCCAGGAAAGAGCGGTGCGGATCATGATGGACGCTTGAGTGAAAAGGCGATTGTAGAACCTCGCCGGGTACCCGGCGAAAGATAGCCTCCCCTGCCGACACCGTTCCTTGATTTTGATATACAGTGACGGAAAAGAAGAAACTAAGCATTTAGTAATAGTGTGCCGCCCAGGGGGAATCGGCGGGTGGCACTGGAAGAGACATGAACGACCTGCCTCGCGTACTTATCGTCGACGCCTCCCGCGTCATCCGGGCATCTCTGTCCAAATACCTCAGTACTTTTTTCGATATCCGTGAAGAAGCCAATGGCGAGTCCGCCTGGCAGACTCTGGTGCTCGATTCGTCCATCGTTGCGGTCATCTCGGGTGCATCGATGCCCAAGCTCGATGGTTTTGGGCTGGTCGAGCGCATGCGGGGAAGCAAGCTTGCCCGACTGCGCGCCACGCCCTTTTATCTGATCGTCTCCGATGTGGTGGGCGAGGGCGAGCGCCAGCAGGCGCGCATCCGGGGCGTGACCGATTTTCTCCAGAAGGGCATGGCCAGCGCCCAGATCGGAATTCTGGTAGCCGCCATCCGCGCGTCTGCCGGCGCCCAGACCGCGGACGCCAATGGCGGTGATCCGGCCGGTGCTGACCTTGCCGTGACGACCGTGGCCGAGGAGGATTGCGTCGGTACCGCGAGCAACCTGGGCATCAGCGACATCATGGGCCAGTTGGGCCGGATGGCGGGCATGTCGGGCATCACGGCCAGCGACGTGATGGGGGTGGTGCGGCCGGCGCCGGATTTTCCGCCCCGGGCCGAAGTCGAGCAGGCTCTGGCCAAACTGCTGGTGGCGGAGGGTGGTCATGCCGTCGGCGTGTTGGTCTTCGGGCTGGATAGTTATTCCCGGGTCGTAGGGCGCTTTGGCAGCGAATTGGGCGACAAAATCGCCGTGAAGTTCGGCCGTCTCTTGGCCAACAAGATCCGCACCGATGACACCATCGGTGCCTTCCTGCCCGGGCGTGTGGCCATCGTTGCCCCTGGAACCAACCGTGCGCTGTGCGCGAGCTTCGCGGAGCGGGTCTGCAAGGGGCTCGCTGCGGCGCAGATTTCCATCCGAGGCGAGAGGGTGGATATGACGGTGAGCGTGGGCATCGCCACCCTGCCCGAGGATGGCGTGGCGCTTTCGGCCGACGATTTCCTGACCCTGGCCAACGGCCGCATGGAAGCGGCCCTGAAGGCGGGCGGCAATCGCGTCGAATCTGGCGAAGCACGGCGGGGCGAAGATTTCCGCAAGGACGAATTCGTCCTCAAACTGAAGGAGCTGCTCGCTTCGGTGCCTCCACAGGCCCTGCAGCCTTGCCTGGGGAGCGTGGGATTGCAGATCGTGCCGATGCTCAAGCAGATCGACCTGGCCTTCAACCTGGGCCTACCGGTGGACGATATCGAGCGCAAGCTCTGGTCCCGGGCACGGTCGGAACGGATGATGGGATAGGGAGCGTTCCCCGGGGTGCGCGCGAGGGTGCGAAAAAAGGCCGGATCGCTCCGGCCTTTTTCTGGGGTTCCGACAGCCCTTCCGAGGTTCCGTCAGGCCTTGACCGGAATCTTGCCGATCTTGACCTGCCATTCCCTGGGGCCGGTTTCGTGGACCGAAGTGCCGGAAGAGTCGACGGCCACGGTGACCGGCATGTCCTGCACGTCGAACTCGTAGATGGCTTCCATGCCAAGATCGGCGAAACCCACCACCTGGGCCGACTTGATGGCCTTGGCCACCAGGTAGGCGGCGCCGCCGACGGCCATCAGGTAGGCGGACTTGTTGTCCTTGATGGCCTCGATGGCGACCGGGCCGCGCTCGGATTTGCCGATCATGGAGATGAGGCCGGTTTTCTCCAGCATCATGCGGGTGAATTTGTCCATGCGGGTGGCGGTGGTGGGACCGGCGGGACCGACCACTTCGTCCCTCACCGGGTCCACGGGGCCGACGTAGTAGATGACGCGGTTGGTGAAGTCCACGGGCAGCTTCTCGCCCTTGGCCAGCATGTCGGCGATGCGCTTGTGGGCGGCGTCGCGGCCGGTGAGCATCTTGCCGTTGAGGAGAATCTTCTGGCCCGGCTTCCAGGAAGCGACTTCTTCCTTGGTCAGGGTATCGAGATTGACCCGGGTGGCGGACTTGAGGTCTGGCGTCCAGGTGACGGCGGGCCAGTCTTCCAGCTTGGGCACTTCCAGCTTGGCGGGGCCGGAGCCGTCCAGGTGGAAGTGGCAGTGACGGGTGGCGGCGCAATTGGGCACCAGGGCCACCGGCAGGTTGGCGGCGTGGCAGGGGTAATCCAGCACCTTGACATCGAGTACGGTGGTCAGGCCGCCCAGACCCTGGGCGCCGACGCCGAGGGCGTTGACCTTCTCATAGAGTTCGAGGCGCAGTTCCTCGGCCCGGGTCTTGGCGCCGCGGGCCTTCAGTTCGTGGATATCTACCGGCGCCATGATGGATTCCTTGGCCAGCAGCATGGCCTTCTCCGGCGTACCGCCGATGCCGATGCCGATGATGCCGGGGGGGCACCAGCCGGCGCCCATTTCCGGGATCTTGTGCAGCACCCAGTCCACCAGGTCGTCGGAGGGGTTGAGCATGGCGAACTTGGACTTGGCTTCGGAGCCGCCACCCTTGGCCGCGCAGATCACTTCCACGTGGTGGCCCGGGACGAGCTCGAAGTGGACCACCGCCGGGGTGTTGTCC
>JAEUNZ010000046.1:0-15584 GCA_016790965.1 Dechloromonas sp.
GCCGGTAGCCCCTGCTCGAAAGCGGGCTTGCTCTTGGTGACCAGGCCCTCGACCCCGTCGATGAGTCCCCCGGAGAGGAAGATCATGGGCAGGAGCATGACCAGGATCAGAAGGAGGGTCATCAAGGTCGCGGCGCGGCCGCTCCGGCCTTGGGCGAGCGGCAGAATCCTGCCGGCGTAGAACGACCAGGTGCACACCCAGAGGACGAAGGCGAACAGCACCGCACCGATGAATGGCCAGAGGACGGCAAAACAACCGGCGATGAGAAAGCCGATCAGGGAGATGCGGGCGAGGTAGGTCGGGGTGGTGTCCAGCGCCATGTCAAACCTTGGAGAGGAGCTTGAGCGCCTGGCGGATGCCGTCCGCGGTGCCGATGCCCGCCGGCAGTTGCTTCATCGCTCCGGACGCCTCGCGCTCGTTGTAGCCCAGGGCAATGAGGGCGTTGAGAATGTCCTGGGCGCTGTCGCCGGCGATGGGCGGCGCAGAAGAAGCGGTGGCGTCGGCAAGCTTGCCCTTGAGCTCCAGCAGCAGACGCTCGGCGGTCTTCTTGCCGATGCCGGGGATTTTGGTCAGCCTTCCCACTTCCTGGCGGGCGACCGCCGCTGCCAGATCGGCCACCGAGAGGCCGGACAGGACCGAAAGCGCCGTGCGGGCTCCGATGCCGGAAATCTTGAGCAGTTGGCGGAAAGCGTAGCGCTCCGATTCGCTCAGGAAGCCATAGAGGAAATGGCCGTCCTCCCGCACCGCAAAGTGGGTGAGCAGCGTGAGCTTTTCTCCGGTACCGGGGAGGTTGTAGAAGGTGCTCATGGGGACGTCCAGTTCGTAGCCGACGCCGTGGACGTCGAGCACGATCTGGGGCGGGTTCTTTTCGGCCAGCAGGCCGGTGAGGCGTCCGATCATCCCGTTATCCTATCAGGCGGCCGCCGCGCACGCGATAACCCGCCGTGGCGAGGCCTCCCAGCCCTTGCCCGCCGTGGGCGTGGCAGATGGCGCAGGCCAGGGCGTCGGCCGCGTCTGCCGTCGGAGCGCCCGTCAGGGAAAGCAGTTTTACTACCATGTGTTGCACCTGCTCTTTGGCCGCCTTGCCGTGGCCGACCACCGCCTGCTTGACCTGGAGCGCCGTGTATTCCGCCACCGGCAGGCCGGCATGGACGAGGGCTGAAAGGGCGGCACCCCGGGCCTGGCCTAGGAGCAGGGTGGATTGCGGGTTTACGTTCACGAAAACCTTCTCCACCGCGGCCTGGGTTGGTAAGTAGGTGCTTACCACTTCGCCAATCCCGGAAAACAGGGTATTGATGCGTTCGGGGAGGGAATCGCGCTCCTTCGACTTGATGCAGCCGCTGGCCACATAGACGAGTTGATTGCCGTGCTTTTCGATAACGCCAAATCCGGTCACACGCAGGCCGGGGTCGATGCCGAGGATGCGGGTGAGACTCATGCAGATCCGAGCGGGCTCATTCCGGACAGGCGAGCGGCCAGGGCGTCGAAGGTCCAGGTCGTCTTGGCTCCGAGGCGTCTCTGGTGCGCTGCAATCAGGCAGTCGGCAAAGTCGGCAGTGCTTCCTTTCCAGGCGTAGAGCGCTTCTTCCAGGCTTTCTTCGGCCTCGAAGGACAGTTCGCGGGATTCCAGGAGGTCGGCGAAGGCGCCGGCAACCTCCGCCTTGCTGCGTCGGTAGCGGCTGCGCAGAACCCATTCCGCCTCAAGAACCACCGGCAGCGATATCAGGATCGTTTCGCCGGAAGCGACGGCGCCAAGGATCAGATCACGGGCGAGGGCAAACTGCATCGCATCGTCCCGGACCAGGTAGCGGACCAGGACATTGGCATCGATGCCAATCATCGCCAGGGGGTCATCTGCTCGACCGGAACGGCAGTTTCGCCTTCCCGATGGAGCAATCCCGCCGCTTCGGCGAGGGGGCGGTTCTTGACCCGCATGATGACTGTGCCGTCCGGCAGGAGGGTAAAGGTCATCCTGTCGCCCGGCCTGATGCCGAGTTCATCGCGGATTTCCTTGGGGATGGTGGTTTGACCCTTGCTGGTCAAAGTCGTGTCGGACACGGCAGCCTCGCTTTCCTTACAAATTCGATGATAGTAAGAATCGATCCCGGGGGCAAGACCGCCAACAGCCCGCCAAGCTCGCGCCCTATCGCCCCCGCGCCACCAGATACACACCGCTCACCGCCAGCACCATGCCGCCTAGGGCGACGGGGCTTAGGGTTTCGCCGAAGAATCCCCAGGCGATGAGGGCCGTGGTGGGCGGGGTGAGGTAGAAGAGGCTGGCCACATTCACTGCGCTGCCACCGCGGATGAGCAGGTTCAGGAGGCTGATGGCGCCGAGGGAGAGCACCCCCACCAGCCAGGCCAGGGCGAAGCCGAACTGGGGGGTCCAGTCGATGCGGAAATCTTCGAAGAGGGCGACGGCGATGGCGGTCACCAGGGCGGTGGGGACAAACTGGATGACCGAACCGGCCCGCAGGTCGAAGCTAGCGCAGTAGCGCTTCTGGTAGAGGGTGCCCGCGGTGATGCCCAGGAGTGCCACCAGCGCGGGGACGAGCATGGGGCCGAGGGCAGGGCCGCCGGCAATCTTGCCCGATACCACCAGAACGACGCCCGCGAACCCCAGCGCCAGCCCCGCCCATTGGCGGCCGCTGACCCGCTCCCCCAGCCACCAGCCCGCGCCGAGGGCAGTGAGCAGCGGCTGCATGCCGACCACCAGGGCGGTGACCCCCGCCGGCAGCCCATGGGCGATGGCGACAAAGACACCGCCCAGATAGGTGGCATGGACCAGCAAGCCGGATATGCCGATATGTGCCCACTGCCGTCGTTCCTTCGGCCAGGGCGCGCGGGTGGCGAAGGCGAGGGCGGTCATCAGGGCGATGACGATGCCGTAGCGGACGAGCAGAAACGAGAGCGGTTCGGCGTAGGGCAGGCCGAACTTGGCGCCGATGAAGCCGGTGCTCCAGAGAAAGACGAAGAGGAGAGGGTAGAGCTTTTGCATAAAAAAGGCGGCGCCGGGGCGCCGCCGCGTCGGGGGCACTGCCCCGCTTACTCGTCCATCACCGCCGTGGTGTAAATCTCCTGCACGTCGTCCAGGCTTTCCAGGGCGTCGAGGAGCTTCTGCATCTTGACCGCGTCGTCGCCGGTCAGTTCGCTTTCGCCTTCCGGCTTCATGGTGACCTCGGCGAATTCGGGCTTGAAGCCGGCGGCTTCCAGGGCGTCCTTCACGGTGATGAAGTCGGCGGGGCCGGTGATGACTTCCATGGAGCCGTCGTCGTTGGTGGCCACGTCCTCGGCGCCCGCTTCGATGGCAGCGTCCATCAGGGCGGCCTCGTCGGTGCCGGGGGCGAAGAGCATCTGGCCGCAGTGCTTGAACTGGAAGGCCACGCAGCCGTCGGTGCCCATATTGCCGCCGTGCTTGTTGAAGGCATGGCGCACTTCGGCCACGGTGCGGGTCTTGTTGTCGGTGAGGCAGTCGACCATGATCGCCGCGCCGCCGATGCCATAGCCCTCGTAGCGGATTTCGACGTAATCGACGCCTTCCAACTCGCCGGTACCCTTCTTGATGGCGGTGTCGATCTTGTCCTTGGGCATGTTGATGCCCTTGGCCTTATCGACGGCGACACGCAGGCGCGGGTTAAAGCCAGGATCACCCCCCCCCATCTTGGCGGCCACGGTGATTTCCTTGGCGATCTTGGAGAAGGCGGCCCCGCGTTTCTCGTCCTGGCGGCCCTTACGGTGCTGGATATTGGCCCATTTGGAGTGTCCGGCCATGGCGAATTCCCAAAAAAGCCGCCATTTTAACCGCCCGGGGCGGAGAAGGCTAAGAACCCAGCAGGAAGTTACCGAGGCGCAGCAGACGGGTGCGCGCCTGTTCTGCCGTGAGCCCTTCCACCAGACGGCGGGGCAGGGTCGCCAATTCGAGGGAACGCTCGTCGGTGAACTGGACGCTGCGATGCAGGTACTCCACCACCGCCTGTTGCTCTTCGGCGGTGAGGGGGAGCGGAGGCGCCTCGACCCCCGGGTCGCCGGAGGCCGGCGGGGGGAGGGCCGTGCGCCGGTCCACATGGATGACCACCGTTCCCGCCGCGAGGTCGCCCAGCCGCTTGCCGTCGGCGTTGAGCAGGCTCGCGACGTAGCCGGTACCGTAGAGAACGGGCAGGAAGTCGACGAAGCGCACGGTATTGCGGATGAAGGCGCCGTGCCACCCCACCGGGCGTCCGTCGTCATGGACCACCATCAGCTCGCAGGCCTTCTTGCCCGGCGTCTGGCCCCCCATGTAGACCTCGAAGAGAATGGGGTAGAACCATTCGAGGAAGAAGGTGCCGACCAGGAAAACCCCCCACCCCAGACTCCCGGAGACACCGGCCAGCATGGCCAAAGCGAACCAGCCCACCAGGCGCAGCAAAAAGTCGAAGAGCCACGCCCGGGCCCGGGTGACCGGGCCGGCGATGCGCAGTTCCAGCACACAGCCCTCGGGCGTCGCGACGGGGCGTAGGGTATCAAGCATCGTCGTGGAAAGGATCGGCCTCAGCCCCGGGTGAACAGGCTCTTGTAGCCGGCGTAGATCGAGGCCTGGGTGACCGGGATGAGGACCAGCCACCCCAGGCCGACCGGCAGGGTGGCCAGGATGGCGAGCACCAGGAACACCAGGCCATAGACCAGGAAGGGCAGGAAGTTCTTCAGGCAGGCGAAGAAGCTGGACTTCATGGCATCCATGGGGCTTTGCTGGTGGAAGATGACCAGGGCCGGAGCAAACCAGACGGCCATGGCCAGGGGCATGATGAGTGCTGCACTCAGCAGGCCGACCAGGACCCCGACGAGTCCCGCCGTTTCCCTGCCCCCGCCTCCGAAAGCCGCCGACCCGAAGCCGAGTACCCCGCCGATCACGACCGCCAGCAGCACGATGGCGATGATGCCGACCAGATAGATCGCCCCCACCAGGACGAGACTGCCGACCTGGTTGGAGAAGCCGGCGAAGAGATGGCCGAAGCGCAGGCCTTCTCCCTCCTCCAGGGACTTGCAGCCGAGCATGAAGCCTGCCGCGAAAATGGGGATCAGCAGGTTGACCGCGGCGCCCAGGATGGGAATGAAACCCAGGACCATAAAGATGAGGGCGAAGGCGACGGAAATCAGGATCCACTGGCCGGGCGCCTGCAGAAAGAGCTGCCAGCCTTCGCGCAGCCAGTCGACGGCTTCGGCGGCGGTGAGCTTGCGCCCCTCGGGGACGAAGTCCCCCGCCGTGGGAAAGGGATCGGCAACCCGGGAGCCCGGTGCCTGGAAGGGATTGTTGTCTTGGCTGTGCATGGAATGACTCCTCGGGAAAAAATTAAAGGGTTCCGGAGCGCTTGCGCTCCCAGTAATGGTTAATCAGGGCGACAGGCAAGTCGCGGGGGCTCACGTCGAGCAGGGCGATGCCGCCATGGCGCAGGCGGGCGGCCTGCTGCCGGCGCGCGTCGGCGTACTGGAGGGCGGCGGCCCGGGTGAGCGCGCTGTCGAAATCCTTCACCGGCTCGGCCAACACCTCTGCGAGGACGGGTTCCCTGAGGCTGGCGACGGTAACAGCATGGCGCCGGGCCAGGAGTGTCACCGCCGGTTCGAGGGTGTCGGCGTCCTCGTCGCGCAGATTGGTGAGCAGGATGACCAGGGCGCGTTTGCCGAGACGTTGCAGCAGATGCTCGGCTGCCCGCAGGTAGTCCGGCGTCTGGCTCGTGGCGTGCAGATCATAGACCGCCTCCAGGAGGCGATTGACCATGCCCAGAGACTTGTGGGGCGCGATGAAGCGGGGCTGGGCGTGGCCAAAGCTGAGCAGGCCCGCGGCGTCGCCCTGGCTGAGGGCGACGTAGGCTAGGAGCAGCACGGCGTTCAGGGTATGGTCGAAGTGGGAGAGATCGCCGTCCCGGGCACCCATGCGGCTGCCACAATCGAGCAGGAAGACGACCTGCTGGTCCCTTTCGTCCTGATATTCTCGTGATATCAGCTTGCCCAGGCGGGCGCTGGCTTTCCAGTCGATCTGGCGCAGCGCATCCTCGCGGCGATAGTCGCGCAACTGATGGAAATCCATGCCCTGGCCCCGGCGACGGCGGTTGAGGATGCCCCACTGGGAGAGCCTGTGGTCGGTGGCCAACAAGGTGTACTGGGTGATGCGGGCGAAATCCGGAAAAACCCGGGCGGCGTCGCACACGGGCAGGAACTCGGGAATCAGCCAGAGCCCCAGGGGAGATCGCAGGCGCACATCCATGCCAGAGAAGGTTTCGGGACCGCGCTGCGTCAGGTGCAGGCGGTAGGAAGCCTCCAGACGTCCGCCCGCCGCGAGATCGAAGAAGAGCGGCAGGCCGCTGCTGCGAAAGGCCACCGGATGCCGATCCCGCAGCCACCCGGCCGCCGGGGACGACGCGACGATCCGAAGTCCGACGGTCTGCCAGGTACCCACCGGCAAGGTCCGGGCAAGCCGCCTTTCGACCTTCAGTCGTCCCCGGTAGCGCCCTCCGGCAAGGGCATCGGCCCAGGCCACGGTCAGAAGGCCAGCCCCGGCGAACTGCCAGACGGCGAGTCCTTGTGGCCAGCGCAGCAGGGCGAGGCCCCCCAGAAACCAGAGGGCCACCGCCGCCAGGAGACGGGAATCGGGGATGGGCAGGCGGGGCGAGGAGGGGGCCATGGGGGGCGAAGTGCCGGTCAGGACTTGGGCGTGCCCGCACTGGAAAGGCCGCGATCGCTCCGGGCAGGGCGCGCGACGAACCCGTCCCGGGGTTCGGTGCGTCGTGGGGGCACCTTCGCCAGCGTCATCGGCATGATCGTGATCCTGCCGCTCACGTGCGGGGTGCAGCGACCTGTGCCAGCAGGGCAAGCAGCAAATCGTCGGCGCCCAGGCCCTCGATCTCCGCCTCTGCCGAGGGGGCGATGCGGTGCCGCAGGGCCGGCAGGGCGGCCGCCTTGACGTCGTCCGGCGTGGTGAAGCCCCGGCCAGCCATGAGGGCAAGGGCACGGGCCACCCGTACCAGGGCGATGCTGCCCCGGGGTCCGGCGCCGCAGGCAATATTGGGGGATTCCCGGGTAGCCCGCACCACGGCAACGGCATACTGCGTCACGCGGTCATCGACGGCTACGTGGGCCGTCGCCTGTTGTAGCGCCAGCAGGGTGGCGGGCTGGATGACGGTCTGCACCGCTTCCACAGAAAGATCGGCGCCGGAGCTGCGCGAAGTTACATGGCGGGTGAGGGCGGCCTCCTCTTCGGCGCTGGGATAGCCGATGCGTATCTTGAGCAGGAAGCGGTCGAGTTGGGCTTCGGGCAGGGGATAGGTACCTTCCTGCTCAATGGGATTCTGGGTGGCCAGGACCATGAAGGGCCGCGGCAGGGCCAGGGCCGTTCCCTCAAGGGTCACCTGGCGCTCCTGCATGGCCTCCAGCAAGGCTGCCTGGGTCTTGGCAGGGGCGCGGTTGATTTCATCGGCCAGCAGGAGGTGGGTGAAGATCGGCCCCTGGCGGGTGGTGAAGCGTCCGCTCGACGCCTCGAAGTAAGTATGGCCGAGGATGTCCGAGGGCATCAGGTCGGGGGTGAATTGGATGCGCTTCATCTGGCCGCCGAAGGTCTTGCCCAAGGCCTTGATGAGCAGGGTCTTGCCCAGGCCAGGGACGCCTTCGACCAACACATGGGCGTCGCAGAGCAGGGCGGCGAGCACTTCGCGTACCACTGCGCCCTGGCCGATGAGGGCCTTGGCCAGTTCGGCGGAGAGTTTGTCCAGAATCTGGCTGGCTTGCTTGAGTTTGTCTTCAGGGAGAACAATCGGTACGTTCATGGTGCGGTCTCATAGGCTGCGTTCCAGGCGCTGCAGGGTGTAAAGGGCCTGGGTAAAGGAATGGGGCGTGGTCGCGGCCTGGTGCAGGGCGGCGGCGATCGCGGCGTGGGAACGGCCGCTCAGGGCGGCGAGGGCGGCGACCTGCTCCCCGGGCGGGAGCGCGGCAAGCTGCGGATGGCGCCGGATCAGGCCTTGCTGGAAGGCTTCCCGGGCCACCGACAGCCAGCTCTCCAGCCCGCCGCAGCGCCACACGTAGCGGCCGACCGCAGCCAGGTGCTCGCCGAGTGCCCGGCGCTCAGGCGAGGGCTCGGGAAGAACCGGGCCGAAACGGGGCAGACGCTGCCAGAGCCACACGAGCAGGAGCACCAGACTTGCGACCAGGGCCGGTGCCGCGACTTCGACGAGCCACTCCCAGAGAGACGGCCCCGCCAGACGGGTGAGCAGAAACACCGGCTGGTGCGGATCGGCCTGGTAGGTTTCGAGCAGGGAGAGGAGCAGGTCCGCGTGGTCCTCCCGGCCGATGGCTTGGTTACTGAAGAGGGCACTCAGATTGCCGAGAACCGTGACCTGGCCCCGGCCATGGACGTAGTGCAGCACCTGGGCGGAAAAGCCCTCGACCTCAACGGACCAGGCGGGGACGACCTTTCCCGGGGCGAGATTGCTGAACTGAAAGCGGACTTTCAGGGGCCGGTTGCTGCCCGGCACGGTGACGGGCAAGCGGAGCGGGGGCTGCGGCGGTGCTGCGGCCGGGGTGGCGGCTTTGGCAGGCGGGGGGCTGTGCTTGCAGGTACAGTCGATGTCGAAGGCGTCGAGGAAGGGATCGGAGCGCTCGCCACCATCCGGCGTGGTGATGACATAGCCGCCGCGGGCCACCCAGGCCAGCAGGTTCCTGGCCCGCTGGGGAGTCATCGCTCCACGCCGCCCGCTGTCGAGGATGAGCACGCCGGGGGGCAGGTGGTCGAGGGCGCGGGGATCGGTGATGCGCTCGCTGGTGCGCCCCAGGGCCGCGAGAAACTTTTCCAGGGCGAGAAAGTGATTGCGACGGGCCTCGGGACCCGGCCGCTCCCAGGCGTCCACCGCTACCTGATCGAAATTGGCCAGGAACCAGGCGCTGCCCAGAACCAAGATGCCAGCCAGGGCCAGCCCGATCCACACGACGCGGCGGGTCAAAGCTTGCCTCACGGCTTGCCTGCCGGCGCCAAGGAGAAGTACCGCGGCCAGCTTGCGCACAGTTCTTCCAGGCAGGCGCTGCTGGGTGAGATGCCGGCGTAGGCGGCTCCCTGCCAGGCATCGAGCAGGGCGGCAAAGAAGCCCGAGGCCTCGGCGCCTACCCGGCCAGCCACCCGGCGACGGCAGTCGGCCTCGGTGTCGCCGGGACGGAAATCGATCCCGTCGCGCCGGATCAGCGCGATCAGGGCGCCGCGATAGAGCAGGCTCAGGGCTTCCGCCACGCGCCCGGCCGCCAGGCTGGCCCGGGCCGCGGCGGGTACATCGTCGGGCAGCGACTGGGGGCGCAGGTCGAGTCCGTAGAGGAATTCGGGCGCTTCGGGGCGCGGAGCGCGGCGGGAGCGCAGGGTTTCCCGATAGCGCAAGAGGAAGTAGGCCAGTACCGCCGCCCCGGCGATCCAGGCGATCCAGACCAGACCCTTGAGCACCTGGCTGATGAATTCCGCGACCCGTTGCACGAAATCCACCCAGGGCGGCGGGCTGGAATCCGGGGGAGATGAAGTCTCCCGGGCACGCCATTCGGTGCGCTCCGTCCTGTGGCCGAATTCCGGATCGGCGAGCACTGCGTCGATGGTCCGCCGCGCCCGGCTGGGCGGCTCGCTGCGCGGAGCGCTCCGGGCCTCTTCGCGGGACGGCTCCTGGGCCCAGACCGGAGCCGGGGCGACGGCGGCCGTGCAGGCCAGGGTGAGCAGCAGGGCGCCCAAAAGCCCCATGGCGGAGCCGGGGGCCAGACGCCGCGCCAGGCGGCGGAAGGCAAGCTCGATATCCCAGCCCTCCAGTTCGCTGCGCCGGTTCAGGTAGAGGGCGAAGCCGCTGGCGACGTAGAGGGGCTCGACCAGGGCGGTCGCCGCGATGACCACGAGGCTCGTGACGACTTCCTGCTCCGGCGGCAAATCGCCCAGGAACCAGAGAGTGAGGGAAAAGACATCGTCGCTGCCCTGGGGCAGCAGCGCCCCCAGGACGATGACCAGGGAGCAATAGAGGGCGATTTCCAGATTGACACAGACGAACATGAGCCACGCGGCAGCCGCTCCCGACTTGCGGGTCAGCACCCGGCGCCGCTCCCGGGCGGCGCGGCCGCGCTGGCCTTCGAGCTGTCTCACCGGCAGCACGAAGGAACGCAGGAGGCTGAAGCGATGCACGGTCAGCCCCAGCAGCAGCCCGCTGCGGCGGAGCAGGTCCGGCAGGGCCGCCCGCAGATCGCGCCACGACGTGGCCTGGCCGAAGAGCGAGCGGCTATAGGAAAAGAGCAGAACACGGTCGAAAGCCGGCTTCAGCCACCACAGAAGCGCCAGGGCGATGGCTTGCTGGGTCCAGAAAAGGGTCAGGAGAAGGGCGGCGGTGCTGCCGTAGACCAGCCCCCATATCCGGTAGGCCGGCCCCGCCCAGGCCCGCAGCAGGGTGTGGCCAAGATCCAGGGCCTCCCACACGCTGCGGCGGCGCAGGCGCAGGGCAAAGTGCTCAATCTGCACGGCGCCCCCGGCCGACGAGGAGCAGGTAAGCCCAGGTCAGGGCCCAGAAAAAGACGCCAAAGCCCACCTTGATGGCAAAAGGCACTTCGCGATTGGGGGACCAGAACGCTTCGATGAAGGCGGCGAGAAAGGTCAGGCCGGCGGCCCCGGCGAGGAGACCGGCGGCTCCCTTTCCTGCAGCCTTGAGGGCCGCGACGCGGCTCACCTCCCCCGGAAAAAAGAGGGCCTGCCCCAGCTTCAAACCCGCGGCGCCGGAAAGGACGGCGCCGGTCAATTCGAAGGCGCTATGGCCCGCAACGAAGCCCCAGAAGGTCTCGACGAAGCCGATCTGGGTGAGGTGACCGGCCACGGCGCCGATGTTCAGGCCGTTGTAGAGCAGGTAGAAAAGGCTGCCGACGCCGAAGGCGATGCCCCCGGCGAAGCACTGGAAGTCGATGCGCACGTTGTTGGCGATGTACATCCCCAGCATCTGCCACTCGTTGGACGCCGTGCGCGGGCGGCCCAGATGGGGGGCATCCGGGGCGTACATGGCCTCGAACTGCATGACCTGCTCCGGGCTGAGCAGGAGATAGACGCCTTCCGGGTAGCCCTGCAGCAGTCCGAGAACGACGAGCAGGGGCCCGAAGAAAAAGAGCGCTGCAGTGACCACCAGGCGCCACTCCTGCCGTACCAGCGCGGGAAAGCCTCCGCCGATGAACGCCCGGAAGGCATTGCGGCCTCCCGGGGCTGCCCCATACACAGCCTGATGGGCCAGGAGCACCCGATGGTGCAGGGCTTCGACCAGCCGGGCCGAGTAGCGCCGGTCCCTGGCCAGGGCGAGATCGCGGCAGAGGCGGCGGAAAGCGCCGGGTAGCGCGGCCGGAGTCCAGGCCTCCCCCCCATCCCCGGCTCCTGGACGGCTCCGCGCGTGGGCGAGCCAGCGGTCCCAGGCCAGCCATTCCTCCTGTCGCCGCGCGATGAATTGATTTTCTTTCAAGTTCCCCCCGCGCAGATTATGACGTTCTCAAAATACGTCGGCAAGGGGCGGGTGATCGGATCAGGGAAGCGCAGCACGGGTTCATGGGACTGAAGACCACTGTTCCAGCCTGTGCTAACCTCATCACCTCCCTGATTCCCTAGCGTTCATCGCCATGTCCGACCCCCTCTACCTCGCCAAGTCCGAAGACGGTTTCCCCGCCCTGCTGCCCCAGATGGCCAACCGCCACGGCCTCATCACCGGAGCCACCGGCACCGGCAAGACCGTCACCCTGCAATCCATGGCCGAGCGCTTGTCCTACGCCGGCGTACCGGTCTTCATGGCCGACGTGAAGGGCGACCTCTCCGGCATGGGTGCGGCCGGTACCCTCAACCCCAAGCTGGAAAAGCGCATCAAGGAAGTGGGGCTGGAAGGCTTCTCCCCCTTCGCCAATACCACCTCCCTGTGGGACGTATTCGGCCAGGGCGGCATTCCCGTGCGGGCCACGGTATCCGACATGGGGCCTCTCCTCCTGGGTCGCCTCCTCAATCTGAACGAGACCCAGGCCGGCGTGCTCCAGCTGGTGTTCAAGATCGCCGACGACCAGGGCCTGCTGCTCCTGGACCTGAAGGATCTGCGCGCCATGGTCCAGCACGTGGGGGACAACGCCAAGGAATTCACCACCGAATACGGCAACGTCGCGTCTGCGTCCATCGGCGCCATCCAGCGTGGACTGCTGACTCTCGAAGAACAGGGCGGCGACATTTTTTTCGGCGAGCCCATGCTGGACATCGCCGACCTCATGCAGGTGGACGACAATGGTCGCGGCGTGGTCAATATCCTCGCCGCCGAGAAGCTCATCCATTCGCCGGCCCTCTATTCCACCTTCCTGCTCTGGCTGTTGTCCGAACTGTTCGAGCAACTGCCTGAGGCCGGCGACCTGGAAAAGCCCAAGCTGGTCTTCTTCTTCGACGAAGCCCACCTGCTCTTTTCCGACGCGCCGACCGCCCTGGTGGACAAGGTGGAGCAGGTCGTCAGACTGATCCGCTCCAAGGGCGTGGGGGTCTATTTCGTGACCCAGAACCCCCTCGACGTGCCGGAAAAGATACTCGGCCAGTTGGGCAACCGGGTGCAGCATGCCCTGCGCGCCTTCACCCCCCGGGACCAGAAGGCCGTTCAGGCAGCGGCAGAAACCATGCGCGCCAATCCCAAGTTCGACGCCGCCACGGCCATCACCGAACTGGGGGTCGGCGAAGCCCTGGTCTCCTTCCTGGACGAAAAGGGGCGACCCAATGTGGTCGAACGGGCCCTGATCTTCCCGCCCGCCTCGCGTCTGGGGCCGCTGAGTGCCGAGGAGAGGGGCGCGGCGATCCAGGCCTCTCCTCTGCTCGCCATCTATGGTCAGGCGGTGGATCGCGAGTCGGCTTACGAGATCCTCAAGGGCCGTCCGGCGGCCACCCCCCGCTCGGCCGGTCCCGGGGCGATTCCCGCCCCGGCCTCTCCGGCGGGGATGGGAACTCGGGCCGCCGGCACGACACAGCGGCCGGCGCCCGCGCCACAGCCCGCGCCCCAGGAGGCTCCGGCAGCTGATTCCGGCGGCGGCATCTTCGGCGGTCTGGGGGACATGCTCTCGGGCCGCGGCGGGCGCCGCGAGGGCGTGGTCGAAGCCGCGGCGAAAAGCGTCGCCCGAGGTCTCGCCGGCACCATCGGCCGGGAAATCGGCAAGCAGGTGCTGCGGGGGGTGCTGGGGTCCATTCTCGGCGGAAGGCGCTGAGGCGCGCGACGCGGCTTCTCCGGTAGCAGCCAGGAGTGCTGAACCCAGGGTTTCCGCCTGGGGGGCGGGTGGCTTTCTTTTGCTTTCACCAAGAAGAAAGGTCGCCCGCGCATCAGGCGCGGAAACCATGGGTTCACGAAACTGGAATGGCCTGGGAGCCACGGAGTGGGCACGCCTATCCGCTTGCAGGGGAGCGTGCCAAACCCCGGAACCCGGAGCACGAGGCGCGTCCAAGGCATCGAGAAGCGGGCGCCTGAAGTTTCCAGGTTTAGCGCTGTCTCTCAGACGATGGTGATGTCCGTGGCGCTCAGGGCCGGGTTGCCGTCCAGATGGGCGAAAAGCACGGCGCTCTTGGCGGCGGCGCTGCCGTCGGCGTCGTAGTAGAGGTTGCCCAGGGCTGAGTCGTAGAGGAAGCGCACGGCAAGGCTGCTGGCCACGTGGTTCGCGGCCGACTGGAACATCGATTCATCGTAGCTGGCGGGCAGTCCGGCGATGCCTAGGGCTTCGAACACCAGCGTATCCGTTCCGGCGCTGAAGTCGGTGAGGGTCTTGAGGTTGGCGGCCAGGAGCGGGGCGTTGAAGTGGAAGCTGTCGGCGCCGCTCCCCCCAGTCAGGCGGTCCAGGCCGGTGCCTCCGTATAGGACATCGTCGTCGTTGCCCCCGTCCAGGGTGTCGTTGCCGGCACCGCCCGTCAGGGTATCGTTGCCGGCCCCCCCGGAAAGAACGTTGGCGGAGGCGTTGCCGTAGAAGGTATTGGCTTCGCTCCCGCCGGTCAGGTTGATGGCCCCGGCGGCCCCGCCCAGGTCGACCGCCTCCACGTCGGAATAGGCGAGATTCCAAGGGGTGGCCGTCGTATTGCCGCGGCTGACGTGTACGAAATCCTGTCCGCCACCCGGGTCTTCGATGATGATGTCGTCAAGGCTGTCGATGTCGTAGTAGTCGTCACCCGTTCCCCCGATGAGCACGTCCTGGCCACCCCCGCCCAGCAGGGTGTCGTTGCCGCCATTACCTTCCAGGGTATTGGCGGCGGAGTTGCCTTCCAGGCGCTCGGCCGCGGCAGTGCCGACCACTCGGGTGACGCCGGTGGCGTTGATGAGACTGAGGCTCTCGACGTTCTGGAAATCACTGGCCAGATCGATGAGCGTGGGGCCGTTGCTGTAGGCGAGATAGACCGAATCCCAGCCCTCTCCCACCGCCTCGATAACCTGGACGCCCACCCCGACGCCGAAATAAACGTCGTCGCCGAGGCCTCCTTCCAGAATGTCGCCGCTTCCCACGCCGGGAGCGGCATCGCTGCCACCGTCGGCGTAGAGGCGGTCGTTGCCGTCGTTACCGATCAGATAGTCGTCGCCCAGTCCGCCGTAGAGCGTGTTGGCGCTATCGTTGCCGACGAGGGTCAGGCCGACGGCGCTGGTCATGCGCACGGTCTCGACGTTGTCCGCCAGGACGTAGCTCGCCCCGGCGGCGAGGATGGAGAGAATCACCTGGTCCGCACCGGCGCCGGGGTCTTCGACGATCTGATCGCCCACATCGTCCACCACATAGGCATCGTCTCCGGCTCCGCCGATCAAGACATCGGCTCCGGCGGCGCCGTTCAGGGTATTGCCTGCTCCGTTGCCGGTGAGCGTATTGGCCAGGGCGTTCCCGGTGAGGTGCAGACGGGCGCTCCCCGTGCCCGAAGCGTCAAGATTCTCCACCTCGGCCGCCAGGGTGAGGGTCGCGAAGCTTGTCAGGCTGGCGTTGCCGCCCCGCAGGACGATGGTGTCGCTGCCTTCACCGGCGAGTTCGACGACCGCGTCTTGCTGGAGATTGCCGCTGGTGAGGTCCACCCGGTAAAGATCTTCGTCCGCTCCGCCTCGCAGGACATCGGCGCTCCCCGCTCCGTCGAGGACATCGGCCCCTGCCCCGCCCACCAGCGTATTGCCGGCAGCGTTGCCGGTCAGCGTATTCGCCAAGCCGTTGCCGTAGAGATGGAAGGCTACGCCATTGATCAGCACGCCGTTCTCCACTTGGTCAGCCAGGGTATGGCTGCCCGTGGTGGCGATGGCCACGGCTACGGTATCCGTCCCTTCGCCGGAGTTCTCCACCACGACATCGCCGCCATGGTCGACGACGTATGTGTCGTTGCCCAGCCCACCGATCAGCCGGTCGGCCCCTCCCTTGCCGTCGAGCAGGTCGGCCCCCCCGCCGCCGTCCAGGGTGTTGGCGGCGGCGTTGCCGGTAAGGGTGTTGGCCAGGTCGTTGCCGGTGAGGTTGAAGGCGACGGTGTTGAGGAGCAAGGCGTTCTCGACGTGGGCTGCCAGGGTGAAGCTGCCTCCCGCTGCGGCGATGAGGATGCGCAGGGTGTCGGTGCCCTGGCCGGCG
>JAEUNZ010000013.1:0-104083 GCA_016790965.1 Dechloromonas sp.
GACAAGATCGCCACCCTGCAGATCCGCCCCCGCGGCTGGCACCTGGACGAGAAGCACGTCCTCGTTGACGGCCAACGCGTCGGCGGCGGCATTTTCGACTTCGCCGTGGTCTTCTTCCACAACGCCAAGGAGCAGATCGCCAGCGGCGCCGGCCCCTTCTACTACCTGCCGAAGATGGAAAGCCATCTCGAAGCCCGCCTGTGGAATGACATCTTCGTCATGGCCCAGGACCACATCGGCCTACCCCAGGGCACCATCAAGGCCACCGTGCTGATCGAGACCATCCTCGCCACCTTCGAGATGGAAGAAATCCTCTTCGAACTGCGCAACCACTCCGCCGGGCTGAATGCCGGCCGCTGGGACTACATCTTCTCCTGCATCAAGAAGTTCAAGAAGAACAAGGATTTCTGCCTGGCACAGCGCGGTGCCATCACCATGGAAGTGCCCTTCATGCGCTCCTACGCCCTGGCTCTCGTCCAGGCCTGCCACAAGCGCGGCGCTCCCGCCATGGGCGGCATGTCGGCCCTGATCCCGATCAAGAACGACCCGGTGGCCAACGAGAAGGCCCTGGCCGGCATCCGCCACGACAAGACCCGCGACGCCAACGACGGCTTCGACGGCGGCTGGGTGGCCCACCCGGGCCTGGTGCCCATCGCCATGGAAGAGTTCGTCAAGGTGCTGGGCGACAAGCCGAACCAATTCGAGAAGCAGGTCGAAGGCTCCTTCGGCCCGGCCCAGTGGCTGGACTTCCGCCCGACCACCCCGATCACCGAAGCCGGCCTCAGGAACAACATCAACGTCGGCATCCACTACCTCGGCTCCTGGCTGGCCGGCAACGGCTGCGTGCCCATCCATAACCTGATGGAAGACGCCGCCACCGCCGAGATCAGCCGCTCGCAAGTGTGGCAGTGGGTGGTCAGCCCGAAGGGCATCCTCGACGACGGCCGCAAGGTCACCGCCGACATGGTCCGCCCGATGATCGCCGAGGAGCTGGCCAAGGTGAAGGCCACCGTCACCGCCCAGGGCGAGGACACCGCCTCCTACGATCAGGCCGCGGTCATCTTCGACAAGATGTCCCTGACCCCGGAATATCCGGAATTCCTGACCCTCCCGCTGTACGAGGCGATGGCCTAAGCAGCACCCGGGAACGGCGCGTCAGACGCCCCACCCCGACGGAGAAGCAAGCAACGGAACGCCCCGGGAAACCGGGGCGTTTTCGTTGGAGCTGCTCAAAGCCTTCGTACCTCGCCCCGCATCCCATCCACCTCGACTTCGTCGCCGTCCTGCAGCGCGTCCAGAATCCCCGGCAGATTCACCACGGCGGGCAGGGCGAATTCGCGGGCGACTATGGCGCCGTGGGACATGTAACCCCCGGTTTCCACCACCAGCCCCCCGGCTTTCAGGAAGAGCGGCGTCCACCCGGGGTCGGTGGAAGGCGCGACGAGGATTTCACCGGCTTGCAGCCGCAGGCCCTCGGTGGGGTGCCGCAGACGGCGTACCCTGCCGCGGGCAAGCCCGGTGCCGGTGGCGACGCCGCGGAATGCGCTTCCCGACGGCGCTGCGGCCAGCCCGGATGGATGCCGCTGCCCTGCTTCCGCCACGGCCATATCGCCGCTGGGTGCCAGTGTCAGCCATTCCTGCGGCGTTATCGCTTGCCAGGCCACGAAGCGCGCTGCCCGGTCGGCTACCCGGGCCTTGAGGCCGGCGACCGAGGTCTGGCCGGTGGCGTAGCGCTCGATCTCGCCCGGCGTGAGGAAGAAGATGTCATCCGGCCGGGCCAGGGCACCTTCGCCGGCGAAGCGCTCGCCAATCAGCAGCCAGAGGCGGCGAGCCGTGGCCAGCAGGGCGATGATGGCGCTGCGGGCGGCTTCCCGCCGGTTGCAGTCGCGGTTGGCTGCGCGCACCTGGGCTCGGAGGAATAGCCGACGCCAGAAGGGCATCTCGCGCCGGACCCGCTCCCAGGCCCCTCGGGCCGCGGCCTGCTGGCGCTCCCTGAGCGTCGCCGCGTCCACTCCGGCCAGCCCGGGCAACTGCTCCAGCAGGCGCTCGGGCTCCTCCCACCAGCGCTGACTGCGCACATAGGTTTCGTAATGGCCGCGATGGCCGTATTCGTCGAGAAAGGCGGCGAAGGCGGCGGCGAATCCGGGGTTGTCCAGGGGGCGGGCCGGATCGGGGAGTCGCGCGGCGTGGCGGGCCAGGTCGAGAAGCGCATAGCCCTGGGCCGCCGTGACGCTGGGCTCGCCGCCGGCCAGCAAGGCCGCCCCCAGGGCCTCGCTCTCGCCAGGGAAGGCACGCTCCAGCGTATCGAGCAGGAGGCTCAGACTGCCGCCGCCGGAACCCTGAAGGAAAAACATGCCGTGGGACCCCCGCATCGGCTTGAACAAACGATGCAGCAGGCGCCGGATCTCGCCCACCTCCTGCGGCAGCGCAATAGCGCGCAACTCCCTCGCCAGGGCCCTGGCCGCCGCCACTTCGGCATCGCCCCGGCGGGCCAGGCCCGGCGCCCGCTGCAGGTAACGGAGCATGCTGCCGAAACGGCGCAGCCGCTCCCGCCAGGCGGGGGGCGCGACGGCGATGGCGGGTTGGTGGCCGCCCATGAGGGCGTTGAAGCGTTCTGGCAAGAGGCCGATGCCATCCCAGGCCTCCCACTGCATGATCGAGGCTTCGAGGTAGAGGCGCCCGTCGAATAGGCCGGCGCGCTGAACCCCTGGCAGGACCTCGCAACCGGCGATCTTCCAACCCTGTTCCAGCAGGTCATTGCAGCCGCGGCGGGAGAAGTTCCAGTCCATGGGCTGCAGGGGTTCCGGCATCACCTCGCAGGTGTTGCCCCGGGTCCAGATGGCGGGCTGGCCGCGCAGGCCATCATAGGTGTGATGGGGTCTCCGCGTCACCGGGCGAATCTGGGTCAGCCAGAACTGCTGGCCGTCCCACACCCATTCCAGGTCATGAAAGGGGGCGACGAAGTCCAGCGCCAGGGCGGCATCCCGCACCAGCGCTGCGAGGGTCTCGGCACGCTCGCCGTCAAGCACGGGAGCTACCGCCTGATCCGCCGTGAGGGGCCGGCGTTCCGTACCCCCGGCGGTAGCGGGAAAGCTTGCCGTCGCCTTGCTGCCGAGGGTCGCCGTCTGCAGGCGCCAGGTGTCGGTCCTATCCTCGACGAACACATATTCGTCGCCGACGGTCTCGCCGCCCACCAGACTTTCCCCCAAGCCCCAGTTGGCGTGGACGACGATGCGATCCTCACGGCCGCTCACCGGGTCGCAGGTGAAGGCGATGCCGGCCGCGACGGCGGGCAGCAGCGGCATGACGATGACAGCCATGGCAGGCTCGCCGGCTATGCCCAAGCGCTCGCGGTAGGCGGCTGCCGTGGGGGTATCGAGGGAGGCCCATACGTCAGCAATGGCCGCCGCCAAGCCATCGGCCCCCAGCACATTGAGACGGGACAGGAAGATTCCGGCGAAGGAGGCGGTCGCCGCATCCTCTCCTACCGCCGACGAGCGGACGGCCAAGGGCCGGTCGCCCCAACCCCGGGCGACGAGTTCTTTCTGGAGCAGACTGGAGAGTTCAACCGGCACGCCCAGGCCCCGCTGGCGGCTCCAGGCGGCCGGAATGACGAAGAAATCGGGCACCGGCAGGCCAAAGCGATGCAAGAGGCCGAGCTGCCGCCCCTTACCGCCAACCCCTTCCGGCAGGGCTACCGCAGCGGCCTGGGCGGTCACCAGTCCCAGGTCCGGGCTCATGGACGTATCACCATGCCATCACAGAACAGATCGAGGGTTCGCGCCAGTTCCTTCTCCATCGACAGTCCCGGTTCGGTGAGACAGCGCAGGAGGGTCGCCAGGTGGACAAACTGGAACTGCATGGCAAGCAGGGCTGCCGGCACATCGGTACGGAATTCCCCGGCCGTCTGGCCCTGGGCGATCAATTCGCTGAAGATCGCATCCAGGCCGCTGCGCTCGCGTCCGTCACCAGGTGCTTGCAGCTCGCTCAGGCGAAAGCGCAGATAGGGCAGGAGAAAGGAGCGCTGACCTTCGCACCACGCTGCCTGCAAAGCGAGAAAACGGGCCATGCGAGCCCGCCCCGGCACCACTGCCGCCAGGTCCGATTGCAGGGCCGGCCACGCTGCGCGCAGATCCCGATGAAAGACATGGCGCAGCAAGGCCTCCTTGACCGGGAAGTGGCGATAGAGGGTCACCTTGGAGACGTCGGAGGCTTCGGCGATGCGCTCCATGGTCACCGCCTCGAAGCCGCTCGCCTCGAACAGCGCCCAGGCGGTATCGGCGATATGGTCGAGTTGCTGCTGCCGCTTGCGCTCCCGGCGACCGGGCTCGTCGGCGGTACCGCTGGGCGATTGCTGACGGGGGCTCATGGTGTGCAAAATTTGTTTACGACGTTCACTTATTTACATCGTAAACAATTCAATGAGGGCTGACCAGCCCCTCATCCCCGCCCTTTCCCGCCTTCTCCCAGGCTCTCCATGCCAGGGCGGGGGCTCCCGGAACTCCCGCCCCCTCAAGGAAGTGCCCGGCCCCCTTCAGAACCCGCGCAGATCGTCCACCGGCAGTGCCAGCGCCCCGCCGGTGACGGTCTTCAGCATGTCTTCGATGACTCCCAAGTCGTTGTCGAAGCTGCCGTGGGCCGCATCGATGAGGGATTCCGGATTTCTCGCGGTCGGCACCTTGTCCGCATCGATCACCTTCCATCGTCTGTCGAGCCCCGCCCCCCGGGCTGCCTCGCGCCAGGCGGCGAGGGCGGCGACGGTGCTGGAGGCCCCGTCCCAACCGCCGTAGCCGGGGTCGTTGATCTTGTCCAGGCCCAGGATGGGGGTACGCAGGTCAGTCTCCAGGGCGTTGGAAACAAAGTAGAGCAGCGACTTCCTGTAGATGCCGGCCACGTGGTCGTCGAGTTCGACGCGGTTGGAGAGCACGTGTACGTGGAGCTTCTGCATGACCTCCGGCAGCGCGGCGTAGTGCTGGTTGGCGAATTCCACGCTGCACGCGGGGGCGAAGAGGTGGGTGGAGCCGAGGCGGGGGACGAGGCCCCGTTGAGCCAGGAGTTTGAGGAAGGCGCCGAGGATGATGGAGCCGGCGGAGTGCCCCACCAGATGGATCTCCAACTGGTCGCCCCAGGTGGCGGCGAGCTTGGTGAGGGCATCGACCAGGAGGTCGCCGCCGCGGCCGGTGAGGGCGGAGCGCTGGGCGTTTTCCTTCATTTCGCTCCAGATGGGACGGACGGCCTTGCGGCCCAGATGCTTCTCGATCAGGGGGTCACTGAGATCGGCCAAAGACCAGCCCGCCAACCCGGGTTTCGGTGCGAAGGCCTCCCGCAGCAGGTTGCCGATGGATTCCAGGATGCCCGTCTTCCACACCAGGAATAGGGGGTAGCAGCCGTTGCCGGCAAAGTAGCGGCCCATTGCCCGGGCTCGGGCTATGCCGTCGGCTTCGCTATTAAGCCCGCCATGGGCGTAGATAACCAGACGCTTCTTCGCCGCCCCGCCCTGCCGGAACCAGGCATCGGGCAACACGCAGGCCTGGTGGAAGAGCTTGCGGCTGGGTTCGTCCTCGGTGAGGTAGCGATCCACCCGGCCGTCGTTGCCCAAGACCACGCTGTGGCGGTAGGCCTGATCCTCGCTCCACCACCGGCTCTGGTCGGCCCCCGCCGCGGCGCCGGCCCGCGCCCCGCCGCCGATCAGGCGGCCAACGACGACGCCGGGCACGCCAAGGGCCGCCACCCATGCGTCCATGGCATTGGCCAGCCAGTCGGCGTAGCTGAGAACGGCGAAACCGCCGCGCCCCCAATCGACCCCCCATGAGTTCTGGACGATGAAACCCCGCTCGTTGAAGCCCACCAGGGCGAAAGCATGGCCACCGTCGCGGGAAGGCTGGCCGTCGAAGGGAATCGAGGGCACGTCCGCGTGGCCCGCCGGTGGCTTGCGGTCAGCCTTGTCCAGGCTCCAGCCGTCGTGGGTGAAGGCCGAGGCGTAAACCGCACCCACCTCAAGAATGGCCGCCTGCACATCGGTGATCGAAGTCTTGTCGAGGCGGAAATAGACCCCCAGGGTGGTGCGGGTGGCCCGTTCGGCCCAGCCGAAGACCGGAGTGCCGCTTGTCCCCTGGCGATAGGGCCAGTCCTTGTTGAGGCAGACACCGTGCTTGTGCCAGCCCTTCAAGGCGCCGCGACAGCTCGAACCGTCGTAATCCTCGCCGGCATATTCGTCGTAGCGGCGCGCAAAGTCGTACAACATGCGGGGACTGACCGAATCCAAGCGTTTGGGCATGCCCGCCTTCTGCCACAGCAGATAGTTGATCACGCAGGCCAGGCCAAAGCCGGTACAGGCCCCCTCCTGGCCCTGATCAAGGATCAGCCTGGCCTGGGTATAGGCCCCCAGGCAGGCCTTGATGCCCTCGTCGGGAGGATACTGATCTGGCAAAGACTTCGGAGGCGGCGCGTAAGCGCGGTCCCGCAGATCGCCTGGATCGGGCACCGCCGTAAGTTTACGCCCCGCGCGACCGGCGGGCGCCTGCCGCCCGGCCCGGCGTGCAGCCCCGGCGAAGCCGGAGATCTCCGCCCCCGGCCAGGAGGGAACGGCCCGGGCGAAGACATCCTTGAACCGGTCCAACCCATGACTACCACCATTCACCAGCTTGCGCGCCCGGCGCAAATCGTTCGCCGCCAGAGCTTCGCCCAGGGCCGACGCCCGACTGGCGAGGAAGGCCGCGAGCAGGGCAGCGGCAATTTCCGGCGCATTGGCGAGGTCCGGCTCCGCTTCCAGGTCGATGCCCAACTCCGCGCCGAACTGCCGGTAGTTGGCCCGCCCGGTAAGCTGGACGAAACCCCGACCCTTGAAGCGGGCGCCGTCTCCGGGCTGGGTATTGCCCAGGCTCTTCCTGCCGTCGTAGAGGCTGAAGGGCGCCCCCCCGGGGGGCGTGTTGAATTGCGACTGGAATTCCGAAATCGGCAGAAAACCCTCGCTCTCGGCGCGGATCGTTCCCAGGGCGGTCAGCAGCAGGCCCCGGTCGGTGAGGCCAGCGGCCCGCAGGGCGGCCAGCACGTAGGGCAGAAAGCGGGCCATATTGGCCGGCTTGGTGGCCGGGAACAGGAGGCGCACGGCGTCCGCCGACGGCATCACGTCGAGAGCCGCAAAGGCAGCCACCCCCAGGGCCTCCAGGCAGCGCGGCCCGACAACGCCGTCCGCCACCAGGCCCACCCCGGACTGCCAACGCCGTACTGCCGCCTCGGTATCGGCATCGAGCACGTCGCCCTTGGCGAGGCCCGCATACTCCGCCGCCACCGGACCCAGCGCCTCACAGAGACAGGCCTTCAGCTTGACCACCCGGGCGCCGCGCGCCCCGCGCCACAGAACCTTCTCCATCGCCATTCCTCCTGCCATTGGGTTTTCGGGAGGCCGCCTGCGGGACGAGCCCTGCCGGCTAATCTAGTCCAGCGGCGGAAAAAATGCCATCTCGATAGGACGGGAAATTCGCCGCGCGGCGCCAGACCCCTTGGCAGGCGCAAGGGTATTAACCACTATTTTGTACAAGATAAAGGTACTCAACACCTATTTTTAACTCCATGAGTACTCAATATACTTTTCTCACCCTATCCCCCGGAGAAACACCATGGTTTCCGCACTGACCCAATTGCTCTGCTTCCAGCTGGCCGGCGAAGTCGTCGGCCGGGGTCTCGATCTGCCGGTACCGGGGCCGGTGCTCGGCATGCTCTTCCTGTTCGTCGCCCTGGCCTGGCGGGGTGGAGCCGGCGGCGAGCTGCAGGCCACCAGCCAGGGCCTGCTCCAGCACCTCTCGCTGCTCTTCGTGCCAGCGGGGACAGGCATCGTCGTCCACCTCCACCGGGTGGCCGACGAATGGTTGCCGCTCCTGGTCGCCCTCCTGGCCAGCACCGCCGCCACCCTGGTGGTGACGGCAGTGGTCATGCGGGCCTGCCAGGGGCGCCCGGCGGAGGAGGCATCATGACGCCGCGCCTCAACGACCTGTGGGTTTATCTCTCGGCCTCGCCCCTGCTCGGGCTGACCGTCACCCTGCTGGCCTACCAGGGCGCCTATTGGCTGTACCGCCGCTCGGGCATGAACCCCCTGGCCAATCCGGTGCTCACCGCCGTCACTGCCCTGGTGGCGCTGCTGCTGGCCACCGGAACCTCCTACCAGACCTATTTCGACGGCGCCCAGTTCGTACATTTCCTCCTCGGGCCGGCCACGGTGGCTCTGGCCGTGCCGCTCTACACCCAGTTCTCCCGGGTGCGCGCCCTGGCCCTGCCCATCGCCGCCGGGCTCCTGGCGGGCAGCCTGACGGCCATCCTCTCGGCCATGGCCCTGGGCAAATTGCTGGGGGCGAGCCAGCCCACCGTCCTCTCCCTGGCGCCCAAGTCGGTGACCACCCCCATCGCCATGGGCATCGCCGAGCGCATCGGGGGCATTCCTTCGCTCACGGCGGTGCTGGTGATCGCCACCGGCATCCTGGGTGCCGTGGCGGCCCGCCCGGTGTTCGACGCCCTGCGCATCCGCGATCCGGCCATCCGTGGCTTCGCCATCGGCGTGGCGTCCCACGGTATCGGCACCGCCCGAGCCTTTCAGGTGAACGAGCAGGCCGGCGCCTTCGCCGCCCTGGCCATGGGCCTGAACGGCTTGCTCACCGCCCTGCTGCTGCCGGTTCTGATGGCTGGGCTAGTAGCCTGACCCACAGATAACGCAACATGAAAGCTTGTCTTTGCCTCCCTGGCGTTGTAGCTCATCCTCGCCATAGCTTCGGCTATGGCTGCGGTTCGCGCCTAGCCAGAGAAGCAAATCCTTCGCTTTCATCTTGTTCCGCAACCTGTGGGTCAGGCTACTAGGGTAAGTCCCTATGGCCCGCCCCGACCGGGGCGCGATAATCGCGCGATGCTGACCCCACCCTCGCCCCGATCCCAGTACCAATCCTGGCTGTGGACCGCCCCCTACCTGGCCGTGGGGGTGTTCGCGGTGGCCATGCTGGTGGTCACGGCGCTCCTGCAATGGCGCGAACAGGACACCGCCCAGGCGGCCCTGGAGGGCGACATGCACTGGGCCGAGCGCACCATCGAGGCGCGGGTACGAGGGCATCAGGATTTTCTCGCCAGCCTGGCCAGGGAAAGGGAGTTCGGCCGCCTGGATTACGAAGCCTTCCAGGTCCGGGCCAGCCGCTATGTGCGGGACAACCCCGAGTTCGCCGCCATCGTCTGGGTCGATACCGGAGGCAAGGTCGAATGGGTCGCTCCCAACGAGGCGACCGCCACCTTCACCGGCGACCAACTGACCGGGGTACGCCTCGATTCTCTCAACGAGGCCCTGCGCCAGCGCCGCCAGCGTTTCGGCGCCGATTACCTGGAACTCGGCCGCGATCCGAGCACCGATCTCATCCAACCCGTCCAGCGCGGCAGCAGCGATCTGGGCGCCTTCGTCGCCCCCCTCTCCCTGGCCGCCCTGATGCGCACATCGCTCCCCACCTGGTTCAGCGCCCGCTACCGGCTTTCCCTCATCGACCAGTCCCAGCGCGAGTTGTACGCCAACAGCTCGCTGCGCCCCACCGATCGCCGCCTCTCGGGACAGATCAGCCTCGATCTCGCCGATACCCGCTTCGCCCTCAACGTCGTGGCCCACCGCACCGGTGGCGCCTGGCTGCCCTACGTACCGGCGGCGCTGATCGGACTCCTCACCGTGCTGGCGGCAGCAAGCCTCGTCCAGTTGCGCCGCCACGCCGAGCACCGCGCTCGCACCGAGGAGCAGTTGCGGGCGGCCTATGCCTTCCGCCAGGCCATGTCCCAATCCCTGGTCACCGGCCTGCGGGCGGTGGATCTGGAGGGGCGCATCACCTTCGTCAACGCCGCCTTCTGCCGCATGACCGGCTTTTCCGAACAGGAATTGATCGGCGTCGCCCCCCCCTACCCCTACTGGCCGGCGGAGGAAGCCGCCCAATTGCAACGCAACATCGACCAGGCCCTAGCCGGCCTCGCCCCGGCCAGCGGCTTCGAGATGCGCATCATGCGCAAGAACGGCGAACGCTTCGACGTGCGGCTCTACTTCTCCCCCCTCATCGACGCCCAAGGCCACCAGATCGGCTGGATGGCCTCGATGAACGACATCACCGAACCCAAGCGCGCCCGGGTGGAACTGGAAGAGGCCCACCAGCGCTTCGAAACCGTCATCGACGGCCTGGACGCGGCGGTGCATGTGGCGGACGCCACGAGCGGCGAAATCCTCTTCGCCAACCGGACCTTCGCAAACCGCTTCGGCCCCCATGCCGTGGGCCGCTTTTCCGCCCAGGTCACCGCCGCCTGCCGCCCACCGCCCGAGGCCCTCGCCGCCGACCCCGCCGCCCTGCCCTCCGCCGCCCTGCCCTCCGCCGCCCTGCCCTGCGAACTCTACGACGGCGAACTCCTGCACGCCCTCGACGGGCGCTGGTACCACGTCCACGAGCAGGCCATCCGCTGGGTGGACGGCCGCACGGTACGCGTCCAGGTGGCCGCCGACATCACCGAGCGCAAGCACCTGGAAGAAGTCGAGCGCGAGCAGCACAAGCGCCTGGAGCAGACCTCCCGCCTCATCACCATGGGCGAAATGGCCTCCTCCCTGGCCCACGAACTCAACCAGCCCCTCTCGGCCATCGCCAACTACTGCGCCGGCTGCATCAAGCGCCTCTCTGACGGCAATCCCCGCAGCGACGACATCCTCGCCGCCATGCACAAGGCCGCCGCCCAAGCCGAGCGGGCCGGCAAAATCATCCGCCGCATGCGCGACATGGTGAAGAAGGAAGACCCCCGCCGGGAACCGGTGGCCCTGGCCGAACTGGTGGAGGAAACCCGCGCCCTGGCCGACATCGAAGCCGGCAAGCTGGGCGTCGAGGTCCTCATCGACCTGCCCGCGGACCTGCCCCGGGTGGTCGTGGACCGCATCATGATCGAGCAAGTCCTGCTCAACCTGATGCGCAACGGCATCGAAGCCATGGCGCCGACCCCGCCCGGAACGAGGCACCTGAGCGTCTCGGCCCGCCACAAGGAAGCCGGCTGGGTCGAAGTGGCGGTCGCCGACCGCGGCCACGGCCTGGCCGCCGACGACCTCGAACGGATATTCGCCCCCTTCTACACCACCAAGCCGGACGGCATGGGCATCGGCCTCGCCATCTGCCGCTCCATGATCGAATTCCACCAGGGAAGACTCTGGCCCGAACCCCACGCCGGGGGCGGCACCGTCTTCCGCTTCACCCTACCCGCCGAGGAAGCCCATGACTGACGCGAAACCCGTGATCCACATCATCGACGACGACGACGCCATGCGCGATTCCATGACCTGGCTGCTGGAGGGCGAAGGCTACGCCGTGGCCGCCTACGCCTCCGCACCCGCCTTCCTCGCCGCCCGCCGCGACGACATGCGCGGCTGCCTGGTGCTCGACGTGCGCATGCCGGACATGAGCGGCCTGGAACTCCAGGAACGGCTCGACGCCCTGGGCTCCACCCTGCCCATCGTCTTCATCACCGGCCACGGCGACGTCCCCATGGCCGTCGCCGCCCTGCACCGCGGCGCCTGCGACTTCGTCCAGAAACCCTTCAACGACGCCGACATCCTCTCCCGCATCCAGCGCGCCCTGGAACTGGACGCCGTACTCTCCGCCCGCCGCACCCGCGACGCCGCCCTCAGCCACCGCCTGGAACAGCTCACCCCGCGGGAAGCGGAAGTCCTCCGCCTGGTGGTCGCCGGCCGCCTCAACAAGCAGATCGCCGACGAACTCGACATCAGCATGAAAACCGTCGAAGCCCACCGCGCCCGGGTCATGGAAAAAATGGGCGTGCGCACCCTGGCCGAACTGGTCAAGGCCGTGGTCGCCCTGGAGAAGGATGAGGGCTGACACGTCCGCTGCCGGCCGGTGGACCGTGGACCGGCGGTGCCCGGCGGGGGCACTTCCCGGCTATCATGGGCGCCTCTTCGAACCCTGACCGGCCCCTGGCCGCCGTACCGCCATGCACCGTTCCGTCTCCCTGATTGCCGCCCTCGCCCTCTGCCTCCTCCCCTTCCCAGCCCTGGCCGAAGCCCCTCGTGACGGGGTCGAAGTCGGCAAGGCTTCGGCCGTGCGCAAGCTGGTGCCCGCCGACCAACTGGAAAAGGCCGCCGCCCAGCAGTACGCCCAGTTGAAGCAGCAAGCCGCGTCCCAGGGCGCCCTGGTGCCGGACAACCACCCCCAGGTGCAGCGCCTGCGCGCCATCGCCCAGCGCATCCTGCCCCACGCGGAACGCTTCAATTCCAGGGCCGACCGCTGGAAGTGGGAAGTTGTCCTGATCAATTCCAAGGAGCTCAACGCCTTCTGCATGCCCGGGGGCAAGATCGCCTTCTACACCGGGCTCATCGATACCCTGCATCTTTCCGATGACGAAGTTGCGATCGTCATGGGCCACGAAGTCGCCCACGCCCTGCGCGAGCACGCCCGGGAGCGGGTGGCAAAGACCCAACTCACCCAGATCGGCACCGCCATCCTGGGCGAACTGATCGGGGGCGGCAAGTACGCCGGGGCTTTCCAGTTGGGCGGCAATCTGATGACCCTCAAGTTCGGCCGCGACGACGAAACCGAAGCCGACGTGGTGGGTCTGGACCTTTCCGCCCGGGCCGGTTACGACCCGCGGGCCGGGGTCAGCCTGTGGAAGAAGATGGGCGCTGAGAGCAAGGGCGCCCCGCCCCAGTGGCTCTCCACTCACCCGGCGGGCAAGAACCGCATCGAGGAAATCGAGCGCCACCTGCCCGAAGTGATGCCCCTCTACGAAGCCGCCAGGAAGCGGGGCAATCAGTAGTTCTTGGCGTTGCCTCGGGGCGGCATTTTCGGCTTGCCCGTGAAGGTGGCTGGCGGCACCTTGTAGCCTGCCGGTTTGCCGTTTTCGTCGACGACGATGTTGGCCGACTGCTGCTTGGGATCCTTGCGGCTGGCGGTGATCTCCAGGGTCGCCGCCCGGGCCGGGCCGTCCCGGTTGAGTTCCGCCCGCACGATGCGCGCCCGCTCGGCCGCGATGCGGTTATCGACGGCCTGGGTGGATAGCTTGCGCTCGGCCAGGATTTCCCGCATGCGCAAGAGGTCGTCCAGTTCCTTGGAACTGCGGTGGGAACGGCGGGGCTCGCCCCATTTGGCTTTGGGCTGGGCCACGGCGATGTTGAATTCCTCAGGGCTGGTGACCAGGCGGGCGAGCTTGAGATTGTTGTTGCGCATGGCCCATTCCAGGGCGCCGTCGCCCCAGTCGTTCTTGACCGACCGGTCGGCTCCCTTTTCGATGAGCAGGCGGGCGAGTTCCTCCCGTCCTTCGTAAATGGCCATCATCAGAACGCTGGAGCCGTTGCTGCTCTTGGCATCGATGTCGGCGCCCCGCTCGATGAGCTGGCGGGCCAGGTCGCCGTGGCCGGCAAACACCGCGTAATGCAGGGCCGACCACTGCTTTTCGCCGGCGTTGATCTTGGCACCCCGCTCCAGAAGCCAATCGACCGCCGCCTGCCGTCCCTGCCAGGCCGCCAGCAACAGCGCCGTCTCGCCGTTGCCGTTGCGGTAATCGATATCGGCCCCGTGGGCGAGGAAGAGGCGCATCAGTTCCAGATTGCCCTCCCAGGCCCCGATCTGGAGCCCGCTGCCGATGCGGCTGCCCTCGAAATCCGGCGGCAGGCCCGCCGCAAGCCAGGCTTCGGCCTTGGCGCGGTCGCCGAGTTCCATCTGCACCGAGAATTCCACCGGACTCGGCAGGCGCACTTCCGCCCACGCCGGCATGAGCGGAAGCCCACCCAGGCCCAGTGCGATTATCATTGCCGCCAGTGTCCGCCCCATGCCGCCATCCGTCATTTTCGCCAGCCGCCATTCTCGCATGACTTCCCCCCCTCGCCGGCTGCTGGCGGCGCTCGCCCTGTCCCTCCTCGCGCACGGCCTGCCCTTCGTCGGCGATTTTCTGCCCCGCCCCCAGGCAAGCGCTCCGCGCCCCTTGGTGGCCGAACTGCGCCCTCCTGCCGCCCCCCTGCCCGAGACGCCGCCCCTCTTCCTGCCTGAGCCCCCCGCCGCCAAGCCGGCGCCTCCTCCGCCCCCCCCGACGGCCCGTCCTCCGGACCCTGGGCGCCCCCGGCCCGTCCCCGCCACCGCCCGCTCCTGGCAGGAGGAGGTCAAACGTCAATTCAGGAAGCTGCACGAGGCGGGTCTCTTCTACCCGGAGGAAGCCATCACCCGCGGCCTGGAGGGCGAAGCCCTGGTACTCCTGGTGCTCGACGCCGAAGGGAATGCGGTCGCCGTGCGCCTGGAAGCGAGCAGCGGCCATGCCGTCCTCGATGAAGCCGCCCTAAGGGCTGCACGCTCCCTGCGAAGCCTGCCGGGCGACGCCTCCAGGGAAACCCTGATCCCGGTGCGCTTCCGACTTCGCTAAGGGAAGAACGCCGTGCGTTCTGGCTTTCGAGTCGGCTTCCCGGGCACACCATGAAATCGCCCCTGCAGGAGCCGGACAATCACCACGGCTTTCGGCGCCTGCCCTGTCAGACCGCCCCTGCCGCCCGCAGGGCGGCTATTTCCACCGTGCCGTAGCCCAGGCTGGCCAGTACCGCGTCGGTGTGCTCGCCCAGGGCCGGACCCGGCCATTCGGCGCCCCCCGGGGTCCGGGACAGTTTGGGGACGATGCCGGGCACCTTGATTTCCCGCCCCCCCGCCAGCCGGGCGGTCTGGATCATCTCCCGCGCCAGAAATTGGGGGTCGGAGAACATGTCGGCCACCGAATAGACCCGCGAGGCCGGCACCTCGGCCTTTTCCAGCAAGGCCAGCACCTCGGCTTCGTCGTGGGCGGAGCACCAGGCGTCGATGAGGGCGTAGATCTCCTCGCGCCGGGCGTCGCGGCCGGCGTTGTCGGCCAGGCCGGCATCGTCGGCCAGATCGTCACGACCGATGGCCCGCATGAAGCGCCTGAAGATGGCGTCGCCGTTGGCGCCAATGGTGACGTGCTTGCCGTCCCGCGTGGTGTGGGTGTTGGAAGGCGTGATGCCGGGCATGATGTTGCCGGTACGCTCCCGCACGAAACCGAAGACGTCGAACTCGGGCACCATGGATTCCATCATGGCGAACACGGCTTCGTAGAGCGCCACGTCCACCACTTGTCCGAGACCGCCCTGCACTTCCCGGTGGCGCAGGGCCATCAGGGCCCCGATGGCCCCCCACAGGGCGGCGATGGAGTCGCCGATGGAAATGCCCGTGCGTACTGGAGGCCGGTCGGGGAAGCCGGTGATGTAGCGCAGCCCGCCCATGGATTCGCCCACCGCGCCGAATCCCGGCTGATCCTTGTAGGGCCCGGTCTGGCCGAAGCCGGAAAGGCGCACCATGACCAGGCCGGGATTTTCGGCCTGCAGGGATTCCCAGGACAGCCCCAGCTTTTCCAGTACCCCGGGGCGGAAGTTTTCCACCAGGATGTCTGCCCCGGCGATGAGACGCCGCACGAAGGCGAGGCCTTCAGGGTGCTTGAGATTGGCCGTGACCGAGCGCTTGTTGCGCGCCTGGACGGCCCACCAGAGCGAAGTTCCCTCGTGCAGCTTGCGCCACAGGCGCAGGGGGTCGCCGCCCTGGGGGGATTCCACCTTCACCACCTCGGCACCGAATTCCGCCAGGATGCGGGTACAGAACGGCCCGGCGATGAGGGTGCCGAGTTCGACGACCTTCAGGCCGGCGAGGGGTTTTTGCGTATCCATCATGTCCAGGGCTCCCAATGCTCAACCGCAAGATGCGCTCCCCACAAGCGCGCGACCTTCTCTCTCACGACCTGGGGAGCGCCGCTCGTGGCCACCCGGAGACCCCCATGGCCTCCCCCGAGCAGCCCCGCCGCCGTAAGGATGCGCTCGAGTTGCCGCGCCACGGCTTCGCCCGTGTCGAGCAAGTTCACCGCCTGCGGCAAGCGGCGGGCAATCGCCGCCGACACCCAGGGATAGTGCGTGCAGCCAAGAACCACTACATCCGCCGCCGCCAAGGGGGGAACAAAGGCGTCGAGCAACTGCGCAACGCCTTCCCCATCCGGCCCCTCGGCTTCGATGGCCTCGGCAAGTCCGGGGCAGGCCTGGGCGACGACCCGTGCCCCCTCGGCGTGGGTCTCGACGAGGCGACGAAAACGCTCGCTCTCCAGGGTGCGGGTGGTGGCCAGGACGCCGATGGTGCCATTGCGGGTCAGGGCTGCGGCGGGCTTGACGCCCGGCTCCAGGGCCACCACGGGGAGTTGCGTCGCAGCCCGGATGGCCTCCGCCGCCGCCGCGGTGGCCGTGTTGCAGGCGATGACCAGGGCCTTGGCCCCCCGCCGCACCAGACCCTGGGCGATGAGGACGCCCCGCTCGCGCAGGAAGACCTCGGGCCGGTCGCCGTAGGGCAGGAAGCGGGTGTCGGCGAAGTAGAAGAAATCCTCCTGGGGTAGCCGGTCGCGCAGCGCCCGCAGGACGGTAAGGCCGCCCAGGCCGGAATCGAATACGGCGACCGGGGAATTCGGGCTCATGGGCGCAGCGGGGGGCGAGGGGCGCGGACCCGTGCTCACCGCGGCGCGGCGGGCCAGGCGGCGACGAGATCCACCAGGGGTTTCTGGCTGACCTGGACCAGGCCGCGGCGGGGCCGGTCGAGGTCGAGGACGAGGAATACGAGGAGCACCATCATCCCGGCCAGCAGATAACCCGCCAGGGAGAGCCGGTGGCCGGCCAGACCCGCGCCGTAACCGACGATGCCCCCGGCGAAAAGCAGACAGGCAAAAAGGAAATCCAGGATGGGCTCCGGCACATGGCGGTCGAGGGCGGCTTCGCGGGTGTCGGCATTATCGAAGGCTTCGTTGATGGCCTGGACGAAGAGCCCGCCGGTGGCCGGCCGGGAATCGACGGCGATCGCCTGGCGCACCCCCTCCCAAAGCGCGTCCCGCGCGGCCGACGTGCGGGCGGCCAGGGCCTGGCGCCCGCCGTGGTCGTCCAGGCTGACCCGCCCCGCCTCGACCCGGGTCTGGGCATAGGCGTGCAGGAGCCGCCGCATGTGCGGGGCCTGATCGGGCGGCAGCAGACCGATGCGCAGCCAGGCGGTTCCCAGGGCGTTGGCCTCGGCGACCAGGGCCTCACTGCGGCTGTCGTAGCGTTGCAGCGCCAGTGACAGGGTGAATCCCAGCACAATGGCCAGGATGCCGAGGGTGGCGCCCTGGATGAAGCGGACGTGCTCGCGGACGGTTTCCTGCACCCCAGCCGCGGCGCGGCGCCCCAGGCGGGTGCCGACTTCCACCGCCGCCGCCATGCTGACGAAGAGCGCCAGGGCGATGAGGGCGCCGGGAATGTCGTAGGTAAGCTCGTGCATGGGGTCTAAGTGGTCTGCTTCGCAATTCGCTGAACATGAAGGCTTGTCTTTGCGCCCCTGGCGTTGTTACTCATCGTCGCGATAGCTTCGGCTATCGCTACGGTTCGCGCCTAGCCAGGGACACAAATCCGGCGCTTTCATTTTGTCCCGCCAATGACGAAGCAGACCACTAGGCTGCGGATCGGCGGGAACAACTCGCTGTTGGGCGACAGTTTAACCGCATGACGGACCGGGCCGGCGACGGAAAATGACGCCGCTCTCCGCCCGCGGCGAGGCTTGCTTTACACTATTGCGTCATTCGTTTCGAGGTCGATGGTGCGGCGCCTATTCGTTTCCCTTTTTCTCGCCTCCCTGACGCTGCCGGCGGCAGCCCAGGCGCAGGCCCCGGCCCCCGGCGTCGGTGCCGGAACCTTCGTCCAGGCCCTTGCGGCCCTAGGCCTCATCGTCCTCCTGCTCCTCGCCCTGGCCTGGGTCGCCCAACGCATCGGCGGCGGACGGGCCTTCGGCGCGGCGGGCATGAAGGTCGTCGGCGGGCTTTCCCTCGGCCCTAGGGAAAAAGTGATCCTGGTAGAGGTGGGCGACACCTGGCTGGTGATCGGCATCGTTCCCGGCCAGATCCGCACCCTGCATACCCTGCCCAAGGGCGAGACCCCTGCGTCCTCCAGCGCCGCATCGGAGCGCCCCTTCGCCCGTTGGCTGAAGGACAGGGTGGAGCGCCCCCGTGGCTAGGCCGGTGAAGACCTTCCTCGGCGCCCTTGTCCTGCTCGGCGGCCTGCTGCCGGCAGGCGTCGCCCTCGCCCAGGCCGCGGGAGGGCTGCCCGCGGTCACCAGCACCCCCTCCCCGGGCGGCGGTACGACCTATACCCTGTCGATCCAGACTCTGCTCACCCTTACGGCGCTGACCTTCATTCCGGCCATCGTGCTCATGATGACCGGCTTCACGCGCATCGTCATCGTCCTCTCCCTGCTGCGGCACGCCCTGGGCACCCAGACTTCGCCCCCCAACCAGGTCATCGTCGGGCTGTCGCTGTTCCTTACCTTTTTCGTCATGGCGCCGGTGGCCGATCGCATTTACACCGAGGCTTACCAGCCCCTGAGCGAAAACCGCATTTCCTTCCTGGAAGCCGCCGACCGGGCTTCGGTCCCCCTCAAGGCCTTCATGCTGAAGCAGACCCGGGAGTCCGACCTGGCCCTCTTTGCCGGTCTGGCCAAGATCGAGCGCATCGAAAAGCCCTCCGACACGCCCCTGCGCGTCCTGGTGCCGGCCTTCGTCATCAGCGAGTTGAAGACCGCCTTCCAGATCGGTTTCGTCATCTTCATCCCCTTCCTGGTCATCGACCTGGTGGTCGCCAGCGTCCTCATGTCCATGGGCATGATGATGATGTCGCCGGTCCTGGTGGCCCTGCCCTTCAAGCTGATGCTCTTCGTGCTGGTGGATGGCTGGCACCTGGTCATCGGCTCCCTGGTCCAGAGCTTCGCGCCATGACGCCGGGCATGGTCATGGAAATCGGCCGCCAGGCCATCGAAGTGACCCTGGTGGTCGCCGCGCCCCTGCTCCTCGCCGGCCTGGTAGTGGGCCTCATCATCAGTATTTTCCAGGCGGCGACCCAGTTGAACGAAGCCACCCTGCAGTTCGTCCCCAAGCTGGTGGTCATGCTGCTGACCCTCCTGCTCCTCGGCCCCTGGATGCTGCAATACCTGATCGACTACATCCAGCGCCTCTTCAGCAGCATTCCCCAGCTCATCGGCTGACGGCCACCATGGCGCGCCGCCCTCCGCAATCCCGCACGCGCCGGCGCTGGCTCCGAGCCTGAACCCGTGATCGCCCTCACCTCCGCGCAACTCGACGCCTGGATGGCGGCTTTCCTTTATCCCCTGACGCGCATCCTGGGCGTCTTCGCCTTCGCGCCCCTGCTCGGCAGCGCCGGCGTGCCGCGCCGCATCCGCCTGGTCCTGGGCCTGGCCATCGCCGTCGCCCTGGCCCCCATGCTGCCTCCCATGCCGGCCGTGGCACCGGCCTCCGGCACCGGATTCGGCATCCTGATCGAACAGGCTCTCATCGGCGTAGGCATGGGTTTCGCCATGCGGGTCGTGTTCAGCGCGGTGGAAATCGCTGGCGAATTCATCGGCCTGCAAATGGGCCTGGGTTTCGCCACCTTCTATGACCCGCTTTCCAGCGGCCAGACCCCGGTGGTGACGGAATTCATGAATCTCCTGGCCCTCCTGGTCTTCCTCGCCCTGAACGGTCCCCTGCTCTACGTCGCCACCCTGGCCCAGAGCTTCACCGCCCTGCCGGTGGGCGCCGGCTTGGGCGCCACGAGCTGGCGCAACCTCGCCGAACTGGGCAGCGTCATGTTTTCGGCCGGGCTGCTGCTCGCGCTGCCGGTGCTGGTCTCGCTCATCATCACCAACCTGGCCCTCGCCGTGCTCACCCGGGCCGCCCCACAACTGAACATCTTCGCCGTCGGCTTCCCCATCACCCTGGCGGTGGGCCTCATCGCCCTGGGGGCCAGCCTGAGCTACCTGGCAGCGCCCCTCCAGACCCTCTTCGAGCAGGGACTCGCCTCCATGCTGGGCTTCGCACGACTGCGCTGATCGAGCGATTCAGCCTCCCGGTCGGCGGTGAATGCGATGCCCAAGGGCTGCGCACTCCACAAGCCCTCCGCCAGCCTCAACGAGCTGCGTTTTGCAGGAAGGAGTCGGCTTCGCGCCGCTGCACCAGGCGGATGACGCCATCAGCGACGCGGCGGGCTCCCAGGGTCTGGGAGTCTATGCCTTCGGTGTACTCGACGATCTGGTAGCCGCCGTAACCCAGGTCGCCCTGGAGTTGGGCGGCGCGACGGCGCAGGGCCTGGATGGATTCGCCGGCGCCTCCGGTGTGGTAGCGCTTCATGCGCAGCGCGAGGCGGAAGGTGTCTTCGTCCACGCGGGTTTCCTCGATTTCCCAGTTGGGTGCGAGGGGGTCGTAGATGAAGTAGATGGCGCCCACGATCAGGGCGCCGGTCGCCAGGCGGGAGAGGGAAAGGCTCGTCTTGGCCGTGAGCAGAAGCTTCTTGTCTGGAATGAGCGGGCTGGAATTGGACCCGGCGCTGGAGCATCCGGCCAGGATCAGTGCTGCCGAGGCGAGGGCTAGCGCAGGCCTCATAGGATGTTGAACAGGGAAAGCTGGTTGATCTGCTTGAAGGAAAGCTGGGCCGCCTGAAGCTGCAATTGCTCCTGGGTGAGATTGGAGATGGCCTCGGCGTAGTCGATGTCCTGCAAATCTGAAAGGCGCTGCTGGTACTGGAATTTCTGGTCTTCACCAAGGGAGCTGAGCGATTGCAGGCCTTGCATGCGCGCGCCGACGTCGGCCCGGATGCGCGAAACGTGGTCGATGGCGGCGTGCAGATCGTCGATCCCCTGGGTGTACGCCGCGGCCGTGTAGGCGACGCCGCTGTTGGGGTCCAGGATGTCGATGACGTTCTGCACCGAGTCGAAGAGGCTGCGGCCGGTCACCGCGCCTGTGCCGTCCCGCACCTGCATGAAGAGGGATTGCCCGTCGACGGCGGTATTCATGGTCTGGGTCGAGTTGGCCTGGACCGCCCGCGGGCCGGTGTCGCCCTGGTAGCTGGCGTAGAGGTTGCCCAGGTTGTAAGTGCCGCCGCTGCCGACCACCTGGAAGGGCTGCACCTGGGTGCGGGTGCCCGAGAACATGTAGAGCCCACTGGCATCACGCCCGTTGGCAACGGTCAGGATGTTCTGGAAGCGCTGCTTGAGCTCTTCGGCGATCATGCCCTTCTGGGCCGGACTGTAGGAGCTGTTGCCGGCCTGGATAGCCTTTTCCAAGATGCTTTGCAGTTCCCCCACCAGGTTGCCCATCTGGCTGTCCACCGCCTTGAGGGCCGTGCTCGCAGCGGCCTGGTTGGTGAGGTACTGGTCGTTGACTTGCTTGGCCTGGGTGACTTCCAGGGCCTCGGAGGCCCCGATGGGGTCGTCCTTGGGGGTGAGAATCTTGCGCCCGGTGGAAAGCTGTTCCATGAAACGCGCCAGTTCGGTCTGGTTGCGCTGGATGCCCAGGAGGCCGGAGTCGAAAATCTGGGAGGTGCTGATACGCATGATGACTCACCCCAATTGGAGGATGGTGTCGAAGAGGCGGCTGCCCACTTCGAGCATCTTGGCGGAAGCCTGGTAGGCCTGCTGGAACTTGATGAGATTGGCGGCCTCTTCGTCCAGATTGACGCCGGAAAGGGCCTGGCGCGCCGCTTCGGACTGCTCCAGCAGTGCCTGCTGCGCGTCGTTCTTGACCTGGGCCTGGCGGGTGCGGATGCCGTTGTCGGCCACCATCTGGGAATAGGCCGACTGGTAGGTGGCCGAACCGCCGGCCATGGTATTGCGGGTCTGGAGCGCTGCGAGCAGAAGGCCGTTGCGGTTGTCGTCCACGCCACCGGCGTTGGTGGCCAGGGTGAAGCTGTCGCCGTTGCCCGGAGTGCCGGTCAGGGTGAAGGTGAGGCCGTCGAAGCCCACCCGGGCGATGGGGCTGCCGCCGTTGCTCAGATTGACGCTCCCGGCAGTCGTCACGTCCGAGCTTCCGTCGGCGTAGAAGACCGTCACCGACGTCCCCACGGGAAAGCCCGACAGCGTCCCGGCCCCGGTATCGACACTGAGGCTCAGGGGCAGGTTGGCGAGGCTGTAGCCGGTGCTGACGCTGCCCTGGCTGAGGGTGAGGGTGCCCGTATTGGTGAGGGCCGCCTGGCTGCGCACCGGCGCCGCTGCGGCGACGAGGCGGGGATCGGTGGCGAAGCGCGCGTCCACGTCGATATTGCGGGCGATGCTGCGGGTCGGCTGGAGGGTGAAGTTGTCGCCGGCGTCGCCCACGGCGGTGATGTCGATGGACAAGCCATCCACCACTACGGTTCCGATTCCGGTGCCGGCCGCCACCGCGGTACCGTCCGACAGGCGGGTGATGGTGTAGGCCCCCCCGGCGCCGAAGGCGATCTTGTAGTCGCTGCCGGTCAGGCGGGTAAACAGGCTGCCATCGGTGACATCGACGCTGCCGGACGTGATGTTGGGCAGAACGAGAGCGTTGCCGGTGGCGCTGTTGACCGTGGTTTGCAGGGTGGCGAGGCTGGTATCGGACCAGGACTGGCCGTCGCTCGCCCGGGTCAGGGTATAGGTGCCGGCCGCGAAGGAGAGGGAAAAGCGGCTGTCGGCGGCCGGGTCGACGAAGCTCGCGCTGATGGCGCCGCTGCCGGTGTTATTGGTATTGGGCGTCACGTCCGGCGTGCCGATGAGGAAAAAATCCTCCACCAGCCCGGAACCGCTCACATTGCCCAGCAGGTCGCGCCCCAGGGCGTGCTGGGCGTTGAAGGTGAGGGCCATGGAGGCGGCGATGCGCCCCAACTGGTTGTAGGCCGTATCGAGGGCCTCGCTGCGGAAGCTCAGCAGGCCGGACAGTTCGCCGCCGGTAATCAGGAATTCGGCCAGTTCCTGGGTTCCCCCGGCGGTCTGGAGCCCCACCGCGATCTTGCTCGGGTCGGCGGAGGAGGCCAGGGAAGTCATGCTCATGGCCTGGGTGCCGATGACCAGTTGCTGGCCGGTACCGACGAAGACGTTGAAGCTGCCGTCGCTGTTGGTGGTGGTGGTGACCTTGACCCGTTCGTTGAGTTCGGCCACCAGTTGGTCCCGCTGGTCGAGGAGGTCGTTGGCCGGCTGGCCGAAGGAGGCCTCGGCGATGATGATGCGCTGGTTGAGATCGGCAATCTGGCTGGCGTAGGCATTCACCTCGGTCACCACGGCCTGGATGCGCCCGTTGACCTCGTCGTTCAACTGGTCGAGCCGATTTTCCAGGGTGTGGAAGCGGTCCACCAGGGTCTGGGCGGTGGACACCATGGTCTGGCGGGCCGGCAACTGGGAGGGGTTGGCCGCCATCTGCTGCACGCCGGCAAAGAAATCCTGCAGGGCCGGCGAAAGGCCCGCGTTGGCATCCGCCAACATGTCGTCGATCTGACCAATTTCGTCCAGATAGGTCCCCAGTTGGCTCACGTTGGTCTGGGCGTAATTAACCTGGTTGGTGAGAAAACTGCTGTAGAGACGCTGCACGGTCACCACCCGCACCCCCTGGCCCAAGGCACCCGCTCCCGTCATCACGGGCGTATTCGTGGTCTGGATGGTGCGCTGACGGTTGTAGCCGTCGGTATTGGCGTTGGTGATGTTGTGTTCGGTGACCAGCAGCGCCATCTGGGCCGCCGCCAATCCCGATACGCCGATGCTGTAGATGCCTGTGCTCATATTCGTCCTCTGCTAAAGAGGTTAACGGCGCTCGCCGCCCAATGTTTAGCCGATCAATGCCTGCCGCAGGGTGGGGCCGCTGATGATGCGGGAAAGCTTTTCGGCATAGGCCGGGTCGGTGGCATAGCCGGCCTGTTGCAGACGGCGGGCGAATTCCGCCCCGTCCTGGGAACCGATGACCCCGCCGTAGCGGGGATTGTTGCGCAAGAGCGCCGCGTAATCCTGGAAGGCCTCCGCGTAGGATCCGTAGGCCCGGAAGCGTTCGCTCACCTGCTGCGGCACGCCGTCCACGTACTCGGTGGTCTGGGCCTCGACGGTAGCCCCGGTCCAGCTCCTGCCGGCCTTGATGCCGAACAGGTTGTAGCTGCCGCCGCCGTCGGAGCGCCGCGGTTCGCTGCGGCCCCAACCGCTTTCCAGGGCGGCGTGGGCCACCAGGAACTGAGGAGGAATGCCGGTGGAACGGCTGGCTTCGACGGCGTGGGGCCAGACGCGATTGACGAAGTCCCGCGCCGAGGCCGGGGCGGCGGCTTCCCCCGGCACGGACGGGGCGCCCGCGGCGGGGGCGGCAGCGGGAGAGCCCACCCCGCGGCCCGCCAGGGCGCCGGGGCGCAAATCCGGCAACCCGGAGGGCAAGGCTGCCGCCCCCGGAAGGCCCAGGGCGCCGCCAGCGTCGCCGGCGTTCTTCAGATACTGGCCGAGTTGCTCCTCGATCAATCTGGCGAAGCCGAGACCTTTGCCGGAAGCGAGGTTCTGCGCCAACTGCTGGTCCAGGAGCCCGGTGTAGAAACGGGTCTGGTCGCTGTCCAGCAGACCGTCCTGGGGCGTGGCGTCGCGCATGCTCTTCATGACCATCTGCAGGAACATGGTCTCGAACTGGCGCGCCGCTTCCTTCAATCCCTGCTGGGGGTCCCGGGCCAGAGCCTCGCGGATGTCCTGGCTGACGCGGGCGTCCACCGCCAGCCGGTTGGGGGTGTCCTGAATCTTGATCGCCATGGCGCTCTCAGGGCCTCCCACCGGTCGCCGACGGATGGGCCGGGAGAAACCCGGTGGGAAACCGCCGCATCAGATCACCTCCAGTTCGGCGCGCAGGGCGCCGGCGGCCTTCATGGCCTGAAGGATGGCCAGCAGGTCGAGGGGATTCGCCCCTAGGGCGTTGAGGGCCTTGACCACCTCGGCAAGGTTGGCGCCGGCCTTGACGCTCATCAGGCTGCCGTTGTCCTGCTTGACCTGGATATCGGTGGCGGGGGCCTGGGCCGGCCCTCCGGGCTGTTCGCCGACGACGACGGACAGATTGCCGTGGGCCACGGCACAGCTCTCCAGCGTCACGGTCCGGTTCATGACCACCGAGCCGGTGCGGGGATTGACGATGACCTTGGCGGCGGAAACCGCCGGCGTGACTTCCAGATTGTCGAGCCGCCCCAGGAAGGCGACCCGGGCGTCGGCTTCGTCCGGCGCCCGCACCCGGATCTGGCGGCCATCCACCGCCTGGGCCACGTTGCGACCCAGGGCGGCATTGATGGCCTCGACGACTTTCTGCGCGGTCCCGAAGTCGGCGCTGGCCAGTTCGTAGTGAATGTAGGGGCCGTTGCCCACCGGCGTCGGCACTTCGCGCTCGACCGTCGCGCCGGCCGGGATGCGGCCCGCGGAGAGGTGATTGACGGTGACCTTGGCGCCCCCCGCCGAGGCGCCTGCGCCGCCCACCAGGACGTTGCCCTGGGCGATGGCATAAACCTGGCCATCAGCGCCTTTCATAGGGGTCATCAGCAGGGTGCCGCCCCGCAGGCTCTTGGCGTTGCCCAGGGAGGATACCGTCACGTCCATCGCCTGCCCGGCCTTGGAAAAGGGTGGCAGGTTGGTGGTGACCATGACCGCCGCGGCGTTTTTCAGCTGGAGCTTGGCGGCTTGGTCGGCGGACAGGGTGATGCCCATCTGGGCCAGCATGTTGGCGATGGCCTGGGTGGTGAATGGGGTCTGGGTGGTCTGGTCACCGGTGCCGTCCAGGCCGACCACGATGCCGTAGCCGATGAGCTGGTTGTTGCGCACCCCCTGTATGCTGGCCAGGTCCTTGATGCGCTCGGCCTGGGCCGTACCCGCCAGGAGAGTGCAGCAGCCGGCGGCGAGGATTGCCGCCTGCCGGAACCATTTGCCGCTCGATGTCTTCATTTACCGCCTCCGGCCGTATTTTTCCTAGAACGGCAGAACACTAAGGAAGAAGCGTGCCAGCCAGCCGATGGTTTCCGAATCGGAGATCTGGCCGGCGGATTTGTATTCGATGCGGGCGTCGGCGATCTTGGACGAGGGCACGGTGTTGGTGGAATCGATGAACACCGGATTGACCACGCCCGAAACGCGCACATATTCCTGCTCCTTGCCGATGGCGACCTGCTTTTCGCCGGAAACCAGCAGATTGCCGTTGGGCAGGACCTCGATGACCGTGGCGGTCATGGTGCCGTTGAACAGGTTGCGGTTGCCGGCGTTGCCCTTGCCCTCGAAGGCGGTCGTGCTGCTCGCGTCCACACCCAGGCCCCGCAGACCCTTGCCCGGAAGTCGCGCAAGCGTCGTCACGTCGGCCGTCATGGAACTGCTGCGGTCGATCTTGGCGTTGGAGGTGGTGGACGCCGAGGTGCTCTCGGTGATCGTGACGGTCAGGGTGTCGCCGACGAAGCGGGCCCGGTGATCCTCGAAGAGCGGCCGGCTGTAACCCGCTTGGTAGATGGCGCCCCGCCCCGCCGCAGTTGCCGGCCTGTCTGCGGGCCTGGTGGTCATGGGTTGATGGACATTGGTCGGCGGTACGGTCTGACAGGCGGCCAGGAGAAGCGCGGCGAGCCCAAGGGGAATGAGGCTTCTCATGGTGTTGCTCACAGTTGGGTCAGGCGGGCCAGCATCTGATCGGATGTGGACACCACCTTGCTGTTGAGTTCGTAGGCCCGCTGGGTCTGGATCATGGTCACCAGTTCCTCGGCCACGTTGACGTTGGAGGTTTCCACATAACCCTGGCTGACGATGCCGGCGCCGTTGGTCCCCGGGGTGTTGGGGGTGGGGGCGCCACTGGCGGCGGTCTCCTGGAACAGATTCTGCCCCAGGCTTTGCAGGCCCCCGGGGTTGATGAAGGTGGCCAGCTGGATGGAGCCGATCTGGGTGGCAGTAGCGCTGCCCGTCTGGGTGACGGTCACCGTGCCGTCCTGCCCGATGGACATAGACAGCGCGTCGGCAGGAATGGTGATCGCCGGAGACAGGGGAAAGCCGTCGGCCGTGACGATCTGGCCCTGATTGTCCTTCTGGAAGGAGCCGTCCCGGGTGTAGCCCGTGGTGCCGTCCGGCAGAAGGATCTGGAAAAATCCGTTGCCCTGGACAGCGATATCGAGGGAGTTGTCGGTCTTTTGCACATTGCCCTGGGTGAATACCCGGGCCACCGCCACCGGACGGGCTCCCGTGCCGATCTGCAGGCCGGTGGGGATCTGGGTCTGTTGCGAGGACTGGGCACCGGGCTGGCGCAGGGTCTGGTAGAGCAGATCCTCGAACACGGCCCGGCCGCGCTTGTAGCCGTTGGTGCTGACGTTGGCCAGGTTGTTGGCGATGACGTCGAGCTGGGTCTGCTGGGCGTCGAGACCGGTGCGGGCAATCCAGAGGGAGCGGATCATGGCGTTTTCCTAGTAGTCAGTCAGATAGGCTTGCGTGGATGCCTTGGCGCGCCTCCGCGTCCGGATCGCGCGAAGCGAACCGCAGCCATAGCCGAAGCTATGGCGAGGATGAGCGACAAAGCGAGCGGGGATGCGGGGCAGGCCGAACATAGCTGTACCTATCTGACTGGCTACTTATGGGAGATCAGGCGGCCAGCGCAAGGAGCTGGTCGGCGCGCTGGGCGTTGCCTTCGGCGTTCTGCATCATCTTGATCTGCATCTCGAACTGGCGGGACAGGCTGATGAGATTGACCATGGCATCGACCACATTGACGTTGCTGCCTTCCAGGGCGCCGGAATTGAGACGCACCTGATCGTCCGCCGGAGCCACCCCGCCACCCCGCAGGCGGAAAAAACCGTCGTCCCCCCGTACCAGATCGGCCTCGGGCGGATTGACCAGCTTGATGCGCCCCACGGCGTTGGAACTGTTGGGCGTCCCGAAGGAGGGCACCACGGAGACCGTACCGTCGGGGGCAATTTCCACCACGTTGTCCGGCGGCACGTTGATGGGCCCGCCGTCGCCGGCCAGGGTCTGCCCCCCCTTGGTTTGCAGCAGGCCATTCACATTGACGTCCAGGCTGCCCGCCCGGGTGTAGGCCTCGCTGCCGTCCGGCATCTGGAGGGCTATCCAGCCGCGGCCGCGTACCGCCACGTCGAGATTGCGGCCCGTATACATCAAGGGGCCTTCGTCGAAAACATCGGCCACCGTCGCGTCCACCACGAAGGCCCGCGTAGGCACGCCTTCGCCCAGCACCGGTACGGCGCGGAAGCGGTGCTCCTGGGCCTTGAAACCGATGGTGCTGGCGTTGGCCAGGTTGTGAGCATTGCCCGCCTGTTGCAGGAAGGTGTGCTTGGCCCCGGTCATCGCGGTGTAGATCAGGCGATCCATGCTGGCGCTCCCGTCTTTTCAGAATCGATCAGCGCAGGTTGACCAGGGTTTGGAGAATCTGGTCCTGGGTCTTGATCGACTGGGCGTTGGCCTGGTAGTTGCGCTGCTGGGTGATCAGATTGACCAGTTCCGCCGTGAGGTCCACGTTGGACTCTTCCACCGTCGCCGAACTGAGCACCCCCAGGCTGGAGGTGTTGGGCGCCCCCACCAGGGCCGGCCCGGAATCGGAGGTTTCCGTCCATTGATTGTTGCCCAGGGACTGCAAGCCATTGGGATTGGTGAAATTGGCCAGCACCACCTGCCCCTGGTTGAAGGTTTGTCCGTTGCTGTAGCGGCCCTGGATGACGCCATCGTTGCCTACCGAGAGCCCCACCAGATGGCCCGCGGTGTAGCCATCCTGCTCGATGCGGTTGGTGCCGAAGGGGCTACCGAACTGCGTGCTGCCGGTGAAATCGATATTGAAGGCGAGGGGGGTGGCGGCGCCGTTGGTATTGCCCAGGCTGGTCCCCACATTGTTCAGGTCGATGGAGATGGCCACCGGGTTGCCGCTGTTGAGTTGCCCGGAAGTATTGAAGTTCAGGGTTCCCAGGGGGCCGGTGGCCCCACTGTTCTGGTTGGTGGTGCCATCGACGTTGGCGTAGACCTCCCAGTCCCCGGCCGTGGCCGCCTTGCGGAAATACATGGTCAGGGTGTGGGCGTTGCCCAGGGTGTCGTACACGGACAGGGCGGTGGAAAAGTTGTAGGTCAGGGGGTCCGGCGTCCAGCCGGCGACGGTGCCGGCCCCGGGCCCGTCGGCCCAGGCGCTGGTGGGCACCGTTTCCCGGGAATCCAGGTTGATGTTGGCCTTGACGCCGTTGAAGGTCGAACTGGTATTCGAGCCGGTCGCCACCGGCGCCAGGTCCGAGGCCGAAATTTGCAGGGCGACGGGCGTGGAGGCGGTGATGATGCCGGACTGAGCCGGGTATCCGGTGAGGCGCATGCCCTGGTCGTTGATGACGTAGCCGTTCTTGTCCAGGTGGAACTGTCCGTTGCGGGTATAGGTCACCGCGCCGTTGTTGTCCATGCGGAAGAAGCCGGCGCCGTTGATCGAGATATCCAGGGGATTGTTGGTGGTGGTGATGTTGCCCTGGGTGAATTGCTGCTGCACCGCCGACAGGCTGACGCCGATGCCCACCTGGCTGGCCCCGCTGCCGGCCAGGGAATTGGCATAGACGTCGGCAAAATGGGAAACCGCGCCCTTGTAGCCGACCGTGCTGGCATTGGCGATATTGTTGCTGGTGACGTCGATGGCTTTGGACGCCGTGTTGAGCCCGCTCAGACCTTGTTGGAATGCCATGTTCTATCCCCTCAGTAAATTTCTTGCACGTCGTTGAAGGCAAAGTCGCCGAGACTGCCGAGATCGAGTACGAAGCCACCGCCGCTGCGCGTCACGGCACCCACCCGACCCAACTGAAGGGCGGTGGGCGTGAGCGTCTTGCTGTCCTGGGTCGCCGTCACCTTGAAGCTGTAGCTGCCGTCGGGAACCTTGTTGCCGGCGTTGTTCTTGCCGTCCCACAGGAAGGTGGCGGTGCCGGCTTCGTATTCGCCCAGGTTGGCGGTGCGCACGAGGTTGCCGGACTTGTCGAAAACCTGGACCTGCACGTTATCCACCGCCTGGTCGAGCTTGAAGCCCGCAGCAGCGACCCCCTCGGACAGGGTGAGATTCTTGCCCGGCACCAGGACGGTCTTGCCGATGATGCCCGCCGCCTGCATGGCCTGGGCGTTGTTGTAGCCGTCGAGCAGCTTGGTCAGGGTGGCGTTGAGCCTTTCGATGCCATTGACCGTGTTGATCTGGGCAAGCTGGGTGGTGACCTGGGCGTTGTCCAGCGGATTGAGCGGATCCTGGTTCTTGATCTGCGTCATCAGCAAGGTGAGGAAGCGATCCTCCATGGCCTCGGTGGTGGACTTGCTCTTGGTGGTGCTCGAGGTGCCGTTGAGGGCGGCGAAGATATCCGCCGCCGATCCGGTACCGCTGGTGGATGTGGTCGTTGCCATGGTTCAGTCCTCCTACTGGCCGATCTGCAGAGTGCGCATCATCATGTTCTTGGCGGTGTTCATGACTTCGACGTTGCTCTGGTAGGAGCGCGAGGCGGAGATCATGTTGGTCATTTCCTCGACCACATTCACATTGGGGAAGGCGACGTAGCCTTTCTCGTCGGCGGCGGGATTCTTGGGGTCGTACACCATGCGGGGAGGCGCGGCGTCCTCGACCACCTGGCGCACCCGCACCCCCCGGGCGCCATCGCTGGCGCCGGCCACGGGAACGGCCTCGAAGACCACCTGCTTCGCCCGGTAGGGCCGGCCGTCGGAAGACACGATGCTGTCGGCGTTGGCCAAGTTGGACGCCACGGCGTTGAGACGCATGGACTGGGCGGTCATGGCGCTAGAGGAGATGTGAAAGACGTTGAACAGGCTCATGGGATGGGCTCCGGGCGTCAGGATTGGGTACTGAGGGCGGCTTTGAGGCCTTGCAGGCGGTCGCCCACCAGGCGGGCCAGGATGTCGTATTGCAGGGCGTTCTCGGCCATCTGCGCGCGCTCCACGTCCATATCCACCGTATTGCCGTCCACGGCGGACTGGGTTTCCTTGCGGTAGGCCAGGGAAACCGAACCCGCGGCAGATCCGCCCTCCAGATGTCGATCCGAGCTGCGGCTAAGGGTCAGGTCGCCCAGGCCGCGCCCGCTCATGGCCTGGGCCATGGCCGAGCGAAAATCGAAATCCCGGGCCTTGTAATTGGGCGTATCGGCGTTGGCGATATTGGCGGCGAGCACCTGATGGCGCTCGGCGCGCAGCCCGATGGCGGTGCGCAAGGATTCCAGGCTGGCGGAGATGCTTTGCATGGGCTTTTCCAAAAGACGTTCCGCCAGCCCTTTTGCAGGAAGCGTGCCAAGTGCTGCAAACCGCGAAAACCCCGCCCCAGAGCCGTCTTGGAAGCGGCACAAGAGTTCCGTCTCGGCAAGGATCGGCAAAACTTGCCGCTGCCGCTATTCCGCCTTGCCGCCCCCTTGGGCACAATGGCAAGGCCATGCTCCCCCGTCCCCAAGCACTGCTCCTACTCTTTGCCTCGTGCTGCACCCTCTCCCCGGTCGCCTCGGCAAGCGAGGAAGATCCCATCGTCGCCCTGGCCGAACGCCACGCGCGGGAGCAAAGCCGTGCCCTGCCGGGCCGGGTGACCCTCGAGATGGGTCGCCTCGACCCCCGCACCCGACTGCCCCCCTGTCCAGCGCCGCAGGCCTATACCCCGCCGGGCGCCCGCCCCATGGGCAAGACCCAGGTCGGCGTGCGCTGCACTGCGCCGCGGGCCTGGAACGTCCTCATTCCCGTCCATGTGCGGGTCACGGGATCCTATGTGAGTACCGGGCGCGCCCTGCCTGCCGGTCACCTTATCCAGGCCGAGGATCTGGTCTCCAGCGAAGGGGAACTCGACAGCCTGCCCACAGGCACCGTCACCGACCCGGCCGCGGTCGTGGGCAAGACCCTGCGCAACGCCCTGGCCGCCGGTCAACCCCTGCGCGCCCAGCAGCTGCTGGCTCCCCTGGTCATCCGTCAGGGGCAGTCGGTCAGGGTCGTTTCAAGAGGTTCCGGCTTTGCCGTGAGCGCCGAGGGGCGCGCATTGAACGACGCCGCGGAAGGCCAGATGGTCCGGGTACGACTATCGGAACGGCGGATGGTCTCGGGCACGGCGACGGGCGAAGGCAACGTTGAGGTAAATTTTTGACTCAAGTCTTCCCGGATTGGGCCGATAATCCGTGTGAATCGAAAAAGTTTCTTGTAGGTGACTCCGTGAAAATCGACAACACCCTGAAGCCCGCTACGCCCCAGACCACCGCCCGGACCAACGCTCCGAAGCCCGCCGCCACCTCGGGCGCCGCCGCTGCCGACGTCCACCTGAGCACGCTGGCGGCCGACCTGGCCGGCGGCGACGATACGCCGCCCATCAACGCCGCCCGGGTAGCCGAAATCCGCCAGGCCATCAGCGAAGGGCGATTCACCATCGACTCCGGCGTCATCGCCGATCGCCTGATCGCGACGGCACGCGAGTTGTTGCAAGGCCAGCGCAAGGCCTGATGTCCTCCCCCGCCGCCATCATCGGGCGGGAACTGGCGCTCGTAGAGCGCTTTCTTGCCGCACTTCTCGAAGAACAGGCCCTCCTGCGCCGAGGGGCGACGGAAGGTCTGGATGTCTTGGTCCAGGTAAAGGCGGAACTGGCCCGGGATCTGAATGCCGCCTCGTCCGCGCGTGAAGTCTGGCTTTCGGCCCAGGACACCGATGCCGGCCGGCGGGGTATGGAGGCCTGGCTGGCCCGGCACCCGGAGGATGAAGTTTCGCGCCAGGCCTGGCAGGCGCTGATCGCCCGGGCGGAAGAAGCGCAAACGGCCAACGCTCTGAACGGCCAGTTGATCGCCCAGCGCCTGCACACGACCCATCAGGCCCTGGCCATTCTCTCTGCCGAGTCCCCGGCTGCCGGCCTTTATGGCCGCGACGGCCAGTCCGCCCTCGGCACGGGCAGCCGCATTATCGATTCTGCGTAGCCGGACCTGCCGCGCCCTCAGCGACTTCGGTGGGTTCTTCCGGGCGATTGGAGTCGATCAGGATGCTCACCCGCCGGTTTCGACCCCGGCCTTCCGGCGTGGTATTGGTTTCCAGGGGCCGGGTTTCGCCGTAACCGATGGCGGTCAGGCGCTCCGCCCCCACTCCCGAATCGTTGAACAGGCGCAGCACCGTGGTGGCGCGCAGGGCCGAAAGCTCCCAGTTGGAAGGGAACTGCGGCGTCGCGATGGGAACATTGTCGGTGTGGCCTTCGATGGTGATGGGGAAGTCCGTAGCGGCGAGAACCTGGGCGATGGCGCCCAGGGCGCTCACCGAAGGGGCCTGGAGCCGCGCCTGACCGGCGGCAAAGAGCACGCTGTCGTTGATTTCGATGGTCACGCCGCGGCTGGTCTCCAGGAGGCGCACCTTGCCGGCGGCAACCAAGGGTTGCAGGGCTTCCATGATGTCCTTGGCCACGTTCTTCATTTTTTCCCGCTCGACCTTTTTCTGCTCGGCCTGCCGGTCCACCTTGACCACCGGCTTGGGAGGCAGGACCGGCGCCCCCGGCGTCAAGGTCAGGGGTTGGCCGCCCGCCTGCCCGGTGACGTTGCGAAAGGCGTTGGTCAGCGAATTGGACAGCACCTTGTACTTGCCCTCGTTAATTGACGAGAGGGCGTACATGACGACGAAGAAGGCGAACAAGAGGGTGATGAAATCGGCGTAGGACACCAGCCAGCGTTCGTGGTTGGGGTGCTCCTCTTCCCTGTGTCTGCGACGCGCCATCAGACAAGGTAGCCCTTGAGCCTAGCCTCGATGATGCGGGGGTTGTCGCCGACCGCGATGCCAATCAGGCCGTCCACCAGCATTTCCCGGACGGTGACCATGCGGCCGATGTAGTACTTGAGCTTGCCGGCGATAGGCAGATAGATGAGGTTGGCGAGGCCCACGCCGTAGATGGTCGCGACGAAGGCGACCGCGATTCCGGCGCCGAGCTTGGAGGGGTCGGTCAGGTTTTCCATGACGTGGATGAGACCCATCACCGCGCCGAGAATGCCGATGGTGGGCGAATAGCCCCCGGCGGCTTCCCAGATGCGGGCGGATTGCTTCATCTCTTCCTCGAAGGCATCGATCTCGACTTCGAGCAATTCCCGCAGGCGCTCCGGGTCGGCGCCGTCCACCAGCATCTGGAGGCCCTTCTTGGCAAAGGGATCCTTGATTTGGGGGATGAAGTTTTCCAGGGCCAGGAGCCCCTCACGGCGGGAAACCTGGCTCCAGCTGCCGATCTGGTCGATAAGGCGTTTCTGCTCGATGAGCGGGGGAACCCAGATCCAGCGGGCCATCTGGATGCCGCGGCGAAACACATGGAAGGGGCTTTGCAGGAGCACCGCCCCCAGGGTGCCGCCCAGCACGATGAGCAGGGCAGTGGGCTGCACCAGGGAGGTGAGATGGCCGCCCTCCAGAATCTGTCCTCCGACGATGGCGACAAGGCCTATGGCCAGGCCGGCGATGCTGATCTTATCCACGGGCCTTCTCCCGTCGCGGCTTGGCCGGTGGCTTCAGTTCGCCCAGCACCTGGCTGCGCAGACGGGCGATGGCCTGGCTGTGGAGCTGGCAGACGCGGGATTCGGTGACGTCCATGACCTCGCCGATTTCCCTGAGATTGAGTTCCTGCTCGTAGTAGAGCGCCATGACCATGCGCTCCCGCTCCGGTAGGCGGTCGATGGCCGCCACCAGGACTTCGCGCAAGTTGTATTCCTCGATCAGGCGGGCCGGATCGGCCTTGTCGTCGGTGAAATGGCGTTCGAGGAAATCCTCGTCGCCTTCGCCGGCGAAGTCTTCGAAATAGACGAGCTGATGGCCCCGGGCGTCGAGCAGGGTCTTCTGGTAATCGGCAAGGCTCATGCCGAGGGAATCGGCCAGTTCCCGTTCCGAGGGCGCACGTCCCTGGGCTTGCTCCAGGGCGTGGATGGTGCTTTCGATGCGCCGCAGTTCGCGTCGGATGTGGCGGGGCAGCCAGTCGTTTTCACGCAGGCCGTCGAGCATGGCGCCCCGGATGCGCTGGGTGGCGTAGGTCTCGAACTGCGCACCGAAGCCCTCCTCGAAGCGGCCTATGGCGTCCAGAAGCCCGATCATGCCGTTCTGGACGAGATCGTCAAAGAGGACGTTGGAGGGGAGCCGCGCCATCAGGTGATAGGCGATGCGCTTCACCAGCGGAACGAAGCGCTGAACCAGCTGTTCTCTCTCCGGCTGACCAGCGGCGGTGTACATCAGATTCGGGGATGGGTGGTCGGGATGCGTTGGCTCAAGTGTAGCAGTTGCTGCATGAAGTGTTCGACACCGCCCGCCTCGGCCTCCTGCCGTGCCCAGTCGGCCATGGCAGCCGCGATGTCCCGGAAGGCTTCGGCGGCAACCGACTCGGGAGCCGCGGAAACCACCGGGCGACAGAGTTGGCCAGTCTGGCGCATGGCCTCGTCCAGCGGCACCGAAGCGACGTACTCCAGGCGGGCGATGCCGCGCTGCGCGGCGACGTGGGCCATATTATCGAAAATGGCCCGGGCATCGGCTTCGCAACGCACTTTGTTGATCAGGATGCGGAAGTTCCTCCGCCCGTGGACCTGACTGAGCTTTTTGATGGCGGTATAGGCTTCGGTGATCGAGGCGCTGTTGCCGGAGAGGACGAAGACCGTTTCCTGGGCGATCAGGCCCAGGGGCGAGAACCCCTGGCGGTGGCCGACACCGGCGTCGATCAGGATGACGTCGATGGGGCGGGCCAGCCCCGCCACGGCCTCCAGGAGGATGTTCTGCTGGGTGCCATTGAGGGCGCCCAGTTTCTGGGCCGCCCGGGAGGCAGGAAGAATGTGCAGGCCGGGCTGCGGACGCACGAGGACCTGCTCCAGGCTGCACTCCCTCTGCACGACGTGCAGGAGATCCCAGGGGGCGAGCAGGCCGAACGCAGCAGCCAGATCGTCGCCGCCCGAGGCTTCGTCGATGAGCAGTACCTCACGCCCCTGGCGGGCCAGAGCGACGCCCAGATTGGCAACGGCAGCGGTCTTACCCACCCCGGAGCAACCGGCGGCAAAGCTCACCACCTGCAAATGCCCGCCACCGAAAAGCCGCCGCAGGCCGGCAGCCTGGTCGCTGCGGAAATCAGCCACGGGCACCCCCCGCCGCAGAAAGGCCGGCGCTGGCCATGAGCATGGCCGGTTCGCTGCCCGCCAGACGATGGGGTGATTCGGCGGGGATATCCTTGAAGGCACGGTGCAGGAGATAGGTGCGATTGGGCAGATGGATGTCTTCGGGAACCCGCTGGCCATTGGAAACGTACAGAAGGCGCAGGCGATGCCGCATGATGACGTCGAGCGCGGTGGCCAGACTGGCCGCCTCGTCGACCTTAGTCAGGATGCAACCCGCCAGCCCCTCTCCCTGGTAAGCGCGCACCACGTCGTCCAGGGTGTCGCCACGGGAGGTGGAGGACAGGAGAAGCAGGCGCTGCACTCGGCATCCGGCCAGCATTCCGGTCAATTCGGGGACGAGGCGGTCCTTCTGGCTCATGCCCATGGTGTCGATGAGCACCATGTGCTTGTGGGCGAGTTCGGCCAGGGTCTGGGCGAGTTCGGAGGCATCCTTCACCAAATGAACCGAAACGCCGAGGATGCGGCCGTAGATGCGCAATTGCTCGTGGGCGCCGATACGGTAGCCATCGGTGGTCACCAGGGCCACCTTGTTGGGGCCGTGCCGCATGACGCAGCGAGCAGCGAGCTTGGCGGTGGTGGTGGTCTTGCCGACCCCGGTGGGGCCGACCAGGGCATACACGCCGCCACGGTCCACGATGTCGTCTTCACTCCCCACGGTAATCAGGCTGCGGTCGGCGGCGCCCTTGACCCAGGCCATGGCCTGGCCGGCGTCGAAGTCGGCGGGTAGGCCGGTGAGCACGTCGCGGGCAAACTGGGGAGAGAAGCCCGCGTCGAGCAGTTGGCGCAACGCCTCGGCCTTAGCGGGCGCCGAGCGGGATGTCTCGTTCCAGGTGAAGCCCGCCAGATGTTGTTCGACGATGCGCCGCAGGGAACGGATTTCGTCCATGACCTCGGCCGGGACGACTTCCGCCTCCCGCCGGGGTTCGGGCGCCCGGGGCGCTTCCGGCACCGGTGCCATGGCCGGCCGCGGGGTCTCGAACTGGCGCAGGGCACCGCTCCTTGGGATGCCGGCATTGACTACCGGCATGGTCAGCGCGGGCTCGCGCACCGGCGCCGGCTCGGCAGCGGGAGCCGGGGCGCGGACCGGGGCTGGCCGGGGCGCGCTGCTCAGGCTGACGCGATAGTCCTCGCCCTCCTGGAGCGGGGGCCGCTCGACGGCAGGACGGTCACTGCCGACGGCGGGCACGATCATCGCCATGTCTCGGGAGGCCACGGCCATGATCTCGACGCCCCCTGGAATGCTCCGGTTGGAGAGGATGATGGCGTCGTTGCCGAGGGTCTCCTTCACTTTTTTCAACGCTTCGCGGGCGTTGGCGGCGATGAATTTTCTGACGTTCATGCTCTGCCTCCGATGATCGAGGTCACCTTGATGATGCGGGTTTCGGGAATTTCGTTATGGGCCAGAACCTTGAGCTGCGGCACCGAGCGGCGCAGGAAACGCGACAACAGCAGGCGCAGGCTGGCGGGGACGATGAGGACGGCGGCCAGCCCCAGTTCCTCCTGGCGGCGGGCCGACTGCATCGTCTCCCGCACCAGGGTATCGGCCAGCCCCGGCTCGAAGCTGGCGTTGTCGCCACCGCCCGCCACTGCCTGGGCGAGGAGCCGCTCCAGGGCCGGGTCCAGGGTCATGACCTGCACTTCCCCGGTCCCCGGGAAGAGTTGCTGGACAATGGCGCGACCGAGAGCCGTGCGCACCTGGACCGTCAAATCGTCGGCGTTCTGGGTACGGTGCGCCGCATCGGCCAGGGTCTCGATAATGGAACGCACGTCGCGGATATGCACGCCCTCTTCCAGCAGGTTTTGCAGAACCTTCTGCAGGACGCCCAGGGGAAGGATCTTGGGGACTAGATCGTCGACCAGTTTGGGCATCTCCTTGCCCAGGTGATCGAGCAGTTGCTGCACTTCCTGGCGACCCAGAAGCTCCGCGGCGTGGGTGAGGATCAGGTGATTGAGATGGGTGGCGACCACGGTGGAGGAATCGACCACGGTGTAACCCAGGGCCTGGGCCTGCTCCCGCTCGCCGGCGTTGATCCACACGGCGGGAAGACCGAAGGCGGGATCGGTGGTGGCGGTTCCGGGGACCGTCCCGGCAACCCTTCCGGGGTTGATGGCCAGATACTGTCCGGGAAAGGCCTCGCCCCGGCCCACTTCGACGCCCTTCAGGAGGATGCGGTAGGCGTTGGGCTTGAGTTCCAGGTTGTCGCGGATATGGACCGGCGACACCAAGAAGCCGACTTCCTGGGCAAATTTCTTGCGAATGCCCCGGATGCGTCGCAGCAGTTCGCCATCCTGGGCCTTGTCCACCAGGGGTATAAGGCGGTAACCCACTTCCAGACCGAGTACGTCGAGGGGGGCGACGTCGGCCCAACTGGCTTCCTGTACCTCGGGTGCCGGTGCCGGGGCGACGGCCACTGGCGCGGGGGTGGCCTTGGCCTCGGCATCCATCATCTTCCAGGTGGCCCAGCCCAGGACAGCGGCCATGAGGAGGAAGACCATGTTGGGCATGCCCGGGATGAGTCCCAGCAAGCCGACGATACCGGCCGTGAGGGCCATGACTCGCCAATTGCGGAACATTTGCCCGAGGAACTGTTGGCCCACGTCCCTGTCGTCCGACACCCGAGTCACCACCATGCCGGCCGCGATGGAAATGATGAGCCCGGGAACCTGGGCCACCAAACCATCGCCGATGGTCAGCAGGGTATAGTTGCGCGCCGCGAGGGCCACTTCCATGTTGTGCTGGAAGACGCCGACGATCAGCCCGCCGACGACGTTGATGAGCATGATGACGATGCCCGCGATGGCGTCACCCCGCACGAACTTGGAAGCACCGTCCATGGAACCGAAGAATTCGGCCTCCCGCGCAATGTCGGTGCGCCGGCGGCGGGCCTCCTCCTCACCGATGAGCCCGGCGTTGAGGTCTGCGTCGATGGCCATCTGCTTGCCCGGCATGGCGTCCAGGGTGAAGCGGGCCGAAACCTCCGCCACCCGCCCGGCGCCCTTGGTGATCACGACGAAGTTGATGACCACCAGGATGAAGAAGACGATGATCCCGACCGCGAAATTGCCGCCCACCAGGAAGTGACCAAAGGCTTCGATGACCTTGCCGGCCGCATCGGGGCCGGTGTGGCCCTCGAGCATGACGATGCGCGTGGAGGCAACGTTGAGGGACAGGCGAAGCAAGGTCGTCACCAGCAGCACGGTGGGAAAGACCGAAAAATCCAGGGTCTTGCGCGTGTTGACGGCCACCAGGAGCACCAGGACCGACAGGGCGATATTGAAGGTGAACAGCACGTCCAGCAGGAAGGCCGGCAGGGGCAGGACCATCATCGCCAGGATGAGCAGAACGAGCACCGGCGCGGCAAGCTGGGTGAGGTTGAATCGGCCCAGCAGGTTCTGCACGCTCAGGGTTGCACTGGCCATTTAGTTGGCCTCCGGCACGAGTTCAGCGGGAACGGGCAAATCCTGGGGAGGCACGGGAATCTGTCCACCGCGCACCTTCCACTGGGAGAGTTGGTAGACGTAGGCGAGCACTTCAGCCACCGCCGCGTAGAGCTTGCCGGGGATTTCGGCATCCAGATTCACATGCTTGTACAAGGCCCGGGCCAAGGGGGGCGCTTCGAGCAAGGGGACGGCGTGGGCCGCAGCGATCTCGCGCATGCGCCGGGCGATTTCGCCCGTGCCCTTGGCGACCACCCGGGGGGCCGCCATGCCTTCCTGGTAGGCCAGGGCCACGGCATAGTGGGTAGGGTTGGTCACCACCACGTCGGCCTTGGGAACCGCCGCCATCATGCGCTTGCGGGCCGCCTGCATCTGGAGGCTGCGGATACGCCCCTTGACCTGGGGGTCGCCAAGCATTTCCTTCATTTCCTGGCGCACCTCGTCGCGGGTCATCTTCAGGCGATCGAAGTATTGCCAGAGTTGGAAGGGCACGTCGGCCACGACCACCAGGGCCAGAATGCCAACCAGAACCAGGAAGGAAAAAACAACGAGGTGGCCGGCATGCCCCACGCCCTGCTCGATGGGCTCCCCCACCAGACCGAAGATTTCATCCTGGGTATGCCACAGCAGCAGTGCCGCGACCCCTCCCACCAGGAGCGCCTTCAGGATGGCCTTGGTCAGTTCGGCCAGACTGTGCCACGAGAACATACGGCCGAAACCGGTGAGGGGATTGAGCCGCTTCAGGTCCGGGGCCAGTGCCTTGGGCGCAAAAACCCAGGCATTGAGAAAGAAGGGAGGAAGGAGTGCGGCCAGGACCAGGAGGGCGAGGAGCGGCGCCATGAGCAGCACGGCATCGCCGCCAATATCGGCAAAACGCACCAGCATCTGACCGGGCTCCTTCAGGCTGCCGGAGTCGAGCGCAAGCCCCTTGCGGGTGAGCGCCAGGGCGCCTTGGGCGAACCAGCCGCCGGCCAGCCAAAGGGCTGATGCGGAAACGATGAGGGTCAGAAAGGTGCCGAGTTCGCGGGAATGGGGGACCTGACCCTGCTCGCGGGCTTGCTCGAGTCGCCTGCCCGTGGGCGCTTCTGTTCTGTCGAGGTCGCTCTCTTCCGCCATGGCCGCTTCGCAGGTTGCTTGCGGCTATTATAGGAAAAATTCAAGAAAATTAAATAGGTAGCCGTTATTTTTTAATTGGTTTCGAGGATGCCACCGGTAAGTCCATGACAGGACGGTAAACCCCTAAATGAGAACGGGGGCCGAAGCCCCCGTTAAGCCGTTGACCTCAAAGGTGAATCAAGCCAATTGCAGGGCCCTCATGCCACGGTCGACGTCCGGATGCTGCCCGAGGTCACTGAGCAATTCCTTCATATCCAGGATGAGGACGATCTGGCCATTGGACAGGGTGGTGACGCCGGCCACGCCCCGCGGACGGAAGTCTTCCAGGGACTTGATGACCGCGTCGTCTCGCCCTGCAAAGCTGTCGACTCCTAGAATGAAGCTGCGCTCCGCAGTCTGCATGAAGACCCCGTACTCGGGGTGGCGATCCAGGGGCCAGCCCAATAGGCGTGCCAGGGAGATGACGGGCAGAACCTCGCCACGCACCACCAGGGTTTCCTTGCCGCCCACTTCCTGAATCTTGTCGTACTCGATGGGCAGGATTTCGCGCACCAGGGACAGCGGCAATGCGAATGGCTGGTCCCCGAGGAGCACCAGCAGCACCGGCAGGATGGCCAGCGTCAGCGGCAGGGAAATGACGAAAACTGATCCCTTGCCCGGCTCGGAGCGAATGTCAATGGAGCCGTTGAGCTTCTGGATATTGGTCTTGACCACGTCCATGCCGACCCCGCGTCCCGAGACGTCGGAAATCTGGGTCTTGGTCGAAAAACCGGGCAGGAAGATGAGATTGAGACTCTGGCGTTCGTCGAGGGTATTGGCTTCCTCTTCCGAGATCAGCCCCTTTTCCACGGCCTTGGCGCGGATGCGCTCAGCGCTCATGCCCTTGCCGTCGTCGGCAATGATGAGGACGATGTGGTCGCCCTCCTGGCGAGCCTCCAGTCGCACCAGACTCTTCTCCGGCTTGCCGGCCGCCTTGCGCTCCGGAGGAATTTCGACGCCGTGATCGACGGCGTTGCGGATCAGGTGAATGAGGGGATCGGCCAAATCCTCGATCATGGTCTTGTCGACCTCGGTCTCCTCCCCCGCCAACACGAGTTCGACGTCCTTGCCCAGTTGCCGTGCCAGATCCCGGGCGATGCGGGGATATTTCTGGAACAGGCGGCCAATGGGCTGCATGCGGGTCTTCATGACCGAGTTCTGCAGGTCCGAGACCAGGAGATCGAGCTGGCTCACGGCCTGATCGAGGGCGTGCAGGGTTTCGGAATCACTCTTGCCGGCCAGGATGTCGGCCCGCAGGCTGGTGAGACGGTTCTTGGTCAGCCCGATTTCGCCGGAGAGGTTGAGTACCTGGTCGAGGCGGGCCGTATCGACCCGAATGGTGTTTTCCCGGGCACGCTCTTCGGTGCGGCGGCCGACGGAGCTGGCACCCGGCTTGTCCGTCGAACGCCGGCCATAGGGCGAAGGCGCTGCGGCGGACGCTGCCGCGGGTGCCGGTGTTCCGGCAGGCTGGACGATCATTTCTGCCGATGCAGCGGCTGGCGCCGAGGCCGGCCCCGGGGCCGCCGGTGCGGTGCCGGGTTGGCCAGCCGCAGCGGCATGCAGAGCGTTCCAGTCCGGCCCCCCCGCGGCGGCCGGTGCAGCGGCGGCGGGGGCTGCCGGCGCAGCCGCCGGGGGCGGAGGCGCCGCAGTTGGCGCATGCCCTGCCGCCCCTTCGCCCAGAGCGGCATGAAGCGCCGCGAGGACTTCCGGGTCGGCGGCTTGGGGCTGGACCGCCTGGGAAAGCTCGCCGAACATCTCCCGCACCCCCTTGGTCGCCGCCATGATGGTATCCATCAGCTCCGGGCTGAGGTGAAGCTCGGCGTTGCGCAAGCGGTCGAAAAGATTCTCGGTGAGATGGCAGAGCGTGACCAACTCAGTGGCGTTCAGGAACCCGGCTCCCCCCTTGATGGTGTGGAAGCCGCGGAAGATGTCGTTCAACAGCCCGCGATCGTCGGGCATGCGTTCCAGATCGACGAGCTTGTTATCCACGTCGGACAACAGGTCGTGGGCTTCCTGCAGGAAATCCTGCAGCAGATCCTCCATGCCGCCAAAGTCGCTCATGGCCCTCTCCTCAGAATCCGAGACTGTCGAGCAGGTCGTCCACCTGCCCCTGGTCGACGACGACGTCGGTACGCCCTTCGGCGGAGATCACCGGGCCGTTCATCAGGCTGTTTACTTCTTCCGTACGTTTCTGCTCGGGCACCACTTCGATCAGCAGGCCCATCATGCTCTGTTCGAGTACCTGGGACAGATTGACGATCTTCTTGATGACTTGCCCCGTGAGATCTTGGAAATCCTGGGCCATCATGATTTCGGTCAACTGGGCGTGGGTCGCCTTGGTCTTCTCCGGCACCTTCTGGTTCAGGAAGGCCCGCGTCTCGGCAGCCAGCACCTTGAATTCCTCGACCCCCAACTGGTTGGCGAAGACCTTGTCCCAGCGGGCGCCCAAGTCCCGGGCACCGTTCTCGATTTCATCCACGAGGGGGCCGGCGACATCGGTGGCGTTAAGCACGCGACAGGCGGCCTGCTCGGTCAGGTTGGCCACGTAGGCCAGACGATCCTGGGCATCCACGTTGGCATTCACAGTCTGCTCCAGCAGCTTCTCGTAGCCGAGTTCCCGCAGGGTATCGTGCAACTGCCGCGCCATGTGGCCCACGCGATTGAACACCGACTCCTGCTGGGGCCATCCACCCTCGGCGGGGGCCTCGGGTGCCGCTTCCGGCTCGGGCGTCGCGGCGGCGTGATATTCGCTGGACACGCTGTCGAAGAGCGACTGCAAATCGTCGTTGTCGCCGATGGCTGAAGCGGCTGCCACAGCTGCGGCGGCAGGCACCGGTGCCGGCGTGGGGGCAGGCGCAGGCGCGGCTACCGGAGCCGCTTGCTGGAAATCGGAAGCGATGCTGTCGAACAGGGCTTCCAGTTCGTTGGAATCGTTATTGGCGGTCATGTCGGACCCTTTCAGCCCTGGCCCATCTTTTCAAAAATCTTGTTCAGCTTTTCCGACAGCGTGCCAGCGGTGAAGGGCTTGACGATGTAGCCACTGGCTCCCGCCTGAGCTGCTGCGATGATGTTTTCCTTCTTGGCCTCGGCCGTGATCATCAGCACAGGGAGGTGTTTCAGATTAGGAGTCGAACGGATGGTCTGCAGCAAGGTCAGGCCATCCATGTTGGGCATGTTCCAGTCGGTGACCACGAACTCGAAGCCGCCGGCCTGAAGCTTTTGTAGGGCGATTGCCCCGTCTTCGGCCTCGTCGACGTTGGTGTAGCCCAGTTCCTTCAGAAGGTTGCGCACGATGCGGCGCATGGTGGAAAAGTCATCCACCACGAGAAATCTCATTTTGGGATCAGCGGACATTCAATACTCCAGGGTTCAGCGTTCAAGCAGGGGTCTCAGGGTATCGGCCAGGGCCTCGGCGTCAAATTTGGCCACGTAGGCATCCACGCCGACGGACTTGCCCATGGCCCTGTTGGCCTCGGAGGACAGCGACGAGTGCATGACGATGGGCACCCCCTCGAAACGCGGGTCGCTCTTGATGTTCTTGGTCAGGACATAGCCGTCCATTTCGGGCATTTCCGCATCGACCAGCACCAGCCTGACTTCGTCCCGCATGCGGCGGCCGGTCTGATGGGCGTGGGCCGCGATGGCCTGCAGGCGGGTCCAGGCTTCGGCACCGTTGGTGGCGTGTTTGTGGCGCACCCCCAGTTTTTCCAGCACCTCGGTAATCTTGCGCCGTGCCACGATGGAGTCGTCCACGAAGAAAACGCTGGTGTCCTCGTCGACCCGGGCCGGGGGAATATCGATGATGACCGCTTCACCAAAAGCGTTGGCCAGAATCTGCTCGACGTCGAGAATGGAGACCAGGTGGCCGCTCTCCAACTCGATGACCGCGGTGATCAGTCCCTGATTGGCGGTGAGCACGCTCTCGGGAGCCTTGACCCGTTCCCAGTCCACCCGAATGATGCGATCGACGTCCTGTACGAGGAAGCCCAGAGTCCGCTTGGAGTACTCGGCCACCATCATGGTCTTGCCCAAGCCGGGCGGACGCCCCTCCAGTTGAAGGAAAGGTGCCAGGGAGAGCACCGGAATAACGTTGCCGCGCAGCGAGATGAGCCCCTCGACACCCCTTGGCATATTGGGGGTTTTGGTGATGTGGGGAGTACGCCCCACCTCGCGCACCTTGAAGACGTTGATCCCGAAAGTCTCCCGGGTGCCCAGGGAGAAGAGCAGGATTTCCATCTTGTTGGACCCGGCAAGCCGGGTACGGGCATCGACGCTGTCCAGCAGATTCTTGTTTTCGACCATTTCCATGGAGGCTTCCCTTCGGCGTCAAGCGGCCTTGGCCGGAACCGAGCCCATCAGGCGGCGAGAAAGCGTCTCGGACAGACGCTGGGGCTCGAACTTGGGCACGTATTCATCCACCCCCACCGACTGGCCGAGTTTCTGGTTCGACATGCCGGAAAGAGAGGAATGCATGATGACGGGGATGCCGGCAAAGCGCGGGTCGGACTTCATGCGCTTGGTGAGGATGTAGCCATCCATTTCCGGCATTTCGATATCGGTAAGGACGAGGCTGATGAGCTCAGCGGCGGGCTTGCCTATGGATTGGGCGTAAGCAGCCATTTTCTCCAGTTCGTCCCACATTTGCCGCCCGTTGATGGCGGAAACCGATTTGACCCCCATTACAGCCAGGGTACGTTCAATCTGCTTGCGCGCCACACTGGAATCGTCGCAGTAGAAAACCGTGGCCTCCGGCCGATTCACCTGGACCACGCTGCGGTACATGAGCTCGTCATCGTAGGAGGTTGTTTCGGAGAGGATGCGTTCGACATCCATCATCATGACCAGGCGTCCGTCGTCGAGCTCGGTCACCGCGGTGACGAGACCGCCGGTCTGGGCGGTGAGCATTTCGGGGGGCACCCGCATCTTGCTCCAATCCAGGCGCAGGATGGTATCGACGCCCTCGACCAGAAACCCCTGGGTGTGCCCAGCATATTCGGTGACGATCATGATGTCCCGGGGTGTGGTCGCGGTGATTCCGGAATACCTGGCCAGATCAATGACCGGAACGAGAACGCCCCGCAGGCTGACCATGCCTTCAACCGACGAGGGCATGTCGGGGGCCGCCGTAATGGGCGGAGTACGCATCACTTCGCGCACCTTGAAGACGTTGATACCGTAGGTTTCGCGGCGACCGGTGCGCTGATCCTCGCCCAGGAAGAAAAGCAGGATTTCGAGCTTGTTGGTCCCCGCAAGCTTGGTTCTCGCGTCGATGTTCTTGAGCAGATCAGACATTCCACACCCCTCTTCCCGACACGCCGAACCCGCGGCAAGCCTCTTCCGGCAACGGTAATTCAAGCATACACAGTTTCATTGCAAGGTAAAACCTGATTCCATCCCGGCCAATCGCCGCAAATCCGCATCAGTCGCGGACTTTGCCCCCGAAGGGCTTATCGACCATCAGCCGGCATTCCTTTAGGAGATGCGGAACAATTTGCCGAAATTGGCAATATCGAGCACCTGCTTCACATTGCCACTGACGTTGACCAGCAGGACGTCCTTGCCCGCCCCGGTCACCTTGTCCCGCAGCATGAGCAGCATGCCCAGAGCCGAACTGTCCAGGTAATCGACGCCGGAAAAATCCACGCCCACTTCGCGCACCGCGGCATCGCCCACCAGGCCCTCGTAGGCGGCACGAAAATCGCGGTGGGTATTGAAATCGAAACGGCCGGAAAGCTTGATGACAGCTTTGCCTCCCTCCTTGGTGACGCTAGCCTGCATGATGTCTCCTCTTCTTTATGTCTGGCGCCCGAAAACGCCAATGGTGCCCTAGTGTAATACGCCTCGCGGGGCTTGCGGGAGCCCCTGCCCTTCAACGCCCCGCCGCAGCAAGGACTTTGCGCGCCATATCGGCCAGACCGCACTGTTCCTCGACGGCGCCGACCAGGAAGGCCTCCCGCGGCATGCCGTACACCACACAACTGGCTTCATCCTGACCGAAAGTGCGGGCACCCGCCTGGCGCAGGCGGAGAAGCCCCTGTGCACCATCCTTTCCCATGCCGGTAAGGATGGTCGCCACCGCTTGCCGCCCAAGCACCTCGGCCGCCGAATCGAAGAGCACGTCCACGGACGGCCGGTGACGATTTACCGGCGGCGTGGACAGCAACTCGGTCGTGAACCCCGACGCCCCGCGGCGGATACGCAGATGCGAGTGACCGGGAGCGATATAGACCGTGCCGGGCTCTACCCGCTCGTTGCCTGCGGACTCGATGACCCGCGGCGCGGAAAGACTGTCGAGGCGCTTGGCGAAAGACGCGGTAAACGACTCGGGCATATGCTGGACGATGAGGATGGGCGGGCAGTCCGCCGGCACGCCGGAAAGAAAGTGCTTGATGGCTTCGGTACCCCCCGTCGAGGCTCCGACGAAGATGATCTTGTTGATGATGCCTCCTCGATTGACGGGACCGCTTGGCCGAACGGGCGCCGCCGCAACCGGTGGCGGCAAGGTACGCAGCCGCGCCCCCCGTGCGGCGCGTAGCTTTTCGGCCAGATCCTCGGCGTATTCGTCCATGGTTTGCCCGGCGTCGGAACGAGGTTTGCCGATGAAATCGACGGCACCGAGTTCCAGGGCGCGCAGGGTGGTGTCGGAACCCGCCTCGGTATAGGCGGAGACCATGACCACCGGCATGGGGCGCAAACGCATCAGACGTTCGAGGAAGACCAGGCCGTCCATGCCGGGCATTTGAACGTCCAGGGTCAGCACGTCCGGGTTGAGGGCCTTGATCATCTCCCGCGCTGCCTGGGCGTCGGGGGCGGCCCCGACGACTTCGAGGTCGGGGAAGGCACCGATCATTTCGGTCAGTAGCCCTCGCATCAGGGCGGAGTCGTCGACGACGAGGACGCGTATCCTGGAGTTCATGGGTTCTTGCGCATTCCGACGGTCATCGCCGCCTTAGACGAAGAGTTCGACATCGCCTTCCACCTTGGCCGTGGTGAGCCGCGCCTTGTATTCGCGCTCGCGGCTGAAGAGGGTGTCGTTGTGCACCCGGTGCAGCTTCTTGACCAGGACGCGGCCGCTCTTGGGGAAGTAATACACCTTGCGGGGATAGGAATCGAGCAGGTCCTTGGCGACGACGGGCACCTTTTCCGTATTCAAGAACTTGAGCACGAATTCGGCGTTCCTGACCCCGACGTTACTGCTCGAAAGGCTCTCCATGACGGCTCCGCCCCCGAAGACCTTGGCTTCCAGACGGTTGCGGCGCGCTCCTAGTTTCAAGAGGTGATTGATGAGCACTTCCATGGCATAGGTGCCGTAGCGGGCCGAGGTGCTCAGCACTTCACGTCCGCCTTCATCGGGAAGCATGAAGTGATTCATGCCCCCCACCCCGGAATCGACATCGCGGATGCAGGCCGCAACGCAGGAGCCCAGGACCGTCACCAGCAGCATGTCCTGGGTGGTGACGAAATACTCCCCCGGCAGAATCTTGGCCGCCTGGGCCTCGAAATGCCGGTCGAAGTAGCGATTGGTCGCCAGATGCTCGTCGAAGGCGTGCGTGCTCACGGCGATCCTCAGCGCCCGCGCTGGCTGCGAGTCGGCGCGTAGACGGTCTTGCCCAGGGAGCGGAACAGGTCCGCCGCGTGGAGGAAGCTCTCGGAATGCCCGGCGAACATGAGGCCATCGTTTTCCATCATGGGTTCGAAGCGGGACAGGATTTTGTACTGAGTCGGTTTGTCGAAGTAAATCATCACGTTGCGGCAGAAGATGACATCCAGAGGCCCCCGCACCGGCCAATTGGGCTCCAGCAGGTTGATGCGTTGAAACTGGATCAGGCGCTTCAATTCAGGCCGCACGGCGACCATGCCCTCCTGGGCCCCCGTCCCCTTGAGGAAGAAACGGCGCAGGCGCTCCGGTTCCAGTTTCTCGACCCGCGCGATGGGATAGACCCCTTTCTGGGCCGCGGCGAGAACATTGGTATCCAGATCGGAAGCGAATATCGAGACATGGGTCACGTCGCTGCCGAAGGTCTCCAGAACGGTGATGGCGATGGAGTAGGGCTCTTCCCCGGTGGACGAGGCGGAACACCAGACCCGGATAGGCCGCCGCGTCCCCAGCCGCTTGAGGTGATCGGCGAAGATGGGGAAATGGTGCGGCTCGCGGAAAAAAGAGGTCAGGTTGGTCGTCAGCGAATTGACGAAACGCTCCCACTCGTCGCCGCCGTTCTTTTCCAGGGCGTCTAGGTACTCGGCAAAGCTGTTCTTGCCCGTAGCCCGCAGCCGCCGCGCCAGCCGGGAATACACCATGTCCTGCTTGACGGGAGAGAGCGAGATGCCGGCGTGGGCATAGATCAGCTTCCGGACCCGCTCGAAATCGGTCGAGGAAAAACTGAATTCCCGTGCCCCCCCCTCGCGCAGCGGGGGCTGCCGCAAGGGAGAGGGATTTCCGGGGCGGCTATCACCAAGGGACATGGTCAGAACTCTTCCCATTCGTCGTCCGGTCCAGAGACCGGCAGCTTCGCAGCGGGTTTCGGAACCCGGACCGCTTCGCTGTGTTGCAGGGCGGGTCTGGGACGGGTCTGGGGAGCGCGCTCGGGTGTCAGACGCCTGCTCTGCTGCGGCACAGACTCGCTACCCGTACGGAAGACGGCCACGGCGGAAGCGAGCGCATGGGCCTGCTCCTCCAGGCTTTCGGCCGCCGCAGCGGCTTCTTCCACCAAGGCCGCGTTCTGCTGCGTCACTTCGTCCATCTGGCTCACCGCCAGACTGACCTGCTCGATGCCCGAACTCTGTTCCCGGCTGGCCGAGGAAATATCCGCCATGATCTTCGCCACCCGCTCGATGGCTCCCACCACTTCTTCCATGGTCCGGCCCGCCTGCTCCACCTGCTTGTTGCCGGCTTCCACCCTTTCCACGGAATCCGAGATCAGTCCCTTGATCTCCTTCGCCGCCCCGGCGCTCCTTTGGGCCAGGTTTCTCACTTCCGTCGCCACCACGGCAAAACCCCGGCCCTGCTCCCCTGCCCGTGCAGCTTCCACTGCCGCGTTCAGGGCCAGAATATTGGTCTGGAAGGCTATGCCGTCGATCACCCCGATGATGTCCGCAATCTTGGCGCTCGATTGGTGGATGGCGCTCATGGTCTGGACCACTTGTCCCACCACCGCCCCGCCCCGCACCGCCACTTCCTGCGCGGATCCGGCCAGTTCGTTGGCTTGCCGCGCGTTGTCCGCGTTCTGCTTCACCGTGCTGGTCAGTTGCTCCATGCTCGACGCCGTCTCTTCCAGACTCGATGCCTGCTCCTCCGTCCGGCTCGACAAATCCTGATTGCCCGAGGCAATCTCCTTCGCCGCCGTGTTGATCGCCTCCGTCGCCCCCTTGATCTGGCCCACGATGTCCTGGAGGTTGTCCACCGTCGCGTTGGCGTCGTTCTTCAACTGGCCGAGCATTCCGCGATAGTCGGTCTCGATCCGCTGGCTCAGGTCCCCCTCGGACAGGCGGTTCAACATGGCCGCCACGTCACCCAGGGCGCGATTGTTGGCGTCGAGGAGGTCGTTGATGCCGGTGGACAATTTGCGGAAGAAGCCGGCCATCTTGCCGGCATCCAGACGCTGGCTGAAATCGCCCGCCACCGCGGCCTCGATGATTCCGGAGACCTCGCTTTCGAGCTTGACTTCGGCGGTGCGGTCGCGCCATTCGACGACAGTCCCCAGGCGCTCACCGCGGGCATTGGCAATCGGCGCGGCAACCAAGGCGAAATGGCGGCCACCGATGACCAACTCGGTCCGGTAGCTCTCCCGCAGACCGGCAAGCATGTTGCGCTGATGAGCCGGATTCTTGTGGTAGCTGTCGATGTTCGACCCCAGGATGCCGTCGGCGCGGAAATTGGGCAGGTCGCGCCGCACGTCGGCTTCTGCCTGGCGCATCATTTCGATCACCGCGGTGTTGCAATAGATGATCTTGCCGTCCGGATCGGCAACCATGACGTTGTTCGAGGTGACGTCGAGGGCGACCTTGATGCGCAGGTTCTCGTTGTTGGCCCGCGCATCGGTTTCGAGGCGATCCCGCAGTTGCTTCTGCATTTCGTCGAGGCGCCCGATCAGATGCCCGACTTCGTCGCGGCTCTCGGCACGCAGCGGAACGTCCAGGCGTCCGCCGGCAATCTGATCAAGGGCCGCGGAGGCTTGCACGATTCCGCGGTTCACCCGGCGCAGAATGACAAAGCCGATCGCGCCGGCCAGTCCGATAAGCGCCAGGGCGCCACCGAGAATCCACAGCCGCGTCGCGCCGATCCCGGCGATCCTTGCCAGGAGCATGGTGTCGAGGGAATTCGTCCCGTCGTCGTAAAGCTTGAACGACGTGTCGATCGCCCGCGTCGTCTCGTCGAAATAGCGGGTCGGGTCGTAGCTGAGGGCCTCAGCCCGCAGGATGTTCTGCTCGACATTGGTGACAAAGAGCGCAATCCCGCTCCGGGCCTCCTCGAACAGGGGCTTGAGATGGGTTGCCGCCTCCGGATTGGCTTCGATGACCTTGCCACCGGCGTTCAGAATCGCCCGCTCGCGCAGGCGCATTTCGGCCAGGGCGCCGATGAGCAGGTCGCGGCGTTCCTGGCCCAGGACCTTTTCCGTCAGGACCAGAGAGCCGAGCGCCCGGCTCTGCCCCATGCGCTCGGTGGCGGGAGGCAGTTCGATGATGCTCATCAGCATGGCGTAGAAACTGTCGAGGTCGGGGTCGAGAACCAACCCGGATCGATCGGCGACCGCCGCCATGGCGTCGAGGAGCGACGCGATCAACTCGCTATGTTTCTTGGTGTTGGTCTGCGGATCGAGGCTGGCGTAGCCGCTGCGCAGGGTTTGCCAGTCGGAACGGAATTTGTCCCAGCTGTCGATCTTTCCCAGATCCTTGCCGTGCACGGCAAGCGCCGCATCGACCTTCTGCAGCGCGCTATCGGCTCCCGCACGGGCCTTGTCCGCCCGCTCCCGGAACTGCTCCTTGCCGGCCAGCAGCGAAGTCGTCGATCCCCGATGTCGCTGGATGTCCTGGAGCACCAGGCGCATCTCGCGATGCACGGCGACCCCGGATCGCTCCAGTTCAGCAACCGTGATGCGCTCGTCGAACCCCTTGAGGAGCGTCACCGTGGGGACCGCAACGGCGACCGCGGCGAGCAGCCCGAGGGCGAAAAATTTGTTGGCGAGCTTTCCGGTGAGGGCATTCATGACGCTGTCTCCCTATTCATTCCCTGACCGGGCGGTCAGAATTCTTCCCATTCGTCGTCCAGCGAGGTGGGCAGCGCCTTGGCGCTCTTGCGTCCACCGACTTTGTCGCCTGCCGGCAGTTGCGCGGGCGCCGCGCCGCGCAAGCGCCGGGGCGTCCCCTCGCTGCCGGTGCGGAAGACCGCCACCGCGGAGCTCAGGGCGTGCGCCTGTTCCTCCAGGCTTTCCGCCGCCGCCGCCGCTTCTTCCACCAGCGCCGCGTTCTGCTGCGTCACTTCGTCCATCTGGCTCACCGCCAGACTGACCTGCTCGATCCCCGAACTCTGTTCCCGGCTCGCCGACGAAATGTCCGCCATGATCTTCGCCACCCGACGGATGGCGTCCACCACCTCCTCCATCGTCCGCCCCGCCTGTTCGACCTGCTTGTTGCCCGCTTCCACCCGCTCCACCGAGTCCGAGATCAGTCCCTTGATCTCCTTCGCCGCCGCCGCGCTGCGCTGCGCCAGGTTGCGCACTTCCGTCGCCACCACCGCGAAACCGCGGCCCTGTTCTCCCGCCCGCGCCGCTTCCACCGCCGCGTTGAGTGCCAGGATGTTGGTCTGGAAGGCGATCCCGTCGATCACTCCGATAATGTCCGCGATCTTGGCGCTCGCCTGGTGGATCGAGCTCATGGTCTGCACCACCTGGCCCACCACTTCCCCGCCCCGCACCGCCACTTCCTGCGCCGTCCCCGCCAGTTCGTTCGCCTGCCGCGCATTGTCCGCGTTCTGCTTCACCGTGCTGGTCAGTTGCTCCATGCTCGACGCCGTCTCTTCCAGACTCGATGCCTGTTCCTCCGTCCGGCTCGACAAATCCTGATTGCCCGAGGCAATCTCCTTCGCCGCCGTGTTGATCGCCTCCGTCGCCCCCTTGATCTGGCCCACGATGTCCTGCAGCCGGCTGACCGTCTGGTTGGCATCGTCCTTCAACTGCCCGAAGGTGCCCGAATACTCGGCGGCGATCGTCTGGGTGAGGTCGCCCTCGGCCATGGCGCCGAGCACCTTGACCACGTCGTCGAGGCCGCGCTGGCTGGTTTCCAGCAGGCGATTGAGATCGTTGGCCAGGGTCAGGAAAAAGCCGGTCTTGCCGGTCGCCGCGATGCGCCGGCTGAAATCGCCGTTGGCGGCTCCCGAGACGATGCCCGCCACTTCCTCCTCCACTGCGACTTCAGCGGTGCGGTCCACCCACTCGACCGCCGACCCCAGCCGCTGGCCGCGGTCGTTGATCACCGGGGTAACGGTGAGGGCAAAGGTGCGCCCGCCGACCTTGATGGACGCCCGATGGGTACCCGAAAGCGAAGCCAGCAGGCCGCGCTGGTGGGCGGGATTCTTGTGGAAGATGTCGATGTTCGCGCCCATCAGGTCGGCCCGCGAGAATTGGGGCAGATCCTTGCGAATGTCACTTTCGGCCAGCGCGAACATCTCGTGGATGGCCTTGTTCATGTAAATGATGTGGTTACCCGCATCGGCGATCATGACGTTGGTGGCCACGTTATCGAGGCCAATCTTTACCCGGGACATTTCATCCCCGGTCCTCCGCGCATCCGCGACCTCAAAGCCGAGGCGGTTCTGCATGGTTTCCAGGCCCTGCATCAAGCGCCCGATTTCGTCATTTGCTCCGACGGCAATGGCGGTGGTGTAGTCCCCGCTGGACAGCGCCTGAAAGGTTGGAATCGCCGACTGGCGAAGGGGAATGATGATCAGGCGGCGCACCAGGAAATAAATTGCCGCAAGGATTGCCAGCATCATCACGGCGCCGACACCTGTGACCAGGATGCGCGTCCTTGCCGCCAACCCGTTGAACTCGTCGACGTAAGTGCCCCCCGCAAGCACCCATTGACCGTCAGCGACGCTTTCAAAAATGGCGATCTTCAGCCGGGCCTGGCGCTCGCCGAGTTCGCTGTTTAACCACGGGTAGACGATGCGTCCTGACTTGCGCTCGAGAATTTCGCGAATAAATTCACGGCCGCTATCGTCCTTGGCGCCGACGATATTCTGTCCTTCCTTGGCCGGATGGACGAGCAGGGTGCCGAAATCCTTGCCGGGGGTCGCGTTGAGGACGTAGAAGTAGCCGGTTTCTCCTATCCGCACCGCCTTGATCGCTTTTTTCAAGGCTTCGAATTCGCTGGAAACATCCACCCCCACGAATGTGGCACCGACGACCCTTCCGCCCTTGGCGACGATCGGTCGGTAGCTGGTGTAGTAGTCCTTGCCGAACAGCTTTGCCGGACCGACATAAGCCTTGTTCCCCGCCAAGGCCGCATAGGCGGGATGCTCTTTTGCCAGCGCGGTGCCAACCGCCCTTTCGCCGTTTTCCTTTTTTACCGACGTCGTGACGCGAACGAAATCCTCACCCTTGCGAACGAAGAGGGTTGCCACCGCCCCGGTTTTTTGGGTGAAACGATCCACCTCGTTGAAGCGATTGTTGAGTATCTCCTTGGCACCATGCCGGAGGATCGGGGCATCGTCGGTCCCCTCCAGGGTGATCTCCTCGGGAAAGAGCCCCTCGAAGGCACCGTTCAAATGGTCAACCTCGCGCTTGGCGGCGTCGAGATTGCTGTCGACAGTTCCCTTGGCGAGGGCGACTACTCTCGCCAGATCGGCTTCCCCGGCCGCGGTCAGCGAATCCGACAATTTGGCTCCCAAGGTTACCGTGCCAATGCCGAGTGCCACGGCGCCGACGACGACACTGACGATGATCAGCTTGCTCGAGATTGACGCATCCCGCCATGCGGAACGGGCGCGAGCCAGCAATCCCGATCCGGCCACCCAGCCGTGTTCGATGCGTATGCCCGCTGCCTTCCCGCTGCGCAGCTTCCGGTAAACCTGTTCCGCGGCCTCGATCTTGTCGCGGGCCGGCTTGCGCCGGACAGACATGTAGCCGACAACCTGACCGTTTTCCCAGATCGGGGCGGCGTGCGCCTCAACCCAGTAGTAATCGCCGTTCTTGCAGCGATTCTTGACATATCCGACCCAGGGCCGGCCTGCGCTCAGGTCCCTCCAGAGATCCTCGAAAGCCTCCGGCGGCATGTCGGGATGGCGAACTAGATTGTGCGGTTCGCCGATCAGTTCTTTTTCCGAGAATCCGCTGATTTCCAGGAAATCCCGATTGACGTAGGTGATGCGGCCCTTGAGGTCGGTCCTGGAGACGATCAGGGTATCGTCCCCCAGGGGGATTTCCTTGTCGGTGACGGGCTGGTTGTTGCGCATGGTCGTTCTCCTCGGCAGAAGGCCCGCCCCGGCGGGGCCGGCCGGCAGCGCACGCTCTCAGTCGGCGGCGTCCATCAGTTCCATATCCCGGCTGCTCATCAGCTGGGCGATGTCGGTGACGATGAGCATGCGGTTTTCGATGGTCGCCAACCCCAGGATGTACTTGGTATCGAAGCTCGCCGAAAAATCGGGGGCGGGCCGAATCTGCTGCGGGGTCATCGAAATGACGTCGGAGACGCTATCGACCACCACGCCGATCACTCGGCCAGCGACGTTCAGGATGATGACCACGGTAAAGGGGGTGTACTCGACCTGGGCCAGATTGAACTTGATGCGCAGATCAACGATGGGCACGATGATGCCTCGCAGGTTGATGACGCCCTTGATGAAGGGCGGCGCATTGGCGATCAGGGTCGGCGCCTCGTAGCCACGGATTTCCTGTACCTTGAGGATGTCGATGGCGTACTCCTCGGCCCCCAGGGTGAAAGTGAGAAATTCGCTGGCGACGAGATCCTCGTCGGCCACGGTGCCGGCTTGGCTGTTGTCCATGTCTCGCTCCTTGGGGCCTTCAGGCCGCCTTCTGCAAATTCGATTTGGCCCGGCCGGCAAGGGCCGAGACGTCGAGGATCAAAGCCACATGACCATCGCCCATGATGGTCGCTCCCGAAACGCAGGGCACCCGGCGGTAGTTGGCTTCCAGGCTCTTGATGACCACCTGGTGCTGCCCCACTAGGCCGTCGACGAAGAGCGCCGCCTTGGCGCCATCCGCCTCCAGGATGACCATGATGCCCTGCGTAAACTCCGTGACGGCCTTGTCGAGGTTGAAGAGTTCGCGCAGCACCACCACGGGCAGATACTCTCCCCGCACCTGGATCACCCGGGCGAGGTTGGAGAGGGTCTTGATGTCCCCCTCCTTGGGTTGCAGGGATTCCACCACCGAGGCCAGGGGAAGGATGTAGGTGTGCCCCCCCACCGCCACCGACATGCCGTCGAGAATGGCCAGGGTGAGGGGCAGGCGCACGGTCATGCGGGTGCCGATGCCGGCCATGGATTCGATATCGACCCGCCCGCCCATGGCCTGGATGTTACGCCGCACGACGTCCATGCCCACACCGCGGCCTGAAACGTCAGTGACTTGCTCGGCGGTGGAGAATCCAGCTTCAAAGATGAGATTGAAGACCTCGCCGTCGCTCATCTGATCGGAGACCTGCAAACCCTTTTCCCGCGCCTTTGAGAGAATCCTCTGGCGGTTGAGCCCGGCACCGTCGTCTCCCACCTCGATGACGATATTGCCGCCTTGGTGATAGGCCTTGAGGGTGATCGTCCCGGCCGGATTTTTGCCCGCGGCGACACGCTTCTCCGGCGACTCGATACCGTGATCCAGGCTGTTGCGGATGAGGTGGGTAAGGGGGTCGGTAATTCGTTCGATGAGGCTCTTGTCGAGCTCCGTCGTTTCACCCGAGGTGCGCAACTCGACCTGCTTGCCCAGTTTGCCCGACAAGTCCCGCACCACCCGTGGAAAGCGCGAGAACACGAAGGAGATCGGCAGCATGCGGATGGACATCACCGATTCCTGCAAATCCCGCGTATTGCGCTCCAGTTGGGCGAGTCCAGAGGTCAGGCGTTCCGGCGCAGCATCCTGCAACTGCAGGGCACACTGTTGCAGCATGGCCTGGGTGATGACCAGTTCTCCCACCAGATTGATGAGCTGATCGACCTTTTCGACGCTCACGCGGATGGATGAGTCCCCTGCTGCGGCCGCCGGGGCGGCAGAGACCGGCTTGGGGCGGGAGGCAGGCTCCCGGCTTGCCGTCGTGGCGGGAACGGGGATCGCGGCGGCGGCCGTAGAAGGGGTCGGTGAGGGCGCTGCGGCGGGAGCCGCCGCCGGTGCCCCCGCCGGGAGCGGAGCAAAAAAGCCATATCCCTCGCCCTCCTCTGCCGAAGCGGATTTGGCTGCGGTCGGGGCGTGGTCGCTCGTCGCCGCAGGGTTTGGCAGGGGCGCGAAGAAGCCAAAGCCGTCCCCTTCCTCGGCAGCCTGCGGCGCTGCCGCCGCAGGCAAAGGCGCGAAGAAGCCGTAGGCCCCCTCCGCCTCAGGCTTGGCCTCCGCCACCACGGCCGGTGCATCTCCGGGCAGGGGCGCAAAGAACCCATAGGAGGCGTCATCGGCCGCCGCACTGGGAAATGGATCGAAGAACCCATAGCCCTCGGCCTCGGCCGGGGTTCCGGGCGATCCTTCAAAGAGGCCAAAAACCTGTTCCCCCGAGGCGTTACGCGAGGCATCTTCGTCGACACGCCAGGCGCCTGCATCGGCGATGAAATCGAGTTGCTCTTCGAAGGCCTCCCTGGCGGCCTCGGTGGTCAGCCGCAGTTGCCAGAAGCCGACCCCGTCGCTTCCGGGCTCCGGTTGTCCGAGAGTTTCAAGCCCCCCCAGGCGCCGCAAATCCTCGATGAAATTGCGCACGCCATCGCCCGCCGCCGAGGCTGCGGTGGGAACGAACTGGATGTCGTAGACCCCGAGGGCCGCTCCGCACCGGGACGGCAGGACCTGGGGCGGGGACCGCTTCAGTAGGTGGCGCCGCCGGCACCTCGCCGGAATCACCAGAGGAGAGCCGGCGCAGGCGCTCGCGCAGGGCCTCGGCCGCTTGCGGATCGACCTCCCCCTGCCCTTGGTGGGCGGCGAGCATGGCTTTGAGCAAATCGCCGGCTTCCAGAAAGGCGTCGACCATGTCCGCGCGCAGGGCAAGTTCCTGCTTGCGGATGCGGTCGAGAAGGTTTTCCAGGATGTGGGTGGTCTGGGAAAGATCGGTGAAGCCGAAGGTGCCCGCGCTGCCCTTGATCGAGTGGGCCGCCCGAAAAATGGCGTTCAGTTCCTCGGCGTCAGGATTGCCGACGTCGAGTCCGAGGAGTAGCGATTCCATGGTGGCCAGGTGTTCTGCCGATTCCTCGAAGAACACCTGGTAGAACTGGCTCATGTCGATGGCCATGATTCCCCCTTCCCTCGCGGGTTGGCGTGCGGTCGAACCGGCGTCAGCCGATGACCTTGCGGACGACTTCGATGAGCTTCTGGGGATCGAAAGGCTTGACCAGCCAGCCTGTGGCTCCCGCCGCACGGCCCTGGGCCTTCATGGCATCGGACGACTCGGTGGTGAGCATGAGGATGGGTACCGAGGCGTACTGGGGCATGCCGCGCAGACTCTTGATGAGCGTCAGCCCATCCATGCGTGGCATGTTCTGGTCGGTCAGGACCAGATTGACGCTGCGTGCCTTGGCCTTGTCCAGGCCGTCCATGCCGTCGACGGCCTCGACCACCTCGTAGCCGGCACTCTTCAGGGTGAAAGACACCATCTGACGGATGGATGCGGAGTCATCTACTGCAAGTATGGTCTTGGCCATGTTGTCCCCTCATGGTTTCAAAACAGTTCTACGTCGCCGCTGGATAGACCGGTCGGCTGACTGGTCGTGTTGCCGGCACTTTGTTTGAGATCGCCCACCTGCCGCGCGATGTCCTCAATGCGCGCGCACAGCGCTTCGATGGCTGCAGCCGCGGCCGCAGCGTCACCGCAACCGCGCAGCGCTCCAGCCGCGCCGGCCTCGCTGCCCGCCATCTCGGCCAGGGCATCCAAGCGCCGCGACACGTGCCCGAGCAACTGGGTGACCAGATCCTGAAACTGGAGCGACACGATGGCTTGATTGACCGCCACCTCCATGGACCCGGCAATTTCGTTCAACTGGCCGACAGTGTGTCCTGTACGCCGGTTCATTTCCTCGATCCCGGACATGGCCTGCTCGACACCATCTTTGGAGGTCAGCGCGAAGGTCATGTCCTGGGCGGCCATCTGATTGATGGCCCCTTCTGCCGCTTCGATGGAAACCTGCATGCTGGCGAGCTGGCCGCGAATCTGCTGACTGAAGTGGTTGGTCCGTCCGGAAAGATCGCGTACCTCATCTGCCACTACGGCGAATCCCCGCCCCGCCTCTCCGGCCCGCGCCGCCTCGATGGCTGCATTGAGGGCGAGCAGATTGGTCTGCTTGGCGATACCTTCGATCTCCCCCAGCATGCCTTTGACGTCGCGCATCTGGGCCATGATGCGGTCGGTGAGTTCGACCAGGGTCATGGCAACCCGCGAGTTCTCGATGACGCTATCGACGAAACGCCGTAGCGTTTCAGAAGTGTGCGAGGCAAAGGACTCGAAGGCGGCCACCGAGCTCTGCCCCCCGCTATCCCCGCTCCCGGAGACGATTTCCGTCCCCAGACGTTGCTGCCTCTGCACCTGCTCGTTCATACCGCTGAAACTGGCAATCAACTTTCCGATGGCGTCGCTGAAGATGGCTTGCGCCTGCGTCACCTCGCTGCGCATCTGCGCGACCTGCTGAGAACTGTGCCGTGACAGAGCTTCCAGGGCCTGAGCACTGCGGTCGGCCAGGAGACGGTCGTCCCCCGGGGCATCGGAGCGTTCGGATGGGGAGGGCGCCGCTGCGGAAGGAAAGAGCAGCAGGAGAATCGCGCTCAATAGGCCCCAGGCGATGGCCACCGCCGGAATGCGGGCAGCCGGTTCGAACGCCCAGAGCAGAGCTCCAAGCAGGAGCGCGACAACTCCTCCCAGCCAGCGACGACGACCCGTGGTTCCCATGCCTCTCCTCATCCCCAATTCGTCATACTAACCGAAATTGGCATTTTTGTTAAAAAATTATCGCCGCCCGGGCAAATTTCGCACCGAATCAGTGCGCCCTACCGCTGGACTCACCGGGCGACGGGTCCAGCTCGCTGATTTCGGCCTCGGGACCCTCCTCCTGAAGGATGGCCAACTCGGTTTTCTTGTTCATGACGACGATGCTGATGCGTCGATTGACCGGATTGAGCGGATCGTTCTTGTCGAAAAGAATGGTCGAAGCCCCACCCACAACACGCAATACCTTGGATTCGTCCATTCCCCCCACGACGAGTTCCCGGCGCGAGGCATTGGCACGATTGGCCGACAGTTCCCAGTTGGAAAAACCCTTCTCCCCACCGCCGAACTGGGCGGCATCGGTATGGCCCGTGAGGCTCACCCGGTTGGGTACGGCGTTCAGCGCCTTGCCGATCTGCCGCAGGATTTCCTTGGTATAGGGCTTCAATTCCGCGCTGCTGGAATCGAACATGGGCCGGTTCTGCTCGTCGACGATCTGAATACGCAGGCCCTCGGCCGTGATGTCGAGCAGCATCTGGTTCTTGAAGGGGGCAAGCTGGGGATTGTCACCGATGGCTTTTTCGATGCGTCCCTTCAATTCCTCCAGGGATTCCCGCTCCTTGCGCTGGAACTCCAAGGAAGCTTCCTTCTGAACGAAACGCTTTTCCTTGGTCTCGGCCTCGCCCTTTTTGACCTGCCCCGCCTGCCGGGTCAGGTCCTTCCCCCCACCCTTGAGAATGGAGGAGGAATCCCCCGAGCCGCTGCCCCCTTGCAGACCGACTTTGAGGGGGTTCTGGAAGAATTCGGCAATCCCCTGCAAGTCGCCCTGGGCGGTGGAGCCGAGCAGCCACATCAGCAAGAAGAAGGCCATCATGGCGGTCACGAAGTCCGCGTAGGCGATCTTCCAGGCGCCGCCGTGGTGACCGCCGCCACCCTTCTTGATGCGCTTGATGACTATGGGACGGGTGGAATCGTCGCTCATGCCTTGGCCTTATCCAGCTTCTCGCACAGGCTTCACTTACCCTTGCGGGCCTTGAGATCCTCTTCGAGCTCGCGGAAACTGGGCCGCACGCTGGAGCCGAGAACCTTGCGGCCGAATTCCACCGCCACCTGGGGCGCGTAGCCCGACATCGAGGCCAGGAGAACGACCTTGATGCACTGGTAAATCTTGCCCTCTTCTTCCGCTTTCTGCTCCAGGATGCTGGCAATGGGCGCGACGAATCCGTAGGAAATCAGGATACCGAGGAAAGTCCCCACCAGCGCGCCGCCGATCATTTTGCCCAGCACGGCGGGCGGCTGCCCCACAGAGCCCATGACGTTGACCACCCCCATGACGGCCACCACGATACCGAAAGCCGGCACGCTGTCGGCCACCTTGGAGACGATGTGGGCGGGACCGGCAACTTCGTGGTGGTGGGTTTCGAGTTCCATGTCCATGAGCGCCTCGATTTCCAGGGCATTGAGATTGCCGCCGACCATCATGCGCAGGTAGTCGCAGACGAAATCGAGAACGTGGTGATCTGAAATCACGTTGGGATACTTGCTGAAAATGGGGCTGGCTTCAGGGTTCTCGATATCGCCTTCAATGGACATCAAGCCCTCCTTGCGCACCTTGCCAAGGATTTCGAACAGCATGGCCAGGGTATCCATGTACAGCGCCTTGGTGAATCTGGATCCCTTGAGCGCCCCCGGGACCGCAGCCACAGTGGCCTTGATGCTCTTGATGTCGTTGCTCGCCACGAAGCCGCCGATCATGAGGCCGACAATGGCGATATATTCGAGGGGGACCCAGAGCGCCGCCAGGCTTCCGTGGACGGCGTAGGTGCCGACCGACGCGCCGAGTATGACGACATAGCCGATGATCAGGAACATCCCAGAACCCTTCCGCGCCGTAATGCCGGCGACCTGCCCAACTCTGTTATTGGTATCTTGGCCAGCCGCCGAAAGCCTTGGCAAAGGCCAGCCTGCGAGCGGCCATTGTAGGACGGTCGGCCCGGACGGCGCAATGCTACACTGCGACTCGAGCCTTGCCATGTGCGCCTTCGCGCGACTTTCCCCGTGATCCGATACTGCCCCCTCTGCGCCGCCCCGGTCAGTCACCGCGTCCCTCCGGGAGACACGCTGCCCCGCCACGTCTGCGACGATTGCGGCCATATTCAGTACGAAAATCCGCGCCTGGTGGTGGGGTGTATCTGCACCTGGGAAGACTCGATCCTGTTGTGCAGGAGAGCCATCGAGCCCCGCCACGGGTTCTGGACCCTGCCGGCAGGTTTCATGGAGAACGGCGAAACGACGGCACAGGCAGCGGCACGCGAGACGCTCGAGGAAGCCTGTGCAGTAGTCGTGGTCGAGAGACCCTTCGCCCTGGTCAATGTGGCCCGCATCCATCAGGTCCATCTTTTCTACCTTGGACACCTGCCTCATCCCAGCTGCGCGGCCGGGAGCGAGAGCCTTGAAGTGACCCTCGCCAGGGAAGACGAGATCCCTTGGTCGGCCCTCGCTTTTCAAAGCGTGAGCCTGTGCCTGCGCCAATTCTTTGCCGACCGCCAGCGAGGCGCCTTCGGCTTTCACTGCGCCGACATCGAGCCAGCCTGAACGCTGCGACGGACACGGGACGCACCTTCCGGGACAGGCACACCGGAGGGACGACGCCCAGCCGCACTGCGAATCATCCTGGAACCCTCAGTTGATTGCTTCCCGATGCCCGGAATTCCCTGTGCCCTCGATCATCGCACCACTCCGAAACGCTCACCCGCCGGGTGGTATCGCCACGCGCCAGACACCCACCCGAACGCACCAACGGACTCGTCCAACCGAGGTTTCCAGGATCATTGCTCAAGGGAGTAATTGACAGGCACCGCAACGGTCAGTGCGTCGCCGCGCAGACGTTGCGGTAGGGACACCCGGGCGGCTGCCTTAGCCACGGTGTCCATGGCCTGGCGGTCCAGAATCGCGTGTCCCGATGAACGGCCCAGGGATACCGCCGGGAACGTCGTACCCGGGGCGTAGACGAGAACTACTTCGACCGTACCGGTCCAGCCCCGCTCACGTGCCAGGGCCGGATAGGGATGCTGTCCCCGCAATTCCCGCGCCAGTGCAAGACGCAGCTCCTTCACCGTATCCTGATCAGGCTCGGGAGGCCGCGCAGTCGGCTGGGCCACCGCTTCGCTCTCGGGCGTGACGCGGGCAGTCTCGGCAGGGGTAACGGCAGCGGTGTATACCGCTGGTGCCGTCTCGGCAGCCCGCAACGTCGGCGCCGGCCCTATTTCCCGGGCGTCTGTCTTGGACCGCACAGGCTTCAGGGTTTCCTGGACCGGCACCGCTTTCCGCATCACCGGAAGCGTGCTCGTTTCTGCCGGAACCCTGGGCGGCAAAGCTTCCTGAACGAGGCGCACGGCAAGCGGCCGCGCTCCCTCGGGCGGCCCGGGGTGCGGAGGAGCCCCCCAAAGCAGGAGGCCGTGGGCAATTGCTGAAGCCACCAGCGCACGCCGCAGTATCAGCTCGTTCTCCCTGCGTAGCATCGGGGTCATTGGATTGCCAAGCCGGGACGAAAAACCCCCGCCGGAATCCGGTCGGGGGTTCACTGCCTCGCAAGCGGGCAAAGCCGCCGGGACGGATCAGCGCCCGGCGTTCTTCGCGTCTTCCTCTGCCTTGGCGTTGTACATCTTCACCATTCCAATGCCAATCACCACGACGCCAACGATGACTGCCAGACTCGCCAAGCCGGAGTCACTGCCAAACAAGAGTTCCCATGCCATAAATCATCTCCCGGTTTCAGATTTAACAAGTGTTGCTGCTGCTCCGGACCCCAGCCGGAGCGCTTCCTGGGTACCGGATTGCCACTCTCCCTGGAGACGCCAGCTACCTCCCGGCTCTTCCAGGGTGACGATCCAGCGCCCCGAAATCTCGGCGGACAATTTCCCGCCATACAGACCCTGCCCTTCCGCAGCGAGAACCGCCTGGCGGTCCTGACCGGACTGGGTCGGATGGATGAACTTAGCATTCAGGGTAGCCGGCAACTGTGCCGGTGCCCGTGCCAGCACAATGACCCGCACCTGACTGCCCGACACCATCAGATCAGCGGCGAGCCCAAGGTCTGAAGCCTTGTGATCGCGCTGCAGGCGCCGGTTCACCTCCAGCCCCTGCTTGTAATAATCGTCTTCCACCAAGCCGTCGAAACTACGGACCGCAAGCCAGAGCGTCACCGCCCCGGCGATCACCACCGCCAATGGGCCAGCCATCAAAATCCACGGCCAGCGCTCACGGTACCAGGGAAGTTCGCCCCTCTGTTGCAGTTTCATTTCAAGCCTTTCAGGGCATCAGGAAGGAAGCCTTTTCGTGGACGGCAACCCCTTCCCGGTCAACAGCCTTGACGTCGAAGAAGAGAACGTTCGCGCCCTTGCGGCCGTTCTCCGGGGGCACCCGGACACTGACGACAACCTCCTTGTTCTCGGCGCTCGCCACCTCGACCTCACGCTCGCCGACAATCTCGGCACCTTCTAGACCCGATACTGCCAGCGCAAAGCGGCCAACGCGCTCCGTGACGTTCATGATCTTGACGTGATAGAGGTTCTCGATGCGTCCATCGTCTGCTTCCCGGGCCAGCACCGAGCGGTCCCGCAGCACGTCGACCTTGAGGGGAACCCGCATCGCCAGAGACCAGGCCGAGGCGGCCGTGATAGCCAGCAGGATACCGGTATACAGCATGATCCGCGGCCGCATGATATGAGCCAGGATTTCTCTGGGCGTATAGTGCTTGGCCAAAGCATTCTCGGTGGAATAGCGAATCAGCCCCTTGGGCTGCCCGGTCTTACTCATCACCTGATCACAGGCGTCGATACAGGCAGAGCAGCCGATGCACTCGTACTGCAGTCCTTTGCGGATGTCGATGCCGACCGGACAGACCTGAACACAGAGCCCGCAGTCAACGCAGTCCCCCAGACCTGCCGCTTTGGGATCAACGCCTTTCTTCCGCGCTCCACGCGGCTCACCGCGTTCCGGATCGTAGGTAACGATCAGTGTGTCAGCGTCGAACATGACCCCCTGAAACCGAGCGTAAGGGCACATGTACTTGCAAACCTGCTCTCGCAGAAAACCCGCCTGCATGTAGCAGAAACCCGCGTAGAACAGGATCCAGAAGATCTCCCAGGGACCGAAGCCAAGGGGAAAGGACGCGAGTAGCTCGGAAGTGGGCGTGAAATACGCGACCAGGGTGAAGCCCGTCCACAACGAAACCGCGATCCAGGCCGAATGCTTGAGCGTCTTAAGACGCATCTTGCGTGCGTCCATAGGGGCCTTGTCGAGTTTCATGCGCGCCGAACGATCCCCTTCGATACGCGCCTCGATCCACATGAAAAGCTCTGTATAGACGGTCTGAGGACAGGCGTAACCACAGAAAAGTCGCCCCGCAACGGCGGTAAAGAGGAAGAGCGCACAGGCGGAGATGATGAGCAGCAGCGCCAGATAGAAAACGTCCTGGGGCCAGAGTACCAGGCCGAAGAGATAGAACTTGCGCTCGACCAAATGAAAGAGCACGGCCTGCCGGTCGTTCCACTGCAGCCAGGGGCCACCATAAAAAATGAGTTGTGTGAACCAGACCAGCGCCCAACGCCAATTTGCCCACCAGCCTTTCACTTCCTTGGCGTAGACGACCTTGTGCTTGGCGTAAAAGGAAACCTGCTGTACCGCCGGGGCCGGCGCATCGGTCGACGCACCGCTCTCTGTATTTTTATTCATGCTCGATCCAGGTTCGTATCAGGATGGCTCAAGGTGCCATTGTGCCCCAAGGGCACCCTAAACCATCGTGATGCGAAGCAGAACTTCCCGCGCCGCAAACAAAAACGCGGGGTGGCTGGCCACCCCGCGCTCGGACAGGCTTAACTTACTTTCCGCCCAGGCTCAGCACATAGGCAGCCAGGACATGAACCTTGCCGTCACCCAGGAATTCCTTCCAGGCCGGCATCTGGTTTTGACGACCATTGGTGATCGTCTCGACGATGGTGGCTTCGGAAGAGCCGTAGAGCCAGACCTTGTCGGTCAAGTTGGGGGCGCCGATGGCCTGCATACCCGTCGCTTCGGGGCCGTGGCAACCCGAGCAACCCGCCGAGTTGAACGTATCCTTGCCCTTCGCGGCGCGCGCGGCGTCGTGCGGCAGACCTGACAGGCTGCGCACATAGTTGGCAAGATCCTTGATGGTATCCGCGCCAAGTTGGGCATGGGGAGGCATCATGCCCATGCGGCCGGCGGCGATGGTCTCGACGATCTTCTCAGGTTCGCCACCGTACAGCCAATCACCATCGGTCAAGTTGGGGAAGCCTTTGGCACCCCGGGCGTCTGCCCCATGACACTGCATGCAGTAGGTCATGTAGAGCCGCTTGCCCATTTCCATGGCCTGCTTGTCAGCAGCGACAGACTTGAGATCAAGCTTGAGATACTTCTCGAACATCGGTTTGATGGTCTCATCGACTTTGGCCACTTCCGCCTTGTGTTGCCCCGCAGAGGACCACCCCAGAACGCCCTGGAACTTGCCGAGACCCGGATAGAGGGCGAGGTAGACAAACGCAAATACCACCGTGATGACGAACATCCAGGTCCACCACTTGGGCATCGGGTTGTTGTACTCCTCCAGGTTCTCGTCCCAGACGTGACCCATGGTCTTGCCGGGCGTGAAGGTGGCCTTGCCCTGGACGACCAGGAGGACCACGCAGGCCAGAATACTGGCCACCACGATCACGATTACATAGAGGTTCCAAAAATCGCTAACGAAATCGCTCATTTGCTTTCCTTTTTTCAGCGCGGGTGCGACGCGCGAGACGCCGCACCGTCTTCATCGTGTTCTGCGAACGGCAGGTTGGCAGCCTCGTCAAAGCGCTGCTTGTTGTTCCGACTGTAGGCCCACCAGACGATACCCAGGAAGGTCAACAGGGATACCACCGTGCCGATGGATCGCAGATCGTTGATGTCCATGGCTTTACTTCGTGCTCTTCAACGCAGTGCCCAGCCCTTGCAGGTAGGCGATCAGGACGTCGAGCTCGGTCTTGTCACCGATCGCAGCCTTGGCACCCTTCATGTCCTCGGCCGTGTAAGGCACACCGACCTTGGACAGTGCGGCCATCTTGGCCTCGATGTCGGCTCCGACCGTATCCTTCGCCTTGGTTGCGGCGAGCCACGGGAACGCCGGCATATTGGACTCCGGCACCACGTCGCGCGGATTGATCAGGTGGGCTCGCTGCCACTCATCCGAGTAACGGCCGCCGACGCGATGCAAATCCGGACCGGTACGCTTGGAGCCCCACTGGAACGGATGGTCATAAACGAACTCCCCTGCCACGGAGTAGTGGCCATAGCGCTCGGTTTCTGCACGGAAGGGACGAATCATCTGCGAGTGACAGTTGTAGCAGCCTTCGCGGATATAGACGTCACGGCCTGCCAGGCGGACCGCATCGTAGGGCTTGAGCCCCTCGACCGGAGTGGTGGTGGACTTCTGGAAGAAGAGCGGAACGATTTCCAGCAGACCGCCCCAGAGAATCACTAAGAGCGTCAGAACGATGAGGAGCCCGACGTTCTTCTCGATTTGCTCGTGCTTGATCATTATTTCCCCCTGTTAAGCGTGGTGGCCGGCCGCGGCGACGACGGGCACATCCCGAGTATTCCCGCCAGCGATGGTCTTGAACATGTTGTACGCCATGATCAACATGCCGCTCAGGAACAGAACACCACCCAGAACCCGGATCGCCCAGAAGGGGTAGGAGCCCTTCACTGCTTCGACGAAGCTGTAGGTCAAGGTGCCATCCGGATTCACGGCACGCCACATGAGTCCCTGCATGACACCGGCGATCCACATGGAGGCGATATAAAGCACGGTGCCGATGGTCGCGATCCAGAAATGAACCGTGATGAGCTTGGTGCTGTACATCTCTTCCTTGCCGAACAGGCGAGGCAGCAGGTAGTAGAGGGAGCCGATGGACACCATGGCGACCCAGCCCAAGGCACCAGAGTGCACGTGACCGACGGTCCAGTCCGTGTAGTGCGACAGTGCGTTCACGGTCTTGATCGACATCATCGGGCCTTCAAAGGTAGACATGCCGTAGAAGGAAAGGGAGGTGACCAGGAACTTGAGGATGGGGTCGTCGCGCAGTTTGTGCCAGGCACCGGACAGAGTCATGATGCCGTTGATCATGCCGCCCCAGGACGGAGCGAGAAGGATCAGGGAGAAGAGCATGCCCACGGACTGGGTCCAGTCAGGTAGCGCAGTGAAGTGCAAATGGTGCGGACCCGCCCACATATAGGTGAAGATCAGCGCCCAGAAGTGCACCACGGACAGACGGTATGAATAAACCGGACGACCGGCTTGCTTCGGCACAAAGTAGTACATCATGCCGAGGAAGCCCGCGGTCAGGAAGAAGCCCACCGCGTTGTGACCGTACCACCACTGGATCATGGCGTCCTGAACCCCGGCGTAGCAGGAGTAGGACTTGAGGAAGGACACCGGCACTTCGCAGCTATTGACCAGGTGAAGGAGCGCAACCGCCAGGATCATGGAGCCGAAGAACCAGTTGGCCACGTAGATGTGCGAAACGGTCCGCTTGGCGATAGTACCGAAGAACACGATGGCGTAGGACACCCAGACCAGGGTGATGAGGATGTCGATGGGCCATTCGAGTTCGGCGTACTCCTTGCCCGTGGTGAAGCCCAGGGGCAACGAAAGCGCAGCGAGTACGATGACGATTTGCCAACCCCAGAAGGTGAAGGCAGCCAGGGGGCCGGCAAAAAGCCGGGTGTGGCAGGTGCGCTGGACGCACCAGTAGGATGTTGCAAACAATGCACAGCCGCCAAAGGCGAAAATCACCGCATTGGTGTGCAAAGGACGCAGCCGGCCGAAGTGCAGCCACGGCCCGATATTGAGCTCCGGCCAGACCAGCTGAGCGGCAACGATGACGCCGACCAGCATCCCGACGATGCCCCAGATGACGGTCATGACGGCAAATTGCCGTACGACCTTATAGTTGTATGTGGTTTGCGTTTCCGACATGGACCCACCTCTCGTTAATGAAAAAACCCCGTGAACCGCCCCCCTGCAACCCAAGGCGGCAATTGGACCGAGATGCTATTCTAGAACGAAAGCCCAGGATTGATATAGATCAACATACCAATTATCTAGACCGGCCTAATCCCTAGGAATTACGCGGCTCGGCGGGATACGGAGGCGCAATCGGCGGCAAGCAGGGGCCTCCGAAAAATGGGGACAAAAAAAGGGTGCGTCGTAACGCACCCCAACCCCAACAGAGAATCGCTGTGAAGCGCTCGCTTCACCTGGGAAGGATAGTGCCCTTCCCGCTGCCCGTCGGCGTTGACCCAGGTCAACGCGCCTCGGTTTTGCGGCTATTTGCTCGGGTTTTTTTTCTTTCCCCAGATTCCGGTACATTTTCCTCCCTGTCGTCGTCCATGAGCACACGGAAACCCGGCCCTTCGAGATCGTCGAACTGCCCACTCTTCACCGACCACCAGAAAAGCCAGGCGATCAGGAATACCAGGACGACGGAGAGGGGGATGAGGAGATACAGGCTTTCCATCAGTTTTCCTCTGAGCGCTGAATGCGCAGGGAATTCAGAACGACCAGGAGAGAACTCGCCGACATTCCTATCCCCGCCATCCAAGGGGTCACATACCCGGCAATGGCCAGGGGCAAGGCGATGAAATTGTAGGCGAAGGACCACCACAAGTTTTGCCGGATCACATGTAGGCTAAACACGGCCCGACGGACACCGCGCCTCAGGTGATCAAGATTTTCCGACAAAAGCACCATGTCCGCTTGGGTGCGTGCCAGCTCGGCGCCTCCCCCCATGGCCACAGATATCTGGGCCAGGGCCAGAACGGGCGCATCATTGACACCGTCACCCACCATGGCCACCACGGCCCCGCGGGACTGGAGTTCGGTCACGTATTCGTGCTTGTCCTGCGGCGTGGCGCTCGCCCGGACCTGGTCGATTGCCAGGCGGCACGCCACGGTTTGAGCCACAGCCGGCGCGTCGCCGGTCAGGAGGACAACGGTCTTTCCTTCCCGTCGCAGTTCTGCAATCAATGCTTCGGCCTCCGGGCGTACCTGATCGGCGATCCTGAACAGGGCCAGCCAGCGGCTTTCGTCGGCCAATGCGATGACGGTATCGCTCGCATCAAGCCAGGACTCGGCCGCGGCAGGAGGCGCGCCGACCCGGGTCGCAATGAATGCCGGCCGCCCGATGCGGAGCCTTCGGTCTGCAACAAGACCTTGGACGCCCTGACCCGGCTCATTGAACACCTCAAGTGCCAGAGGAAGTTCCCGGGATTGCCCCGCCGCCCGGATAGCCTTTGCCAGAGGATGCTCCGACCCCGACTCCAGCGCGGCGGCAAGCGCCAGACACTGGTCGGCGGAAAGATCGGAGAGGGGAAGGATGTCGCCGAGAGTCATACGCCCGGTGGTCAGCGTTCCGGTCTTGTCGAAGACGAAGTGGGTGGCCCGGGCGAGGGTTTCGACCGCGTGCCCGCGAGTGACCAGAAGCCCGTCCCGGGCCAGCGCCCCGGCAGCAACGGTGAGGGCGATGGGGGTGGCCAGGGAAAGGGCGCAGGGACAGGTGACGACGAGCACGGAAACGGTAATCCACAAGGCACGCTGGGGGTCATGGACCATCCAGGCAAGCGCCGCGGCAACCGCCACCAGGAGGAGCGCGGCGACGAAGCGGCTCGCGATGCGGTCGGCCAGCTCGACCACCCTTGGCTTTTCCATGGCGGCCCGCTCCATGAGCCGGACGATGGCAGACAGGCGTGTTCCCTCGCCCACGCGCTCGACCCTCAACACCAGCGGGCCCTCCGTATTGACGCTGCCCCCGGTCACTCGGTCACCGGGAGTCTTGCGCACCGGGCGGCTTTCCCCGGTCAGGAGGGCCTCGTCGGCGGCGCTGCTGCCCTCGACCACCACCCCATCGGCGGGGATGGCTTCTCCGGGGCGGACCAGCACATGGGCTCCGACGGGCAGGTCGCCCACCATGACCTGCGTGAAGTCCCGGTCAGCAGGGTAATTGACCAACCGATGAGCGAAAGCCGGCATGAGCCGTGCCAGGGCCTCGGTGACACTGACCGCCTTCTGGCGGGCGTTCATTTCCAGGAAGCGGCCGCCGAGGAGAAAAAAGACGAACATGGTCACCGAGTCGAAATAGACCTCGCCCGATTGAACCCAAGTCGCCCACACGCTGGCCAGGAACGCGGCCCCAACGCCGAGCGCAACCGGAACATCCATTCCGACCCGACGCAAACGGAGATCCCGCCAGGCGTTGCGGAAGAAGGGCGCAGACGAGTAGACAACCACCGGCAGGGTGAGCAGGAGGCTGGCCCAGCGCAGGAGGGACTCCACGTCTGCCGTGATATCGCCTTCTCCGGCCACATAGACGGGAACCGCGTACATCATCACCTGCATCATGCCCAAGCCCGCCACCCAGAGACGCCAGAGCGCGTCGCGCCGTTCGCGACGAGCCAGTTCCTCGTGCCTGCCAGCGTCGTAAGGATGGGCGCGGTAACCGATGGCCGCAATGGCGGCGAGAATTTCCGAGAGCCGGAGGCGGGTTTCATCCCAGCGCACGCGGGCCCGACGGGTGGTGTAATTGATGTCCACGGCCACGACACCGGGCAAGCTTCCTACGTGCCGCTCGTTGAGCCAGATGCAGGCGGCACAGGTGATACCTTCGAGCATCAGCGAAGCTTCGCGCTCGTTCTCGCCCAGTTCCCTCACAAAGCTCTTCTGAAAGTCCGCGTGGTCGAAGAGCGCCAGGCGGTCGAGCACCTCGGGAACAGCCTGGGCAGGCGACTCCGGAAGCGCGCCCCGGGTGCGGTAGTAATCCTCCAGACCGTTATCGACGATGGCTCTTGCAACCGCCTGGCAACCTGGGCAACACATGGGCCGGAGAGTGCCGCCAACACTCACGCCCAGGCTAACATCGGCTGGAACGGACTGGCCGCAGTGATAACAGGATTGAGAAGTCATGTCCGATGGGCGGTAGGACGGCAGTCCGGGGAGACCCGGGCGGAGTTCGTCGCGCTGGCAATTAAGGGGGATCGTGGCACCACCGGTCCGGCGAACCGCTTCCCTGTAAGGGCCCCCGCAGCAAATCCGAGGCGCCCTGCCCACCGAATCGACTGAACCCGTCATTCGATGGACTGAAGCAAGGCCTGAGTAGAGAATTCCGTGGTGCTGCAGAGAGGAATCGAACCTCCGACCTACTGATTACGAATCAGTTGCTCTACCAACTGAGCTACTGCAGCAAAGCGTAGAATTATAGCTTTTATGCCCAATACCGGGCAACGAGACACCATGAACCTGTTGCGTGCCCTGGCCACGGTCAGCGCCATGACCCTGCTCTCGCGGATCCTTGGCTTCGTACGCGATTTCATCGTGGCTCGGATCTTTGGCGCTGGCTTGGCAACGGACGCCTTCTTCGTCGCCTTCAAGCTCCCCAATCTGCTGCGCCGCATGTTCGCCGAAGGAGCGTTCTCCCAGGCTTTTGTGCCCATCCTGGGGGAATACAAGAATCGGCGCGGCGAAGCCGAGACGCGGCAATTGGTGGATCACGTGGCCGGTGTGCTGAGCATCGTCCTGGTGATCGTCACGGCCCTGGGCGTCGCGGCGGCACCGGTGCTGGTATGGATATCAGCACCGGGCTTCGCGGCCGACGCTGGAAAATTCGAGCTCACCGTGCAGCTCACCCGCATCGCTTTTCCCTACATTTTGTTCATGTCCCTGGTGGCCCTGGCGGGAGGCGTTCTCAACACCTGGAGCCGCTTTGCCCTGCCGGCCTTCACTCCTGTCCTTCTCAACCTCTCGTTCATCGGCATGGCGCTCTTCGCGGCGCCCTATTTCGAGCCGCCCATCCTGGCCCTGGGGTGGGCTGTTTTCCTCGGAGGCATCCTTCAACTGGTGCTGCAGATTCCGGCCCTGCGCCGCATTGGCATGCTGCCACGCCTGACGATGCATTGGCGCCGCGCCTGGCAGGATCCCGGTGTACGACGCATCATCACCCTCATGGGACCAGCCATGGTCGGCGTCTCGGTGTCCCAGATCAGCCTGCTCATCAATACCATAATCGCCTCGTTTCTTGGCGAGGGCAGTGTCTCCTGGCTGTACTACGCCGATCGCCTCATGGAGTTTCCTTCGGGCATGCTGGGCGCGGCGCTGGGGACCATCCTGCTACCCTCTCTCGCCAAGTACCATGCCGACGATCGCCTAGAGGACTATTCGCGTCTGCTGGACTGGGGTTTGCGCCTCACCTTGCTGCTTGCCGCCCCGGCTGCCCTGGCCCTGGCGCTCCTGGCCGTTCCCCTTGTCTCCACTCTCTTTCATCACGGCGCCTTCGGCAGCGTGGACGTCTTCCGTACCCGGGAGGCCCTGGTGGCTTACAGCGTGGGCCTTACCGGGCTCATACTGGTCAAAGTCCTGGCCCCTGGCTTCTACGCACGGCAGAACATTCGCACCCCGGTCCGCATCGCCATTGGTGCCCTCGTCGCCACTCAGGTCATGAACGCACTCTTCGTATTGGTTCTCGACCTGGGCCATGCGGGACTGGCACTCTCTATCGGGCTGGCCTCCTGTCTCAACGCAGCCCTGCTTTACTACGGCCTGCGCCGCCATGGCGTCTACAACCCCCAGCCTGGCTGGATGCTGTTCCTGGTCAAGCTGCTCATCGCCCTCGCGGTCATGGCCGGGACCCTATTGGCAGCCGCGGGTCCAGACTCCCTCTGGCTCGAGGCAGACAGTACGACGCGCATAGGCCGCTTGGGCCTCCTGGTCGTTTTCGGTGCAGGCGCCTATTTCGCTACACTGGGCGTTCTGGGATTTCGCCTAGCCGACTTCCGGCGCCAGGCAGCAGAATAGGAGGAAGATACCCATGAATCTCGTCAGCACCAGCTTCTCCGAAGGGCAGCGCATCCCCGGAGAGTACGCTTTCTGCACCCCTGATCCCACACACCACGTCTGCCTGGGGCGCAATTTCAATCCCCACTTGGCCTGGAGCGAGGCGCCCCCGGGGGCGCGATCCTTCGCCGTAATCTGCTGCGATCCGGATGCCCCCAGCCAGGGCGACGCCGTCAACCAGGAAGGGCGCAGTGTTCCCACCGACCTTCCCCGCGTCGATTTCTTTCACTGGCTACTCGTGGATCTGCCCGCAAATCGCCGCGAGATTCTCGCGGGCGAATTCTCACGGGAGGTCACTCCGCGGGGCAAGGGCGGCCCGCAGGGGCCCCAGGGCACACGTCAGGGCATCAACGACTACACCGGCTGGTTCGCCGGGGATCACGACATGCGGGGCGACTACCATGGCTATGATGGCCCCTGCCCGCCCTGGAACGACGAGCGACTGCATCGCTACGTCTTCACCGTATATGCCCTGGATGTCGAACACCTGGAACTTGGCCCCCGCTTCGACGGCGCCGGACTGCGCGCCGCCCTGAGCGGTCACGTCCTGGACGAGGCCTCCCTGACTGGCACTTACACCCTCAATCCGGAGTTGGCTTAGGGCCAAGGGAAGGCGGTACGAGTCCTTTGCTTCCTTTCCGGGCGGAGGCACAAAAAAAGGCGGCCTGAGCCGCCTTTTTCCATGGCAGATCCCGATCAGGCCATGAGCGGCACGATAAGCAGCGCCACCAGGTTGATGATCTTGATCAGCGGGTTCACCGCCGGGCCGGCCGTATCCTTGTACGGGTCGCCGACGGTGTCGCCGGTCACCGCAGCCTTGTGAGCTTCGGAACCCTTGCCACCGAAGTGGCCGTCCTCGATGTATTTCTTGGCGTTATCCCAGGCGCCACCGCCGGTGGTCATGGAAATGGCCACGAAAAGGCCGGTGACGATGGTGCCGACCAGCAAGCCACCCAGGGCCTGGGGACCCAGGGCGAGGCCGACGACGATGGGCACCGCCACCGGCAGTATGGACGGAATCATCATTTCCTTGATGGCGGCCACGGTCAGCATGTCCACCGCACGGGAATAATCCGGCTTGGCGGTACCTTCCATGATGCCGGGGATCTCCTTGAACTGGCGGCGCACTTCGACCACCACGGCACCAGCGGAGCGACCCACCGCCTCCATCGCCATGGCGGCGAAGAGGAATGGAATCAGACCGCCGAGGAAGAGACCGATGATGACCATGTGGTTGGACAGGTCAAAGGTGATGCCGGTGAGGCCTGCAGCTTCCAGACCATGGGTGTAGTCGGCGAAGAGCACGAGGGCGGCGAGGCCGGCGGAACCGATGGCGTAACCCTTGGTCACGGCCTTGGTGGTGTTGCCCACAGCGTCCAGGGGATCAGTCACGTTGCGCACTTCCTTGGGCAGCTCCGCCATTTCTGCGATGCCCCCGGCATTGTCGGTAATGGGGCCGTAGGCGTCCAGGGCGACGACGATACCGGCCATGGAAAGCATGGAGGTCGCCGCGATAGCGATGCCGAACAGGCCGCCCAGCGAGAAGGCAGCATAGATGGCGATACACACCGAGATCACCGGCAGGGCACAGGCCTTCATGGAGATGCCGATGCCGGCGATGATGTTGGTGGCGTGGCCAGTCTGGCAAGCGGAGGCGACGTGCTTCACCGGCGCGTAGTCGGTCCCGGTGTAGTACTCGGTGATCCAGACCAGTGCAGCGGTCAGCAACAAGCCGACGACAGAACAACCGAACATGCTCATGGTGGTGATCTTGGCGGCAGCGTCCCCGGCACCGATCATCCAGGAGGTGATCGGGTAATAGGCGATGAGGGCCAGCACGCCCGCCACGGCGAGACCGCGGTAGAGGGCAGCCATGATCTTGCCACCTTCGGTGGCCTTGACGAAGATGCAACCGATGATGGAAGCGATGATCGACACGCCGCCCAGAGCGAGCGGATAAAGGATCAGATTCTCGCCCAGGCCGGGCGCGGTCTTGATCGTCAGCGCCGCCAGCACCATGGTCGCCACCACGGTCACAGCGTAGGTTTCGAACAGGTCGGCGGCCATGCCGGCACAGTCACCCACGTTGTCCCCCACGTTGTCGGCGATCACCGCCGGGTTGCGCGGGTCATCCTCGGGAATGCCGGCTTCCACTTTACCCACCAGGTCGGCGCCTACGTCGGCCCCCTTGGTGAAGATGCCGCCGCCCAGACGGGCGAAGATGGAGATCAGGGACGAACCGAAGGCCAGGCCGACCAGCGGCTCGATGACGTGGTGCAGATTGGCATCGGCCCCTGCGCCCATGCGCAGCACGGCGTAGTAACCTGCAACACCGAGGAGGCCGAGACCCACCACCAGCATGCCGGTGATGGCCCCGCCCTTGAAGGCAACCGCCAGGGCCGGAGCAATGCCGCCGCGGGCGGCTTCGGCCGTGCGCACGTTGGCGCGCACGGAAACGTTCATGCCGATGAAGCCGGCGGCGCCGGAAAGCACCGCACCGATAAGAAAGCCGATGGCGGTTGGCCAGCCCAGCTTGGGTACGAAACCAATGACCAGGAACAACAGCCCGCCGACGATGGCGATCGTCTTGTACTGCCGGGCGAGATAGGCCGACGCCCCTTCCTGGACGGCCTTGGCGATTTCCTGCATGCGGGCATTACCCGCCGACAAGCCAAGAATCTGGCTGCTCGCAATCCAGCCGTAAAGCACGGCCAGGACGGCACACCCAAGTGCCAATATCAACGCTGTAGACATCAAACCCCTCCTTTGGTTAATGAGCTAAAACCACTACTGAAACCTTGAACCGACCTGAACTGCCAGGGTTTAAACCTTGTACTCCCCCAGCTTCTTCGGCACGGCGCAGTTTTTTAGATGCACGTAATCTGGCAGCCCGCCCTTGAAGGGTGGGGGGTCTTCCCCCTCTATTAATGGGCGCAGGTACGCGCGGCACGCGTCTGTGATGTGAAACCCATCCGCCGAAATGAACTCCGGCGGCATCTTGCGTTCGACATTGGCGACGTCCTTCAAAGCCGCCACGCCGATTTCCCAGTGATACGGTGCGTCGGCCTTGCGGTCGATGGTGGGCATGACGGCATTTTTGCCGGCCAGGGCCAGATCCACCGCCGCCTTGCCCAGGGCGTAAGCCTGGTCCACATCGGTCTTGGACGCGATGTGGCGGGCCGAACGCTGCAGGTAATCGGCCAGGGCCCAGTGGTACTTATGGCCCAGGCGATCCTTGATCAGTTGCGCCACCACCTGCCCGACCCCGCCCAGTTGGGAGTGGCCGAAAGCATCCTTGGCACCGGTCTCGGCGATCAGCTTGCCGCTCGCGTCGGAAAGTCCTTCCGAGACACCGACCGTGCAGTAGCCGAAACGCTTCACGCATTCATCCACCCGGGCGACGAAGCGCTCAGGTTCGAAGGGCACTTCCGGGAAGAGCAGCACATGGGGGGGCTCGCCCTCGCCTTCGCTGGCCAGGCCGCAGGCAGCGGTGATCCACCCGGCATGGCGGCCCATGACTTCAAGGACGAAGATCTTGGTTGAAGTCCGCGCCATGGAGGCCACGTCGTAACCCGCCTCGCGCATGGAGGTGGCGACATATTTGGCCACGGAACCGAAGCCCGGGCAGCAGTCGGTGAGGGGCAGGTCGTTATCCACCGTTTTGGGGATGCCGACGCAGACCACCGGGTAGCCGAGCTTCTCGGAAATCTGGGACACCTTCCAGGCGGTGTCCATGGAATCGTTACCGCCGTTGTAGAAGAAGTAGCCAATGTCGTGGGCGCGGAACACCTCGATCAGGCGCTCGTACTGCGCCCGGTGCTCATCCAGGCTCTTCAGCTTGTAGCGGCAGGAACCGAAGGCGCCCGCCGGCGTGTACCTGAGGCGGGCGATATCGGTGTCGGACTCCAGACTGGTATCGATCAGGTCTTCCGTGAGGGCGCCGATGATGCCGTCGCGCCCGGCAAAGACCTTGCCGATTCTCTCGGGATGCCGCCGCGCCTCCTGAATGAGACCGCAGGCGGTGGCGTTGATGACGGCGGTGACGCCTCCCGATTGTGCGTAGAAGGCGTTCTTCGCCGTCATCACCGAAGCCTTCTTATTTCAGCGCTTCGAAAACGCGGGCAGTGATGCCATCGACGCTGCCGACGCCGGCAACCTTGCGCACCGCGGGGGCCTTGGCGTCGCCGCTGGCCGACCACTTGCTGTAGAAATCCACCAAGGGCTTGGTCTGGGCGTGGTAGATCTCCAGGCGCTTGCGGACAGTTTCTTCCTTGTCGTCGTCGCGCTGGATGAGGTCTTCGCCGGTGGCGTCATCCTTGCCGGCCACCTTGGGCGGGTTGAAGGTGACGTGATAGGTTCGGCCGGAGGCTAAGTGCACGCGACGACCCGCCATCCGCGTGATGATATCGGAATCAGGCACATCCACTTCCAGCACGAAATCGATCGGCACACCAGCTTCCTTCATGGCCTCGGCCTGGGGAATGGTGCGAGGGAAGCCGTCGAACAGGTAGCCGTTCTTACAGTCGGGTTCCTGCAGGCGATCCTTGACCATGCCAATGATAACGGCATCAGGAACGAGGCCGCCGGAATCCATGTGCTTCTTGGCTTCCAGGCCCAGCGGGGTGCCGGCCTTGACTTGAGCGCGCAGCATATCGCCCGTGGAAATCTGGGGAATGCCGAACTTTTCGCAAATAAACTTGGCCTGCGTGCCCTTACCGGCGCCCGGAGCACCCAAGAGGATGAGTTTCATGGGAAATCCCTCTGCATTGTTTGTCGTTGATGGAGTTTTGTACTTCTTGTGCCGGTCGGCGCCGACTTCAAAGTGTGAAAAATTACTCGGTATTTCAGGCCCGGTCAAACCCTTTGCGCAAAGACTTTGCGCATGCGCTCAGCGTCTTCCGGGGTATCGACTCCAGGGGCAGGAGCGGCATCGACGACCAGAACGGAAATGCGGTGGCCGTGCCAAAGCGCCCGCAGTTGCTCCAGGGACTCGAACCGCTCCGTGGGCGCCGGGGCCAGCCCCGCGTAGGCGTGCAGGAAGCTCGTGCGATAGGCATATAGCCCCACATGGCGCAGGGCGGGCAGATCCGGGGGCAAGGTCTCGCCGCCGCCTTCCCGGGCAAAATGATCCCGGGCGTAAGGGATGGGCGCCCGGGAGAAGTAGGCGGCATCGCCGTCCTGGCGGCAAACCACCTTGACCACATTGGGATTGAAGAAGTCGGCGGCATCCAGGATGGGGTGGGCCACCGTGGCGATGGCGGCGCCGGTGGCGGCCAGTTGTCCCGCCGTACGGGCGATGATTTCCGGTTCGATCAGGGGTTCATCGCCCTGCACATTGACCACCAGAGTCTCACCGTCCCAGCCTCGCAGCGCCGCTACTTCAGCCAGGCGGTCGGTGCCGCTGGGGTGGTCGGACCGGGTCATGAGGACAGGAATTCCGTGCTGCCGGACCGCCCGCTCCACCTCGGGATGATCGGTGGCCACAATAACTTCCTCGGCTCCGGACTGCTGCGCACGCTCCGCCACCCGCACCACCATGGGTCGTCCGCCCAGATCGAGGAGAGGCTTGCCCGGCAGCCGCGTCGAAGCGTAGCGGGCCGGGATGACGACCTTGAAGCTCATGCTTCCTCGGGTTTCAGTTGCCGCGCCTCGTCTTCCAGCATGACGGGAATATCGTCCCGAATGGGAAAAGCCAGACGGCAGGGCTTGCAGACCAGTTCCTGCTCCGCCTTGCGGTAATCGAGATTGCCCTTGCACAGGGGGCAGACAAGGATGTCAAGAAGCCTTGCGTCCACGGATTTTCTCCACGATGAGATCGACGAGGCCGGGGGGAATCCCCGCCTCCACCGGCAATACCCAGGCTTCGCCAGCCAGGTCCGTCGGGCATTTTACTGCATCCTTCTCGGTGAGCAGGAGCACGTCCCCGGGGGGGACGGCAAGATCCTCGCGGCTGTATCGGTGGTGATCCGGGAAGGGCCGCGGCTTCACCTCGAGCCCCAGATCGGCGAGGGTGCGGAAAAAACGCTGGGGGTGACCGATGCCCGCCACCGCATGGAGGCGGCGCCCATGCAGGGCGTCCGCGCCGCAAGTCTGCGCCCAGTCGTGCAGGCGATGGAAGGCCCCGGGCTGCAAACTCATGGCGAAACTGCACGGTGCCCAACCCGCCAGCCCGGAGTCGCAGGGACCATTGAACACCACGGCGTCCACTCCCTTCAGGCGGGCCAGCGGCTCCCGCAGCGGGCCCGCCGGGAGCAGCCATCCGTTGCCCGCACCACGCCCGTCGAAGACCGCAAGCTCCACATCGCGGGCCAGGCGGTAGTGTTGCAGGCCGTCGTCGCAGAGCAGGACATCCACCTCGGGATGCTCCGCCAGCAGCGCCACCCCGGCCGCGGCCCGGTCGCGGCCGATCCAGACCGGGCAGGCCGCCCGACGGGCAAGCATCAGCGGCTCGTCACCCACTAGGGCGGCGTCGCCATCGGGTCTCACCTTCAGGGGAGCCGTCACGCCACCGCCATAGCCCCGGCTCACGATGCCGGGCCGCAGACCTCGCTCAGCAAGTTCCCGCACCAGCGCGAGCGTCAGGGGCGTCTTGCCAGCGCCCCCGACGATCAGGTTGCCGACCACGACCACCGGCACCGGCAAGCGCCGGGTCGCCAGCCAGCCCCGCCGGTAGGCAAGGCGGCGGGAAGCGGCCAGGGCCGCGAAAAGAGCGGAAAGCGGTACGAGAGGCAGGAGTCCGGCGGCGAGGCGAGGCTCGAACCAGCGCTCCTGCAGGGCCATCAGCGCGGGGTCTGGGTGGCGAAGGAAATGTGGGGATAGCCCGCGGTCTGGGCGGCTTGCATGATATCGACCACGCTCTGGTGGGTCGCCTTGGCGTCGGCGTTGATGACCACCACCGGATCGGAGCGCTCGCCGGCGGCCCGGCGCAGGGCTTCGGCGATGGTTTTCACGTCGGCGGCGGCGAGGGGCGACTTGTTCACCAGAACCTGCCCGCTGGCCGTGACGGCCACATCGATTTCATTGGGTTTTTCCGGCTGCTTGTTGGCTTCCGCCGTAGGCAGGTTGATTTCCAGCCCCGAGAACTTTGCGTAGGTTGTGGTCAGCATGAGAAAGATGATGATGACCAGGAGCACGTCGATCAGGGGAATCAGGTTGATCTCCGGCTCCTCCCGGCTGCGGCCGCGCTGGAAGTTCATTTGCGCTCGCCGTGCATGTACTCAACCAGTTTGACGGCCTGCTGCTCCATTTCCACGACGAATCCATCGACCTGGGCACGGAAGTGGCGCCAGAAAATCATACTGGGGATGGCGATGACGAGGCCGAAGCCAGTGTTGTAGAGGGCGATCGAGATGCCGTGGGCCAACTGCATGGGATTGGCCCCGGTGGGCGCCTGGGAGGCGAAGATCTCGATCATGCCGACCACGGTGCCGAACAGGCCCATCAGGGGGCTTATGGAGGCGATGGTGCCCAGGGTGGTGAGATAGCGTCCGAGATCGTGGGCGACGACGCCGCCGGCTTCCTCGATGGATTCCTTCATGACTTCCCGGGACGAGCCGACGTTGCGCAGCCCCGCCGCAAGGACACGGCCGAGGGGGGAGTGTTTCTCCATATCCCCGATCAATTGCTCATTTCCGCTTCCGCGCTTGTACTCGCCTACGGCGCGCTGGAGGAGCCCTGCGGGAACGACCTTGCCGCGGCGCAAGGCGACGAGACGCTCGATGATGAGGGCAACGGCGATGATCGATGCCAGCAGAAGGGGCCAGATGGGCCAGCCGGCAGCCTGAACGATGGCGAACACGTAAGATTCCCCGCAAAATGACAGCCGCTGATTTTGCCTGCCGGCGCCCTTCCCGGCAAGCCCTGCTCGCCACCACGCTTCCCGCGCGGCCGCGGCGAGTATCTACACCAGGAACATGGTGGCGTTTTCCAGATCCTCGTGGGTCTTGCCCTGCTGCAGGACGTTTACGAACTTGCGCCAGATGATGTCAGGCTCGCCCAGCTTGAAACCGTAGAACCCGTTGAAGCCGTTGGCCTTGTCGCGCACCGCGAGGGCCTTGACGGTCGACTGTTCGAGGCGCCCCAACTGCACGGTCGCGTCGCTCCACACGTTGAGGGGGAGCGGATCGGTCGAATGGGCCTGAAAACCGAAGGCGGAAACCTCGACCACCTGCATTTGGTATCGCAGGCGCCCGTCAGAAATGACCACGGCGAGTTCTCCCGGACACTTCACCGAATAACGCTGGTGCTGACGCAACTGGGCCCCCGCGCCCTCGCGCTCCGGGAGTTGCGGCAGGACGCTGCGGTACTCCCCTAGGTCGTAGATGGAGTGCAGGAGCAGCCTCTTGCGCTCATCAAGATTGGCAAACCCCTGAGTGCGCTGGTTGAAGAAATAATCGAGCAGTTCCGGCGTCATCACTGGATCATTGGTCGTGAAGTAGCGCCGCTTGGGAAGATGGATATTGGGCAACCTTACCTCGGCGAAGTAGGCATACAGGTTCTTGCGCGCCGGCTTCTTGCCGTAGATCGCCTTGAAGGTGGCCGGGGCGTAGAGCAGATCGAGGCTCGCACCGACGGCTGGCGCCCCGTTGGCGAAATCGTACTCCTCGACCACATTGGCCGTAAGCCGCTGGAAGAACAGCAGCGACTCGTACATTTCGATGCGGTTCGGGTTCACGGCGATGACCAGGTGCCGCACATCGAAGAAGGTCGTGCAGTACTCGTACATGAACTTCATCAAGGGAAAGAGGATCGACCCTCCGGTCTTGCGGAAGCGGGGATGGACCGCCAAAGCAGAAACTTCGGCCACCTGCCCTTCCCGGGCGCGCACATTGGAGAGGTCGAAGATGGCCTGGAGCGGGAAACCAAGGGCGCTCTCGCGGATGAGGGAGATGGTACCCACTACCTCTCCGTCCCACTTGGCACACAGGGTCGTCGTCGTCGGCAGTGCATGGTAGAGGGTCACCCGCATCCCGGAAGGATCGGGCTGCATGAAGCCGGCGTCCACGTAGGCGTCGTGCAGGAGGCGGAAACAGGCCTCCAGTTCCTCCCGCGTTTCAGCGATCTTCAATTGCAGACGCTCGCTGGGGGCCGGATCGCAATCGACAAAGGAACGATAGATGGCAAAGCGCCGCTCCCGCGGCAAAGCCGCAAACAGCCTGCGCATGGCGCGATGCCATAGTTTTCCGATTGACGACATGCCCTGGACTGCCTTGTTATTTTCCCCGCTTGGAATATTACTCCAGGGCCGATGTTTGGAAAGCCTTGATTTCATTCGCGCTCCGGATCGCTCTCGCTCAAGGGCGGGACTTACCCCCATTTTCTGTGGATAAGGTTGTGGAGCGACAGCCGCCAAGTTTCCTAAGTCGCCAGCCCGATTGAAGTTTCCCTGCCGTGCCCGAAAATCAGGCATACAGTTTTCTCACTTGCTGCGACTGTCTCCGAATGCCGCCCCCCACCCAGCCCGGAGAAGCGCTAGAATTCTCGTTTGCCTCCAGCCTGCCATGCTCGGAACTCCCTTGCCCCCGGTCCTGACCGTTTCCCTGCTCAACCGGCAGGTGCGCGAATGCCTGGAAGCCGGCTTTCCCCTATGCTGGGTCGCGGGTGAGGTGTCCAACCTGACTTACGCCGCATCGGGCCACGTCTACTTCACTCTGAAGGACGCCACGGCCCAGGTGCGCTGCGTCCTTTGGCGCAGCCGCGCCCAGACGCTCGGGCGACGTCTGGAAACGGGAGAACGGCTCGAAGTTCGCGCCCTGGTGTCCTTTTATGAACCCCGGGGCGAATTCCAGCTCAGTGTCGAAGCCGTGCGCAGTGCCGGCCAAGGCGAGCTTTACGAGCGCTTCCTGCGCCTCAAGGCGACCCTGGAGGAAGAAGGACTCTTTGCCCCAGCCGCCAAACGTCCCCTGCCGGCTTTCCCCCGCCGTCTGGCCATTGTGACCAGCCCGCAGGCCGCGGCCCTGCACGACGTGCTGAGTACCCTCACCCGCCGGGCGCCGCACCTGACTCTGACCCTCTACCCCACGCCGGTCCAGGGCGATGGCGCGGCCCAGGCCATCGCCTCCGCCCTTCGTCGGGCTGGCGCCGGCGGTCACGACCTCGTCCTGCTCTGCCGCGGCGGCGGCAGTATCGAAGATCTGTGGGCCTTCAACGAGGAAGCCGTTGCCCGGGCCATCCGCGCGTGCCCGGTACCCGTGGTGGCCGGTATCGGCCACGAAACCGACTTCACCATCGCAGACTTCGCCGCCGATCTGCGCGCGCCCACCCCCACCGCGGCCGCCGAACTGGCCGCCCCGGACCGGGCGGCCCTCCTCGCCCGCGTCGACAGCCTCGCCAAGCTGCTCCAGCGCCGCACGGAGCGCCATCTCGCCCAAGCCAATCAATCCCTGGATCGCCTTGCCATCCGCCTGCTCCACCCGGCACGCCGCATCGCGCTTCAGCGTGACACCCTCGCCATGGCGGCAGATCGTCTCCAGCGCAGCGCATTGCGCCGGGTGAGCGAGGAATGGATGACGTTGGCCGCCTTCAAGGCCCGCCTGACGGCCAGCCGGCCGGCCACTGTGGTGGAAGCCGAACGCCTGCGAAGCATGGCCCTGCGCCTGGCCGGGGCAGGCCGCCACCGCCTCGCCCTCGCCAGCGGGAAACTTAAAGCCGCTTCTGCGGGTCTGAGCCCACTCAACCCCCATGCGGTGCTCTCCCGGGGTTACGCCCTGGCCCTCGACCGCCAGGGGCGTGCCATCCGGGATGCGGCATCGCTCCAGCTCGGCGAGCGCCTCCGCCTCGCTTTCGCCCGGGGAGCTGCCGGTGTCGTCGTCGAGGAATTGCCCCCCGGCCCGGCCACCCGCTAGACTCCTGGCATTACCACCGCTTTCCCTCAACCCCAATCCAGATCCGGAGAAAACCATGGAACACCAACTGCCGCCCCTGCCCTATGCCAAGGACGCCCTCGCCCCCCACATGTCGGCGGAAACTTTCGACTATCACTACGCCAAGCACCACCAGGCCTACGTCACCAACCTGAACAATCTCATCAAGGGCAGCGAGTACGAAAACCTCGACCTGGAAGCCATCGTCAAGAAGGCCCCCGCCGGCGGCGTCTACAACAACGCCGCCCAGGTGTGGAACCACAGCTTCTTTTGGAACTGCATGAAACCCGCCGGCGGCGGTGCCCCCAGCGGTGCCCTGGCAGCCGCCATCGACAAGAAGTGGGGCTCCCTGGATGACTTCAAGAAGGCTTTCCAGGCCTCCGCCGTAGGCAATTTCGGCTCCGGCTGGACCTGGCTGGTGAAAAAGGCCGACGGCACCGTCGATATCGTCAACATGGGCGCCGCCGGCACCCCCCTGACCACCGGCGACAAGGCCCTGCTCTGCGTCGACGTCTGGGAGCACGCCTACTACATCGACTACCGCAACCTGCGGCCCAAGTTTGTCGAGACCTTTCTCAACAATCTGGTGAACTGGAGCTTCGCGGAACAGAATTTCGGCGGGTAATTGCCGAGTTCTGGCCGGAAACGCAAGTCTGAGCAGTTCCGGGCTCGCAACTGACAAGAAGGGCACCCTGTCACCAGGGTGCCCTTCTTCGTTGGTCCAACCCAGTTGCTTAGCCGCGGAGATGCTTTCGGCGTCGACCGATGGCGCCCGCCCCCAGACCGGCTACGGCAAGACAAGCAAGGATGCCAGGCTCAGCAACGGTCGCAGAATCGCCTACCCGCGCCACAAGAGCAAAGCTGAAGGTGCTGGGAATGAAATCGCCAGCGTAATCCAGCCCCGTCATCGACAGCGTGCTGCCGTCGAAAGTACCTGAGTACTCGCCGAACCGTCCCATCGAGGTGCAAACGCCGGTCGATGGAAACCAGGTGCAGGAATCCTCGCTGCCATGGAAGGCAGTGCCGAGCAAAACGGAGAGATAGGAGGGAAAGTCAAAACCAAGCGCTGCCGCGCCGCCACTGTCCACTGCAAGGCTGTCGAACTGAATCTGGTCACGCTCGTAGCCATCAAGCGGGAAGAAGGAGGTGACGACGAAAACCCTGTCCTGCCGTACATTGAAGCTACCAGAAAGAGCGAACGTTTGAGGCTGCGAAGACGCGCTGCAGTTGCCAAATGGGTCGCAAATTGTAAAGCCGGATGGTGTATATGTTACCGAGCTCAGACTCGGGTCAATATTGACGACCACCGCGTTTGCGCCATTGGTCGCCACACTCAACATCAGGCCTGCAACGGCGGAAATGGCGGGACGAATAGACTTTCGAATTGAGAATTTCATATCAGACAATAGGCTTGAGAAGGAGTGATAGGGGAGCCCGCCGCAAGAGTTTTCTGGACGGAGCGAAAACGCCAAAAACCCAGCAACATACATGCCATTTGACACATTAAATCCAATATTCATAGACTTGACCCAAATCCCGCCGCAACTACAGGCTTTGAGTAGTGGTATCTGTAAGAAATACCGACAGCAGTGAGCCGTATTCTCAAGCTTGCCCTCGGCATTTGGTATAACCGGAAAACACTACCGATCGGCCCAACACGCTCGGGCAGCGCCCACTTCTGCATCGCAGCGATCTTGAGTCGACGAATCCCCCGGTGATCTCACCGCACCGAACGCTTACCGATGATCTCTCGTCGCCTCAACGCCAAGAGGCGGATTTGCGCGCTCCCTCACCCCAATACCCGCCCCAGCCGCCGCACCCCGTCCTCGATTTTCGGGCTCATGGGGTGGCCGCAGTTGAGACGCAGGCAGTTGCGGTACATGCCGCTGGCGGAGAAGAGTTCACCGGGAACGTAGGCCACACCTTCGGCCAGGGCGGCGGGATGGGCGCGCAGGGTATCGGCGCCTTCGGGCAGTTCGACCCACAGGACGAAGCCGGCCTGGGGTTGTGACATGCGTGTGCCGGCGGGGAAGTGCCGTGCCACCGCGCCCTGCATGGCGGCCACCTGGTCGCGGTAGGCGCGGCGCAGGCGGTGCAGGTGGCGGTCGTAGGCGGACGAGGCCAGGTACTCCGCCAGGACGCGCTGGGTGATGGGGTTGGTGGCACCGCTCGACACGGTCTTGTGCAGGGCGATGGCCTGCCGGTACCGCCCGGCCGCCACGTAGCCGATGCGCAGCGAGGGCGTCAGGCTCTTGGAAAAAGAGCTGCACAGCAGCACGTTGCCCGTCTGGTCGAAGGCCTTGATCGGCCAGGGGCGGGTGGCGCCGGCATAGAGTTCGCCGTAGATGTCGTCCTCGATCACCGGGATGTTTCGGCTGGCGGTCAGCGCTGCCAAGCGCCGCTTGTGTTCGTCCGGCATCACGTGGCCGAGGGGATTGCTGCCGTTGGCAACGATCAGGCAGGCGGCGATGCCTCCCTGGCGGCTGGCCAGTTCCAGGGCCTCCACCGACAGGCCGCTGCGGGGGTCGGTGGGAATTTCGAGGGCCTTCAGCCCCAGGGTCTCCAGCAACTGCAGCATGAGGTAATAGGCCGGCGATTCCACCGCCACGGTATCCCCCGGTCGAGTCACGGCGCGCAGGCAGAGGCCGATGGCCTCGGTGCAGGAGTGGGTGATGACGATTTCGTCCGCGGCCAGCGGACCTCCCCAGGCCAGGGAGCGCCGCACCAGTTGGCGCACCAGGGCCGGATCGTCCATGTTCATGTGACTAGCCCCGTGCAGCAATTGGGGGTAGCGCCGCGCAACACTGGCGTAGAGCCGGTTGAGGGCGACCAAAGGAAGCAACTCGTTGGCGGGCAGCGCCGCAGCCAGGGGCACCACGTCGGGCCTCGCCCCGGCTTGCAGCACGGTGACCAGGCGCTCGGAGATAGCGACGCTGCTGGCCGCCTGCGGCGTCGGCCTGACACGGGGTGCCTCAAACGCCCGCGGCCCGCGCCTTACGAAATGGCCTGACTGGGGCCGGGCTTCCACCAGGCCCCTTTCTTCTAGCCGCCGCAAGGCCTGCACCACGGTGGAAACGGATAGCCTGCGCTCCTGCGCCAGCCGCCTGACGGAGGGCAGGCGCTCGCCCGGCCCGAGGACGCCGTTCTCGATCATGGCGGCGAGATCGCCGGCGAGGCGCTCGTAGCGCAATTCAGGATTCATGCGGCTCCCCTCCGCGGGCAATACAGTTCAGACGGGAAATGGGCGGTACAGACGATCAAATCACTCTCTGTGCTCGTCACAATTCACGTTATTTGCAACTGTACCTCACCCCGACCCAATCCTACACTGGACGCATCCCTCGCGCCCCCAAGCCTCATGGAAATCGACTTTTCCCGCAGCGAACTGACCGTCTACCGCAACAGCCCGCTTTGCCTCAGCAAGGCTGGGGGCCGGGAGATCTGCTGCGTGGGGGGCCGGGTCTGGATCACCTTGGCGGGGCAGACGGAAGATGTCTTTCTCGGCCCTGGGCAGTCCCTGCGCGTCGCCTCCAACGGCCTGCTGCTGATCGAAGGCGTGGACGAAGGCAGGGTCCGGGTTTCGCCCCCGGAATGCCTAGGCGCAGGCGCCCCACGCTCGCAAAGCGCCTTTCAGCGCTGGCTGGTCTCCGCCCGCACGGCCACCCAGGCGCCGTCGCGAACCTGCAGCAGGTAAGTCTCTCGGGAATCGAAGCGGTAGGGCTTGCCCCCCTGCTTGCCCTGCTCGCTCACCGTGGAGCTGACCTTGATCTCGCCACAGCTTGCGCTGCCCACGGACTCGCCCTTGACGCTCAGGCGGCGTTGACGATAGTCGCTGAGGCTCGCCAGGGCGGCCAGGGCGCTATCGGAGAATTCCTGCCGGTTGAGGTCCAGGGTGGCGGTGCCGCCCTGGGGATCGAGGACGGTGGCCCGGATCGCGGCATCCGGGGCGAAGAGGACGATGACGGCAGCGCCGTCGCGGCGCTGAATGGCGCCGTCCAAGGCGGCGAGCCACTTGCGGGCGACGGCCTGGGGTTCGCACAGCGCAGCCTCCGGTGCCCGGGCCACCGGGCCGCGGTCGCTGTCCTGCTGCCGACGGGCCAGTTGGCGCGCACCGGTATCGTCAGCGGTGGCGGCAAAGGCGTCGAGTTCGGCATCGAAGGAACCGGGGACGTAGAAGCCGGGCACTCGCTCCAGGACCACAGGCAGAAGCAGGGTCATCAGAGCCCGAGTGCGCTGCTTGCCGGGGGCCCGGACGAAGCCGACCTTGCCGGGGTCGATGTCGACGCTCTTGCCGGCGGATTCGAGGGTAGTTCCCCCGCGGTTCACCTTGTCATAGGTACCAGGCCGATAGGCGCCGTCCGGGGATTCGATGTCCTTGTCCAGCACGTAGGGCTCGTGGTCGGTCCCCCGCACGCCGATGGTCGCGGTGGGGGTATTGACGCGGTAGTTCTCGCGGTTGGCGCGGCCAATCCAACCGGTGATGATGCGCAGGGAACCGGTGAAGACGCGCATGACGAAGTTGTCGCTCTTTTCCCCCCGGGCAGAAAACCCTTCTGCCGCAAATTCCGCTCCGGGGCGCACGGCGATCATCCCGCCGTCGTCGGTCTTCAAGACCGCTTCGGAATTGCTCTCAGCCCGCACCCGCTCGCCAACGTAGACCAGATCGCCTTCGCGCAGGGTACGGCTGCGGCCGCCGTTGCTGGCATGCACGTCGCCCTTGAGGCGCCAGACGAGGGCGAAGCGCAGCCCCTTGGGCTCGGCGGCGCCCGGTCCGTCGGCGGCCTGGGCGGCGGGAAGCTGCGCAAAACTGATGCACACCAGCAGGGCGAGGAAGACCCCCCGCGCGATTTGCCCTGCGTAAGCCGAAACCCTGGTCATGCCATGCTCCCGAAATTTAGAAGAAATTGTAGCTGAGCTGCACATGAACACCGTCGTCCTGAAGATTGCTGCCCCCCTGGACCGAATTCGGCCGCTGGAGACGCCACGCCAGGGCCAGATCGAGCGAGAAGCCCTGCCAGCGCGCCCGTGCCGCCAGGCCCGCAGAAGACAGGACGCCCGCGCTCTCTCCTTGATTGCGGCCACGGCCCCAATCATAAAAGGGAATGAGATTGAGGCTCGCCCCGTCGCCCCGCAGGACGGGAAAATCGAATTCGAGGCTGGCCACGGCACCCTTGTCGCGGATGAGCTGGTTCTCGCGGAAGCCACGCACGGTATAGACGCCGCCGATGGCCATGCGGTCGATAGCCGGCAGACTGGCGCTGGTCCCCTGGCTGGAACCGCGCAGGACAATCTGGGCACCGTTGTCCATGACCCGCCGGGCGTACTGAAACTGGCCCAGCCAGATGCGGTAATCCCGATCCGGAACCAGGGTGGTGATGCCGGGCAGCCCGGCGGGATCTTCGAGATTGTTGTGGGCCGTGGTCAGGGTGGCGCGCAGGGCGAGCGCCTGGGTCTCGGTACGGAAGCTGTACTCCTGCCATAGGCGCCAGGCGCGGACCTTGATGACCCCGTCGGGCTCGCCGGCAGCAAAGGCGAAGGGGCGCCCCAGCAGGGTGGTACGGTTTTCCCTCAGGACGTAATTGGCGCCGAGGGAGAACTTGTGCGCAAGGGATTCGTAGAGCAATTGGCTGAGGCCCACGTCCCGGCTGTCCAGAGTGCTCTTGATATCCAGCACGCCGAGAGGTTCTTCGATCACCGAGGAGCGACCGTGGTCGATCTGGACGGAAAGCTGGGTTCCGACGTAGGTGAGAGGGAAGCGCCAGCCCAGGCTATAGCGCCGGCTGGGAACCGATTCGGTGGACTCCTGCCAGGTAGCCTCGATAAGGTCGCCACGCCCGGTGGCGTCGCGCAGCCAGCCGGTGATGCCCACGGATTCCGACCCGATGGACGGGGGGCGATAGTTGTTGGCGAAGAGGCTCAACTGGTAGGGCCGCGCCCGCTGCACGTTCAGGTCCAGGATCGCTTCCCCCGGCTGGCGACCGGGTAGCAGGCGGGCGTTGATGCGCTCGAAGAGCGGATCCTCCAGGAGCAGCAGGAAGCGCTCCCGCAACTGGTCCGCGTTGAGCACCGCGCCCTCGTCCCGCACCAGGCGGCGGACGACGTAGTCCTCGTCCAGACGGCCCAGCCCGGCGATGCGCATTTCGCTCAGGCGCCCCTCGACGATCCGTACCGTGAGCACGGCATCCTTCACTCCGCCCAGGAGGGCGCCGGAATTGACGTAGCCCCGTTCGATATAGTGCCGGGTCAGTGCCTGGCGCAGCGCCTCCAGATCCCCCTCGCCGAGTTCGCGCTCCAGATAGGGAGCGGCCACTGAGGCAAGTTCGGCCTCCGGAAGGGCCGTATTGCCTTCGAAGACCACCCAGCGCAGCCGTTGTTTCGCGCTCGCCCCATCGGGGGCGGTCTGCGGCGGGGGCGCCACCGGGGGCAGCTTGAAGCTGCCGGAAGGCGGTGTCTCACGATAGAGGGGCGGCCGCGGTTCCTGCACATTGAAATGGTCGACGGTATCCACGGCCCTGGCGGGGCCGATGAACGAGGCCCCCGCCAGGGCCGCGAGGGCGAGAACAAAAGCGCGCATCAACCGGTACACCTTGCGCCGAGGGAAGCCAGGGGCGGCACGGCTACAGCGGCACCCGGGGAGGGAAGCGGCGAAGACAAGCCTTCGGCGCCCAGGAAATCGCGCCCCGAGGGCGCGAAGCCGCCGCGACCGGTCTGCACCAGGGAGCTGCCCGCCCCCAGGCGGCAGGGGCTGCGGCCCAGCTCGCCGGTACCGATGGCCTGACCGGCGAGCCCGGTGAGGCTGCCGGAAAGATCGAGCACCGGCGCCGTCACGGCGATGACGCCGCTTACGCCGTCGGGGGCTGCGGCCTGGATGACGTTGAAGCCGAAGACGCCGGGAACGAAGCTATACGGCGTGCTCCCACCGACGAAGAGGCTGTTGCCGCTGGGCACCAGCCACTGCACGTTGATATTGACGTCGCCGCCGCTGGCCGCCAGCGCCGCGGTGTTGGCCTGGATGAAGCCGGTGTTGAGGACAAGGCCCAGGGCGTCGATGGTGATGTCGCCGCCGTTGCCGGTCAGGCCCGCCACCGAGGTGGTGATCTGGGAATTTTCCAGGACCACGAAGGCATTGGGCCCCAGGATGGAGATGCTGCCGCCGTTGCCATCCACCGAACTGGTGGAAATGGCGCTGGGGTCGAGGAAGAGCAGCTTGCCCACATTGACGACAATGTCGCTGGCCGCCACGTTGCCGCTGGAAGCTGCGGTGATGGCGGCATCCTGCAGAACGATGACCGGTGCCGTGACGGTGAGTCGGGTGGGGCTAAGCAGCAGGGGATCGAGGACGACCGCCTCGTTTTCGATGGACAGGGAGCCGCCATTGGCCAGCAGGATGCGGGACGCGGCAGCGACATCGACCGTCCCCGTCTGCCCCTCGCTTGTCGCGAAAGCCTTGCTGGAAATACGCGAAAACGCTCCCGCAACTTCGACGCTGCCGGCATTGACCGTCACGTCGCCGGCCCGCCCCAGGGAATAGGTATCGGAGGAAACCGAACCGCCGTTGAGCACCCGCAGAGCCCCGCCGACCCGCACGTTCACCGAGCCGGCATCGCCGCCTCCCAGGGCGTCGCTGGAAATGAAGGTCAGCAGCCCCTGACCATCGACGGTGAGGGAGCCGGCATTCACCGTCACATTGCCCGCCCGGCCGCTGGAATAGGTATCCGAGGACACGGACCCCCGGCTGGCCACCCGCATGGCGCCGGCCACATTCACCGTCACCGAGCCGGCGTCGCCGCCGCCCAGGGCATCGCTGGAGACGTAGGTGGCTGTGCCTTCGCCATCCACGTTAAGAGAACCCGCCTGCACCGTCACGTCCCCGGCGTTGCCGAAGGAATAGCTGTCCGAGGAAATCTGGGCGCCCCGCAGCACGTGCATGGCGCCGCCCACCCGCACCGCCACCGATCCGGCATTGCCGTCGTCCCGGGCGTCGCTGGAGATCACGCTGCCGTCCTCCACGGTCAGGCTGCCGGCGCGCAACGAGACGTTGCCCCCGGAACCGTCGGCGTAGGCGTTGGACGACACGGCGGAATTCCAGGACAGGCGCGCCGCCCCGGTGACCGCCACGTCGAGGGAACCCGCGTTGCCGTCGCCCCGGGACTCGGAGAGGATGTCGCTGTCGTCGAGGACCAGTGACCCCGCCCGCACGAGCACGTTCCCCGCATGGCCCTGGGAGACGGTGTTGGAAGAAATGGCGGAGTTGCGGTAGGCCTCCAGAGCCCCGCTCACCCGCACATCGACGGAACCTGCGTTGCCCACGCCATTGGAATCGCTGGAAATGCGGGCCTCGTTGTCCATCAGCAGGCGGCCGGCCCGCACCGTCACATTACCCGCGTCACCAAAGCCCTGGGCGTTGGAGGTGATCTTGCCCAGATTGTCGAGGGACAGGGTGCCACTGACCCGCACGTCCACCGCCCCCGCGTCACCGTCGCCCAGGGCGTTGCTGCGGATATTGCCCCCGGCGTCGAGCACCAGGGAGGCTGCCTGGATGCTGACGTTGCCCGCCCGGCCGGTGGAGTAGGTATCGGAGGAGACGAAACCGTCGCTGAAGATCGCCATGGGACCACTGACGCGGATATTCACCGAACCCGCGTCGCCGATGCCCACCGCGTCACTGGAAATATAGGCGACGTTGCTCGTGTAGCCATCGATGAGCAGCGACCCGGCAGTGATCGAAATATCGCCCGATCGCCCAAACACCCCGAGGCTGAAGGAATCCGAAGACACATGCCCGCGATCGAGGACGTTCAGGCGCCCGGCGACGCGGATGTCGATATCGCCGGCATCGCCATCGCCGTAGGAATCGCTGGAAATCTTGGCGAAAAAGCCCTGGCCGTCCACATTCAAGCTACCCGCGGTGACCGAAATGTCTCCGGCGCGGCCGATGACATAGGTGTCGGAAGACACGCGGCCACCGGCCAGCACATTCATGGCGCCACTGACATTGACGCTGAGTGGCCCCGCGTTGCCATCCCCCAGGGAGTCACTGGAGATTTCCGCGAAGCCCGCGCCCCCTCCCTCGATGGTCAGGCTGCCGGCGCTGACGGTCACCCTGCCGGCGTTGCCGGTGGACGTGAGGCCGGTGCTGGAGGAGATCGAGGATCCGTCGTACACGTAAAGATTGCCGCGCACCTGTACGGTGACCGAACCAGCGTCACCTGTAGTACCCGCATCGGCGCTGCTGCGGATGACCGAGCCTTCGACCCAGCCCGTTCCGGAAGCCACCTGGACGTCACCGCCGTGCAGGGCACCGGGGGCGGAGCCGTCGATGAGGCTGTTGCTGAGCATGATCAGGCTGCCCCGTGCATCGGGCAGGGCTCCGCTGACGCCCACCTCCCGCGCCCCCGGGGCGCCGAGGGCAATGACCCGCACGTCGCCGCCTCCGCTGGCGATCGTCCCACCCTCCATATAGACGTCGCCGCCCACGACGCTGAGGGGCTGGGCGGCGGTACTGAGGCGGGCACCATCGACCACATCGACCCAGGCCCGGGTGGTGCCCAGAAAGCCGAAGGCTTCCGGCGCCGCGCTGGAGAAAGTGCTGGCAGAGGTGGTATCGGCGTAGAAGCGGCCGTCCGGGAACTTGAGGTAGTTAGCGGTACTGACGTGGAAAGCTCCGGGCACATCGACCACCGCCCCGGCGCCGAAGGTGACCCCGGCAGGGTTGATGAGAAAGAGGTTGGGGGTGCTGCCCGTACCGCCGGCATCGACGCCGATGAGGCCGTTGATGAGGGAGGCCGACCCGCCCGTCACCCGGGAAATGATATTGGTGGCAGGCGCCGTAATGGTGAACACCGCCCCGTCGCCACTCCCCACGCTGAAGGACGAAAAACTATGGAAGACGTTGGCCCCGGCCCTCTGGCCATAGCTTTCCGGCAGGGTGACCACGTTGTAGGTCACCGCGTTGCGGGTCACCGTACCCGACGTAGTGAGGGCCGCGGTGGACCCGCTGCCGATGCTGCCGTCGCGCACGATATTGGTCGCTGCCCCGGCACCGCCCCCCAGCAGGGACAGCGGCAGGGCCAGGCAGAGGGCGGGAAATGGATTGGGAAGGCGGGTCATGGGCGATCTCACTGCCAGTTACCGATCAGGACGAAGGGAGCCCAGTAGAAGGGATCCCGGAACTCGTCGTTCTTGAGTAAGCCCAACTGGGCCTGACGCAGCGCTTGAGCCTTGCTCAGCCCCCCCCCGGAGATGCCGCGGTAGAACTGCTGCATGAGGGTCTTGGCGGCGTTGTCTTCCACCGGCCACAGGGTGCCCAGCACGCTCTTGGCCCGGGCCTTGATGGCCGCGCCGGAAATGCCCAGGGGAGCGCGGTCGTTGCCCTCGGCGGTTTCGCAGGCCGAGAGCGTGAGCAATTCCAGGGGCGCTTCCTGTAGCTTCTGGCTGCGCAACAGGGCCTGCAGATCATTGACCTTGAGCAAATCGTCGTAGGCCATGATGAAGCTGCTGTCCGCGCTACCGCCAAAAATGCCGTGGGAGGCAATATGGACGATACGGTATTCGCCGGTCTCCGTCTCCTTGCGCAGGCGACCCAGGGTGAATTCGGCGTCGAGCAGGTTGGCGCCGGGAAGAATGCCGGCCAGGGCCTGGATTTCGTCCCGCACGCCGGGCAAAGCCAGACGCGTGCGCCAGTCGTCCAGTTGCCGCAGGCGATCGGCGGAGGAAGGAGGCGCCTCTTCGGGCAGGGCACCGCGTACGCTACGCAGGGCGCGGGTCGCCGCCAGGCCGCGGGTGGAGGCCGCGCCGCGCGCCCCCGGGTTGAGCACCTGATCGGTCATGGCCCGATCGAGTTTTCCCACCACCGGCCCCGGTTCGGCCATGCCCATGACCAGGGCCCGACTATCGGATTTTTCGGCGCTGGCTGCGTTGGTCAGGCTGAGGCCGGTGACCAGGGAGACCGCGTAGCGCTCGATGGCGTAGGTCTCGCCGTCGTGGAGCGCGGCCAGGGGAATGAGGCGCAGGGCACCATCCGGCACAACCACCAGCGCATCGACGCCACGGTTGCGCAGCGTGGGGGAAAAAGGCGCCAGGAGCCATTCGTCGAGTTGGCGCGCCTTGGAGCGATGGTCGGGCAGCCCGTTGCGTAGGGTATCGGCAAATTCCAGCGCCGCCTTGCGCAGGGCGGCGGCGCCCACCGCGACGCTGCGGCGCTCGATACCGGCACCGGTTTTGAGCAGGAGTTCGAGGCGGTCGGCGAAAACCAGCGGATAGAGCACCGCGGTGCCCGCCGGCAGCCCCCGGCTGATGCCCCCCTGAACGGCTTCCACCGAGCAGCGGTCACCCAGGAAATCCTGCAGTTCGGTCTGGCGAATGAGTTCGATGGCCTCCACCGCGGCCTGGAGCCGGGCCGCCTGCACCCCGGCGGGTTGCGCTTCAAGGCGACGCAGAAGCAGGTCGGCGTAACCCAGGTAGATGGGTTCCAGGGTGGCCCGGAAGGAGGAACGGCCGTCTTCGTACTCGATGGGGATGTCCTGGCGCACGGCCTCGATGCGCGTCACCGCCCGCATATAGGCGGCGAGGGCCGCCTCGTCGTCTCCCGCCGCGCGCAGCAGGCGGGCCTGGCGCCATTCCAGGGCAATGAGCAGATCGGCCACCGCGGCGGCTTCGAGCCGACCGGCCAGGGCCAGGGCGTGGCGGCCCAGGTTGAGGGCGTCTTCGCCGCGTCCCTGGTCCTCGTAGATCTGCGCCAGCACGTCGTGGGCCTCGACCTCGCCGCGGCCATCCCGCCCGGCGGCGGCCAGACGGCGCGCCTTGTCGGCGTGGGTGAAGGCCAGCTCCAGGGCCGGCGTCTGGCCAAGCAAGGCAAGCTGGCGCGCCTGGTGGCCCAGATTGAGGTGCTGGCGGGCCCAGCGGGGGTCGTCCCCCAGGCCGGCAAGCCGACCGGAAACGGCCTTGAGGTCCGCAAGGCGCTGACCTTCCGGGGCCAGGCGGGCCAGATTGAGTCCGGCCGAAAGCTGGATGTCCGCATCCTGAGGAGCGAGACGCTGGGCCTCGCGGTAGCGCTCTTCGGCCTGGGCCTTCTGCTGGCGCGACTGGGCCAGATTGCCAAGATAGAGCGCGTAGCGAGCCCGCGCGCTGCCGTCGTGCGCCGCGTAGGCCCGCTGGAGAAGCGTATCCGCCGCAGCCAGATCCCGGGCCTGGAGGAAGCCGATGCCCAGTTCCCCCTCGGCCCGGCTACGGGAGGCGCCCTCCGGCGCCCGCTCGACGGCGGCCGCGAGAAGCTCCAGGGCTCGCTGCAATTGCCCGCGGCTGCGCTGGGCCACCCCCTCCGCCAGCAGGTTCTCCCAGTCGGCCGGCGTCTGGGCGCGGAGCGGCCCCGGCAGCAGCGCTGCCAGCAGCCAAAGCAATACCAGTGATCGCATCATCGTGCCCATCGAGCTGCCCCCCCTATACCCCTGCCATTATCGCGGAATCCACCCCGGGCGGCCAGGCAAATTGGCCAAACAAATCCTGGGCTTGCAGGTGGGAACCAGGTGCCCGGAGATAGGGATCGGACTTGCGGCCCGATACCGGTCCCCGCCCCTCTGGCCCGCGCCGCCAGGCGGGCGGCACCAAAGCGTCTCAGACCCCGCCTTGGCGCCGCAGAGGAGGCAGGACTTCCCGTTCCAGCCAGAGACAGAAGCGCCAGGCGCGCTGGTCGCCCCCCTCGGCTCGCTGGTGCAGGTCGGCCAGCAGGGCCTCTTCGGCGAACCACCAAGAGCCCTGGGCGTCCTGCCGCAGGGCAGCGGGGGGAAGCCGCGCGGCGAGCTTGCGCCTGCCCAGGTCGTCGAGGCTGACGCCAAGGACGCGCCAGACGTCATCGGCGCGGATGCGGAAGCGCCCGCCGCCCTCGGCCTCGATACGCACCCAGATATCGTCGAAGGCATGGTGCCGCCCCTGGGCTTCGGCCCAGATCTTGCGCCGACCCCACGCATGACCGGAACTGCCCCCGGCGACCAGGCCCCGGGCGATGAACACCGACACGAGAGGAACCCCGAAAACGATCCCGATGAGCCCCATGAGCGCCCACAGGAGAGCGAGCGCCCCGAGGACACCCAGGGCCACCCAGACGCGGGACGCGGTGAGCCAGCGCCCGTGCCAGGTCTCGTAATCGTCCCGGGGACGGTCGGGAAAGTCGGTGCTCACCGGGGAGAATCGGGAAAGTAGCGCTCACGCATCCGCCGGCAGTAGGCAGGCAGGGCCGGCAGGCTACGAGCGTGGCGGGCGAGGGGCGAGTCCTCGGGAAAAGCCAGGATATTGGCCAGGAAGGCGTAGGCACTGGCGTCTATGGCGGCGGGGGTGTCGCCCAGAAAATAGGGCTGCTCCCCCAGGAGGTCGGCCAGGGCCGTGAGATCGGTGCGGCCTATGGCCATGATCTCCTCAGGCTCGTGGCGACCCAGGCCGTGCCCGTGGATTTCCCGCCGCACGCCGCGCCTGGCCAGGGGCGGCACGATCAGCCGCAAAGGCGCCGGGAGTGCGGCAAAGAACACCTGCCGCGCCGCGGCAAAGCCGGCGTCGTCGATCCAGCGCAGGTGGATGAGCGCCCAGTAGAGGTTTTCCTCCAGCAGACGCCGGATCGCCACCCCCAGGGCTCGCTGTCGCGGCGTGAGGCGGTCGTCGAGAGGATCACCGTACTTGCGCTGAAGGTACTCGATGATGAAGGTCGAGTCGGCGAAACGCGATCCGTCGTCGTCGATGAAAGGCAGCTTGCCCTTGGGCGCCTTCTGCAGGAGGCCGCGATTGTCACAGCGGTAGGCCAGCCCGGCCATGCGCAGATAGTTCTCGACCTTCATGCAGAAGGGACTGAGATTGGGCAGGCCGAAAGCGGTAGGGAACTGGTAGAGGGTAATCATCCTGGATAACTGGTAGAGGGTAATCATCCTGGATACCTCGGAGGAGCGTTTGCAGATACCCGGTACAACACCTTGTGCCCCGGATCTCCGCGCTGCTTACCGGGTGAAGTCGATCCTGCTGGCCGGGTCCACCCTGTTGAGGTAGTAGGCGCCGTCGTCCCCCTTGAGGATGGCCGCGCACCAGCTTTCCGGAGCGCGCTTCCACTCGATGCTGACGCAGTATTTCCCGTCTTCGCTCACGCTCCAGGTGCCGGGGGAGGACGCGGATTTGTTGCCGGCGACGGAACCATAGAGGCGGTTGTCGCTGGTGGCGTAGAGCTTGCCTTCGGCATCATTGGTCCAGTACCGATGACTTCCGGACGATTTGGCCACGTGGGCGACCTTGGCCCCGGGCAGAAGCTCGCCGAGTTGTTCCCGACTGAGGCGCACCGCCTCCTGGGCGCCGGCGCCACCAGCGAGCAGTGTCGCAGAGGCGAGGACGAGAGCATATTTCATGGGGGCCTCCACGGGATGGGCGCGCTGCGGGCGCGGGCTTGGGAAGACCGTCAGCATGGCCGCGGCGGCGAAGAAAATCAAGCCGCAGGACCGTCCGCCCTCTCCAGCGCCGCTACCGCCGGCAGAAACACCTCGGTCACCAGAACCCGCTGACCGTCCAGGAAGTGCAAGGAACGCCGCGCCCAGAACCAGCGTTCCCCAGGCGCGTACTGGGCAGCCCGCCGGTGGAGCGGATGGCGGCGGTCGACCCGCAGAAATTCCAGCCCGCCGCGCGCGAAGCCCGGGTAGGCGAAGAGCAGCGAACCCAGGGAGCGGCTACCCAGACCGACCAGCCAGCGCGTCAGGCGCCCGCGGGGGCGATCCGCCAATACCGTATGGGCGAAGATGACCGGAACCCCGTCGCACTCCAGCACCACCTCCCGTACCCAGGAACGTCCCTGAAGCCCCCCAGGCGTGAACGCTTCGTCGCGCAAGGCCGCGCCGCGACCGCAAGCGACGAGACGCACGCGGAACCGGCCGCAGGCAGCCTGGCAGCGGGCCGTGAGGGACCCCGCCTCCACCAGCCAGGAACGGAGCGGCCCCGCCCCGACCCGGGAGGGGGGAAAACTTCGCCAGGAAATCACCGGGGAGCTGGGGCCTTTTCGATCCCGCCGATGCGGCTGCCGGCCTGGATGCCCTTGGCCGCGAACCAACCCTGGTTCATCTCCAGGGCGTAACGGGCCGGCCGTGCGGCGCAGTGGCTCGTTTCACTGTGGGGCGTCATGTCGGCGATGTTGATGATGCGTCCCTGTTCGTCAAGGAAGGCGACAGAAAGGGGGAGGAAGGTGTTCTTCATCCACATGCAGTGGGTGCGCTGGGCCGGGAAGACGAAAAGCATGCCCTGATGAGCCGCCATGGCACGCCGATTCATGAGCCCGACCTGGCGGTTGGTGTCCTCGGCCGCAACCTCGGCGTCGATACGGTACATGCCGACGCTCAGTTCCAGACGCGGCATCTCGGCATGGGATGTGGCGCAAAGGAGCGCCACGCTTAGGGCAAAGAGAATGCGGAAGTTCATGGGGAGTTTCCTCGATCAGGCGCGGCGGAGGGCCGCAATTATCGACGACCCGCCTTGCGTTTGGCCACCGAGCCCTTGCGGGCACCTTGCTTCTTTGCCGGAGCCACGGACTTGACCCGGGGCGCCGGCCCCGGCGCCGTGGTGACGGCGTCGTCGGGGCTCTCGGCGGCCCGGGGCGTGGCAGCCAGCGTGGCGAGGGAAGCGGTGGCAAGAAGGGCCGCAGCAGCCAGGGAAAACAGGGGCTTCATCGAGCTATGCGCTCCTTTGCGCGAGTGTGATTCGACCGCTCGGGAGGCTGGGGGGATTCCGGCGTTCCCAGCGTCTGCGGGAGGCTGCGCCAATCCCCGGGGGCCAGGCCTTCGAGTGTGAAGGCGCCCACTGCGGCGCGGATCAGGCGCAGGGTAGGATACCCGATGGCGGCGGTCATGCGCCGCACCTGGCGGTTTTTTCCCTCGGCGATACGAATCTCCAGCCAGCTCGTCGGGATCGCGGCCCGGTAGCGGATGGGGGGGTCGCGGGGCCAGAGGCCGGCCGGCTCGGCGATGATCCGCACCATGGCCGGCCTGGCCGTGAAGTCGGAAAGTCTTAGCCCCTGGCGCAGCGGCTCCAAATCAGCCTCCGCCGGGATGCCCTCCACCTGCGCCCAGTAGGTCTTTTCCAGCTTGTGGCGGGGATGGGCGATACGGGCCTGCAAGGCCCCGTCGTCGGTGAGGAGCAGGAGCCCCTCGCTGTCCGCATCCAGCCGCCCGGCCACGTACACGCCCTTGAGCGGGATGAACTCGTCCAGCGCCCGCCACTTGCCCTCGGGGGTGAACTGGCTGAGGACACCGTAGGGCTTGTTGAAGAGGACGAGGGTGGACATCAGGCAACAAGAGGCGAGATCAAAAGGAGCCCACACCACCTCGCCCCTGAGGAAGGAAGACCGGGCATCACGGCGCGCGATAACCGCTATCGGTCAGGGCGAACTCGCGTGCGATTCGCTCCCTTAGGGCGCCGATCTCCTCGGGCTCCCCGTAGTCTCCCCAATTCCAGAAGCTTTCAGATCTCTTCTCGGTGGGCGAGCTTGATTTCAACACCAAGCGCGATCCGGTTCTGCTTGCAAGGTAGAGACGAACAACGGCATTTTCACCGTATTCCAAGGCGCTGCCGACGCGATCCCAATCCTCAATCCGATACTGCCGACGCGAAGGGGCAAGAGCATTGACCGCGTAGATCATTTGGATTTCCCTCGTCGCAAGGTCGAACACCGCATGTCGCGCAGTGCGCAAAATCGTGATGATGACTGCTACGCCCAATCCTATGCTGAACGCGGAAAACCACCAGAGGCCAAACGCTCCCCCTATCCAGGCAAATCCAGCGGAACTGACCAGTGCAAGAACCAGCGCGACTAATTGACGGGGCGCCGTCAGGCTATCGACAACCAGATAGCGCTCCGGGTCGGAGAAACAGGCTTTTCCCGATTCAGCCATGGCGCCTCAGCGATAGAAGGCGTAGCCGATCAGAATCGCCCCCACCAGCCCCACGCCATCGGCAATCAGGCCGCAGGCCACGGCGTAGCGGGTCTTGGTGATATTGACGCTGCCGAAATAGACGGCCAGGACGTAGAAGGTGGTCTCCGTGGAGCCCTGAATGATGGCGGCGAGCTTGGCGGGGAAGGAATCGACGCCGTAGGTGCTCATCACATCCACCATCAACCCCCGGGCACCGCTGCCCGAGAGGGTCTTCATCAGCCCAACCGGCAGGGCCGGGACGAAGGCATCGTCGAGGCCGAGGGCCAGAACGGCGCTGCGGATGGCACCGATGAGGAAATCCATGCCGCCGGTGGTGCGGAAGACCGAAATCGCAGCCAGCATGGCCACCAGGTAGGGAATGATCTGGACGGCGACGCCGAAGCCCTCCTTGGCGCCTTCCACGAAACTCTCGTAGACGTCGATGCCCCGCCACGCCGCCACGGCCACGAATAGCACGATGAGGGAGACGATGATGCCGCTGCCCAGCAGACCGATCATCTGCGCCATGCGCTCCGGCGCCATGCCGTTCAGCCACCAGTACAAGCCGCCCATAAGGGCGGCGAAACCGGCGCAGAAGGCCAGCACCGGCCGGCAGAAGAGGTTGATGCGCTGCCACAGGGCCACCGCCACCAGCCCGGCGCAAAAGGAGACGAAGGTGCCCAGCAGGGTCGGCAAGAAGATATCGGCAGCGTTGAAGCCCACCAGCCCCTGTTGCAGGGCGATACTCTGGCGGATGGCGATGACGGTGGTGGGAATCAGCGTGATGCCCGCCGTGTTGAGCACCAGGAACATGATCATCGGATTGCTGGCGGTGTCCTTCTGCGGATTGATCTCCTGCAGTTCCCGCATGGCTTTCAGCCCCAGGGGCGTGGCGGCGTTGTCCAGGCCCAGCATGTTGGCCGAGAAATTCATGACAATGCTGCCGCCGGCCGGATGCCCCGCCGGAATATCCGGGAACACGCGGCGGAAAAAGGGCGCCATGGCCCGCCCGAAGAGCTGGATCAAGCCGCCCCGCTCGCCGATCTTCATGATGCCCAGCCACAGGCTCATGATGCCCACCAGGCCGAGGGCAATGTCGAAGCCGGTCTTTGCCGTGTCGAAGAGCCCGGTCAGCACCCGGGAAAACACCTCCAGGTCGCCCTGGAGCGTCTGCACCACGGCGGCGACGAAGCCGAGAAGGATGAAGGCGATCCAGAGACGATTGAGCACGGGAGCGGAAGGGCCGCGGCGCTGAGGGGCGCTTCAGGCCGCAGCGCGGCGCAGAAGCCGGCGCACACCCTGGCGCAGGCGCTGCCACCAGTTGCGGCCGGCCGGGGCCTGCGCCGCACACGCCACCCCGGCGACGGGCTGCGGATCGCACGCGGCCCCGGGTGCGGGCAGCGCCTCAGGGGCGAGGGACTCGGACGCGGGCGGCGCTGCACTGGCCGCTGCGGAAGCCCGCGCAATCGCCGCGTCGGGCTCGACCGGCACTGGCACTGGCACCGGTGCCGGCGCCAGTGCCGCTGGCCCGGCGGGAATCGTCGCCCCCAGAAGAGCGGCGGCCTCGCTGACCGCAAGGGGGACTGTGGCAGCGATGGACTGGTCAGAGACCATCACTTCCGCAACCGGCGCGGGCGGGGCCAAGACCAGCGTTTCAAGCGCTGGCGAAGGCTTCGCCACGGACTTCCTGCGCGCCGCGCGAGGCCGGGGCGCCACCGCGGGCCTGGGACGGCGGGGGGCCGCAGGAACAGTGGGTTCATCACGCAGATAGCTCGATTTGCGTTCGTCAAAGTGCTCGATTTCGTCGAAGGTCAGCATGGCGAATCTCCGTGAGTTGGTGGTCGCACACCCCGCTGCCAGCGGATGGCCGCTCGCGATGGCGGCTCGCTTCCTATCCGGCATGATAACAGAAATGGTGCACCGCACCAAAAACACCCCGCAACGGCGGCTAGTTTTCAGTCAGACCGGGCAGCCGCCAAGGTTCCCGAAGCGCCTCGCAGACCGCGCGAGGCAACTGCACGAGCACCGGTGCCCGAGCCCCGTCGAGCCATGTCGCGAGGGCCAGCATATCGTCCCTCGCCAGGGCCGTGCACCCTGCCGTCGGCACGCCCGGCGCCTCCCAGACGTGCAGAAAAATGCAGGAACCTGCCCCGGGCACCACGGGCTCACAGTTATAGCCGACCACGGCCCCGATCTCGTAGCGGCAATCCCCCCGCAGCATGTCCTCGCAGGAGCGCCAATCCTCATCCACCCGGCGCCGATCGACGATTCGGTTGTAGTGGCGGGAAGCCGGATCGTCGACGCACTTGAGGTTCGGCGTCGCCGCAAGAAAAGGCAGTCGGGCCACCGGGGCCACCCCCTCATCGGCGGCGCCGTAACCGAACAGCCCGGTGATGGGGAACACTCCGGCGGGAGAACGGCCGTCACCTTCCCGCTTGCGCGGCACCTCCCCCGGCCCGGCATCCGGAAACCCACTCCCCACCGCCATTCCTGCCCGCCCGAGAACGGCCCGGAACGGCCCCGGGCCGGGTTGCCATGCCTGGCCCGGGGAAGCCAAGTCAAAACACCGGAGGGTTGCCGCGGAGCTATCCCAATCGTCGCCGAGGACCAGGACGAGTTGCGTGGGCGAGGCACTGACGGGATACGATGACAAGTCGGGGAGCATGTCGGATCAGCGAATAATTGAGGCAAGCATAGAGTCGCGAAAGTGAGCGGCTGTTTGCGACCC
>JAEUNZ010000032.1:0-3471 GCA_016790965.1 Dechloromonas sp.
ATCGGGACGTGTCGTCTTCACCGGCTTGCCCCGCATGGCGCCACGCAATCCTTGCTGTCGCATGAGGCGTTCGACCGTGCAACGGGCGACGGCAATGCCTTCCCGATTGAGCTGCCGCCAGACCTTGTCGGCGCCATAGACTCGCAGATTGACCTGCCAGACGCGTTCGATCTCGCCGATCAGTTCAGCATCGCGCCGGGAACGGCAAGAGCGCAACTCTGGGTTGCGCTGCCGCGCCGCGTGACGCCAATACGCCGACGGGGCGACCTGCAATTGCTTGCAGATCGGCTCGACCCCGAAGCGCTCCCGATGTTCATCGACGAACGCCCTCACGGCTTGAAGCGGCGGTCGAGCTCCGCCTGGGCGAAAAACGCGCTCGCCAGCCGCAGAATCTCGTTGGCCTTCTTCAGTTCGCGGTTCTCGCGCTCCAGTTGCTTGATGCGGTCAGCTTCGGCCGTGGTGACCCCGTCGCGCTGCCCGGTGTCGCGTTCGTATTGCCGGACCCAGTTGCATAGCGTCTGCGTGCTGCAGCCGATCTTCGGCGCAATCGCCTCAATGGCCGCCCACTGCGACCCATGGTCGCCGCGTGACTCGAACACTAGGCGCACAGCACGCTCGCGGACTTCGGGGGAAAACTTCGTCGATTTCTTCATCATGGCTCCATCTTCTCAAAGAAGGGAGCCTCCTCAAAACCCGGGGCGATTCATCCTGCGCCGCAACCCGCGGGTGGTCGGTATCTTCCGCCTCATCATGAAGGCAGGCTCCGACAACTTCCGTGCTTCCAGCATCCAGGGCATCATGAAGCGCATCAAGGCCAAGGGCGTCGAGGTCATCGTCTATGAGCCCGTCCTGGAAAGCGCAGATTTCTTCCGTTCCCCGGTGGTGCGCGACTTGGCCGAATTCAAGGCACGCTCCGACGTTATCGTCGCCAATCGGATGACCGAGGATCTCGCCGACGTCGCGGAAAAGGTCTATACCCGCGATCTGTTCGGCAAGGACTAGTAGTCAGTCAAATAGGTTTACCTATGTTCGGCACGCACCGCATCCCCGCCGTCGCTCATCCTCGCCATAGCTTCGGCTATGGCTGTGGTTCGCTTCGTGCGATCAGGGCGCGGATGCGCGCCTCGGCGTTCACGCAAACCTATTTGACTGACTACTAGGGCGTGTTCGCAGTCCCGCCGCGTACTGAGAACACGCCCTGAAGTCCTTGGTCCAGTGCTGCTCCTCGTCGTTCGGTGCCTGGAATGACGGGATTTCCAAAGGTGATGCCCCCAGACTGCAGGGACGCTGCTGTTGCGGGGCAAGAATCAGCCCCGGGTTGTCACGTGGGATGAGCATTGCCCTCGCGGGTGCGCTTGACTTCGATCCTTCCTCCCGTATAATGCGCGGCTCCTCAGGCGCATAGCTCAGTTGGTTAGAGCACCACCTTGACATGGTGGGGGTCGGTGGTTCGAATCCACTTGCGCCTACCAAATTCCTTGACGGAGCGATTCCATGACCTTCCGAACTAGCACCACCGCAGTTCTGAAACCCTGATCGAGTTCGCTGTCGTTGAACAAGAAAGTGCGGCTCGCCCGCACTTTTTTTTTGCCCGAGGCCCGGAAAATGCCCGACGTCAAACTGCCTGATGGTTCCATCCGCTCCTATCCCAACTCGCTGACGGTGGCCGAAGTCGCCGCCAGCATCGGCGCTGGCCTGGCCAAGGCTGCCTTGGCCGGCAAGGTGGACGGCAAACTGGTCGATATCTCCTTTCTCATCGATCGCGACGTGGAACTGGCCATCGTCACTGACCGTGACCCCGAGGGTCTGGAAATCATCCGCCACTCCACTGCCCACTTGCTGGCGTATGCCGTGAAGGAACTGTTTCCCGAGGCGCAGGTGACTATCGGCCCGGTAATCGAGAATGGCTTCTACTACGATTTCGCCTACAAGCGCCCGTTTACCCCGGAAGACCTGGAAGCCATCGAGAAGCGCATGGCCGAATTGGTCAAGAAGGACATTCCCGTCAGCCGCGAGGTGTGGGCGCGCGACGAGGCGATCGGGTTCTTCCTCGGTCAGGGGGAGAAATACAAGGCAGAACTGATCGGCTCCATTCCGGCGGGAGAGCAGGTTTCCCTCTACCGGGAAGGCGACTTCATCGACCTTTGCCGCGGTCCCCATGTGCCGACCACGGCCAAGCTCAAGGTCTTCAAGCTCATGAAAGTGGCCGGGGCCTACTGGCGCGGCGACGCCAAGAACGAGATGCTGCAGCGCATCTACGGTACGGCCTGGGCCAAGAAGGAAGACCTGGAGGCCTACCTGCACATGCTGGAGGAGGCCGAAAAGCGTGACCACCGCCGCCTGGGCAAGCAGTACGACCTCTTCCACATGCAGGAAGAAGCGCCGGGCCTAGTTTTCTGGCACCCCAAGGGTTGGGCCGTTTGGCAGGAGATCGAGCAATATATGCGCGCCGTCTATCGCGACAACGGCTACCAGGAAGTGCGTTGTCCCCAGATCCTCGACAGGAGCCTGTGGGAAAAATCAGGCCATTGGGAGCATTACAAGGACAATATGTTCACCACGTCCTCAGAAAACCGGGACTACGCGGTGAAGCCCATGAACTGCCCGGGCCATGTGCAGGTGTTCAATTCCCATCTGCGGTCCTACCGCGACCTGCCCCTGCGCTACGGCGAGTTCGGCTCCTGCCACCGCAACGAGGCCTCCGGCGCCCTGCACGGCCTGATGCGGGTGCGCGGTTTCGTCCAGGACGATGGCCACATCTTCTGTACCGAAGACCAGATCGAGGCGGAGGTGACGGCGTTCAACGCCCTGGTGAAGAAGGTCTATGCCGATTTCGGCTTTCATGAAGTGGCGGTCAAGTTGGCCCTGCGCCCAGAGGGACGGGTCGGCTCCGACGAGGTCTGGGATAAGGCGGAAGCCGCCCTACGCCAGGGCCTGCGGGCTTCGGGCCTGGATTGGACTGAACTGCCGGGGGAGGGCGCCTTCTACGGTCCGAAGATCGAGTTCCACATCAAGGACGCCATCGGTCGTTCTTGGCAGTGCGGCACCATGCAGGTGGATTTCTCCATGCCGGGCCGCCTGGGGGCGGAGTATGTCGCCGGGGACGACACCCGACGCCCACCGGTGATGCTCCATCGCGCCATTCTGGGGTCGCTGGAGCGCTTCATCGGTATCCTCATCGAGAACTTTGCCGGCGCTTTGCCGCTCTGGCTGGCCCCCCTTCAGGCGGTGGTCCTCAACATCTCGGAAAAACAGACCGATTACGCGGCCAATGTTGCGCAGAAGCTTCATCAGGCGGGCTTCCGGGCCGAAGCGGATTTGCGCAACGAGAAAATTACCTATAAAATTCGGGAACATAGCTTGAACCGGCTGCCTTATCAGCTTGTCGTTGGCGACAAGGAAAAGGAAGTCGGGCTGGTGGCCGTGCGTACCCGCGGCGGTCAGGATCTGGGGCAGATGCCCATTGATGAC
>JAEUNZ010000033.1:0-9334 GCA_016790965.1 Dechloromonas sp.
AATGCCGTCTATCTCGATCGCACCGAACAGCAAGCCCTTATGCCGCGTGTCGGGAACGGCCGTATCGCTCAGACTGGCACTTGGGCCGGAGAATGTGTATTCGGGAGGGCGGGGTGCCAAGGTAGAGCAGGCGGAGAGGAAACAGAGGAAGAGGAGCGCAGCGCTCCCGACCGACGCCGTGCTTCGGGCGCGGATCGCGTCTCCCGACCCTGCCGGAGCTGGGCTGCGGCGCAAAAAGGAATTTTTCAGTAGGGCACCCATTCGCGTGCAGGCATTGCAGTCCGTCATCCAGCCAGCTCCATAAGGATTCAGGCCGGAAGTATAAACGCATATTTGGGATGGGCCTACGTCACGTGATCTACGCTCCTGCCTTACACCGCCAGCGCTTCCCGCACTCCATCGGTGGGCATGGTGTCGCCGCTGCCGCGCATGATGAATTCGCCGCGTTCCATCAGAAGATACTGGTCGGCCAGGGATTCGGCGAAGTCGTAGTACTGCTCCACCAGCAGGATGGCCATTTCGCCGCTCTGGGCCAGGGTGCGGATGGCACGCTCGATGTCCTTGATGATCGACGGCTGGATACCCTCGGTGGGCTCGTCGAGGATGAGGAGCCTGGGGCCCATGGCCAGAGCGCGGCCGATGGCGAGCTGCTGCTGCTGTCCGCCAGACAGATCGCCGCCGCGGCGGTGCAGCATCTGCCTCAGGACCGGGAACATGTCGAAGATGCGCTCCGGAATCCGGGTGCCCCTCTTTTGTGTTGCCAATCCCATCAGGAGATTTTCCTCCACCGACAGACGGGGAAAGATTTCTCGCCCCTGGGGCACGTAACCGATGCCGGCCCGGACCCGCTCGTGGGGTGCGAGGGCGGTGATGTCGCGTCCGTCGAAGGTGATGCTCCCGGACCGAGTCGGGACCAGACCCATGAGCGCCTTCAGCAGCGTCGTCTTGCCCACGCCGTTGCGGCCCAACAGGGTGGTGACCTTGCCGGTTTCGACGGCAAAACTGAGCCCCCGGAGGATGTGGCTGCCGCCGTAGGCTTGGTGGAGGGAGTCGATTTGGAGCATTGATGAAGTCTCTTTACGCGGGCGTGCCTGGGCGTGACGGTCCGGGGATGTGGCGTGCGCGGGGGTTCGCGACGGGGGGTTTGCGCGGCTGATGCATGCAGCGCGTGCTGAACCGCTGGTTTCCGCGCCTAAGGCGCGTCTTACTTTCTTTTGCTTCGCCAAAAGAAAGTAAGCAAAGAAAAGGCGACCCGGGGTCGGCGCCCCCTGCGGGGGTTCCCTGCGCTACTCGGGCTTCCGGGCGGGCCGCTAAACTCGCCTGCGGCTCAAACAACGCGGCCCGACATCCCCCGGAAGCCCCGCGTTGCTCGGCGCTTCCCACGGGAGGGGTACAACGATCCGTGCTGAAACGCATGCCCGTTGTTCCGGGACGCTTTTGGGATACCCATGGAAGACGCTGAGCAACGCAGGCTGGCCGGGAGCTTTCGGGTCGCGTTGTCCGAGTCCCCGCAGGGGACGAGTTTAGCGACCCGCCCGGCCTGCCGAGTAGCGCAAGGGACCGGGCAGAGCCCGGCGTCGACCCTGGGGTCGCCTTTTCTTTGGTGACTTTCTTTTGGCGAAGCAAAAGAAAGTCACACGCCCTCCAGGCGGAACCCCCAGGTTCACCACCGCACGGCAGCCCGAACCCGGTAATCAAGCCCAACGAGCGCGTCTCACCTCCCAAGATAAACCTCGATGACCCGCTGATCGTTCTGCACCGTCGCCAGATCTCCTTCCGCCAGTACCGACCCCTCATGCAGTACGGTCACCTTGCCCCCCAGTTTTTCGACGAAAGCCATGTCGTGCTCGACGACCACCAGAGAATGTTTGCCGGCCAGGGAGACGAAGAGGTCTGCCGTGCGCATGGTTTCGTCGTCGGTCATGCCGGCGACGGGTTCGTCCAGGAGCAGGAGCTTGGGATCCTGCATGAGGAGCATGCCGATTTCCAGCCATTGCTTCTGGCCGTGGGAGAGAAGGCCCGCCGGGCGGTCAGCCTCGCTGTCCAGGCGGATGAGCTTGAGGGTGTCGGCGATGCGGTCGCGTTCTTCGCCGGAAAGCCAGGCCAGCAGACTCTTCCAGACGCCCTTGTCAGTGGTCATGGCGAGTTCCAGGTTTTCGAAGACCGTATGGTTTTCGAACACCGTCGGCTTCTGGAACTTGCGGCCGATGCCGGCATGGGCGATCTGGGGTTCCGAAAGGCGGGTGAGATCCAGGGTCTGGCCGAAGAAGGCCTTGCCGGAATCGGGCCTCGTCTTGCCGGTGATGACGTCCATCATGGTCGTCTTGCCGGCGCCGTTGGGGCCGATGATGCAGCGCAGCTCGCCGGCATCGATGGACAGAGTGAGGGCGTTGAGGGCTTTGAAGCCGTCGAAGCTCACCGTGATGTCCTCGAGATACAGGGCGACACCGTGGGAGAGGTCCAGGTCGCCGGTGACGGCGTGGCCCATCTGGTCGAGGCCGTCGCTGCCTTCCGGATGGGCGTCGGTGAGGGGATCGGCGACGGAGGCGGCGGAGGGACTCATGGGCGGGTTCCGGAACGGGCCTTCAGTTGCATCCACAGACCCACGAGGCCACGGGGGAGCAGAAGGGTGACGACGATGAACAGCAGGCCCAGGAAGAACAGCCAGTATTCCGGGAAGCTCACGGTGAACCAGCTCTTGGCCAGATTGACGACGAAGGCACCGATCACCGGCCCGATGAGGGTGCCGCGTCCGCCCACCGCCACCCAGATGGCGATTTCGATGGAGTTGGCGGGGCTCATTTCCGAGGGGTTGATGATGCCCACCTGGGGCACGTAGAGGGCGCCGGCGATGCCGCACAGTACGGCCGAGAGGGTCCAGATGGCGAGCTTGTACCAGAGCGGGTTGTAGCCGATGAACATGACCCGGGATTCGGCGTCGCGGATGGCAGTGAGGACCCGGCCGAACTTGGATTTCACCAGCCAGGCGGCGAACACCAGGGCTGCGGCGAGGGCCAGGGCGGAAAGGCCAAAGAGCACCAGACGCATTTCGGATGAGGTGATGCCGTAGCCCAGGATGCGCTTGAAGTCGGTAAAGCCGTTGTTGCCGCCGAAGCCGGTTTCGTTCCTGAAGAAGAGGAGCATGGCAGCGTAGGTCAGTGCCTGGGTGATGATGGAGAAATACACTCCCTTGATGCGCGAGCGGAAGGCGAAGTAGCCGAAGACGAAGGCCACCAGGGCCGGCACCGCCACTACCAGAAGCAAGGACCAGGCGAACTGGTCGCTGCCCAGCCAGAACCAGGGTAGCTCTTTCCAGTCCAGGAAGACCATGAAGTCCGGCAAGTCGCTCTGGTAGCTGCCGTCGCGGCCGATCTGGCGCATGAGATACATCCCGAAGGCGTAGCCGCCGAGGGCGAAGAAGAGGCCGTGCCCCAGGGAGAGGATGCCGCCGTAGCCCCAGATGAGGTCCATGGCCACCGCCACCAGGGCGTAGCAGAGAATCTTTCCCACCAGGGTGATGGCGTAGGTGGAGATGTGGAAAGCGCTGTCTTCCGGCACCGCCAGATGCAGGACGGGAACGACCACCAGGGCGAGGGTCAGGAAGGCGCCCAGGGCTGTCCAGGCCTTGGCGTCCAGGGCGGCGAGAATGCGGATGACGAGGGGCTGGCGCATGGTGGCAGGCTTATTCGACGAAGCGGCCCTTGAGGGCGAAGATGCCCTGGGGACGTTTCTGGATGAAGACGATGATGGCGACGAGAACCAATATCTTGGCGATCACCGCTCCAGCCCAGCCCTCCAGCACCTTGGAGAAAATCCCCAGGCCCAGGGCGGCCCAGACGGCGCCGGCCAGTTGCCCCACGCCGCCCACCACCACCACCATGAAGGAATCGACGATATAGCCCTGGCCCATGTCTGGCCCCACGTTGGAAATCTGGGACAGGGCCACGCCCCCCAGGCCGGCGATCCCGGCGCCCAGGGCAAAGGCCAGGGTATCGATACGCGCCGTGGGGACGCCGACGCAGGCGGCCATGGGCCGGTTCTGGGTCACCGCCCGCACGAACATGCCCAGCCGGGTACGGTTCATCAGCACCCACACCAGAAAGAGCACGAAGAGGGCAAAGCCGACGATGATGATGCGGTTCCAGGGCAGCAGCAGGTTGGGCAGGAGCGCGATGCCGCCGGACATCCAGCTCGGGTTCGCGACTTCCACGTTCTGGGCGCCGAAGAGCACCCGGGCCGCCTGGATCAGGATCAGCGACAGGCCCCAGGTGGCCAGCAGGGTTTCCAGGGTGCGGCCATAGAGCCAGCGGATCACCGTGCGCTCCATTACCACCCCCACCGCGGCGGCGGCGAAGAAGGCTACCGGAATGGCAGCCGGCAGATACCAATCGACGTACTGGGGTGCGATGGCCCGAAACAGGCTCTGCATGCCGTAGGCCGAGTAGGCGCCGATCATGAGCAATTCGCCATGGGCCATGTTGATGACCCCCATCACCCCGTAGGTGATGGCCAGCCCCAGGGCGGCGAGGAGCAGGATGCTGCCCAGAGACAGCCCGGAGAACATGCTGGCCAGGGTGTCGCCCCAGGCCAGGCGGCGCTCGATGGCCTTCACGGCCTCGACGGCTGCATAGCGCACGCTGTCCTCGGGCTCGCTGGCCTTGTCGGCAAGCGGCAGGAGCAGGCTCTTCACCGCTGGAGAGGAGGATTCCGCCAGGGTCTGCACCGCCTTCAGGCGCACCGCCGGGTCGGCGTCCTTCAGGCTCGCCTGGGCATGGGCGTCGGCAATGAGAGCCTTGATCGCCGCATCGCTTTCCTTTTCCAGGGCCCGTGCCAGCAGGGGGGCCATGGCGGCGTCCGGGCTGCTCTGCAGTTTCTGCGCCGAGGCCAGACGCACGCTGGCATCGGCGTCGAAAAGCTTCAATGCCGCCAGGGCATTGGCCAGTTCGCCCCGCAAGCGGTTATTGACGGTGACTGCCTCCGGGTTCTCGGGCAGGGGGACTTCCTGGCCGCTGGCCGCGTCGAAGGCCTTCTCGCCCTCGATGACGACAAGGGACTTGCCGGCCAGAAAGAGGCTGTCCTCGGCCATGGCCTTGAGGACGCGGGCGGCATCCGGGTCCGCCGCCTGGGCGATGGCGCGAATGGCGGCGACCTTCTCCGTGGAGTCTTCTGCCGCCAAGCGGCGCACCTGGGCAGGATCCACCGCCCCCCGGGCGGAAAGGGCGGCAAGGCAAAGCAGTGCGGTAATGAGGGTCTTGAACATGGGGCTCCATCCGCTTTTGTGCGGTGCAGCGCCAGATTACGGACCCCGCAGGGGATCAGGAATACGGTGAATTGCGTAGGGGCGGGGCGGCCGCCGGCTCGGGACGCCCAGGCTGATTGGGCGGGCCGCGCTTTCTGTCCCCTTGCAGGGGGCTATTCCTTCGCCCCGGCCTCTACCAGCACCTTCTCGATGTCCTTGTGACCCCGCGTCCGGGCGTATTGCAGGGCATTGGCGGTGGGCTTGGCGCCCTTGGAGAGCAGGTGCTTGACCATGTCCAGGCGGCCCCGGCCGGCGGCCAGGCCCAGGGCGGCGCCGCCGCCTTCATTGACGTCCATGCCGGCGGCCAGGAAGAGATTGACGGCGGTCATGTCGCCGTTGCCGGCCGCCTTGGCGAATTCCTGGCCGTTGTAGTCGACCCCCATGGCTTTCAACTCTTTGCGCGCCTGGGCGGGGTCCGGGGCCGCGGCCATGACGTGGGCGGGTGCCAGGGTGGCGAGCAGGGTGGCGGAAAGGGCCAGTACGGTAAGTGCCTTGCGGGCGGGAGATCGGGCCATGCTTGCTCCTCGTAGATCGATGGGTGGCGCGGGGCGCTGCGGGGTCAGTCGGGGAAGGGGGCCTAGGGCCGGAGCCCCTGGGGCGTGGACGATTGTAGCAGCGCCGGGGACGGCAGGATCAGCGGGATCGCGGCTTGGCTATGGGATGGGCGCCCCGCCGCTACACCGACGCTTCTCGCGCCCGCCGGGCCTCCTCCAGCAGGTAGCGCTGGTAGTCCTCCAGGTCGCCGTCGAAGGGCGTGATGCCGCCACGGGAGACCAGCCAGAACTCGTCGCACACGGCCCGCAGCAGGGCGCGGTCGTGGCTGACCAGCATCACCGTGCCTTCGAATTCGTTGAGGGCGACGCCGAGGGCCTCGCGGGTGGCGAGGTCGAGGTGGTTGGTGGGTTCATCTAGAAGCAGCAGCTTGGGGCGCTGCCAGACCAGGATCATGGAACCAATTGTTTGCTCGGCACGAGTTCGGTGCTATCAGGCAGGGCAGAAGACTGCGCAGGTCTTTCATTCGACATCTCACCACCCGTGGGACTATCATTCGTCTTACCAGATCGTCTTACCGAGCCGAGGGCAAGCGTGCAAACTGTCAAAATGTCGAGCAAAGGGCAGATCGTCATTCCCAAGTCGTTGCGCGATTCGCACCACCTGCAACCCGGTGTTGAATTGGTCATCCTCGAGGAAGGGAACAGCCTGCGTCTGATGCTCGCCGCCAGCGTCAAGCATGCTACGGTTGATGAAGTCGGCGGCATCCTTTACCGCGCCGGCCGGGTACCCATGTCAGACGACGACATGCGGTCGGCACTCAAGGCTAGGGCCAAGGCCGACGACGACGCCACCAAGCACGCCTGATGATTGCACTCGACACCAACGTTCTTGCCCGCTTCCTGCTGCGGGACGATGAGGCCCAGTACCTGGCCGCCGCCGCCCTCCTGAAAAAGCCGGGCCCCTACACCACGCCGCCGACCGTATTGATTGAATTGGTGTGGGTGTTGGAATCCACCGATTGCGACCGGGTCACTATCGCCCACGCCCTCCGCTTGTTGTTCGCCCTGCCCAACTTCGAACCGCTGGAGTTTGATGCCGTGTTACGTGCGCTGAACGGGTACGAAGCAGGGATGGACTTCGCCGACTCGATGCACCTGGCACTCTGCGGCAAAGCCAAGGCAGAGAGTTTCATCACCGCAGACAAGGCCTTCGCCAAACGAGCCCAGAAGGAAGAAGCCTACCCGCCCATCGAGCTCCTTTGACCTTTGCCGCATCAGCGGGTGTCGGGACCACGGCGTCGGGACCAGGTCTTGCAATGATGCATACCACGGTATCAATCATCTGCTCGCCACAGGGGTATGCCACCCCTGCCTTACGTCAGCTGGGCGAAGTAGCCGATGTCGAAGCCCTTGACCTTGAAGCGGAGCCCCGTCGCAGGCTTTGATGTTTGGTACGTTTTGTCTAAAATGATCAAAACAGTCATTGCCTCGAGGAGTGCCCCATGCGCACCATTACCGCTAGCGAAGCCAAACAGGGCTTCGCTAGCCTGATCGACACCGCCAGCCGGGAGCCGGTGGTCATCCAGCGTCAGAAACGCGATGTCGCCGTGGTGCTCTCCATGGCCGAATACGAGCGCCTGACCCGGCTCAACGTCGCCGAATTCCAGCGCTTCTGCGACCGCATCGGCAGCCGGGCCGAAGCCGCCGGGTTGGACGAAAGCAAACTGGCCGAGTTGCTCGCCGCGGGCGACTGAGGGATGGTCATGCGCACGGCGGAAACCCGCCTGGTGCTGGACACCAACACGCTGATCAGCCGCATGTTGGTGCCTGGCGGCACGGCCGCACGCGCTGTGGACAAGGCACTCACCGCGGGAGTGTTGCTGGCCTCCGAAGAAACCTTGACCGAACTGGCCGACGTCCTGGCCCGCCCCAAGTTCGACCGCTACGTGTCGCTCGAAGATCGGCGGCAATTCCTCACCCTGCTCGGTGGCATCGTTCGCGTGATTCCCATTCAGCACCGTATCCAGGCCTGCCGCGACCCCAAGGACGACAGGCTGCTGCACGTCGCCCTCAATGGCGAGGCGCAGTTCCTGATCACCGGCGACCAGGATCTGTTGGTCCTTGCCAGCAGCTTTCGGCACAGCCACGGCGTGCACATCCTCTCGCCGGCCGACTACCTCGCGTTGCGCTGAGATCACTGTGCCTGGAGGTCGGCTGTCGGCCGATTCTGTTGCAGTTGGCGTCTATGAACCAAAATTGAACCTGGCCCCTAAAAGAACCCCTAAAGAACCCCTAAATTCAGTCCAATCTATGAGCGTCAACAAAATACTCGAAAAATTTCGGGAAGAATTCGAACAAGGTGAGCTCCGCGTAGGTCCGAGCGAGTCGATCGACGATCTGGTCGCAAGCGAGAATGTTTCCGATGGGAGCGGTGTGTATGTCATTTCTGGCTGCCGAAATACGGAGCGAGCAATCCTTTACATCGGCAAGGCGGGAACCATTTGTCAGGACGGAAGCATAAAGAAGCAAGGGCTTCGGCAACGCCTCAAGATGAAACAGGATGGTACTTACCGCAAAGTGTTTTTCCAGAAAATCATCGCCGAAATGAAGCTCGATGCACTCCATATCGAGTGGTTTGTCACGTACTCCCCCGGCAATGGGGTTCCTCCGTTTTTGGCTGAAAGTGAGTTGCTTGCAGCGTTTCTTGCTGAATCGCGCCAACTTCCCCCTTTGAACAAATCAGCGTGAAATTTCGGTTGTTTTCAGCCAATTTGCGCTTCCTCAGGTCGCCATCCGCTATGGTTTCGTTAGAGTGGAGGGCAAATCAAAACACATTGAATCGCCCCGGGTTTTGAGGAGGCTCCCTTCTTTGAGAAGATGGAGCCATGATGAAGAAATCGACGAAGTTTTCCCCCGAAGTCCGCGAGCGAGCCGTGCGCCTGGTGTTCGAGTCGCGTGGCGACCATGGATCGCAATGGGCGGCCATTGAAGCGATTGCCCCGAAGATTGGCTGCAGCACGCAGACGCTATGCAATTGGGTCAGGCAATACGAACGCGACACCGGGCAGCGCGACGGGGTCACCACGGCCGAAGCTGACCGTATCAAGCAACTGGAACGCGAGAACCGCGAACTGAAGAAGGCCAACGAGATTCTGCGGCTGGCGAGCGCGTTTTTCGCCCAGGCGGAGCTCGACCGCCGCTTCAAGCTGTGAGGGCGTTCGTTGACGAACATCGGGAACGCTTCGGGGTCGAGCCGATCTGCAAGCAATTGCAGGTCGCCCCGTCGGCGTATTGGCGTCACGCGGCGCGGCAGCGCAACCCAGAGTTGCGCTCTTGCCGCGCACGGCGCGATGCTGAACTGATCGGCGAGATCGAACGCGTCTGGCAGGTCAATCTGCAGGTCTATGGCGCCGACAAGGTCTGGCGGCAGCTCAATCGGGAAGGCATTGCCGTCGCCCGTTGCACGGTCGAACGCCTCATGCGACAGCAAGGATTGCGTGGCGCCATGCGGGGCAAGCCGGTGAAGACGACACGTCCCGAT
>JAEUNZ010000043.1:0-14889 GCA_016790965.1 Dechloromonas sp.
GCCCCCAATTCACGAACATCGGTAATTCACTTTTAGGAAAAACATCATGGGCAAGATCATCGGTATCGACCTCGGCACCACCAACTCCTGCGTCGCCATCATGGAAGGCGGCCAGCCGAAGGTCATCGAAAACGCGGAAGGCGCACGTACCACCCCGTCCGTCATCGGTTACACCGAAGACGGTGAAATCCTGTGCGGCGCCCCGGCCAAGCGCCAGGCTGTCACCAATCCGAAGAACACCCTCTATGCGGTGAAGCGCCTGATCGGCCGCCGCTTCGAAGAGAAGGAAGTGCAGAAGGACATCGCCCTGATGCCCTTCAAGATCGTCAAAGCCGACAACGGCGACGCCTGGGTCGAAGCCCGCGACAAGAAGATCGCCCCGCCCCAGGTTTCCGCCGAAGTGCTGCGCAAGATGAAGAAGACCGCCGAAGACTACCTGGGCGAGGAAGTCACCGAAGCCGTCATCACCGTGCCCGCCTACTTCAACGACAGCCAGCGCCAGGCCACCAAGGACGCCGGCCGCATCGCCGGCCTGGAAGTGAAGCGCATCATCAACGAGCCCACCGCCGCGGCCCTGGCGTTCGGCATGGACAAGCAATCCTCCAAGGACAAGAAGATCGCCGTCTATGACCTGGGCGGCGGCACTTTCGACATTTCCATCATCGAAATCGCCGACGTCGATGGCGAAAAGCAGTTCGAAGTGCTGGCCACCAACGGCGACACCTTCCTGGGCGGCGAAGACTTCGACCAGCGCCTGATCGACTACATCATCGACGAGTTCAAGAAGGAATCCGGCGTCGACCTGAAGAAGGACGTGCTGGCCCTGCAACGCCTCAAGGAAGCCGCCGAGAAGGCCAAGATCGAGCTCTCTTCCGGCCAGCAGACCGAAGTCAATCTGCCCTACATCACCGCTGACGCCACCGGCCCCAAGCACCTGGCGCTGAAGATCACCCGCGCCAAGTTCGAGTCGCTGGTCGATGAGCTGATCGAGCGTACCGTCGCTCCCTGCCTGACCGCGCTGAAGGACGCCGGCTGCAAGGTCGGCGACATCGACGACGTGATCCTGGTCGGCGGCCAGACCCGCATGCCCAAGGTTCAGGACAAGGTGAAGGAAGTCTTCGGCAAGGAGCCGCGCAAGGACGTGAACCCGGATGAAGCCGTCGCCGTCGGCGCCGCCATCCAGGGTGGCGTGCTGCAGGGCGAAGTCAAGGACGTCCTGCTGCTGGACGTCACCCCGCTGTCCCTCGGTATCGAGACCCTGGGCGGCGTCATGACCAAGCTCATCCAGAAGAACACCACTATCCCGACCAAGGCCAGCCAGGTCTTCTCCACCGCCGACGACAACCAGTCCGCCGTGACCATCCACGTGCTCCAGGGCGAGCGGGAAATGTCCTCCGGCAACAAGAGCCTCGGCCAGTTCAACCTGGAAGGCATTCCCCCGGCCCCCCGTGGCATGCCCCAGATCGAGGTCATCTTCGACATCGACGCCAATGGCATCATGCACGTCACCGCTAAGGACAAGGCCACCGGCAAGGAAAACAAGATCACCATCAAGGCCAACTCCGGACTCTCGGAAGAAGAAATTCAACGCATGGTGAAGGATGCCGAACTGCACGCCGAGGAGGACAAGAAGGCCCACGAGTTGGCTGACGCCCGCAACTCGGCGGACGGCATGGTGCACATGGTCAAGAAGTCCCTCGGCGAATACGGCGACAAGCTGGAGGCCAGCGAGAAGGAAAAGATCGAGGCCGCCATCAAGGAAGTCGAAGAAGTGCTGCGCGACGGCGACAAGGACAAGATCACCGCCAAGACCGAAGCCCTTTCCGCCGCCGCCCAGAAGCTGGGCGAGAAGATGTACGCCCAGCAGCAGGCCGAGGCCGGCGCCGCCGGTGCCGGTGCCGCCGGCGCCCAGTCCCAGGGCGAGAAGACGGTCGAGGGCGATGTGGTGGATGCGGAATACACCGAGGTCAATAAAGACAAGAAGGCTTAAAGCGGACGCTCAAGCGCCGTTTTAGGTGGCCGGATTCAAGCGGACAAAGCTCTTTACCGCTTAATCCGGCCTTCGCACTCCCTCAGCCGGACAACGCATATGTCAAAGCGTGATTTTTACGAAATCCTCGGTGTCAATCGCGACGCCTCCGAGGACGAGATCAAGAAGGCCTACCGCAAGCTGGCCATGAAGCACCATCCGGACCGCAATCCGGACAATCCGGCCGCCGAGGAAAAATTCAAGGAGGCCAAGGAAGCCTACGAAATCCTCTCCGACAGTCAAAAGCGGGCGGCCTACGATCAATTCGGCCACGCCGGGGTCGACCCCCAGGCCGGCATGGGCGGCGGTTTTGGCGGTGGCGCGGGCATGGGCGGCTTTGCCGATGCCTTCGGCGGCATCTTCGACGAAATCTTCGGCGGTCGCGGCGGTGGTCACGGTCATGGACGCAGCAACATCTACCGCGGCGCCGACCTGCGCTACAACCTGGAAGTTTCCCTCGAACAGGCGGCCCACGGCACCGAAACCAAGATTCGCATCCCCACCATGGAGGCCTGCGAGGTCTGCCATGGCAGCGGCGCCAAGCCGGGTACCCAGCCCAAAACCTGCCCCACCTGCCAGGGCAGCGGCCAGGTCCGCCTACAACAGGGTTTCTTCTCCATCCAGCAAACCTGCCCCAAGTGCCACGGTACCGGGCGCTACATTCCCGACCCCTGCGGGGCCTGCGGAGGGGCGGGGCGCATCAAGCAGCACAAGACCCTGGCGGTGAAGATTCCCGCCGGAGTTGATGAGGGCGATCGCATCCGGCTTGCCGGCGAGGGTGAGCACGGCGTCAACGGAGGCCCCCCGGGCGACCTTTATGTCCAGATCCACCTCAAGCAGCACGCCGTCTTCCAGCGGGACCACAACGATTTGCACTGCGAAATGCCCATCTCCTTCACCACCGCTGCCCTGGGCGGCGAGATCGAGATTCCCACCCTGGATGGAGCGGCCAATATTCGCATTCCCGCCGAAACGCAGTCCGGACGGGTCTTCCGCCTGCGGGGCAAGGGTATCAAGGGGGTGCGCAGCCATACCCATGGCGACCTGCTGTGCCACGTCGTGGTCGAAACCCCGGTCAGCCTGACCGAGCGCCAGAAGGAACTGCTGCGGGAACTTGAAGACATCAGCAGCGAGCACGCCGGTAAGCACAACCCCCGGGCGAAATCCTGGATGGACAAGGTGAAGGACTTTTTCAGCAGTTAACGCAAAGCCGGCCACGACTGCCGGCCCGGGCGGAAAACCTGGTTGCAGGCGGCATCGGCCTGTTGTCCAATAGCGACAAAATTCCACGATCCGGAGGAGTCGCCATGAGTCGGACCCTAGCTGCCCTTGCCTCTTTGTGTCTCGCCCTGGCCTGCGGCCTGGTGCGGGCCGATCCGGGCGTGACCGATACCAGCATCACCCTCGGCATGTCCTCCCCCTTCACGGGGCCCAACGGCGTCTACGGCCTGGCGATGCGGGAATCCATCACCGCCTATTTCGACCAGATCAACAAGTCCGGCGGCATCAACGGCCGCAAGATCGATCTGGTCGCCATCGACGACGGCTACGAAACCGAACGCACCCTGGCCAATACGAAGGCCCTCATCCAGGAAAAGCAGGTCTTCGCCCTCATCGGCTACTACGGCTCATCCCCCACCACCGAGGCGATGAACAACGCCTTCGGTCCAGCCAAGGTGCCCCTGATCGGCACCATATCCGGCGCCGGCAGCCTGCGCCAGGCCCCGTCTGCCAACCCCAACAACCGCTACATGTTCAACCTGCGGGCGAGCTATGCCGACGAGGCAGAGGCCATCGTCAACCAGATCACCTCCCTGGGCCTCAAGAACATCGCCGTCTTCTACCAGAACGACGGATTCGGCAAGAGTGGCCTCGAAGGCGTCACCACCGCGCTCAAGAAACACAATCTCAGCCCGGTTGCCGTCGGGACGGTTGAGCGCAACTCCCTCGACGTCGGCAAAGCCGTCGAGGCCATCGCCAAGGTCAGTCCCCAGGCCGTGGTCATGGTCACCCTTTACAAACCCACAGCCGCTTTCGTCAAAGCCATGAAGAAAGCCAACCAGTTCCCCATGTTTATGACCTTGTCGCCGGTGGGCGCCGAAGTCCTGGCCCAGGAACTGGGCAACGACGCCCGCGGTATCGGCATTTCCCAAGTCATGCCCTACCCCTGGAACGACACCGTCGCCGTCGTCCGCGACTACCAGCGAGCCATCGGCAAACAAGCCGACAAGTACTCCTATTACGGCCTGGAAGGCTATATCAACGCCCGAGTAATGGCCGACGCCCTGCGCCGCCTGGGGAGAGACGTCACCCGGGAGCGCCTGATCGCCGCTCTGGAAGCCATGCACCAGGTGGACCTGGGCGGCTACCGCATCAGCTTCGGCACCGACGACCGCCTGGGCTCACGCTACGTGGAACTGACCGTCGTCGGCTCCGGCGGCAAAGTCATGAAGTAGCGGAAAACCGAAAAAACGGGGTCAGGTCTTGCATTGCAACACACCCGTCCTCCTTGCCCCCCTCGGCTTCCAACCTCCCACCATGGCCCGCCCCCTGCGCATCGAACTTGCCGGCGGTCTCTACCACGTCACCTCGCGAGGTGACCGGAGTGAGGAAATCTTCCTCGACGATGCCGACCGACTCCAGTGGCTCACCGTCCTGGGCTCCGTTTGCCAACGATTCAATTGGCACTGCCACGCCTGGTGCCAAATGACCAATCACTACCATTTGGTCGTCGAAACCCCGGAAGCCAACCTCGCCCAGGGGATGCGTCAGCTCAACGGCGTCTACACTCAGTACGTAAACCGTCAGCACCAGCGCGTCGGCCACGTTTTCCAAGGCCGCTACAAGGCCATTCTTGTCGAGCGCGACGCACACCTCCTCGAAGTCGCCCGCTACGTAGTCCTTAATCCCGTAAGGGCCGGCATGACGGCTGCTCCCGGCGACTGGCCCTGGAGTTCATGGCACGCCATGGTCGGTAGCCATACAGCCCCGGACTGGCTCGAGACCCACTGGCTCCTTGAGCAATTCTCGGGCGCCCTGGAAAATGCCCGACGGGCTTACGTCGACTTCGTCATTGCAGGCATTGGACGCCCCGGCCCGTGGCAAGCTCTCAGCGGCCAAATCTATCTCGGCAGCGATGATTTCATCCGCGAAGCCCAGGCCGCCGTCGCAGCCCCCCTCGATCGCCTGGAAATCCCGCGAGCCCAGCGGCGCGCGCCCGCAAAACCGCTTGAGCGTTACCGGGATGAAGCCCCTGATCGCAACGCTGGAATCCGGGCGGCCTTCGCCAGTGGAGACTACACGCAACAGCAGATTGGCCGGTGTTTCGGCGTCCACTACGCCACCGTCAGCCGCATTGTGAAGCGCGGGGAGACCGGCTGATGGTAATGCGCGGACTGTCGGGCAGTCTGGTGCCGGTGGGGAACAGCAGGCAGGACACCAGCTCCCTGATGCTGGATTGCAAGACCTGACCCCGCTTTTGCGTCAGGCCCGGCGCCAGGTGGTGCCTTGGGCGCTGTCTTCCAGGATCACCCCGGCAGCCTTCAGCGCTTCGCGGATGCGGTCGGCCTCCGCGAAGTTGCGGGCTTTCTTGGCGGCCACCCGGTCGGCGATCAATTGGTCGATGGCTGCCTCGTCCAGGCCGCCAGCGGCCGCGCCGCCGCGCAGGTAGGCTACGGGGTCGCGCTCCAGCAGGCCGATGATGCCGGCCAGGGCCTTGAGCAGACCGGCCAGGGACGGATCACGGCTGCGATTGGCTTCTCCGGCCAGGTCGAACAGGACCGCGATGGCGCCGTGGGAGTCGAAATCCTCGTTCAGCGCCTCGCGGAAGCGGGTGGCGAAGGGGTTGGACCAATCGATGGCCACGTCCGCCGGCGGTACGTCGCGCAGGGTGAAATAGAGACCGTCCAGGCTGCGCTTGGCGTCGTCCAGGTGGGCATCGGAGTAATTCAGCGGGCTGCGGTAATGGGCGCGCAGAATGAAGAAGCGCACCACTTCGGCGTCGTAGGCCTTGAGCACTTCGCGGATGGTGAAGAAATTGCCCAGGGACTTGGACATTTTCTCGTTGTCCACCCGCACGAAGCCGTTGTGCATCCAGTAATTGACGAAGCGGCAGGCGTGGGCACCTTCGGATTGGGCGATTTCGTTCTCGTGGTGGGGAAATTGCAAATCCTGGCCGCCACCGTGGATGTCGAAATGTTTGCCCAGCAGGTGGGAACTCATGGCCGAACACTCGATGTGCCAGCCCGGCCGGCCATCGCCCCAGGGGGATTGCCAGGCCGGCTCCCCCGGCTTGGCGTGCTTCCAGAGTACGAAGTCGAGCGGATCCTGCTTGGCCGAATCCACTTCGACCCGTTCGCCGGCCCGCAGGTCGTCCAGGGACTTGCCGGACAGTTTGCCGTAGCCTTCGAACTTGCGCACCGCGTAATTCACGTCGCCGTCGCTCGCCAAGTAAGCCAGCCCGCGGTCCTCCAACTTGCCGATGAGGTCGAGCATCTGTGGCACGAAATCGGTGGCGCGGGGCTCATGGTCGGGGCGCAGCACGCCGAGGGCGTCGGCATCCTCGTGCATGGCGGCGATGAAGCGGTCGGTCAACTGCAGGATGGTCTCGCCGTGCTCGTGGGCCCGCTTGATGATCTTGTCGTCGATGTCGGTGATGTTGCGGACGTAGGTCACATCGTAGCCGCTCGCCTTGAGCCAGCGATAGACCATGTCGAACACCACCATGACCCGGGCGTGCCCGAGGTGGCAGAAGTCGTAAACGGTCATGCCGCATACGTACATGCGGACCTTGCCGGATTCTATGGGGGTAAAGGGCTGCTTTTCCCGGGTCAGGGAATTGTGGATCTTGAGCATGGGCAACTAGACAGGGACGGGGTCCGGCGCGGGCCAAGACTTTGGAATGGCCGGTCTTATTGGTAGAATCAGCGGATTGTCGAACCCGTTCGAGTATAGCATAGCGATGACCGCGCCCTTCCTGCTCCAGACCCGCTTCCAAGCCCGGGCCTTCCTTCGCGCCGCACTCCTCGGCCTCGCCCTGGGAGCAGCCCTCCCGGCAGCGGCCGACAACCTCCCCGACGTCCAGAAACTCATCAAGCAGGGCCAGTACCCCCAGGCCCTGGAAAAAGTCGACGCCTACCTCGCCGGCAAACCCCGGGATGCCCAGGGCCGTTTCCTCAGGGGGCTCATCCTCACCGAAATGAACAAGCCGGCGGACGCCATCGCCGTGTTCACCAAACTGACCGAGGATTACCCGGAACTGCCCGAGCCCTACAACAACCTCGCCGTGCTCTACGCCCAGCAGAAGCAGTACGACAAGGCCCGCACGGCTCTGGAAATGGCGATTCGCACCCACCCCTCCTACGCCATCGCTTACGAAAACCTGGGTGACGTGTATGCGAAACTCGCCAGCCAGGCCTACGACAAGGCCTTGCAGATCGATTCCGCCAACGCCACGGCCCAGAACAAGATGGCGCTGATCCGCGATCTCATCAGCACCTCGGCCCGGCCCAACGTGAAACCCCAGGCAGCCGCCGCGCCGGCTGCCCCGGTCGCGAAACCCACTCCCGCTCCGACTCCATCCGCCGCTGCCGCCCCGGCACCTGCCCCCGTTCCCGCTGCCGTTTCGGCCAGCACGGCGCCGGCACCGGCGGCCAAGCCTGCCGCCCCACCGGCCCCGACCGCCACCGTCGTCGCCACCACACCGGCAGCGGCTGCTCCGGTAGCGGCTGCTCCGGCACCTGCCCCCGCCGCCGCGTCGGCACCCGCCCCAACCGTTGCCAAGGCCGCGGAACCCCGCCCCGCTCCCCGTGGCGAGGATCGCTCCGACGAGGTCGCCAAGGCCCTCGCCGGCTGGGCTTCCGCCTGGTCGAGGAAGGATGTCCCCGCCTATCTGGCCCACTACTCCTCGGAATTCGTTCCGCCCAAGGGCATGTCCCGCAAGGCCTGGGAGGAAGAGCGCGAAGAGCGCATCGCCGGCAAGTCGGGCAAGATTTCCATCAGCTACGACACCCCAGACATCACCGTCGACGGAGACCGAGCCACGGTCAAGTTCCGTCAGCATTACAAGGCAACCGGCCTGAAAACCTCGACCTCCAAGGTGCTCGTATTCGTTCGGGCCGGCGGCAAATGGCTCATCCGGGACGAGAGCTCGCGCTGAAATCCGTCGCCACCCTGGCGCTGGTCGTCGCCGCCCTGACCACCGGCGGACCGGCCGAGGCCAAGCCACGCAAATCGGCCAAGTCCCCTGTCGCTGCCAAGGTTCAGGCCAGCAAGACTGCGACCGGCAAGTCTCGCGCCGAGGCGACAAAAGCCACCAGGCCATTGCGTCAGGCCGCCTACCACGCAGCCCCCGCAGCGCTTCTGGCGGCTCCCGCGCTCGCGCGGCCTGCCACCGTGTCCGATTCTGGCCCGGAGCCCCTGTTGGCCCGCGTCTTCGCCGAAATCGAGAGCAATCGCCTCGAAGAAGCCTTGCGCCTCACTGAAATCCTGGTCGGCCAATACCCCAATTTCCGCCTGGGCCACCTGATCCGGGGCGATCTGCTGCTGGCCAGGGCGCAGCCCCTCAACGGTTTCGGTGCCCTCAACGGAGCTCCCGGCGACAAGATCGCCGATCTGCGTGCTGAGGCCATCGCCCGCCTGAAGGGTTACAAGGAAAAGCCGGCGGCCAATTTCGTCCCGCGCTATCTCCTGGAGATGCCCCCCGACCAGCGCTACGCCATCGTGGTCGACACCCAGAAATCGCGGCTTTACGTGTACGAGAACGATGCCACGGCGGGCCGGCCTCGCTTCGTGGCCGATTACTACGTCACCCAGGGGAAGCAGGGCGCCGACAAAGTCGCCGAGGGAGACAAGCGCACCCCCATCGGCGTCTATCACGTCACGGCCAACTTGCCGCGGCAGAAGCTCGCCGACCTCTACGGCACCGGGGCCTATCCCATCAGCTACCCCAACGAGTGGGACAAGCGCCAGGGGCGCAGTGGCAGCGGAATCTGGCTGCACGGTACGCCGTCCGACACCTTCTCTCGCCCCCCCAAAGCCTCGGACGGCTGCGTCGTCCTGGCCAATACCGACCTCAACGCCGTGGCCAAGAATCTCCAGGTGGGCCTCACGCCGGTCATCATCAGCAACTCCGTCGAGTGGCTGTCCCTGGACGACTGGAACAAGGAGCGCACCGAGCTCAATCGCAGCATCGACGCCTGGCGCAGCGACTGGGAAAGCCGCGACACCGAGCGCTACCTGCGCCACTACTCCCGCCGCTTCCAGGCCAACAGCCAGAATTTCGAGCAGTTCGCCGCCCAGAAGCGCCAGGTCAACGCGGGCAAGGAGTGGATCAAGGTCAAGACCGAAAAGCTTTCGGTCTTCCGCAATCCGGGCAAGGAAGAAGTCGTGGTGGTCACCTTCGACCAGGACTACCGCAGCAACAATCTGAGCAATGTCATGAAGAAGCGGCAATACTGGATCCGCGAGGAAGGCCGCTGGAAGATCATTTACGAAGGAGCCGCCTGATGTTGAAGTCCCTCGCCACCCTGGCCGCCGGCCTGCTGTTCGCCGCCACGGCCTGGGCCCTGCCCACCGTCGAAATGCAGACCAACAAGGGCCGCATCCTCATCGAGTTGTACCCGGACAAGGCCCCCAAGACGGTGGAAATGTTTCTCTACAACGTCAAGCACGGCTTCTACGACGGCACCATCTTCCACCGCGTCATCGAAAACTTCATGATCCAGGGCGGTGGCTTCAATTCCGCCATGGAAGAGAAGAAAGTCCTCACCCCGGCGCTTCAGAACGAAGCTGACAACGGTCTGCTGAACAGCCGCGGCACCCTGGCCATGGCCCGCACCATGGATCCCCACTCGGCCCGCGTCCAGTTCTTCATCAATCTGAAACGCAATGCCTTCCTCGATTTCCGCGCCCCCAACCAGGGCGGCTACGGCTATGCAGTCTTCGGCAAGGTCACGGAAGGCATGGAGGTGGTCGACGCCATTGCCGTCGTCCCCACCGGCAACCACGGCGACTACCAAAACGTCCCCCAAAGCCCCGTGGTCATCAAGACCGCCAAAATCCTCAACGACAAATAAGGAACCCTCCCCATGGTCAAATTCACCACCAGCCACGGCGCCTTCACCCTCAAGCTGGATGCCGAGAAAGCCCCCAAGACGGTCGAGAACTTCCTCGCCTACGTCAGGGATGGCCATTACGACGGCACCGTCTTCCACCGCGTGATCAAGAACTTCATGATCCAGGGCGGCGGCTTCGCCCCCGGCATGAAGCAGAAGGATTGCAAGGCCCCCATCGAAAACGAGGCCGCCAATGGTTTGAAGAACAAGCGCGGCACGGTGGCCATGGCCCGCACCAACGACCCCCACTCCGCCACCGCCCAGTTCTTCATCAACGTGGTGGATAACGACTTCCTCGACTTCAAGTCCCCCATGGGTCAGGGCTGGGGCTACTGCGTCTTCGGCGAAGTGACCGAAGGCATGGACGTCATCGACGCCATCAGGGGCGTGCGCACCGGCAGCAAGGGCTTCCACCAGGACGTGCCGGTGGAGGATGTCGTCATCGAGAAGGCCGAAGCCCTCTAAGCTTGCTGCTCTTCATCTCCGACCTCCACCTGTCGCCCCGGTCCCCCGGGGCGACGCGTTTGTTGCTGGACTTTCTCGCCGGCCCCGCACGGCAGGCAGAGGCCCTCTACATCCTGGGCGATTTCTTCGACGCCTGGATTGGCGACGACGACCGGGATGAGCCCTACCACGCTGCCATCGTCGCCGCCCTGCGTGGCGCAGCCGACGCGGGCCTCGCCATCGCACTCCAGCACGGCAACCGGGATTTCCTGCTGGGTCCGGATTTCGCCGCCGCCGCCGGCGTTACCCTGCTGCCCGACCCCTACGTGCTCTCCACGCCCGAGTGGCAGTTCGTCCTCTCCCACGGCGACGCCCTGTGCATAGACGACACCGAGTACATGGCCTTCCGCCGCCAGGTGCGCGACCCGCAATGGCAGGCCGCCTTCCTCGCCAAGCCCCTGGCCGAGCGCCGCGCCATCGCCGCCCACATGCGGGAGCGCAGCGAAGCCGGCAAGCAGGCGAAGTCGCAAACCGGCGCCGCCTACCTCATGGACCTCAATCCCGGGGAAACAGAGGACTTCCTGCGCACCCACGGCTACGCCACCTTCATCCATGGCCATACCCACCGCCCCGCCACCCACGATCACATCGTGGACGGCATCCACGTCGAACGCTGGGTGCTGGCCGACTGGCGCGAGGAGTGCGGCGAGTATCTGGCATGGGATGGCGATAGCCTGACCCGCCACGGCCTCCCTTGAGGTCCCCCCTCGACATCCTGCAACAGGTCTTCGGCTACCCTGCCTTCCGCGGGAGCCAGGCAGACATCATCGGCCACGTAGCGAAGGGCGGCGACGCCCTGGTGCTTATGCCCACCGGTGGCGGCAAGAGCCTCTGCTACCAGATCCCTGCCCTGCTGCGCCCCGGCTGCGCCATCGTCGTCTCGCCCCTCATCGCCCTCATGCAGGACCAGGTGGATGCCCTCACCCAGATGGGCGTCAGGGCAGCCTGCCTCAATTCCACCCTCGACTGGCGGGAGGCCCAGGCAGTGGAGCAAGCCCTGTTCAGCGGAAAGCTCGACCTCGTTTACGTTGCCCCCGAACGCCTGCTGCTAGACCGCAGCCTGGCCATGCTCGACGCCCTCTACGAAGCCGGCAAGCTCGCTCTCTTCGCCATCGACGAAGCCCACTGCGTCTCCCAATGGGGCCACGACTTCCGCCCGGAGTACCTGCAACTCTCCGCCCTGCACCAGCGCTACCCGGAGGTACCGCGCATCGCTCTCACCGCCACGGCGGATACGGCCACACGCGGCGAAATGCTGACCCGTCTTGGCCTGAGCGATGCCCGCGTCTTCGTCTCCAGTTTCGACCGGCCCAATATCCGCTACACCGTGGTGGAAAAGGACACCCCGAGAAAGCAGCTCCAGACCTTTTTGGCCGGAAGGCAGGGCCAGGCCGGCATCGTCTACTGCCTCTCTCGCAAGAAGGTCGAAGAGACCGCGGCCTGGCTCTGCACCCAGGGCCACGCAGCCCTGCCCTACCACGCCGGCCTGCCTCCCGCGGAACGGGCCGCCAACCAGCGCCGCTTCCTGCGCGAGGAAGGCCTGGTCATGGTCGCCACCATCGCCTTCGGCATGGGCATCGACAAACCCGACGTGCGCTTCGTCGCCCACCTGGATCTGCCCAAGAGCGTCGAAGCCTACTACCAGGAAACCGGCCGCGCCGGCCGCGACGGCGAATCCGCCGAAGCCTGGATGACCTACGGGCTGCAAGACGTGGCCCTGCAGCAGGCGCGCATTGCCGAATCCAGCGCTGGCGACGAGCAGAAGCGCCTCGAAACCCAGCGCCTCACCGCCCTGCTGGGTTACTGCGAAGCCCCCCGTTGCCGACGCCAGGTGCTGCTCGACTACTTCGGCGAAGCCTCCGAACCCTGCGGCAACTGCGACGTCTGTCTCGATCCGCCGGAACTCTGGGACGGCACCGTCGCCGCCCAGAAAGCCCTGTCCGCCGTCTTCCGCACCGGCCAACGTTTCGGTGTCGGCCACCTGATCGATGTCCTGCGCGGCAAAGCCAGCGACAAAGTCCGCCAGTGGGGCCACGACGCCCTGCCCACCTTCGGCGTCGGTGCCGACCTGGACGACGCCGTCTGGAAGGGCGTTTTCCGCCAACTGGCCGCCGCCGGGCTGCTCCGGGTGGACCTTAGCGAACACGGCGCCCTGCAATTGACCGAAGCCGCCCGCCCTGTGCTGCGGGGCGAGCAAAAGGTGGCCCTGCGCCGGCCTGCCCGCCGCAGCCGCGCCCCAGCCGTGGCGCGCGGCACCCCCGCCTCCACGGCGCCGCTCCCCGCCGCCGACGCGCCCCTGTTCGAAACCCTGCGCGCCTGGCGCAGCGAGACGGCCCGGGAACAAGGCGTGCCCGCCTACGTCATCTTGCACGACCGCAGCCTGCGGGAACTCAGCGCGCTCCGCCCCACCAGCCTGGGGCAGCTTTCCGGCATCCCTGGCATCGGCGCCGCCAAGTTGGAACGCTACGGCGAGCGCCTCCTGCAAGTCATCGCCTCCTCCCTCTGAGCCCAGGCGACCTCCGCCTCGTCCCACCCTCGCACCCGCGCTACAAGGGGTCCGAAGAACGCCACCCCCCCGTGGTTTGCCACCCGCATCGCTTTCCGCCAGAATGTCCGCTCCTCAACCTGCGGAAAGAAAAAGACCATGGGAGACCAAGCCGCCGCGGGCGCCATCCTGGCATCCGGACTGCTCGCACTCTTTGCCCTGGCGTTCATCGCCATCTGCGCCGTCCTAGCCCTCTACATCCTCAATCTGCACCGCTGTTTCGACGCCATCCAGCCGGCCTTCCGCCCCCCAGTGCCCACCGCCCTGGTCTGGCTGGGCCTGGTGCCCTACCTCGGCTTCATCGCCCTCATCGCCGCCATCGTCCTGCTTTCCATGTCTCTCAAGAAGGAAGGCGAAGCGCGACAGACCGAAGTCTTCGGAGACGGCGGCCTCGCCCTGGGTCTGGCCGGTTTCATCCTCAGCCTGCTGGCCGTCATTCCCTTCATCGGAATCCTCCTCGGCCTCGCCGGTATGGTGTGCTGGATTCTCCACTGGATGAAGGTTTCCGGCTTCCGCCGCGCCCTGGCCGCCTTCGCCGGCAACCCCGCACCAGCCGCCTGGGGCAGCCCCCCGCCCACGGCCGGCGCCTGGCCCCAGGCCGCACCGGCCTACCCGACAGCCCCCACACCAGCGCCCCCCCCGCCCCCCGCTCCGGTCTTCGCCCCGCCCCCGCCTCCGCCCGCCGCTGCCCCCTCCGCGCCGCCCCCCCTGCCCGCCGCGCCGCCCCCCCTGCCCGCCGCGCCGGCGGCACCGCCCCCCTTCCCCGGCGCCCTGGCTGCCCCCCCCGTCCGGGAAGAATCGACAGTGCGTTTCGGCGCCCTCGACCACGCCAAGATCGTGTGCATCGTCGGCGTCGTCCAGGGCATGAGCTTTCCCGTCGGCAAGGGCATCGTCATCGGCCGCTCCCAGGAGGCCGACGTCGTAGTCCCCGACAGCCAAATCTCCAACCGCCACGCCTGGATCGGCCCCGTCCAGGGACGCCTCATCCTGCGCGACATGCAATCCACCAACGGCACCTACCTCAACGACAACCTGGGTGCCCCGGTGCAGGAACTCGAACTCAAGGAAGGCGACCTTGTTGTCCTGGGCAAGCACGGCCAAATGAAGTTCCGCGTTAGCCTGGGCTGACCCCTGTAGACGGCGCCCTCCTCCCCGGGAAGGCGCTCGCCACGGCAATGCCTCCGGGGTAACATTGCGTCATTCCAGCCTCTGGAGCTTACCGTGCCGCAATACAGGCCTTCTCCCCTACCGCCCCATGCCAACGCGCCTCTGGTGCGCAGTCAAGTCATCAAGCGCCTCACCCCCGGGGCCGCCGGCACCAAGCAACTTCTGAAACGCTTCGGCACCGTACTCGTCTGCGTGCGCTACCGCCTCGACGAAGCGGGCAGCCGCCGCTTCACCACCGTGGAACTGATCGTGGACGAGCGGCCCGCCACCCCCCGTCCAGCCCTGGTCCGCATCGCCTACAAGGAAACCGAACTCCGCCGCCGAGTCAAAGACGCCGGTGGCGAATGGGACGCCAGGCTGCAACTCTGGCGCCTCCCCAAAGCCGCCGTCAAGAAACTCGGACTGGCAGACCGTGTCGTCAAACATGTCTAAATATCGCCATTTCGAATTTCCATCTATAGACACGGCATTCCAGATTTGGAAAGAAATAGCCATATTTGGATACTTCGCCGTGCCGTCTACTTCTAGTT
>JAEUNZ010000022.1:0-64554 GCA_016790965.1 Dechloromonas sp.
ATGATCGTTCAGCGCCGTCATAAGCGTTAAGGGGTAGGAAATGGGACGTTCTCTCAAAAAGGGCCCGTTTATTGATGCGCACCTGATCGACAAGGTCGAAGCAGTTCGCGCCACCAATGACAAGCGCCCGATCAAGACCTGGTCGCGTCGTTCGACGATCCTCCCCGAGTTCATCGGCCTGACGATCGCGGTCCACAATGGCAAGCAGCATATTCCGGTGTTCGTCACCGAGAATATGGTCGGTCACAAGCTCGGCGAGTTTTCGCTGACCCGTACGTTCAAGGGTCACACCGCCGGCAAGAAGGCCAAGAAGTAAGGAGCTGACATGGAAACTCGTGCAAGTCTGCGGGGCGTACGCCTCTCTGCGCAAAAAGGCCGCCTGGTGGCGGATCTCGTGCGCGGCAAGCCGGTTGGTCAGGCTCTCAACATCCTGGCCTTTAGCCCGACCAAGGGTGCCGGTATCATCAAGAAAGTGCTGGAGTCGGCTATCGCCAACGCCGAGCACAACGACGGCGCCGATATCGACGAACTGAAGGTCAAGGTCATCTACGTCGAAAAAGGTATGGTGCTGAAGCGCTTCACGGCGCGCGCCAAGGGTCGTGGCAATCGGATCAGCAAGCCGACCTGCCATATTTATCTGACCGTTGGTAACTAAGGAAGAGCCATGGGACAGAAAATTCATCCGACTGGCTTCCGTCTGGCCGTCACCAAGAACTGGAGTTCGCGCTGGTACGCTAACAGCAAGGACTTTCCGGGCATGCTGCAAGAAGACGTCAAGGTACGCGAGTACCTGAAGCGTAAACTGGCGCACGCCTCCGTTGGTCGCGTCCTGATCGAGCGTCCGGCCAAGAACGCCCGCGTCACCGTTTACTCCGCTCGTCCGGGCGTGGTCATCGGCAAGAAGGGCGAGGATATCGAACAACTGCGTACCGATCTTCAGCGCATCATGGGCGTTCCCGTCCATGTTTCGATTGAAGAAATCCGCAAGCCGGAAATCGACGCCCAGCTGATCGCCGATTCGATCGCCCAGCAGCTCGAGAAGCGCATCATGTTCCGTCGTGCCATGAAGCGCGCGATGCAGAATGCCATGCGTCTCGGCGCCCAGGGTGTCAAGGTGATGAGCGCCGGTCGTCTGAACGGTGCTGAAATTGCCCGTAGCGAATGGTATCGCGAAGGTCGTGTGCCGCTTCACACCCTGCGTGCCGACATCGACTACGCAACCTCGGAAGCGCTCACCACCTACGGCATCATTGGTATCAAGGTCTGGGTTTACAAGGGCGACTTGCTTGACCGCAACGAGCAGCCGGCTGTCGAAGAGCCAGTCGCCGACGATCGTCGTCCGCGTCGCAATCCCGGCAAGCCGGAGGGTGACAAGCCCCGCACGCGCACGGTCAAGAAGGACGGTGCTGCTGATCCGGCCAAGCGCGCAAGAAAGGCAGGTGCTTAAATGTTGCAACCTAATCGCCGCAAGTTCCGCAAGGAGCAAAAGGGGCGTAACGAAGGTCTGGCTACCCGCGGCACCAAGGTGTCGTTCGGTGAGTGGGGTCTCAAGGCGACTGGTCGCGGTCGTTTGACGGCTCGTCAGATCGAAGCCGCTCGTCGTGCGATGACCCGTCACATCAAGCGTGGTGGTCGCATCTGGATTCGTATCTTCCCGGACAAGCCGATTTCCAAGAAGCCGGCCGAAGTTCGTATGGGTAACGGTAAGGGTAACCCGGAGTATTGGGTTGCCGAAATCCAGCCGGGCAAGGTTCTTTATGAGATGGATGGTGTTAACGAAGCGTTGGCTCGCGAGGCATTTGCTCTTGCTGCCGCAAAGCTGCCGATTGCCACCACCTTCGTGACTCGTCATCTGGGGTAATCATGAAAGCTAGTGAATTGAGAACCAAGAGCGTGGACGAGCTCAACAAGGAATTGCTGGACCTGCTGAAGGCCCAGTTCGGTCTGCGTATGCAGCTCGCCACCCAGCAGCTGTCCAATACCAGCCAAATGTCCAAGGTGCGTCGCGACATCGCTCGCGTTCGCACGCTTATCCGTGAAAAGGCGGTGCAGCAATGAGCGAAACCACCAGTATCAAACGTACTCTCATTGGTCGCGTTGTCAGCGACAAGATGGACAAGACGGTCACCGTCCTCGTCGAACGCAAGGTCAAGCACCCCATGTACGGCAAGGTGATGGTTCGTTCCAAGAAGTACCATGCCCACAACGACGGCAATACCGCCAAGGCCGGCGATCTCGTCGAGATCGTCGAAACCCGTCCGGTTTCCCGTACCAAGACCTGGGCAGTGACCAGTGTTTTGGAAAAAGCGATCGTTGTGTAACGAAAATCCTGCAAACCGCTTGCGCAGTTAGTAAAGAAGCCGGTATAATCCGGCTTCTTTTTTGCAGCTGCCCGTCCTGGGTGGTGGCAAAGTTGTTCGACCCGTACGGGTTCCAAGACTGACCGCGCATGCGGATTAAGTTGGAGTTAATTTAAATGATTCAGATGCAGACAACTCTGGATGTCGCCGATAACACCGGCGCTCGTTCAGTAATGTGTATCAAAGTGCTCGGTGGATCCAAGCGCCGCTATGCCGGCATTGGCGACATCATCAAGGTCAGCATCAAGGATGCTGCCCCGCGTGGTCGCGTCAAGAAGGGTGATGTCTATAACGCTGTGGTGGTTCGCACCGCCAAGGGTGTTCGTCGTCCCGATGGTTCGCTCGTTCGCTTTGACGGCAATGCCGCCGTTCTTCTCAACAACAAGCTCGAGCCGATTGGCACGCGCATCTTTGGCCCGGTAACTCGCGAACTGCGTACCGAGCGGTTCATGAAGATCGTGTCGCTGGCTCCTGAAGTGCTGTAAGGAGAGGATGATGGAAAAAATTCGCAAGGGCGACGACGTTGTCGTCATTACCGGTAAGGACAAGGGCAAGCGCGGTTCCGTGTTGCGTCGTGTCGGTGACGAGCATGTCATCGTCGAGGGTGTCAATCGTGCCAAGAAGCACGTCAAGCCGAACCCGATGAAGGGTGTTGCCGGTGGCATCGTCGATAAGGATATGCCGATTCATCTCTCCAATGTTGCGCTGTTCAATCCTGCTACCAAGAAGGCCGATCGCGTCGGTTTCAAGGTGCTGGAAGATGGCCGCAAGGTTCGCGTGTTCAAGTCGAACGGCGAACTGGTAAACGCATAAGGGGCAGTCATGGCGCGTTTGCAACAGTTTTACAAAGAAACCGTGGTGCCTGAACTCTCGAAGCAGTTCGGCTACAAGTCGGTCATGGAAGTGCCGCGTTTCACCAAAATCACCCTGAATATGGGTGTTGGCGAAGCGGTTGCTGATAAGAAGGTGCTTGAGAATGCTATTGGCGACATGCAGAAGATTGCAGGCCAAAAGGCGGTTTCGACCAAGGCTCGCAAGTCGATTGCTGGTTTCAAGATTCGTGACGGCTACCCGATTGGATGCATGGTGACGCTGCGCGGTCCGCGTATGTTCGAATTTCTGGATCGTCTGGTGACCATCGCCCTGCCGCGCGTGCGCGACTTCCGTGGTATCTCTGGTAAGGGTTTCGACGGCCAGGGCAACTACAACATGGGCGTCAAAGAGCAGATCATTTTCCCGGAAATCGAGTACGACAAGATCGATGCTCTGCGGGGTATGAACATCAGCATCACCACGACCGCGAAGACCGACGCAGAAGCGAAAGCGCTGCTCGCCGCGTTCAAGTTCCCGTTCAAGAATTGAGGCAATCATGGCAAAACTTGCTCTGATCAACCGTGAAGAAAAGCGCCGCAAGATGGTCGCTCAGTTCGCCAAGAAGCGTGCTGCTTTGGAGGCGATCATCGCCGACGAGAGCCTCTCTGACCAGGAGCGTTACGACGCCCGTCTGAAGCTGCAAGCCCTGCCGCGCAACTCCAGCCCGTCGCGTCTGCGCAATCGTTGCCAGCTGACCGGTCGTCCGCGTGGTGTTTTCCGTAAATTCGGTCTGTGCCGTAACAAGATCCGTGAGCTTGCCTTCAATGGCGAGATTCCGGGTGTTGTTAAGGCCAGCTGGTAAGAGGAGATTCGGAAATGGCTATGAGCGATCCGATCGCGGACATGCTGACCCGCATCCGCAACGCCCAGCTCGCCGAGAAGGCGTCTGTTTCCATGCCGTCGTCCAAGCTCAAGGTGGCTATCGCCGCTGTGCTCAAGGATGAGGGTTACGTTGAAGATTTCGCAGTGCGTCAAGCCGATGGCAAGCCGACACTGGAAATCGGCCTAAAGTACTACGCCGGCCGCCCGGTTATCGAGCGCATTGAGCGCGTTTCGAAGCCTGGTCTGCGTATCTATAAGGGCTGCGAAGACATTCCTCGCGTCATGAATGGTCTGGGTGTCGCCATTGTGTCGACTCCGAAGGGCGTCATGACTGATCGCAAGGCTCGCGCTACCAAGGTCGGCGGCGAAGTCCTCTGCATCGTGGCGTAAGGAGGAAAGCATGTCTCGTATTGGTAAGAATCCAATCGTTCTGCCGGCCGGTGTCGAAGTCACCGTCGGTGAGCAGATCGTCGTCAAGGGCCCGTTGGGTACTCTGAAGGCTGCTGCTAACCCGGCCGTCAAGGTCGCCGTCGAAGGTGCGAACGTTCAGGTATCCAAGGTTGAAGGCGCTGCCAACGCTGCTGCCATGTGGGGCACCATGCGTGCCAACCTCAACAACATGGTTACCGGTGTCTCGAAAGGCTTCGAGCGCAAGCTGCAACTGGTTGGCGTTGGTTACCGCGCTCAGGCACAGGGCGATGTCCTGAACCTGTCGCTCGGTTTCTCGCACCCGGTTGCCCACAAGATGCCCGCTGGCGTGAAGGTCGAGTGCCCGACGCAGACCGAAATCCTGCTCAAGGGTTCGGACAAGCAACAGGTCGGCCAGGTTGCCGCCGAAATCCGTGCTTACCGCAAGCCCGAGCCCTATAAGGGCAAGGGCGTCCGGTACTCGGATGAAGTGGTGGTTATCAAGGAAACCAAGAAGAAGTAAGGGTGGCATATGTTTAACAGGAAAGAAGCGCGTCTGCGCCGCGCCCGCAAAACCCGGGCCAAAATCGCCGAGCTCAAAGCTGTGCGCCTGTGCGTTAACCGCACGAACTGCCACATTTACGCCCAGATCATTTCGCCTTGTGGCGGCAAGGTTCTGGCTTCGGCTTCCACGCTGGACAAGGATGTTCGTACGAACGTCCCGAACGGCGGCAACAAGGCTGCTGCAACGACTGTAGGCAAGCTGATCGCTGAGCGTGCCAAGGCTGCCGGCATTGAGCAGGTTGCTTTCGATCGTTCCGGTCTCCAGTACCACGGTCGTGTTCAGGCGCTGGCGGAAGCTGCGCGTGAAGCCGGCCTGAAGTTCTGATCGCCGCGAAAGGATAAGGTTAGAAAATGGCTAAACCTGAAAGAAACAAGAAGCCGCAGCACGCTGAAGAGCGCGATGACGGCATGCGCGAAAAGATGGTCGCGGTCAACCGCGTCACCAAGGTGGTTAAGGGCGGCCGTATCCTCGGCTTCGCCGCACTCACCGTGGTTGGCGACGGCGACGGCAGCATCGGCATGGGCAAGGGCAAGTCCCGCGAAGTGCCGGTTGCAGCACAGAAGGCAATGGACGAGGCCCGTCGCAAGATGGCCAAGGTCAGCCTGAAGAATGGCACCGTTCACCACACCGTGATGGGGCGCCACGGCGCCACCACCGTGATGATCCAGCCGGCTCCGGAAGGTACCGGCATCATCGCCGGCGGCGCCATGCGCGCCGTCTTCGAGGTTGTCGGCGTGACCAATGTTGTGGCCAAGGCTCACGGCTCGACCAATCCCTACAACATCGTGCGTGCCACCATCGACGGTCTGTCGAAGGTAAATACGCCGGCCGAGATCGCCGCCAAGCGTGGCTTGTCGGTTGATCAGATCCTGGGGTAAGTCATGGCTGACAAGAAAATTACCGTCAAGCTCGTCAAGAGCATTATCGGCACCAAGCAGGACCACCGCGCCACTGTGCGCGGCCTGGGGCTGCGCAAGCTGAACAGTTCTGCCGTTCTGGAAGACACGCCGGCTGTCCGCGGCATGATCCAGAAGGTTCAGTATCTCGTAAAGGTCGAGGGTTAAGCCATGCGTCTGAATACTATCAAGCCGGGTGAAGGCTCCAAGAAGGCCGCCAAGCGCGTCGGTCGTGGTATCGGTTCCGGCCTTGGCAAGACCTGCGGCCGTGGTCACAAGGGGCAGAAGTCGCGTTCCGGCGGCTTCCATAAGGTTGGTTTCGAGGGCGGTCAGATGCCGCTGCAGCGTCGCCTGCCGAAGCGTGGTTTCAATTCGCTGACGCGTGCCCGCAACTACGAAGTTCGCCTGACTGATCTGGATCGTCTGCCGATCGACGAAATCGATCTGCTCGCACTGCAAGCTGCCGGTATCGTTCCGGGTGATGCGTTGGCCGCCAAGGTCATCCTCTCCGGTGCAATTACGCGCAAGGTTGTCCTCAAGGGCGTTGGTGCCACCAAGGGCGCCAAGGCCGCGATCGAAGCCGCTGGCGGCTCGGTTGCCGAGTAAGACAGGGAAAGGTTAGAACGTTGGCTGCAAATCCCAATACCGTTGGCAAAGGTGGCAAGTTCGGCGATCTGAAGCGCCGGCTTTGGTTCCTGCTCGGTGCGCTAGTCGTCTATCGCATCGGTGCGCATATCCCGGTTCCCGGGATTGACCCCAACGTTCTGGCCGATCTTTTCAATTCGCAGCAAGGCGGCATCCTGGGCATGTTCAACATGTTCTCCGGGGGCGCCTTGTCGCGTTTCACCATCTTCGCGCTGGGGATCATGCCGTATATTTCGGCTTCGATCATCATGCAGTTGATGAGCGTTGCGAGCCCGCAACTCGAAGCCCTCAAGAAGGAGGGCGAGGCTGGTCGCCGCAAGATTACCCAATATACCCGCTACGGGACCGTCCTCCTGGCTCTCTTCCAGGGGATTGGCATTGCCGTCGCGCTCGAGGCACAACCGGGATTGGTCAACGACCCGGGTTTCATGTTCCGCCTGACGACGGTTTCCACGCTGCTGACCGGTACGATGTTCCTGATGTGGCTCGGCGAGCAGATTACCGAACGTGGGCTCGGCAATGGTATTTCGATCATTATTTTTGCCGGTATCGCAGCTGGATTGCCAAATGCCATCGGCGGGTTGCTTGAACTTGTTCGCACCGGCGCCATGCATCCGCTGACCGCCTTGATCATCTGCGTTCTCGTTGTCGTCGTTACTGCATTCGTCGTTTTCGTCGAGCGTGGTCAACGTAAAATTCTGGTTAACTACGCCAAGCGCCAGGTTGGCAACAAGATTTATGGCGGTCAGAGTTCCCACCTGCCGCTCAAACTGAATATGGCCGGCGTGATTCCGCCGATTTTCGCCTCCTCGATCATTCTTTTTCCCGCGACCGTTGCCGGTTGGTTCGGCTCGGGTGAATCGATGCGTTGGCTCAAGGATGTTGCCGGCACGCTCTCTCCGGGACAGCCGATTTACGTGATGCTCTACGCGGCTGCGATTGTGTTTTTCTGTTTCTTCTACACGGCCTTGGTTTTCAATTCCAAGGAAACCGCCGATAACCTGAAGAAAAGTGGTGCCTTCGTTCCGGGCATTCGTCCGGGCGAACAGACGGCCCGCTACATCGACAAGATTTTGATGCGCCTCACCCTGATTGGTGCTGCTTATATCACGATCGTTTGTCTGCTGCCTGAATTCCTGATACTGAAGTGGAATGTGCCGTTCTATTTCGGTGGCACTTCGCTGCTCATCATCGTGGTTGTCACCATGGACTTCATGTCGCAGGTTCAGGCCTACGTAATGTCTCACCAATATGAAAGCCTCCTGAAGAAAGCAAACTTCAAGGGCTCACCCATGATCAAGTAAGTAGCCATGGCCAAGGAAGATTACATTGAAATGCAGGGCGAGGTGGTTGAGAACCTCCCCAATGCGACCTTCAAGGTCAAGCTGGAAAATGGGCACATCGTGCACGGTTTCATCTCCGGGAAAATGCGCATGCACTACATCCGCATCCTGCCCGGCGACAAGGTGACTGTTCAGTTGACCCCATACGATTTAACCAAGGCGCGGATTGTTTTCCGCGCCAAGTAAAAGTTCTCTACGCAATAAACCGCAGGGCAAGGAATCACGGCTGCTTCCAAGCTCTCGCAGACGAGGAGTGAAACATGAAAGTACAACCTTCAGTGAAGCGCGTGTGCCGCAACTGCAAAGTCATCCGTCGCAAGGGTGTCGTGCGCGTCATTTGCAAGGACCCGCGTCATAAGCAGCGCCAGGGTTAATTCCCTGTCGAGTCCGGCAAAACGTTAATTTTCGAAATAGTGGAGTGATTCAATGGCCCGTATTGCAGGGGTAAACATTCCGAACCATCAGCATGCCGAAATCGCACTGACCGCGATCTACGGCATCGGCCGTACCCGCGCGCAGAAGATCTGTGACGCCGCCGGCGTGGCTCGTAACACCAAAATGAAGGACCTGTCCGATGCGGACATGGACCGTTTGCGTGACGAAGTGGGCAAGTTCACCGTCGAAGGTGACCTGCGCCGTGAAGTCACCATGAACATCAAGCGTCTGATGGACCTTGGTTGCTACCGTGGCCTTCGCCATCGCAAGGGCCTGCCCTGCCGTGGTCAGCGCACCCGTACCAACGCCCGTACCCGCAAGGGTCCGCGCAAGGCCATCGCTGGCAAGAAGTAATAGGGACAGAACATGGCTAAGACTGCTACCAAAGTTCGCAAGAAAGTTAAGAAGAACGTGGCTGAGGGCATCGCCCACATCCACGCTTCCTTCAACAATACCATCATCACCATCACCGACCGTCAGGGTAATGCCCTGTCGTGGGCGACTTCCGGCGGTGCCGGCTTCCGCGGTTCGCGTAAGTCCACCCCGTTTGCCGCTCAGGTCGCTGCTGAGGCCGCCGGCAAGGCTGCTCAGGAATGTGGCGTCAAGAACCTCGAAGTCCGCATCAAGGGCCCCGGTCCTGGTCGTGAATCTTCGGTCCGCGCACTCAATGCGCTGGGCATGAAGATCACCGCGATTTCCGACGTGACGCCGGTGCCGCACAACGGCTGCCGTCCGCCTAAAAAGCGCCGCATCTAAGGAGAAAGACAAGTGGCTCGTAATCTCGATCCGAAATGCCGTCAGTGCCGCCGTGAAGGCGAAAAGCTGTTCCTGAAGGGCGAAAAGTGCTTCACCGACAAGTGCGCCATCGAGCGCCGCTCGTACGCTCCTGGTCAGCATGGCCAGAAGTCCGGTGCCCGTTTGTCTGACTATGGCGTCCACCTGCGTGCCAAGCAGAAGATCCGTCGTGTCTACGGTGTCCTTGAAGGCCAGTTCCGCAAGACCTTTGCCGAAGCTGAGCGCCGCAAGGGGCAGACTGGCGAAAACCTGCTGCAACTGCTGGAAGCCCGCCTGGATTCCGTCGCCTACCGTATGGGTTTTGCCGCTTCGCGCAGTGAATCCCGTCAGGTCGTCCGTCACAACGGCGTTCTGGTCAACGGCAAGCGCGTCAATATTCCTTCCTACCTTGTCAAGCCGGGCGATGTCGTCCAGTTGACCGATCGTGCCCGCGCTTCCCTGCGTTGCAAGGCTGCCCTCGAAGCCGCCGAGTCCCGTGGTTTCCCGGAGTGGATCGCCGTCGATGTCAAGGAAGGCAAGGGCACGTTCAAGGCCATGCCGCAACGCTCCGAGCTGCCGGCGACCCTGAACGAAGGTCTCGTCATCGAACTTTATTCGAAGTAAGCACTGAGCAGAGGAATTTAGCCCATGCAAAGCAGTGGACTTCTGAAACCCCGCATCATCGATGTGCAGAGCGTTTCGCCTGTGCAGGCCAAGGTGGTCATGGAGCCGTTCGAACGCGGCTATGGCCATACCCTGGGCAATGCACTGCGCCGTATCCTGCTGTCGTCGATGCCGGGTTATGCACCGACCGAAGTTGGCATTGAAGGCGTGCTCCATGAGTACTCCACCGTTGATGGCGTGCAGGAAGATGTCGTTGACATCCTTCTCAACCTCAAAGGCGTGGTGTTCAAGCTGCACGGCCGCGATGTCGTCAACCTGAATCTGGTCAAGGAAGGTGAAGGCCTGGTCCGTGCCGGCGATATCGAATTGCCGCACGACGTGGAAATCATCAACCCGGAACATGTGATCGCTCACCTTTCTCCTGGCGGCAAGCTGGCCATGGAGATCAAGGTCGAGAAGGGGCGCGGCTATGTGCCGGGCAACGTTCGTAACCTCGGTGATGCCAAGACGATTGGCAAGCTGGTTCTGGATGCTTCGTTCAGCCCGATCCGTCGCGTTGCCTATGCCGTCGAAAGTGCTCGCGTCGAACAGCGTACCGACCTCGACAAGCTGATCGTCGATATCGAGACTAACGGTGTCGTCGAGCCGGAAGAAGCCATCCGCTACGCTGCCCGCGTGCTGATGGAACAACTCTCCGTCTTCGCCGACCTCGAAGGTACCGCGCCTGTGGCCGAGGCTTCCAAGCCGGCCCAGGTCGACCCGGTCCTCCTGCGTCCGGTCGATGACCTCGAACTGACGGTTCGCTCCGCGAACTGCCTGAAGGCCGAGAACATCTACTACATCGGCGATCTCATCCAGCGTACCGAGAACGAGCTGCTCAAGACCCCGAACCTGGGTCGCAAGTCGCTCAACGAAATCAAGGAAGTGTTGGCCGCACGCGGCCTTACGCTGGGCATGAAATTGGAAAATTGGCCGCCTGCCGGTCTGGAAAAGGTCTAAGGACCTTTTTCAGCCAAGGCTGCCAAGGGACGCCTGCAGAACATAGAAAGGATTAACCATGCGTCACCGTTTGGGACTTCGCAAACTCAACCGTACCAGCAGCCATCGCCTGGCGATGCTGCGCAACATGACCGTTTCGCTGCTGCGCCACGAAGCGATCAAGACCACCCTGCCTAAGGCCAAGGAACTGCGTCGCGTCGTAGAGCCCATGATCACCCTGGGCAAGACTCCGACCCTGGCCAACAAGCGCCTGGCCTTCGATCGGTTGCGCGATCGCGATATCGTGGTCAAACTTTTCGCTGAGATTGGACCGCGCTACGCCACCCGTCCGGGGGGTTACCTGCGCATCCTGAAGTGCGGATTCCGCGTGGGCGACAATGCGCCCATGGCTTTCGTCGAATTGGTGGACCGTCCCGAACCTACCGAGCCGGTGGAAGTCGCCGAAGAGCAAGCTGCTGCCTGATCGGGGCGGATCGCAAAAAAGGCCGGGATTTCCCGGCCTTTTTTGCGCCTGCGGCGGACGCGGCACGGGCGGGGCCTGTCACGGACAGGCAACGACCATCAAGGATACGTCGTCAGCCGCCATCTCCTCACCCAGGTGCTGCCGCAACGCCGTCTGGACCGCGTCGAAGCGCTGACCCGGCGTGGTGTGGGCCAGGCTGGCCAGGATACCTTCCGGCCCGAATTGGCCGCCTTCGCGGTCGGTGGCCTCGATGAGTCCGTCCGAATAGAGAAGGAGCTGACTTTCCTTTTCCCAGGTAAACGAGGTCGCCTCGGCGTCGATCTGATCGATGATGCCCAGGGGGACCTGGGTGGACGGGAATTCCGCCTCCTTGCGCCCCCAGCGATCGATGAGCAGTGCCGAAGGGGTTCCCCCCACCCAGATTTCGCCCCTCTTGCTGGTAGGGTCGAGGGCCACGACAGTGGCGGCGACGAAACGGCCGATGGGCATCGACTCGCGCAACTGCTGGTTGAGTTCCAGGATCAGTTCATGCACTGGCAGGTTCTGGGCGCTCATGCGGTAAAAGACCGTCAATACCGGCAGCACGCTGATGGCAGCGGCCAGACCATGCCCGGTCGCATCCGCCAGGAGGGCATAAAAGCGCCCCTGGGGTGAGCGTGCCGCCGCCACCACGTCGCCGCTGAAGTGCTGGGCAGGAATCACCTTGTATTGCAGGCAGGGATCCTGGAGCCCGCGCCGGTGCATCTGCTTTTCCACTAGGCGCATGGCGAGTTGTTGCTCGCTCTCGGTCTGGTCGTAGTACGCCTGAAGCTGGCGGGCATTCTCGTGCAGCTTGACTTCGGCAGCCTTGCGCTCCGAAATGTCGCGTACGACGCCGATGAAAAGGCGGGTGTTGTCGAGTTGAATCTCGGAAACGCCGAGTTCGGCAGGGAACAGGGCTCCGTCCCGACGCTTGCCGATCACTTCCCGCTCGCTGCCCATGATGCGTGGGGGCTCGCCGCCCACGTAGCGGCCGATGTAGCCATCGTGCTCGGAATGGTAAGGCTCCGGCATGAGCACCTTGACGTTCTGGCCGACCAGATCCGCGGCCGGCCAGCCGAAAAGTTTTTCCGTGGCCGAATTGCAGGCCAGGATCGTCGCCTTCGTGTCGATGGTGATGATCGCCTCGAGCACGTTGTCGGAAATAGCCTGGAGGCGCTTCAGGGCCTCGATCGACTGGGCCTGGAGGGTCAGCGATTTCCGCATCGAGCGCAGCTTCGCCTCCAGCACGATGAAATTGATCGGCTTGGTCAGGTAGTCGTCGCCCCCGGCATTGAGACCTTCGAGCAGGTTCTCGTCCCGATTCAGCGCCGACAGGAAAATGACCGGAACCCAGAGCTCCTTGACCAGGGCCCGGATGCGTCGGGCTGCCTCGAAGCCGTCCATGACCGGCATCATGATGTCGAGCAAGACTATGTCGGGGCGCTCCGCCTCGAAAGTCTGTACCGCCTCCTCGCCGTTTTCGGCCAACAGCACCTGATGGCCCAGCTTCTTGAGGAAGACCTGCAGGACGTGCAGGTTCGTCTTGTTGTCGTCGACCGCGAGGATGCGCAGGGGTTTGAGGGTATCAGTCATCGGAAACTGGCTTGGGGGCCGACAGGGCGGGATCAGATCACCGGCTCGCCAGCACCTTCGGTGGGTGGCGCGACCGGGAGCGTGATGGTGAATGTGGCGCCGCCCTCCGGGTTGTTCTTTGCCTCAATCGTACCATGGTGGGCCTGGATGATCTCGCGTGAGATAGCCAGTCCCAGGCCAGTGCCGCCGGCCCCGGTCTTGGTGGCGCTGCTCTGAACAAACTTCTCGAAGATCTGATCTAGCTCGTCAGCCGGAATGCCTACGCCGCGGTCGCAGAACTCGACCGACAGGGTGGGGGCGCCGAAGCAATCCCTGGCCTCGCCGATGCGCACCCCGATCTGTCCTCCTGGCGGCGAGAACTTGATGGCATTGGCGAGCAGGTTGTGGACGACGCGGGCGATCTGGACCGCGTCGCCAACCATGGAACAGTCCCGCGCCTCGAGGCTGAAACTGACCGTCAGGGCGTAGGGCGCGAGGAGGGACTCCAAGTCGCGGATGGCGTCGTTGACTACCCCGGCCAGGTCGAAGCGCGCCATGTGCATGGGCATGCGTCCCGCTTCCAGCCTAGAAAGATCGAGCAGGTCGTTGATGAGGACAATCAGCCGCTCGGCGCTTTGCCGGATGCGCTCGAAGTAGGGAATCGCTTTTTCTGGCGCCGCGTGGGCGCGTTCCATCCCGAGGCGGCTGAAGCTCATGATGGCGTGCATGGGGGTGCGCAGTTCGTGGGACATATTGGCCAGGAATTCCGACTTGGCCCGATCGGCCCTGGTCGCCGCGGCGAGGGCGCGGGAAAGATCGGCGGTGCGCGCCATGACCAATTCCTGCAGGTTGTCCCGGTGCCGGCGCAGTTCCGCCTCAATGCGCTTTCGATCCGTAATGTCGGTATAGATGGTGACAAAGCCGCCCCCGGTGAGCGGGGTGCCGCGCACCTCGATGACCCGGCCGTCGCGGCGGGAGCGTTCGAACTGGTGGGGCTGGGGGTTGGCGGCCTTGGCCATCAGTGCATCGGCCAGGGCTTCTGGATCGCCCGGACCGTACTCGCCGCGGCGGGCGTTGAACAGGGCGACTTCACGGAAGGTGGGCGTACGGGGGGTGAAGAGTTCGGGAGGGAAATCGAGCACCTCCAGCAGGCGCTGGTTGGCAGCGATGAAGTTGAGCTGGGCGTCGATGAGCGAGATGCCGCAGGGGACGTTGGCCAGGATGGTCTGTACGGTTTCGTGCTGACGCGCGAGCTTCTCTTCGGCGGCGTGTCTGTCGCTCACGTCGATGGCGATTCCCAGGTAGCCCGTGACGCTGCCGTCCGTTTCCCGCAGGGCGGTGACCGTCAGATCGACGCGCAGCAGCGCGCCGTCCACCCGCCGGTAGGTCCACTCCCTTCGCTCGAAGCCCTCCCGGTCCGGCAGAGCGGTGAAGACCTCGAAACCGTCTACCGGGCGTTGCAACCGTTGGGACAGTTCGGCTGAGCGTGCGGCAATCTCTTCCTCCAGATGGAACAGTGCCGGCGTTGCCTTGCCCAGCATGTCGCTCGCTTCCCACCCCAGCAGTTTCTCCGCCCCGCGGTTGAACAGGGTGATCGTTCCGCTCATGTCGGTGGCGATAATGCTGACCTCGGTGGCACCGTCCAGAATCGCCTGCTTGAACTGGTCCCGGGCGCGGATGGCGGCCTCGGCCTGGCGCAGATCCGCCGTCGTCTGGGCCGCATAGGCCATGGCCAGGTGTTTCTGGGTCAGGAGAAGAAAGACCCCGAGGGACAAGAGCAGCGCAATGGTGAGTCCCCCGACGATGATCAGGGTCGGCTCGGCGAAACTCGCCGCCGCGGGGCCGCCGCCGTAGGCAAATTCGAGCCGCCAGGTTCGGCCGCCGAAATCGATTTCGTGCTGGGTGTGCAGGGGAGCGGAATCCCAATCGAGTGCCGGCCGAGTGCTATGAAAGGGGACCTCGCCGGATTCCTGATCCTGGTCGAAGAGGCGCAGGGCCAGGGTATCGACCATCGTCTTCTGCGTCGTATCCAGAAATTCGCTCATGCGGTAAGCCGCATAGGCGACGCCGGTGAAGGCGGCGCGGCGCTCCTGCACGTTGCCGATGGGCGCCCCGGCGCGATACACGGCCCGCAGCATGAGGAAGGCCGACTGCTCCTCATCGTGCACCAGGACGACCTTGCGCGAAATGACGATGCTATCGATGTCGATGGCTCTTTCCACCGCCTCACGCCGTGCGGTTTCGGAATACAGGTCGAAGCCCCGGGCACGCAGCGCCACATCCTGCCCCGCGGCGAGCAGGTCCACGACGACCAGCATGGGCGAGTCTCCCGCGGGATAGACCTTGAAATCGCCTCCGCCGTCCCGCTCTCGGACCCGCGCCTCCAGAGCCCCCACCTCGCTGCGCAGCACGCGGGGGGCGAAGCCGTAGGCGATCATCCCCGGCAGATGACGGTAGGCATCGGCCCGAACGGTGTACAGCCGCCACTCCTCGGCACTGATCGTCTCGCTGCTGGCGAAAAAGGCGGCCAGATCCCGGATGAACTGGCCGTGGAACTGCAGCCGCTCCCGCATTTCGTAGGTCGCCTGCGCCGCCTCGCGCTGAAAGTCCTGATTGCGGCCATCTTCAAGGGCCAGGCGGCGATGCTTGCCATAACTGCAGGCGAGGGCGGCAAGGACCAGGAAGAGCACGACCGGCGCCACCCAGCGCAGGCGCGCCGAGGGGCGGGGCAGGGAGGGCGGAATCGGAGTTTTCATGGCGGGAGGGGGCCGACGCAGGCGATGGTATCAGGGCTTCTGCGCTGCGGATTCCTCCTGTTGCTGCAAGGCCCACATGCGGGCGTAGGTGCCGCCAGCCTGGAGCAGAGCGCCGTGGCTGCCCCGCTCGACGATGCGCCCCTCGTCCATGACCAGGATGAGATCGGCGTTCATGACGGTGGACAGGCGATGGGCGATGACCAAGACCGTGCGCCCCCGGGCGGCAAATTCCAATTGTGCCTGGATGGCCTTCTCGGTACCTGAATCGAGGGCCGAGGTCGCCTCGTCGAAAATGAGCAGGGGCGGATTCTTGAGCAGGGTGCGGGCGATGGCCACCCGCTGCTTTTCTCCGCCAGAAAGCTTCAGGCCCCGCTCGCCCACCCGGGTGTCGTACTTCTGCGGCAGGGATTCGATGAAATCGTGCAACTGGGCAGCCCGGGCCGCGGCCAGCACCTCCTCCCGGGACGCCTCGGGCCGGCCATACTGGATGTTGTAGAAAATGCTGTCGTTGAATAGCACCGTGTCCTGGGGAACGATGCCGATGGCGCTGCGCAGGCTGGCCTGCTGCAGGCTGCGCAAATCGTGGCCGTTGATGCGGATGGCCCCGCCGCTCACATCGTAAAAGCGGAAGAGCAGCCGGGCCAGGGTCGATTTCCCCGCTCCGGAAGGCCCCACCACCGCCACCGTGTGACCCGGGGCTATGGTGAAATCGACGCCGGCCAGGATCAGGCGCTCGGGCTCGTAGGCAAAGCGTACCGCCTCGAAATCGACCCGCAGGGGCGCAGCAGGCACCGCGCGGGCATCGGGCGCGTCGGCCACTTCGCGCTGTTCGGCCAGGAGGCCGAACATGCGCTCGATGTCGGTCAGCGCCTGGCGAATCTCCCGATACACCATGCCCAGGAAGTTCAGCGGCGTGTAGAGCTGGATGAGAAAGGCATTGACCAGGACCAGATCCCCCAGAGTCATGCTGCCCTCCACCACCCCGGACGCCGCCCGCCACATCATGGCCGTGACCCCCAGAGCGATGATGCCCTGCTGCCCGAGATTCAGGAGGGAAAGGGTTGTCTGGCTGCGGGTGGCCGCGTCCTCCCACTGGCGCATCTGGGCGTCGTAGCGGGCCGCCTCGAACGCCTCGTTGTTGAAGTATTTGACCGTCTCGTAATTGATGAGGCTGTCGATGGCCCGCGTGTTGGCGGCGGAATCCGACTCGTTCACCGCTCGCCGGATATCGATCCGCCAATTGCTCACCTTCACCGTGAATACGATGTAGGCAGTGAGGGAAAGGGCGGTGATGACGACGTAGCCCACGTCGTACTGTATGAAGAGAATCCCCAGCACCAGCGCAATCTCCACCAGGGTGGGCAGGATCGAGTACAGGCTGTAGGAAATCAAGCTGCCGATGGAACGGGTTCCCCGCTCGATGTCCCGCGAAACCCCGCCGGTTTGCCGATCCAGATGAAAGCGCAGGGCCAGGGAATGCAGGTGCCGGAAAACCTCAAGCGCCACGTGGCGCACCGCCTGCTGCGTTACCCGGGCGAAGAGCATCTCGCGCAACTCGGTGAACAGGGCGGTGGAAAAGCGCAGGGCGCCATACAGCAGCAAGAGCAGCGCCGGCAGCGCCAGGGCCTGCTGGGCGGGCGACAGGCCGTCGATCATGGCCTTGAACACCAGGGGCACGGATACGTTGGCCACCTTGGCCCCCACCAGACAGGACAAGGCCAGCACCACCCGCAGGCGATAGCGCCACAGATAGGGCAGCAGGGTGGCCAGGGTGGCGCGGATGTGCAGGGTTGGAACCGGCGATCCGGCGGGGGGACGGGGCAGGGCGGAGGAGCGGCGCATGGACGATTTCTGGAGCGGGAAGCGGGAGTATAGGAAAACTGCGCCGCTTCCGGGAAAATCAACCGTTTCCCTCCTGCCGAGCCCCTCTTCCATGGACCACATCGCCCAACTTCCCGCCAGCGAACCCACCCTGCGGGTCATGCCCATGCCCGCCGATCTCAACCAATATGGCGACGTCTTCGGCGGCTGGGTCATGGCCCAGGTGGACGTGGCCGGCGCCATTCCCGCCCTGCGCCGGGCACGGGGCCGGGTGGCGACCGTGTCGGTCAATTGCTTCCAGTTCAAACAGCCGGTTTCGGTGGGTGACGTGGTGAGTTTTTACGCCCGCGTCGTACGGGTAGGCAAAACCTCGATCACGGTGGACGTCGAGGTTTATGCGGAGCGCAACTACGCCGAGCCCATCGTCGTCCGTGTGACACAGGCGCAACTGACCTACGTCGCCATCGATTCCGAGGGGGAAAAACGGGACGTTCCCCCGGAAAATGCGTAAAATCCGGCCATTACTCAAGATTTTTGGATATTCGGGGAGAATTCCGTTGAACGCCCTTCGCCTGCGCCTTCTTCCGGCCTGCCTTCTGGCCGCCTTCTCGGGAACCGCCGCCGCCGCCGGCTTCCAATTGTGGGAACAGAACGCCAGCGGCATCGGCACCGCCTACGCCGGCTCCGCCGCCATCGCCGACAACGCCAGCACCATTTTCTTCAATCCGGCGGGGATGACGCAGTTGAGCGGCGTTCGAGTTTCCCTTGGTGTTTCTGCAGTCGGTCCGAGTTTCGAGTTCAATGATCGCGGCTCTTCGGGGACCGGCCTCGTGACAGGCTTGTCGGGCGGTGATGGGGGGGACGCCGGCGGATGGAGTGCTGTGCCGAATGCTTACTTGTCCTGGCAACTGAGTCCTCAGTGGTTCGTGGGTTTCGGGATTTCCGCTCCCTTTGGCCTGGCGACTGATTATGACGATGGCTGGATTGGACGCTATCACTCCCTCAAAGCGGATATCCGCACGGTGAATTTCAATCCCTCTGTGGCTTACAAGGTGAATGACAAAATTTCCCTCGGTTTTGGCGTCAATTACCAGCTTATCGACGCCAAGATGACCAGTCTCACCCACGTGGGCATTCCGGTGACTTCGGAATTGAAGGGTGATGACAGCGCCTGGGGTTGGAACGCAGGAGCCCTGTTCACACTGTCGCCCTCGATGCGCGTGGGGGTCTCTTACCGTTCCGCAATGCGCTACACGATAGACGGCGAGCAATCCGTTGCAACGACTGTCTTTCCGGCCAAGACCAAGGTTGAGTTGCCCGACACCTTCATTCTATCGGTCTGGCAGCAGGTTTCCGACCGCTGGGAAGCCATGGGTGATCTCTCCTATACGGACTGGAGCGATTTCGACAAGGCGGACATCGTGACGAAGAGTACTGGTACCCTTTTGGGTAGCGAACCCTTCAACTATCGCGATGCTTGGCGCATTGCCTGGGGTGCCGCATACAAGGCGAACGAGGCCTGGAAAATCAAGTTCGGCATCGCTTTTGACCACACGCCGACCAGCGATTCCCACCGTACTGCCCGTGTGCCCGACAACGATCGTCTTTGGCTGACGCTGGGAGCTCAGTGGAAGCCGAGTAAGGAATCGGCGGTCGATGTCGGTTACGCCTATCTTTATCTGCGCGATCCGTCGATCAACCAGACCAAGGTGCTGCCCGCCGGAACCGCCACCCTCCGCGGTCGCTACGACGACTCCGGGCACGTGCTGGGAATCCAGTATTCGCACGGGTTCTGACCGGCGGGCGGCCGGGGGCGCGGCTTGATTCCTGAACTGGGGGACGGGGTCTTCGGCTGGCGTGAGGCCGTCGTCGTCCTCATCGTCCTGGTGGGGGGCTATATGGGGTTTCTCCTGCTGCGCATGGGGCGCCTGCGGCGCAAGCTCGACCCTCCGGCGGCCGAGGTCTCCGCTCCCGGTGGGGCGGTAGTGGACATCCCCCCGCTTCCCGGCACCGATCCCGGCGAGCAGGAAGCTTCCCAGCCCGTCGCGCCGGCGGCCTGGGAAGAGGCGCCGCAGCAACTGGCGCGCTCCCCGGGGGCCGAGGGCCTGGAAGCCGAAGTGTTGCTGCTGCGGGACGAGGTCGATGCCCTGCGCGGCGAACTCGCTGCCCTGCGCCGCGAATTGCAGGCGGAAATCGCCCAGCGGCGTGCCCCCCAGGCCGTTTCTCCCCTCTATAACGACGCCATGCAAATGGCCACCGCCGGCCACAATGCGGCAACCATTGCCGAGCACTGCGGCATCTCCCGGGCCGAGGCCGACCTGGTCGTCGCCCTGGTCAATGGCCAGCGGTCCTGACCTACGGAGCAATCCATGAGCGAAGACACTCCCGAAAGCGGCGAACTGCGCGGCAAGCTATTGAAGCGCCTGATGGTGGCTGGGGGGCTGGTCGCCGTCCTGCTGGGGGTTCTCGCCTTCTTCGATCATCTGGCAAGCGCCCCGGAGGAGCCGGAGGCCCCGGTGTATAGCCAGCCGGTCCCCGTGCCGCCCAAAAAAGAAATGACCCAGCCGGTCAAGGGTGGCGAGCCGACGCCCGAGTCCAAGGCTGCTCCCGCGGAGCCGCCGGCCCCTGGGGTACCAGCCAAGCCCGAGGTGGCCGCCCAGCCGGAAGTACCCCAACCCCCCGCCGTGTCCGCAGCCCCCGTGCCCAAGTCCGCGCCGGTGGCACAGGCTCCCGCTGCGGTGCCCCCGTCGGCCGTTGCCGCGGCGCCCGCGGTGGGCGTGCCGGAAGGCACCGGCGCGCCGACTCCGGCTGACGCTCCCAGTCGTCCCGCCCCCCCAGCACCCGCGGCTTCCCCGGCGCCCCAGGCCGTCGCGCCGCGCGCGACCCAGGGCTACCTGCTCCAGGCTGGCGTCTTCAGCAGTCCCCAGAGGGCCGAGGAACTGCACGCCAAGCTGACCCTGGCGGGTATCCCCTCGACCCTGGAAGCCCGGGTCCAGGTGGGGCCCTTCAAATCCAGGCAGGAAGCCGACGCCGCCCGGGAAAAGCTGCGTGCCCTGGGCATCGATCCAGTCCTCATTCCGCCCGCCGGAAAGCGCTGATCGGGCAAGCCAAAACGGCTGGATTCAGCCCCCTAGTCTTGCGGCGGCGACCCGTGAACGGCGCTTATCCGACCCCTGCGTCCCTCACCTTTCGGAGCCGCTTGGCAAAAACTTCCATCTCCTTGGCCGCCTGGACATCGCCTCGCTCCGTCGCCACCTGGATGCCCATCTCGTAGGCGGCCAGGGCAGCGCTGTCTTCCCCGGCGGCCGTCAGGGCCTTGCCGAGGAGCTTCCAGGCCGCCGAATAGTGCGGGTCGCGGGCCACGGCCTCGCGCAGGCGGGCGGCGGCCTTGCAGGGATCGCCGGCTTTGAGGTGCTCGTTGCCGAGGGAGTAGCGCAGCAGGGGGCCATCCCGGGGACCGTCGAGAAGCTTTTCCAGGCTGGCGAGGGTGGGCGTCGTCATTTAACATCTCCGTCTTGCATTTTTCCTGAGACCCTACCATGAGCAAAACGATCATTTCCACGCCCCACGCTCCTGCCGCCATAGGCACTTATTCCCAGGCGGTGCGGGTGGGCGACACGGTCTACCTCTCGGGCCAGATCGGCCTGGACCCGGCCAGCGGCCACCTGGTGGAAGGCATCGATGCCCAGGTGCTGCGGGTTTTCGAGAACCTCAAGGCGGTCACCGAGGCGGCCGGCGGCAGTCTGGCCGATGTGGTCAAGCTCAATGTCTTCCTCACCGATCTGGCTAATTTCGCCAAGGTCAATGAGGCCATGGCCCGCTACTTTTCCCAGCCCTTTCCGGCCCGGGCTGCGGTGGGGGTCAAGGAACTGCCGCGGGGTGCCTTGGTGGAAGCCGACGCGGTGATGTTCCTCGGCGCATGACGCCAGCGGGGGCCGGCGCTCCCCCGACGGTGGAAGTCGCAAGCCCCGGACCGTCCCCGGGCGGTGCCCCGGGGAGCGCGGGGGCTGCCCCGATCCCGGCTTCGCTCGCCCTGCAGAAGAAGCTCGCCCGCCTGGGTCTCCATACCCGGGACGATCTTCTCGTCCACCTGCCCCTGCGCTACGAGGACGAAACCCGCATCACGCCGGTGGCCGACGCCCCCGAGGGCGTCCCGGTGCAGGTCGAGGTGACGGTGCAGTCGATCGAGGCCCAGTTCCGCCCGCGCCGCCAGTGGGTGGTACGCGCCTCGGACGCCAGCGGCGAGCTGTGGCTGCGCTTTTTCAGCCTCTATCCGGCCCAGCGGGCGTTCCTGGTCGAGGGCGCGCGCATTCGGGCCTTCGGCGAAATCCGGGGCGGCTTCTTCGGCGCCGAGATGATTCATCCCCGCTTCCACGCCGTGGCCGGTGACGAGCCCCTGCCGGCCGGTCTGACTCCCGTCTACCCCTGTACGGCCGGCGTGTCCCCAGCGGCCCTGCGTCGCCTCATCACCCAGGCCCTGCAAGACGACGATCTGGCCGACAGCCTGGATCCCGCCACCCGCCAGGGCCTCCGGCTGGCCGAGTTCGCCCGCAGCCTGCGTTTCCTCCATGCGCCGCCGCCAGGAACGCCGCTGGAAGCCCTGCACGCCCGCAACCATCCTGCCTGGCGGCGGATCAAGTTCGACGAAGTCCTCGCCCAGCAGCTTTCCCTGCGGCTGGCCTACCGCAGCCGCCGCCAGCTCGGCGCCCCGGTGCTGGCGGGTTGCGGCGAACTGGCCGGGCGCCTTCTGGCGGGCCTGCCCTTTGCCCTGACCGCTGCCCAGCGCCGGGCTGCGGACGAGATCGCCGCTGATCTGGCCCGGCCACATCCCATGCAGCGCCTGCTGCAAGGGGATGTGGGCAGTGGCAAGACCGTCGTCGCCGCCCTGGCTGCCTGTAGGGCGGTGGAGGCCGGCTGGCAGGCGGCCTTCATGGCGCCCACCGAAATCCTGGCCGAGCAGCACTACAAGAAACTTTCCGCCTGGCTCGAACCCCTGGGGGTTTCCCTCGCCTGGCTTTCCGGCAGCCTCAAGGGAAAGCACAAGCGGGCCCAGCAGGCCAAGGCGGCCACCGACGCCCAGGTGGTGGTCGGCACCCATGCCTTGATTCAGGATGCGGTCGATTTCTCTCGCCTGGGGTTGGCCATCGTCGACGAGCAGCACCGCTTCGGCGTCGCCCAGCGCCTGGCCCTGCGCAGGAAGGGCGCCAATCCGCACCAGCTCATGATGTCGGCCACTCCCATTCCCCGCACTCTGGCCATGAGCTATTACGCCGATCTCGACGTCACCCTCCTCGATGAACTCCCCCCCGGCCGCAGCCCGGTGAAGACCCGCCTGGTCGCCGACGCCCGCCGCGACGACGTGATCGCCTTCCTGGCCCGCCACGGCGCTGCGGGCCGTCAGGCCTACTGGGTCTGCCCCCTGATCGAGGAATCCGAGGCCCTGCAGTTACAGACCGCCCTGGAAACCCACGCCCGCCTCAGCGAAGAACTCCCGGAGCTGAGAGTCGGTCTGGTGCATGGCCGTCTAAAGCCCGACGAGAAACAGGCCGCCATGACGGCCTTTGCCATGGGCGAACTCGATGTCCTGGTGGCCACGACGGTGATCGAGGTGGGCGTGGATGTGCCCAACGCCAGCCTCATGGTCATCGAGCACGCCGAGCGCTTCGGACTCTCCCAGCTGCACCAGTTGCGTGGCCGGGTGGGGCGCGGGGCAGTCGAATCGACCTGCGTCCTGCTCTATGCCCAGCCCCTCTCCCAGACCGCCCGCCAGCGTCTGCGAGTAATTTTCGAAAACACCGACGGGTTCGAAATCGCCCGCCAGGACCTTCAGTTGCGCGGCCCCGGAGAATTCGTGGGCAGCCGTCAGAGCGGGGTTCCGCTGCTGCGCTACGCCGACCTGGAAATGGACGCCGATCTCGTCGAAGCCGCCCGCGCGGTGGCCGAAGCCCTCCTCGACACGGACCCGCAAGCCGCCCGGCTGCACCTGCGCCGCTGGCTGGGATCGCGCCAGGAATTGCTCAAGTCCTAGGGTCAGTGATCGTTCAGGTCACTTGAGCTGGATGATCACTGACCCTAGGCGCGCCGGGGGGCTACCCTTGCACGCGGCAGCGCTTCCCGGTAGCTTCCCGCCCTTTGCCGGAGACTTTCCATGAGCCCTCGTTTCCTCGTCCTGCTCGCCGCCCTGGCTGTGGCCCCCATCGCCCACGCTGCCCCCGAGACCACGCCCTCCGGTCTGGTTTATGAGTCCCTCAAGGAGGGCACCGGCCAGCAGGCTGCTCCGGAAGCCAGCGTCCAGGTGCATTACCGCGGCACCCTGGCCAACGGCACCGAATTCGACAGCTCCTACAAACGCGGCCAGCCCGCCACCTTCCCCCTCAACCGGGTCATACCCTGCTGGACCGAGGGCGTCGCCAAGATGCGCGAAGGCGGCAAGGCCCGCCTCACCTGCCCGCCCGCCATCGCCTACGGCTCCCGTGGTGCCGGCGGCGTCATTCCCCCCGACGCCACCCTGAGCTTCGAAGTCGAGTTGCTCAAGGTCCTCCGCTGAGCGTGGAAACGGATTACGGCCACCCCGACCTCACCCGGGCCGAGGTGGATGGGCGCAGCGGGCCGCTGATCCTGGAATTCGGCGCCAATTGGTGCGGCATCTGCCGCGCCGCCCGACCCGCCATCGCCGCGGCCCTGGAGGCGGCCCCGGTTCCCCACCTGCGCATCGAGGACGGCCCCGGCCGCCGCCTGGGCCGTTCCTTTGCGGTGAAGCTCTGGCCCACCCTGATCTTTCTGCGGGACGGCCGGGAAATCGAGCGCCTCGTGCGGCCTGCCGGCCCCGAAGCCCTCGTTGCGGCGCTGGAGCGCTTGCAGGCGTGAACGCCCTCCCTGGCGCCAGGGCGCTGGAGCGGGCCGGATTGGGCTTGCAGGCGGTCATCGACGCCGCCGCCCTGCCGTCCGCGCTGGCGGGTGGGACGGAAGGCTACCGCCAGCTCATCCTCTTCGGCCATGCCGGCCGCCGATTCTGGCAGGCCCTGGAAGCCGGAGGCCTCTGCGGGTCGGATCCTGTCGACAGCGCCAGTCGTGCCATCGTCTTTGCCTGGGCGGACGCTCATTTGGCGGGGGTGCGGCACCGCCTGGTTTATCCAGCACTCCCGGACAGCGCAGCGCTTCCCCTCAATCTGGGCGCCCTCGGTGACTGGCTGGGCTGGCAGCGGCCCTCGCCCCTGGGGCTAGGTATCCACCCCAGCTGGGGCACCTGGTTCGCCTATCGTGCCGCGCTGCTGGCCGATTCCGCTCTGCCCGTCACCCGGCCCACCCCCGTGCCGAACCGCTGCGAAAGCTGCCTGGGCCAGCCCTGCCTGACTGCCTGCCCCGCGGGGGCGACGGCGCTGACGGGCTTTCGCGTGGAAGCCTGCGTGGGGTACCGCTTGCGGCCCGCCTCGCCCTGTGCCGGCGATTGCCCGGCCCGCCGCGCCTGCCCGGTGGGGCGTGAGCACGCCTACTCCGAGGCGCAGATGCGCCATGCCTATGGGGTTTCGCTGGAGATGGCGAAGCTCCGGTAGTCCGGTTGGCGCAGGGGGTGCAGCAATACCGGTCGTCGGTCAGATAGGTTCTGCATTGTGCGGCCCGCCCCGCATCCCCGCTCGTCGCCCATCCTCGCCACGGCCTCGCCTATGGTTGGCTGCGGCTCGCTTCGCGCGATCGCTGCCGATGCGCGCCTCGGCAGCGACACAAACCGATCGGACTGGCTCGGCGGGCGTCCTGCGGCGCAAGGGAGGTGCGGAAGTAATCTTGCCCGGGATACCCCCGCAGGCTCCGCCACGTCTGCTTTCCCGGGTGAGTCGCAGTCATATGGAATTGGTGTATCTTTCTTTCCGGCTCCGGTAGGCCGCAATTCCTGGCCGTACTTGCGCACCCGGGGCCGCCCGTCCGACTGTCGCTCCCTGATATTCAGGCGGGGTTCTGTCGCCCGCCGCGTCTCCAGCCAACCAGGTGGGTTCGCCCTTCCCGCCGCCGCCCCGAGGACCAAGACCATGCCGATCGGTACCGTGTTCATTCCCGAAAAACTGCCCGACCTGCGCCCCTGCGCGCGCAATCGCTGGGGGGCCGGCGTCGATGTCGCCCAGTCCATGGCGCAGGCCCGCGTCATGGCGCTGTGCGGCGATGGCGGCGACGGGTGCTACGTGGCCGTGCTCGAGTCTCAGCAGGGTCCGGCGGCCAGTCTGAAGCTGGTCCATGTGAGCGGCAGCGGCCAGGTGCAGGCTTCGGGGGTCGTGCAGACGCCGGTCCTGGCCTTCATCATTCAGGCGGCCCTGGTGCCGGCGCCGGGGGGCGGGTGCATCGTGGTCTTCGCCACGCCTGCCCATGGAGCACCGCTGTTGGCCCAGCGTTTCGATGCCCAGTGCCTGCCCCAGTGGCCGCAGGCCCTGCGGGTGCTGCCCAGCGCCGGCGGCTTCACCGGGCTGGATTCCATCAGTGACGGCGCCGGGGGCGCGATCATCGCGGTCAATTCGGCCAATTTCGCCGGCGGAAGCGGGCGCAATGTGCTGGCCCAGCGCGTCAGCGCTGCCGGCGCCCTGCAATGGCCGGCCGGTGGCGTAGCCCTGTCCGGACCCCCGGCGTCGGGCGGGATGGCCCAGCTTGCCCTGACGCTGGCCGGCGATCGCATCGGTGCGGTGTGGATGGATCCGAACCCGATCGGGCCAAGTCCGATCGCCGGTACCTGGATCGACCTCTCCGGCAACGTGACCGCCGGGCCGTTCCCCATCGGTATGGGCTTTGATTTTCGCCATGACGCGGCCCCCCGCCGCGTCGTCGCCGACCCGGACGGCGCCATGTACGTCGCCTTCAGCCCCGATCCCATCAACGCGCCCCTAGTGGTGCAGCGCTTCGAGGCGGACGCCGATGTCCCCGCCTGGACGCGCAGCACGGTCGCGCTCTCCCATCCCCAGGCCTACAGCCTCGCCGCCGACGGTTCCGGCGGCTTCCTCCTGGCGACGGTCGAGACGACCGGCACGGTGAGCGTCGACAAGGTGGATGCCAGCAATATCTCCCACTGGCGCTTCACTTCGGCCCGCCACATCGCCACCGTGCCGGTGGGCGTACTCGCCAATCAACTGCACTTCAACCACGCCCGTCTGGTGACGGTCACGGCGCGCGACAAGGGCGGTGCTCTGGTCACCTTCGAGGATCACGGCGGCGAGGTCCCCAGGCTGATGTCCTGGTGTTGCGACGAGAAGGGCGCCGCCGCGACGCGGGACCCCATCGTGGCGGTGAGCCAGGGGGCGGGCCGTCAGTCCGACGCTCTGGCCGTCGTTTCGGCTGGCGACACCAGCATCGTCGCGTGGCAGGAGAGCAGCGGCGTTTCCGCGACCCTGATCGGCGCCCAGAAGCTGGGCTGTTGTCCGCCCAACGTTCCTCCGGGGCGTCTGCTCGAACCGCCACCTCCCCTGCCTTGCGCCATTCCGGTGGGTCTGCCCTGGGTACCGGGGGGCGGGCGCTTTGGCTTCCCCCTGGGTGGGTTGCGGCTGCTGCTCACCTGTGGCGGCCGCGGCTGGCGGGGCGGTCTGCTTCCCTTGCCGGCCCTTTATGGTCAGCCCGGCATCAGGCTGCCGGGGAGTTTCGGCGTGCAGGGCGTTCCCGCGCCGTCCTGGACGCGTCTGACTGTTACCGGCCTGCCGTCAGGGACCAAGCTTGAACTGTTCACCCACAAAGGCGACAAGGTGGCGACGGCCAAAGCGGTCGCCGCCGCAGGGGCGACGGTGCACACCCTCGATTTCGAGCCCTCGGCCAAGCGTAGCTATGTGCTCGTCTTCGTGGTGAAGGGCAAGGGCCTTGAGGGGATCGACGTTCCTGTCGGTCTGCAAGTCGAGGCGGGAGTCGGCAAGCCGCCCGTGTTCGAGGCGCCGCTCGACACGGCGGCGCCTGACGTGCCCAAGGGCAAGAAGAAAAAATCCGCTCCCGCAGCCAAGAAGTCCGCCGCGCAGGCACCCAAGCTTGCCGATGCCGCGCAGCTGCCGAACAAACGCAAGCGCAAGTCCTGACCGCGCCGCGAGGGGAGCCGGGGAGCTCCCCTCAAGCCAGCATTCCTATCCCCAGTCCCGCCAGAGCGCAGCCCAGGATCACCGGCACCACGCCGATTTTGTAGCGGAAGAGCGCCACCGCGGCTCCGGCGGCAATGAGGGCTGCGACGGGGTCGAAGGGGCCGTCGAGGCCCTTGGGCCACAGGACGTGGTAGGCGAAAAAGAGGGCGAGATTGACGATGACACCCACCACGGCGGCGGTGATGGCGGTGAGGGGGGCGGTGAATTTGAGATCGTTGTGGGTGGTTTCCACGAAGGGGCCGCCGGCCAGGATGAAGACGAAGGAAGGCAGGAAGGTGAACCAGGTCACCACTGTGGCCGCCGTGGCGCCAGCCAGAAAGAGATTTTCCGGGCCAAAGAGTGCCTGCTCGTAGGCGCCGACGAAGCCGACGAAGGCCACCACCATGATGAGCGGGCCGGGCGTCGTTTCGCCCAGGGCCAGGCCGTCGATCATCTGGGCCGGCGTGAGCCAGCCAAAGTGGCTCACTGCGCCCTGGTAGACGTAGGGCAGCACCGCATAGGCGCCGCCGAAGGTGAGCAGGGCCGCCTTGGTGAAGAACCAGCCCATCTGCGTCAGGGTGTGCTCCCAGCCCCAGGTCAGCGCCAGGGCGGCGAGGGGGAGGACAGCCAGCAGGATGCCGATGACGGCCACCCGGATGAGTCGCGGCCAGGTGAAGCGGGCGTGGTCCGGGATGGGCGTCGCGTCGTCGATGAGGGCCGGACCAAAGAATTTTTCCGCCTTGCCGTGGCCGCCGGAGCGGAATTTTTCCGGTAGGAAGCGGCCGCCGAGGAAACCCAGGGTTGCCGCCCCCGCGACGATGGCGGGGAAGGGAACGGCCAGGGCAAAGATGGCGACGAAGGCTGCCGCCGCGATGCCGATCAGGAGGCCATTCTTCAGGGCGCGGGAGCCGATACGCCAGGCCGCCTGGACGACGATGGCGGTCACCGCCGGCTTGATGCCGTAGAACAGCCCGGCCACCAGGGGCACCTGGCCGTAAGCCGCATAGACCCAGGACAGGGCGATGAGGATGAAGAGCGACGGCAGGACGAAGAGGGCGCCCGCCGCGATGCCTCCCGCCGTGCGGTGCAGCAGCCAGCCGATGTAGGTGGCGAGCTGCTGCGCCTCCGGTCCGGGCAGAACCATGCAGTAGTTGAGGGCGTGTAGAAAACGCCCCTCGGAGATCCAGCGCCGCCGCTCCACGAGTTCGCGATGCATGAGGGCAATCTGACCGGCGGGCCCGCCGAAGCTGAGGAAGCCCAGATTGAGCCAGAAGGCGAGGGCCTGGCGGAAGGACACGGGCGCGGGAGAGAGCATGGGGGGCAAGCCAAGGGAGACGCGGGAGGGCGTAGTGTAGCGGCGGGGCGCTCGCGCGAGTGTCTCGGCCCAGTAGTCAGTCACACAGGTTTCGCTATGTTCGGCCCGCCCCGCATCCCCGCTCGTCGCTCATCCTCGCCATAGCTTCGGCTAGGGCTGCGGTTCGCTTCGCGCGATCCGGGCGCAGATGCGTGCCTCGGCATCGGCGCAAACCGATGTGACTGACTACTAGGCCAATGTGCCCGCATCCCGGTGGACTTGACCGCATGTAGTGCCCTCAGGATACTCCCTGGCGTCTTCCATCCGTCATTGCCCGCCCCCGTGCTGCGAGAAATCAGGAAAACGCGTCAGGTCGAAGGTGAGCCCCCGCGCAAGTGGTACTTCGCCCGGGAGTTCGACCTCGTGGTCTGGTTCGACCCCGAGGGCCGGCCGGCGGCGTTTCAACTGGCCTACGACAAGCATCGCGACGAGCAATCGGTGGCCTGGAGCGCGGAACGTGGCTATCGCCATTACGTGGTCGAGACCGGCCGTCGGGCAGGAACGCCACTCCTCGCTCCTGGAGGGCGTTTTCCGCGAGACCGGGTGCTGACGGCGTTTCGCGCCCAAGCGGAGGAACTGCCTCTGGAGGTCGTCGACTTCGTCATCGGCCGGCTGCGTGACTACGACGGCCCCCTGCTCGAAACGGCCGAAAACGAAGCCCTGCGCATGCAGCGCGCTCTGGAGCGGCTGGGTTTCAACGATCCGGAGGACGCGGCCAGGTGATGACCATGAAAGGTTTCAGTCCTTGTAGTGTGGGGCTGGGTCTGAGGCGCTAAAAATGTCTCGTTGACAATATGTGTCGACGTAACTACGATTGTCGATATGAAACACGACTACAGCCGCGCCCTCCCCGAAGAATGGAAGCCTCTCTCCAAGGTATTCACGGCCCTGGGCGACGAGCATCGGCAGCGCATCCTGCTGCTGTTCGAAAAGGGCGAGCGGCTCAATGTCGGGCAGATCGCCGAGGTGTCGACCCTGACCCGGTCCACCGTCTCGCACCATTTGAAGATTTTGCGAGAGGCCGAGGTGCTGGTTTCGGAGAAGATCGGCAAGGAAGTCTGGTTCTGGATCAATCGGCCTTATTTGGAGGGTGTTCTGGGCAATGTCTTGGGGTATGTCCAGGACAGCGCCTAATATTTTTTTGTGCAACATATCGAGTTACTTATGTATATCGTTACTTATGTGGAATGCTTCGTTTATAGTGGCGGCGGGAGGAAAGTGAAACCATGCGTTCGTTGATCAAACCTGTGCTGCGCGGGCTTTGCCGCGTGCTGTTCCGTGTCCGGGTCGAGGGCCTGACGCGGGGATTCGAGGCTGGCAGGCTGCTGGTAGTGGCCAACCACGAGTCGTTTCTCGATGGCTTGCTGCTCGGCCTCTTCCTGCCCATCGACCCGGTCTTCGTGGTGCACACGGGGGTGGCCAACGACTGGTTCTTCCGCCTGCTCCTTTCGCAAGTCGATTACCTGGCGGTGGACCCCACCAGTCCCATGGCCATGAAGAAGGTCATCCGCCTGCTGGAAACCGGGCGCCCAGTGGTCATTTTCCCCGAGGGGCGCATAACCACGACCGGCAGCCTGATGAAGGTCTATGAAGGCCCAGCCTTCGTCGCCGCCAAAACCGGGGCGACGGTGCTGCCGGTGCGGCTGGACGGGCCATCGCGCAGCTATTTCTCGCGGCTTTCCGGCAAGCATCCCCGCGTCCTCTTCCCCAAGGTGCGGGTGAGCGTGTTGCCGGCCACCACCATTCCTATGCCTGAGGCGCCCACCGCCAAGCTGCGCCGCCGCAAGGCCGGCGAGGCCATGCGCCGGCTGATGCAGGAAATGATCTTCGCCTCCCGCCCGCATCAGACGCTGTTCAGCGCCCTGTGCGACGCCGCCGACGTCTTCGGCAAGAATCGCCGGGTGCTGGAGGACATGAAGCAGATCGAGTATTCCTACAACGACCTGCTCAAAATGGCCCTCATGCTCACCCGCTTGGTGGAGCGCCACACGGCGGAGAGCGAGCGGGTCGGCCTGCTGCTGCCCAACCTGGCGCCCACCCTGGGGCTGCTCATCGGCCTCACTGCCCGCCGCCGGGTGCCGGCCATGCTCAACTACACCGCGGGGGTGGATGCCATGCAGGCGGCCTGCACCGCCGCGGAGGTGCGAACCATCGTCACCTCCCGGGCCTTCGTCGAGCAGGCCAAACTTTCCGACAAGTTGGCGGCCCTGGCCGGCATCCAGTGCCTCTACCTGGAAGACTTGCGCGAAGCCATTGGCCTGGGCGACAAGCTCTGGCTGATGCTGTGGGCCATCCACCGGCCCCGGGCCTTCGAGCTGCCCACATCGCCGGAGGAAGCCGCCGTGGTGCTGTTCACCTCCGGTTCCGAAGGCAAGCCCAAGGGCGTGGTGCTGCCCCACCGGGCGATCCTCGCCAACATCGCCCAGGTGCGGGCGGTGATCGACTTCTCGGTGGACGACAAGGTCTTGAACGCCCTGCCGGTCTTCCATTCCTTCGGCCTCACCGCCGGGGCGCTGCTGCCGGTGCTCACGGGGGCCAGCCTCTTCCTCTACCCGACGCCGCTCCACTACCGCGTCATTCCTGAACTGGCCTACGACCGGAATTGCACGGTGCTCTTCGGCACCTCCACCTTCCTCGCCAATTACGCCAAGTTTGCCCATCCCTACGACTTCTACCGCCTGCGCTACGTGGTGGCCGGCGCCGAAAAGCTGTCGGAGGCCGTGCGCAACACCTGGTTCGAGAAATTCGGCATCCGCATCTTCGAGGGCTACGGCGCCACCGAGACGGCCCCGGTGCTGGCCGTGAATACGCCCATGGCCTTCCGCAGCGGCACCGTGGGCAATCTCCTGCCGGGGATCGAGGCCAAGCTGCTGCAGGTGCCTGGCATCGACCGCGGCGGCATCCTCCACGTGCGCGGACCCAACGTCATGGCCGGCTACCTCAAGGCCGACCGCCCCGGCGTGCTGCAACCGCCGGCTTCCGATGCGGGCGAAGGCTGGTACGAGACCGGAGACGTGGTGGAATTCGACGACGAGGGTTTCGTGAAAATCGTCGGCCGGGTGAAGCGCTTCGCCAAGATCGCCGGTGAAATGGTCAGCCTGGAAGTGGTGGAGAAGCTGGCCGTGGCCACCTCTCCGGCCCAGACCCACGCCGCCTCCAGCCAGCCCGACGCCGCCAAGGGCGAGGCCCTGGTGCTGTTCACCACTGACGGTGCGCTTTCCCGCGAGCAGCTGGCGGCCAAGGCGCGGGATCTGGGCATTCCGGAACTGGCCGTGCCGAGGAAGATCCACAAGGTCGATGCCCTGCCCCTGCTGGGCACCGGCAAGGTGGATTACGTGACGCTGAAGCGGCTGGCCGAAAGTGTCTGATGCCATGAACCTCAAGACCCCACCCCATTCCCCCGCCCGCCGCCGCTTCGTCACGGCCCTGACCGGAACTGTCGCCGTCGGCGCCGCCGGCTGGGCCGCAGCCCGGCCCCTGCTGATCAACCCCTGCCGTGCCGCCCTGCCGCCTCAACTGGCGGCCAGTCCCTGGCTTGCCCGGGCCTGGGAGGGCGTCGACCCGGCCCGTGTCTGGGATTGCCATGTCCATGTGGCGGGTACCGGCGACGGAGGAAGCGGCATCGAAATCGGCCCGCAGCTCTCTTCCTGGCTCTACCCGGTGCAGTACGCCCAGCGCCTCTTCTACATGAACGCCGGCTGCGCCCACGACGCCCCGGGCCGTGTGGATGCCAGCTACGCCGCCCGCCTGCAAAACCTGGTGGAGGGCATGCCCTCCGGCTTCAAGGTACTGCTCTTCGCCTTCGAGCGCCCCTACGACGAAGCCGGCCACCCCCTAGCCGAGCACATGGCCTTCCATGTGCCGGACACCTACGCTCGCCAGCTGGCCGCCGCCTACCCGGCCGGTTTCGAGTGGGTGGCCTCCATCCACCCCTACCGGCCGGATGCCGTGGACGCCCTGCAGGCGGCCATCGCCGGCGGTGCCAGGGCGGTCAAGTGGCTGCCCGCCGCCATGGGCATGGACCCGGCCTCGCCCAAGTGTGACGCCTTCTACCGCCTGCTGGCCGAGGCCCGGCTGCCTCTCATCGTTCATTGCGGCGAAGAAAAGGCGGTCAAGGGCGGCGACACCCAGCACCTGGGCAACCCCCTTTTGCTGCGCCGCGCCCTCGATGCCGGCGTCACCGTGGTGGTGGCCCACTGCGCCAGCATCGGCGAAGACATCGATGTCGATGCCGGCAGCGCCGGCCCCCGCCGCGAGAGCTTCGAACTCTTCGCCCGCCTGATGGCCGAACCCCGTGCTCAAGAACTGCTCCACGGCGACATCTCGGCCCTCGTGTTGCGCAATCGCTCCCCCGAACGCATCAAGGCCATCCTGCAACGGACCGACTGGCACGGGCGACTACTCAACGGCTCCGACTACCCGCTGCCCGGTGTCCTGCCCATCATCTCTCCCGCCGCTCTGGCCCGGGCCGGGCTGCTGCCGGCCGAAGCCGTGGATGACCTGGAGGCGGCGCGCGAACACAACCCCCTGCTCTTCGACTTTGCTTTGAAACGTCTGCTGGCCTGGGAAGGGAAATCCTTCCCGGCAGCGGTGTTCGAGACGCGGCGGGTATTTCAGGCCAGTACAGAATCGATCGAGGGACTCCACCATGAATGAAATGCCGGGCACCAAACCGTTCCGGAGACTTGCTGCGGTGCTGCTTGGGGCGGGCTTGGCGTTGCCGGCAGGCCTCCAAGCAGCCGCCATCGACAGCGCCGTCGCCAGCGGGGCCATCGGTCTCTACGGCGCTGCGGACTTCCGTCTGGCTACCGGGCGTTGTTCGGACTGCCTCGCCGAGAAGCAGGCGCTGTGGTACTTCGCGGACGACGTCCTGGCCGTGCCCAGGTCCGGGGCGGCGGGATTTTCGCCCCGCCTGCGCGCCCAGGACGACGTGCGCCAGTGGCGGGCGGGGCGTACGGCGGGGACGGCGCCGGAGCGGCCGACGCCGGTATGGATCGGTTCGCCCGAGAAGGCCAGCGCTTGGGCCTTGAGTGCTGATGGGACGCGCCTGGTTGCCGCGGATGGCAGTTCGCGGCCTCTGGCACTGGTGGACAAGATCGAGGCCAATCGATCCTGGTTCGACGCCAGCAGCTTGCGCTATTTTGCCGGCCGCTCCCTGAGCCTGCGGGGCCGCAGCGACGGCGAGCGCTTCGTGGCGCGGACGCTGTGGCCCGAGGATTTCGCCCTGGCGCCGACCGCCCCGGCTCCCCTCTCGGCCGGGGAAACCCTGGCCGGCCTGGTGCGGGCGGACAAGGGGGGGGCTCAGCTTCCCCTGGCCTCCCGGGTGCTGTGGCAAAAGGAGGAGGGCAAGACGGTAGCGTTGGCCGGCAAGCCCGTGCTGGCCTTCATGCTCAACGGCGCCCAAGGGGATGACGACGAAGCCCACGGGGGCCACTTCGCCATCGCCACCGGGCGCTTCGGACCCCGGGGCGAATGGGGCGACTGGCTGGTCAATAACTTCTACGGCCTCGATTCCTACAGCGAAAAGGGCATCGTCGCCGCCATGCTGCCCATGGATGCCTATATGGGCGACCTGAATTCAGGCCAGTCCTGGTATCGGCCGTCGCATATGCTGATCGCGGTGTTGAAGGACGAGCGGGCGGCGCGGGAATACCAGGAGGCCATCGCCCGGGTCTTCACCCATTTTTACCGCCACGACTTCGCCTACCGCCACGCGACGGCCAATTGCGCGGGGATCAGCGTCGAGACGCTGCGCACCCTGGGCTGGGCGATTCCCAAGGAAGGGGCGACCAGTCGCCTGAAGGCGGCCGCGGCGCTGCCCTATATGGCGATCAAGGACCGCGATCTGGAGAGCGGGACCAAGGCCTACGACTACCTATCCGCAGAAGTGACCAATCTCTATCCCTTCGTGGCCTTCGATGCCATCGGCCGCGATCTGCTCGGGCGCATCACCCGGGGCGGCGCCCGCAGCGAGCTGGAGAAGGTGCTGGCCGAGGACGTCGAGGCCATCGTCTTCGTGCGCATCCCGCAGTTCCCGTCGTCCCGGGCCTTCGGCCAGGCGCCGGTGGCTTCCTTCGACGAATACATGAGCCGCGTCCCCGAGGACCGGGAAAAGTGGGAAGTGGTGCCGGTGCCGCCGCGGACCTTTCCACCGGAAATGAAGGATGCTGCCGCGCCGGCTGATGCATGGGAACCCTCGTCCTACGCCCTGGCCGCTTATGGCAGCCTGTTCGGCGTGGCCACCATCTCCTTGGTGCGCCGTCGCAAGGCCAAAAGCGGCAAGCAGGAGGTCGCCCGATGAGCAGCCAGTTCCAACTCCTCAGGGAACGTCGTTTCCGGCCTTTCTTCTTCACCCAGTTCCTGGGAGCCTTCAACGACAATGTCTTCAAGACGGCCCTCATTACCCTGGTGACTTTCCGCGCCGGGCAACTCACCGATCTCGACGGCAAAACCTTGGCCACCCTGTTGCCGGGGCTCTTCATCCTGCCCTTCTTCCTCTTCTCCGCCACCAGCGGTCAGATCGCCGACAAGTTCGAAAAGTCTGCCGTGGCGCGGGCGGTCAAGGTGTTCGAAATCGGCATCATGCTACTTGCCGCCTGGGGCTTCCTGAACAACAGCCTGTGGCCACTGGTGGCGGCACTTTTTCTCATGGGCGTGCACTCGACCCTCTTTGGCCCAGTCAAGTATTCCTACTTGCCGCAGCATTTGAAGGAAGAGGAACTGGTCGGTGGTAACGGCATGATCGAGATGGGCACTTTCGTCGCCATCCTGGTGGGGGAAATCCTGGGGGCCTGGCTGGCCACTTCGTCTTTCGGACCGGGTCTCATGTCAGCTGTGGTTGTGGGGGTCGCGGTCGCCGGCTACTGGGTGAGCCGGGGGATACCGCTTTCTCCGGCCGCCGATCCCGGCCTGAAAATCAACTGGAACCCCGTCACCGAGACCTGGAACAATCTGCGCTTCGCCCACGGCAACCGGACGGTGTGGCTCTCGCTGCTGGGGATTTCGTGGTTCTGGTTCTACGGGGCCACCGTGCTGGCCCAGTTCCCCAGCTACGCGAAGGATGTGCTGCACGGTGACGAAAGCGTATTCATCCTGCTGTTGGCGGTGTTTTCCTTCGGCATAGGTTTGGGGTCATTGCTTTGCGAAAAACTCTCGGGTCATAAGGTGGAAATCGGTCTGGTACCCTTTGGGGCCATCGGCCTGACCCTCTTTGGCGTCGACCTGTATTTCGCCACGCCGAGGGGCGCGGCACCTGCCGAAGCGTGGGCCTGGAGCAGCTTCCTGGTGCAGCCTGCCCATTGGCGCACCCTGGCCGACGTGGTTCTGCTCGGCCTTTTCGGAGGGTTCTACATTGTTCCCCTCTACGCCCTGATCCAGACCCGCAGCGAAAAAAGCCACCAATCCCGGGTCATCGCCGCCAACAACATTCTGAACGCCCTGTTCATGGTGGTTTCGGCCGGGGTGTCCATGGCGCTTTTCGCGCTTGGGCTGAGCATTCCGCAGCTTTTCCTGGCGACCGCCCTCTTCAACGCGGTAGTGGCGATCTACATCTACTCACTGGTGCCGGAATTCCTCCTGCGCTTCATCGTCTGGATCCTGGTGCACTCCATCTACCGCCTCGACTGCAAAGGCGTTGATGAGCGGGTGCCGGAGAAGGGTGGTGCCCTGATCGTCTGCAACCATGTGAGTTTCGTCGACGCCCTGGTGATTTCCGCGGCCTGCCGCCGGCCGATCCGCTTCGTCATGGACCACAACGTCTTCCGGCTGCCCATCCTCAATTTTGTCTTCCGTCACAGTCGTGCCATTCCCATCGCCTCGGCCAAGGAAGACCCGGCCATGAAGACGCGGGCTCTCGAAACCGCAGCCCAGGCCCTGGCTGACGGTGAGCTGGTGGGTATCTTTCCCGAGGGCAGGGTGAGTGAAGATGGAGAAATCCACGAGTTCCGGCCCGGCGTGAGCGTGATCCTGGAGCGCAGCCCGGTGCCGGTGGTGCCCCTGGCCCTGCGCGGCCTGTGGGGCAGCTATTTTTCCCGGGTCGATGGGCGGGCCATGAAGACTCCCTTCCGCCGCGGATTGTTCTCCCGCATTGGCCTGGTGGCGGGGGCGCCGGTGGCGGCGGCCGAGGCGACGCCGGACGCCTTGCGGGCTGCCGTGGCCGAACTGCGCGGGGATTGCCGTTAGGCGCACCATGGGCAAGACGCTCCTCCTGATCCTGCGCGGCCTGCTCCTCCTGGTGGGGCTTGCCCTGCTGCTGGGGGGCGGTACCTGTATGGCCTTCCTGCTGCCGGAAGCCTGGCGCGTCGGCAACGGGAGCAATCTCGCACCCTTCCTGCTGGTTTCGGTGCTCGCCTTCGGCGTCGGCTTGATACTGATCGTCACCATGCTGCGGGCGAGGGGGCGGGCGGATGATTCCGGCGGCACCGGCGCGCCATCCGCCGGTGGCAACGGAAAGCGAGGGGAATAGCCATGTGGTTCCTGGGAATGCTCATCGGGCTCCTGCTGGGCGCGCCGTTTGGAGGTGAGACCGCCGTGGGAGGGGCACTGATCGGCCTGGTGGCGGGGATTCTTGCCGGAGTCCTGCGACGGCCGGCCGGAGAAGCCGCGGCGCCGGCCGCCACGGAGGAACGCCTCAAGCTGCTGGAAGATCAGGTGGCTTGGCTGCGCCGGGAATCCGTGGCCCTGCGGGCTGAACTGGCGGCCCTGGGCGGCGGGTCTGCGGGGGCGCTGACTCCCGCCGCGAGCCAATCGGCTGCCTCGCCCGAGGCGCCCTCCGTCTTCATCGACGAAACGCCCACTCAGCCCGGATACGATTTCTCCCCCGCAACGCTGCAGGCCGACGCCGCGCCTGCGGCACCGCCACGAACGGCGGCCGACGGCGGCGAGACTGTCCGCCAAGCCGAGACCCGGGCGGCGCCGGACGAGGTACCCGCTGCTCCCACGCTCTGGCAGCGCCTCATGGCCGGCAACCCCCTGGCCAAGATCGGCGTCGTGCTGCTCTTCTTCGGCGTTGCTTCCGCCCTGCGCCTGGCGGCGGACTACGGCTTCCTGCCGGTGCCTCTGCGCCTCCTGCTGGGGGCTGTGGCCGGGACGGCGATGGTTGCCTTCGGCTGGCACAAGGTGCGCCAGGGAGGCCACTTCGCCTTCGGCATCGCCCTCCAGGGGGGCGGTTTCGCCATTCTCTACTTGATCGTCTATTTCATGTTGGCCCGCTACGGCCTGCTGGGGCCGACGCCGTCCTTCGCGCTCTTCGCCCTGCTTGGTGTGGCCTGCGTGCTGCTCGCTGTCGCCCAGGACGGCGTGGTGCTGGCCGTGTTCGGTCTGGCCGGCGCCTTCGCCGCGCCGGTACTGGCTTCCACGGGCAGCGGGGATCCGGTGGGGCTCTTCGGCTATTTCGCCCTGCTCAACGCCTTCATCGTTGGCGTCTCCTGGTTCAAGGCCTGGCGCTTGCTCAACGTCACCGGCTTCGTCTTCACGTTGGGGGTGGGCGTGGCCTGGGCGCTTCAGCACTACCACGCCGGCCACCACGACGTGTGCCAGGGCTTTCTCGTCTTCTTCTGGGCGCTGTACGCCGTGACGCCGGTGCTCATGGCACTCTTCCGGGCGCCGGGCTGGGCAGGCTGGAGCGACGCCACCCTAGTGTTCGGTACGCCCCTGGTGGGGTTCGCCCTGCAATCCCAACTGGCGGCGGACCGTTACGAACTTGCCTGGGCGGCCTTCGCCGCGGCGCTGGCCTACGGTGCCCTGTGGTGCCTGCTGTTCCGCCGCGGCGATGCAGAAAGCCGCTTGCTGGAACGCTGCCAACTTGGTCTGGCCATCGCCTTCGCCACCCTGGCCGTGCCGCTGGCCTTCGGCGTCCAGGTGACGGCCGCCTTCTGGGCTCTGGAGGGCGTTGCCGTGCTGTGGTTCGGTGTGGCGCAAGGTCGGCGGCTGGCCATGGCCACCGGCTCCCTCCTGCAAGCTGCGGCGGGCGCCTATTTCCTCTACGGTCTGGAGCGCATGTCCACGGCCCTGCCCGTCATCAACGACGTCTGCCTGGGCGCCGTACTCCTGGCCGGAGCCGGCTTTGCCAGCGCCCGCCTGCTGCGCCGCTTTGCCGATGGGCCGGCGGCGGGAGCGCTGCTGTGGGCCTTCGCCTGGTGGTGCTTTGCCGGCGGCTTCGAAATCGACCGCCTGACGACCCCAACCCTCGGCCTGCCGCTGCTGCTGGCGTACGTAGCCGGTACCCTGACGGCGCTGGAAATCCTCGGCCGGGGCGAGGGATGGCGGGCAGCCCGCCATCTCTCGCTGTTGCTCCTGCCCGCCCTGTGGCTGGGGGCGGCCCTCGCGGTGGAGCACGATCAACATTTTCTTCCAGGACTCATGGTCATCGTCCTGCCTCTTGCCATCGGCCTCCACACCTGGGCCCTCGCCCGGCAGGAGGCGGACGACGCGGCGCTGTGGCCCACGCTGCGCCATGTGGGGGGCTTCTGGCTGCTCATGGCCCTGGTGACGGTGGAACTCGCCTGGCTGGGCGACCGCTTGGCGCCCGGGGTGCAACTGTGGCTGATCCTTGCCGCGGCAGCGGGGCCCGCTCTGGGCCTGGGGGCGGCAGTGCTCGGAGAGCGCCGGCAGTTGCCCCCGGTGGCAGGCCATGGCTTTGCCTACCTGGGCTTCGGTTCCCTGCTGCCGGCGGCTTTTCTGGCCGGCTGGGCGGTGTGGGCCAACTTTGGCCACGCGGGGGGCGGTTCCGGGTTGCCCTACGTGCCTGTCCTCAACCCCTTCGATGGGGTGCAACTGGCGGTCATGGGGGCCTTGCTCGGCTGGCTGCGGGCCCTGAATGCCCATTCCGTTCGGGCCGACCCTTTCGACCCTGCGCAGGACGGGCCTGTCGAAGACCCCAGCGCAGCGCCCTTCGTCGGTTGCAGGGCAAATCCTTACTTGGGCATTCCTGCGCCCTCGCCGGTCTGGGTGGGCGTCCTCGCCTTCATCTGGGTCAGTTGCCTCGCCGCCCGCATCGCTCACCATTGGGGCGGCGTGCCCTTCACTGGCTATGCCCTGTGGCATTCCAACCTGGTGCAAGCCTTGCTGACATTTCTGTGGACGGCGCTCGCCATCGCCGCCATGATCGCTGCCACGCGGGTCGGCATACGCCGCCTCTGGCAGGGCGGCTTCGCCCTGCTGGCGGTGGTGGGGGCCAAGCTCCTGCTGGTCGATCTGGCCAACGCCGGCACCGTGGTGTGGACCGCTTCCCTCATCGGCGTCGCCCTGCTGGTGCTGGCGGCCGGCTACTTTGCCCCGGCGCCGCCGGCGGCGGAGAAGCGGGAGAGCGCGTCATGAGCGGTCTGGGGCGAACGCTGTGGATTATCTTCAAGGTGTTCATCCTGCTGGGTGGCGTCGGCGCCTTGGGGGTCGGCGGGTTCTGCGGCGCGATCACCGCCCCCGCGGCCTGGAGCCACGATGCCCTGGCCCGGGAGATCTTCAGCACTTCGGCCATGGTTTTCCTGATCGGGCTGGCGGTGGCGGTAACCGTCGGCGTCAGCCTGTGGCGCGACCGCAAGGCGGCCAAGGCCGCTCTGGAAGCGGAGCTGGAGAGCATTCGGCAGCAAGGTCGCTTCCAAGCCCCCCAGGAGGCCAACCATGAGCGATGAACGGAGAGACCCTTGGCAGTGTTGAAATGGCTGCTCGTCCTGTTGGGCCTGTTGATGATCCTGGGCGGCGGCCTGCTCGGGCTCTGCGGTATCGCTTTCGGGAGCCATGGAGATCCGACTGCCGCGATTGGCTTCATTCTCCTCAGCTTCGGCGTCTTGCTGGTGGGGGGGATGGCGTCCCGAGACAAATCGAAGCCTCCCCCAGGGGATGAGTCGGACCAGGAAGGCGAGGGACGGCCGTGATCTCGGCCACGCTGGCGCCCGGGGTGCACGGCGTCCTGGAAGCGCTCGCCCTCATGATCGGCTTCGTCTACTACCGCGTTCTCCGTGCCCGGGCCGGTGCGCCCAGCGTCGTCTCCGGTGCGGATTTCGCCGTGGCCCTGGGGTGTATCTTCGGCGCCGCCGTTGGCAACAAGCTTGTTTTCTGGATCGAGATGCCCCACCTGCTGCCCCTGGCCTGGGACCAGCCGGCTGCCTGGCTGGGCGGGCAGTCCATGGTGGGCGGCCTGCTCGGCGGTCTCATCGGGGTGGAGATCGCCAAGAAACTGGCCGGGGTGACCCGTTCCACCGGCGACGCTTTCGTCTATCCCGTGCTGCTCGGGCTGATGATCGGGCGCGTCGGCTGCTTCCTGGCGGGTTTGGCCGACGGCACCTACGGTCTGCCCACCGAACTGCCCTGGGGCGTGGATTTCGGCGACGGCATCCCCCGCCACCCGACCCAGCTCTACGAAATCGCCTTCGCCGGGGTGCTCTGGCTGGGCCTGCGCCGCCTGCAGGGCCGCCTCGCGCCCCAGCCAGGCCTGCTGTTCAAGATGATGCTCGTCGCATACCTCCTCTGGCGCCTCGCCATCGACGCACTGAAGCCGGTGCCCTTCGCCTATCCCTTGGGGTTTTCGGGCATTCAGTGGGTGTGTCTAATTGCCCTGATCGTCTATCTGCAGCCAACCTGGCGGCAATGGCAGCGGCTCGGGCACCCCACCGCGGTCTAGAACCATGCAAAACACAGAATCGAATTCCACGATTGCAAGGATGATCGGGTCACGCCCCACTCCCTGAGAAAGCCACCATGACCCGCAAAAACCGCCCCTGGCTCTTCTACGACACCACCGCTTCGGTGTGCACCACCTGCCTGCGTCAGGTGGAGGCCAAGGTGCTGATCAAGGGCGACGAGGTCTTTCTCGACAAGTGGTGCCCCGCCCACGGCAGCGAGCGGGTGCTGATCGCCGACGAAGCCGAGTATTACCGCCTGTGCCGCGAGGTTTACGTCAAGGCGCCGGAAATGCCGGAACGCTTCAATACCGCCATGCGCCACGGTTGCCCTTACGACTGCGGCCTGTGTCCGGATCACATGCAGCATTCCTGTCTTTCCGTGGTGGAGATCACCGAGCACTGCAACCTGCGCTGCCCGGTGTGCTACGCCGAATCCGGGCCGGAGCGGCAGATCCACCGGTCCCTGTCGGAGGTGGAGGCGATGCTCGACGCTGTCGTCGCCAACGAAGGCGAACCGGACGTGGTGCAGCTCTCCGGCGGCGAGCCGACCCTGCACCCGGATTTCTTCGCCATTCTGGACGCCGCCAAGGCAAGACCCATCCGCCACCTTATGATTAACACCAATGGCCTGCGGCTGGCCCGGGAGCCGGAATTCGTCGCCCGCCTGGCGGCCTACAAGCCGGGCATCGAGATCTACCTGCAGTTCGATTCCCCGCACGATGAGGTCTTGCAACAGTTGCGGGGCGCCGATCTGGCCGAGATTCATGAGCGAGCGCTCGCCAACCTGGAAGCCAAGAACTTATCCACGACCCTGGTGATGACCGTCAAGCGGGGCGTGAACGACGGCGAAATCGGCGCCGTCATCCAGCATGGCCTGCAATACCGCTGTGTGCGGGGCGTCACCCTGCAGCCGGTGTCGGATGCGGGTCGCAACCTGGATTTCGACAAAGCCCGCCACCGCCTGACGGTGAGCGAGGTGCGCCGCAAGATCGCCGAGCAGTCCGGCCTCTTTACCCTGGACGACATCGTGCCCGTGCCCTGCAACCCGGATACCCTGGCCATGGGCTACGCGGTCAAGCTGGCGGGCGAGGTGCTGCCCTTGACCCGCCACCTGGGGCCGGAGGCCCTGCTCGCCGGGCCACGCAATACTATCGTCTTCGAGCGCGACCCCCAGCTCAGGGACGCCGTGTTCAAACTCTTCTCCACCAACCATTCGCCAGAGTCGCAGGCCAATTGCCTGTCGGAGCTCCTCTGCTGCTTGCCGGCGGTGGTGGCGCAGGATCTCACCTACGAAAACGTCTTCCGCGTCCTCATCGTGCAGTTCATGGATGCGGCCAACCTGGACCTGCGGGCCCTGAAGAAATCCTGCATCCATTTCGCCCAGCCGGACGGGCGACTGATTCCCTTCGAGGCCTACAACCTCTTCTATCGAGGGGAGCGGGCCGCGATCGGCGCGGCCATCCAGGCAGAAATCCAGGCGACGACGGAAAAAAGAAGCCTCCCGATGATTGCGGCTTTGTCCGGCAAGCGCTAATCTGCCCCGACAAGCCTGCTGGAAGGACTTCCGGCAATAACAAGGGTGGAGGAGAGAATATGGCTACGGGGCGGTTCGGTGGCGTGGCGCTGATGGGCAATTTGTCCATCGGGCAGAAGATCATCCTGGTGTGCGTCATCGCCCTGGGGGGCATGGGGCTCATGCTGGCGCAACTGGTCATTGGCGAGTTGCGCCAAGTCAATCAACTGTCCAACGAGGGGCACGGGGCGGCCTATTCCCGCCAGTTGCTCAAGCTGGTGCTTGCAGCCCAGGAACACCGGGCCCTGTCCACAGGGGTTGGAACCGGCGGCGTCGGTGGCGGGGACCGCCTCGCCAAGCCCCAGGAGGCGGTGGATGCCTCCCTGGGCGAGCTGAAGGGCTTCATCGCGGGGCATTCCGTCCTTTCCGGTGAGGCGGCGACGGTTGATGAGCTCGTCGCCGGCTGGGACAACGTCAAGAAGGAACTCACCGGATTCGGTGCCGCCTCCAGCTTCACGCGGCAGACCGAGTGGCTGGAAAAGGTCATGCTCCATTGGCAGAGCGCCGCCGACGCGACTTCCCTCAGTCTCGACCAGCATGCCGACACCAGCACCCTCAGCTCGGCCTCCATCGCCGTTCTGCCGCCCCTGGTCGAATATTTGGGACGCATGCGCGATCAGGCGGTCGCCTTCAGCAGCAAGGATCCGGAACCCGAGGAACTGACCGAACTGGCCGTCAACGTGCGCCTGGCGGCGGACCGGATTACCGCCCTCAGCGCCGCCCAGACCCGCCTCGCCCGCCACGCCCCGGATACCGCAGCGCGCCTGGACGAATCGATCAAGGGTGTCGGCCAGCGCTTCGAAGCGGCGCGCAAGGTGGTGCAGGACCGGGTGCTTTCCCGCAGCGTCGGCATGGGCGCGGCGGCGGAGATCGGCGACACCGGCACTGCGGCCGCCACTGCCGCCGCCGAACTGGCCGACCGCATCTTCAGCGAACTTGAAGAGGCGCTGGCCTCCCACCGCCAGCGGGCCTGGGGCGCCCTGGTGCTCAACCTGGGGCTCGCCCTCGGTGCCATGGCGCTTACCGGCCTGGTGCTTTGGGCCATCGGCGGTTCGTTGCGCGCCTCCTTGCGTTCGATCAGCGAAGGCGGCCAGCGCATGGCCCAGGGTGACCTCAGCACCTCTATCCCGGTGCGGGGCAATGACGAGATGGGCCAGATCGGCCAAGCCTTCAATCGCCTGGGCGATGCCTTGCGCAGCCTGATTCAGAGCCTGCAGCAAGGGGCGACCGAGGTTTCCCGGGCCACCGAATCCATGGCTACGGTTTCCCAGCGGGTGAGCGATTCCTCATCGCGCCAGAGCACGTCGGCCCAGGGCGTGGCCGGGGCGGTCAAGGGTATGTCCGAAACCATTCGCGGCGTCGCGGATCAGGCTCAGCAGGTGCGCAGCCAGTCCGACGCCAGCCTGGGTGGGACGCGCCGCGGCCTGGAAGCGCTGAATCAGATGCTGGGCGAAATCCGCCAGGCCCGCGAAGCGGTGGACGAAATGGCTGCCAGCACGGCTGCCTTCGTCGAGAGTGCCGGAGGCATTTCGGCCATGACCAAGGAAATCCGCGATGTGGCCGATCAGACCAATCTGCTGGCGCTCAACGCTGCCATCGAGGCGGCCCGGGCCGGCGAGCATGGCCGGGGATTCGCAGTCGTTGCCGACGAAGTGCGCAAGCTGGCGGAAAAGTCCGGCATGGTGGCGCGGGACATCGACGAAGTCACCCGCACCCTTGGCGAACGCTCGGAGAAGGCGGAGTCCGTGGCGCTGGAGGGTCGCAGCGCCATCGAAGCGGCCGAGGAGCACCTGGGCCGCGTCAAGGAGGCCCTGGACGAGGCCGCCCAGGCGGTCAATGCCGCCGCGGCGGGCATGAGCGGCATCTCCGATTCCGTGAGCCAGACCAATTCCATGGGGCGCGAAATCGCCGGAGAAGTCGAGCAGATCGCCCACGGCGCCGAGGAAAGCACCGCTTCCATCCGCAACATGGCCCACGAAGCCCGGCAGTTGCGCGAACTGGCTACCAAACTCGCCGAAGGGGCGGCACGCTTCAGCTTTGAGCGGGGGCTGCGGCTGTCCCCGCAGCGAGGCGGATAGGAGCTTATTCGTCCATTGTCATGAACTCCCTCTCTCCCCGCGGCCTTGCGCCGGTCCTGCTCTTCGCCGCCGGCATCGTCTGCGTGGCCATGGGCATCCGCCATACCTTCGGGCTTTTCCTGGCACCGATGAGCGCCGACCATCAGTGGGGACGGGAGGTCTTCTCCTTTGCGATGGCCCTGCAAAACCTGGTCTGGGGTGCCGCCCAGCCCTTCGCGGGTTTGCTGGCCGACCGTTGGGGAGCCAGGCGGGTGCTGTGGGCCGGTGGCCTGCTCTACGCCCTGGGCCTGGTCGGCATGGCTTGGGCGAGCAGCGCCACCGGTCTCGCGGCCAGCGCCGGGATCGTGCTCGGGCTGGCTCAGAGCGCCAGCACCTACAGCGTGGTGTTTTCCGCCCTAGGGCGTGTGGTGCCCGAGGCACGGCGCAGTTGGGCCATGGGGATCGTGGCGGCGGCGGGCTCCTTCGGTCAGTTCCTCATGGTGCCGGTGGGCGCCGGGCTGATCGCCGGGCAGGGATGGTTCGGCACCTTGCTGGTCTTTGCTGCCGGGGCCTTCCTCATCCTGCCCCTGGGCAGCAGACTGACCCGGGGACTGGCGCCGGCGGCGGGTAGTGTCGGCCAGACCGCCGTTCAGGCCATGCGCCAGGCCTGCGGCGAACGCAGTTTCGTCCTGCTCACTGCCGGCTACTTCGTGTGCGGTTTTCAAGTCGTTTTCATTGGAGTGCATCTGCCCACCTACCTGCTCGACCGGGGGCTGTCCGGCAATGTGGGCATGACTGCCCTGGCACTCATCGGCCTGTTCAATATTGCCGGCACCTACGGCGTCGGCGCGCTGGGGGCGCGTTACCCCAAACGCTACCTGCTGGCGGGAATTTACAGCCTGCGCAGCGTGGTCATCGCGGCCTTCCTCTTGCTGCCCCTTTCGCCGCTTACCGTCTATCTCTTCGCTGCGGCCATGGGGCTCCTGTGGCTGTCTACGGTGCCGGCCACCAATGCCATCGTGGCCCAGATCTTCGGGGTTCGTTACCTGGGCATGCTGTCGGGGGCGGTATTCTTCAGCCACCAGATCGGCAGCTTTCTGGGGGTGTGGCTGGGGGGGCGCCTCTTCGACGCCACGGGTTCCTACGATGGGGTCTGGATGATCTGCATCGTCCTGGGCGCCGTGGCGGCGCTCCTCAATCTGCCTGTGGACGAGCGCAGCCTGGAAGCACGTCGCGGGGCCGCCGGCTGATCCTGCCGCGCCGCTTCGTCACGGCCGGTCATGGCCGGTAGAATGCCGCCCATGAACTGGACCACGCTCAAGGAACGCCTCGATTTGTACGAACGCCTGATGCGGCTCGACAAGCCTATCGGCATCCTGCTTCTGTTGTGGCCGACTCTCTGGGGCTTGTGGTTTTCCGCCCTGGGTAAACCCGACTGGGCCGTGGTCGTGGTGTTCGTGATGGGTACCGTGCTGATGCGGTCCGCCGGGTGCGTCATCAACGACTACGCCGACCGGGATTTCGACCGTCACGTGGAGCGCACCCGTGACCGGCCCCTCACGGCCGGCAAGGTGTCGACGCGGGAGGCCCTGGCGCTGTTTGCCGTGCTCTCCCTGGCCGCCTTTGGGCTGGTCTGGATGCTGGCCATTCCCCTGGTGATCTGGCTGACCCTGCCGGCCATCTTCCTGGCCGCGAGCTATCCCTTTACCAAACGCTTTTTTGCCCTTCCCCAGGCCTATCTGGGGCTGGCCTTCGGCTTCGGTATCCCCATGGCCTATGCCGCCCATTTGGGCGAGGTGCTGCCGGAGGCCTGGTGGCTGCTGCTCGCCAACGTGTTCTGGGCCATCGCCTACGATACCGAGTACGCGATGGTGGATCGGGACGACGACATCCGCATTGGCATCCGCACTTCGGCGCTCACGTTCGGCCGCTTCGACGTGGCCGCGGTCATGCTCTGCTACGCCGCGGCCCTGGGGATTCTGGGCTGGATCGGCCATAACCTGCACATGGGCAAGGCGTTTTACGGCGGCCTCTTGCTTGCGACGGCCATCGCGGGCTGGCATTTCACCCTCATCCGCGGTCGAGAAAAGGCCAAGTGCTTCCGCGCCTTCCTGCACAACAATTACCTGGGCGCGGCGATTTTTGCGGGCATTGCGGCCGATTTCTCGGGAATGCTCTGATTCCGACTCGCGTTCTAACCAATACTTTGTCGACTTGGCCTTGCCGTGCTGCCGCACTGTCTTCGGCTCGCTTTGCGTCTCGATTTGAACGCGAAGCGGTATGAGTGGCCCTTGCAGCGGGTATGACGATAAGCCGGTAGTCCTTCCTGCCTGATTTGCCTGGCGGGGCGGAGAGCGTGTCACGGACTGCGCCGGGACGGACCGTTTACTTTCCCTTGCGTGGGGGGCTGCGGCGCCGACGGCGGGCAGGCTTCGGGGGAGGCGGGGGGAAGCGCTCGTGGTGTTGCCGCCACCAGGGGATGAAGTCGTCCAGCGGCAGAGCGGCGGCGTAGTGAAAGCCCTGGGCCAGGTCGCAGCCCAGATGGGCGACCGCCGCGGCGACCGCGGACGATTCCACGCCTTCGGCGAGCACCCGCATCTTGAGGCGGTGGGCGAGGCGAACGACGGCCGCGATAATCTCCCGGTCCCGCTTGGACTCCGCCGCGTTGCGCACGAAGCTCTGGTCAATCTTTACTTCCTGGACGGGCAGGCGCTGCAGGTAGCTCATCCCCGCGTAGCCGGTGCCGAAATCGTCGATTGCCAGATCGACGCCCAGGGTGCGCAGGCGCTGCAGCACTTCGATGACGGGTTCGGTCTCCTCGATCATCGATGTTTCGGTGAGTTCCAGGCGCAGGCGGGTGGCGGGAATGGCCCAGGTGGCGAGGCTCTGAGCCATGAGATCGGGAAGTTCGCTATCCAGCAGGTCGTTGGCGGTCAGATTGATGGCCAGGCTGAGGGCGATGCCGGCGCCGGCCAGGCGCTCCTGGGTTTGCATGGCCTGCTGCAACAGCCAGCGGTTGAAGACCTTGCGCAGCCCCAGGCGTTCGATGCCGGCCAGGACGCGGGGAGGGACTTCGTGCAGTCCGTCCTGGCGAGAGAGGCGCAGCAGGGTTTCAGCCCCGACGCAGGCGCCGCTGGCCAGGTCGATCTGCGGCTGAAGGTGCAGCGCGAGCCCGCTGCCGTCGGTAAGGGCGTTGCGCAACTCGGCGTGCAGGGCGCGCTGGTCGCCGCTGGCTTGTTCGAACTCCGGCCGGTAGAGGGCGTGGCCCGCGGGTTCCGATGCCGCCGCCAGTCGCGCAATGCGGGCTGACTGAACGAGGTGCAGGGCGTCCTCGCCATCGTCCGGCCACAGGGCGCCGCCGCACTGGGTGACGAAAGTATGGAGACCGTCCAGGGTGGGCAGGGGGTCCATGAAGCTGCCCTGCAAACGCATCATGGCCAGATGCACCGGGGCGCCGCCAGGCAGATCGGGCAGCACGGCGAGCCATTCCCAGTGGCTCATGGAATAGAGCCGATCCTTGCCTTGCAGCAGGCCGGTGAGGCGGCGGGTGATGTCGGCCCGCAGGAGTTGTGCCGCTTCGGGCGTGAGGCGGAGCAGCGTGGCGTCAGCCACTACGGAAAAGGCGACGATGCCCAGGCTGCGTTCACCGTGGCGGCGCGCCAGATGGGGAATCTCGACCAGAGCCGAGGCGTAACGGGGCAGGCCGGTGACGTGGTCGACCAGATCGTTGTGGAGTGAGGCGAAGGGACTGGTGTTCATCGCGGGAGATCGGTCATTTGATCCACGGCCGGTCAGCCGAGATAGTATTCCGCGGGGTCGATGCCGTAAGCATCGGCCGGCAGGGCGCGCACGATGCGGCAGGCTTCCCCGGTGCCGATATTGGGCTCCATGAGGAGATCCAGGGTGCGTGGGCGCCGCTCGGGACTCTTGTCTGGTCCCAGGAGGACGAGCACCCGCGGCTTCAGGCGGCGGATGTGGTTCTGCTGGATGACGACGGCGATTTCGCCACTGTTCAATTCGACCAGGCTGCCGATGGGGTAGATGCCCATGCACTGGATGAACTGGTCGATGACCGCTTCCCGGAAGAGGGAGCCCCGCAGGCGGATCAGGGATTCCAGGGCGTGCTGGCTGGAAACCGCGGGTTGGTAGGCCCGCTGGCGGATCATGGCGCAGTAGCAGTCGACCACGCCGGCCAGCTCCCCGTTGAGGCCCAGGCGTTCGCCGCGCAGGCGGCGGGGATAGCCGCTGCCGTCGCGGCGTTCGTGGTGGCTGGCGACGATGTCCAGCACCTCGACGGGAAAGCCGCGCTGACTCACCAGGATTTCCAGGGAGCTTGCCACGTGGGACTGGATCAGTGCGACTTCCTCTGCCGCCAGCGGTCCCGGGCGGTTGAGGATTTCCTGGGGCAAATCCACCTTGCCGACATCCTGCATGAGGCCCGCCAGACCGAGCATTTCGACCGTTTTGCCCGGAAGGCCGAGAAAACGCCCGAAGACCATCATGTGCACCGAGACGTCTACGGCGTGATCGTAGGAATACTGGTCGGCGCTCTTCAGGCGGGAGAGCCAGATCATGGCGTCGGGGTTGCGCTCCACCCCCTGGGCCATCTCGCCGACCAGACTGCCCACCTGGGACAGATCAGGGGTGGCTTGGGCATCGACGCTATCCCGGATGCTCTTCAGGGCGGCCCGGACGTCATCGACGATGGGGGCGGAATAGAGGAGTTCCGCTTCCAGGCGGCTCTGCGTGTCCACATCGCGTATGAGCGGCAATTGCTCGTAGCGCCGGCTGCGGGGCTCCAGGCGCAGCATGCGGCAGATGGCGGCGAAATCGTCGTCCAGGGCCTCCTCCACACCCTGGAAGGCCAGGGCCGGCAGGCCGCGGCTGGGAGATTCGGCAGCCACGTCGCGGCTGCTGTGGTGCACGCCCAGTGAGCGGCTGCGGTCAATGCTTACGGTGCGGCAAAGGCGGCGCAGGGTGGCGATCTGTTCGTCGTTTTCGACCAGGAAGCCTTGCAGGGGGAAGGGCGTGTCGAGCCAGGGCCGGTCGAGTTCGACGACGAACATGCCGGCGGCGACGTCGTCGCTCGCAATGACGGCCTTCACGGCAGAGCTCCCCGGGGTAATGGAAAGCCCCGAGTCTACCGTGGATGCTGCCCGCGTAGCTCTGCTCTTGGTCAAAGCGGGGTTTGAGTCGGAGGTGGGCCGAAACGGTCGCCCATCGTCGCCCTGAGAGCCTGTGAACATTTCATTCCCCCCCGCTCGTCATGCTCCGCTGCGCCGGCTCGGCGTTGCCAATGCTGTCCATAGCCGGGCTATGGCTGTGCTTTGCGCCTTGATCGTGCACACCTGGGCACGCTGCTCGGGCGCGCCCGAAAAATTCACAGGCTTTGAGGATGGGAGGAGTCCTCAGGGATAGCCTGAAGACATCAGGGTCATGCCGCCTTGGGGTGAGTGTCGTGCTGCATCTTGGCCAGGGCTTCCCGGCCAGACAGCAGGTGGTCGTGCATGGCGGTCTCCGCGGCTGCGGGCTGGCCGGCTCGGATGGCGGCGAGAATGGCCCGGTGCTCGTCCAGGGACTGTTGCAGACGCCCTTCCAGGGACAGGGAGTGCAGCCGGGATAGCTTGAGCACCTTGCGCAGATCCTGGATGACCGAAAGGGTCCAGCGGTTGCCGGCCAGCTCCTGGATGCGGCGGTGAAAGAGTTGATTGGCCTCGAAAAAGGCTTCGATGCGCCCTTCCCGGGCGCTTTCCTCCAGGGTTTCGTGGATGGCCGCCAGGGCCTCCACGTCCGCCCGGGTTGCCCGCCGCACGGCTTCGGCAGCGCAACGGCCTTCCAGGAGCGCCATGAGGGGAAAGATGTCGTCCAGGTCATCGGCGCTGATTTCGGTGACGTAACAGCCACGGCGGGGCTTGAGCGTGACCAGTCCTTCGGAGGCCAGCACCTTGAGGGCTTCCCGGAGCGGGGTCCGGGAAATGCCGTATTGCTCGGCGAGCTTTTGTTCGTCTATCCAGGTGCCCGGTGGCAGCTCGTGGGCGAAGATGCGCTGGCGCAAACGTTCGGCGACTTCCTGGTAGAGGGCGGTGGGGGCGATGCGATGGGTCATCCTGTTGACTCTCTAAAAGGGCAGGCCCGGCTTGATTGCATAATTATGGATGCAGTATTATAAACCCTCTGCACTTTATTGCTCTTGTACCGGCGTAGAATTTTGAATTCTGCATCAATGGTACACAAATTCGAACTTGCGAGGCTTGCCATGTCCGAGACGTATCACGATTCGAACCATTTGGATGCTTGGGAGAAACTGGCGGCCAAACAGGCCCCCGGCGGGGACGTGGCCAAGCTCGCCTGGAGCACTCCCGAAGGCCTCGAGGTCAAGGCGCTCTATACGAAACGGGATGTCGCAGGCCTGCCCTTCACCGACACCCTGCCCGGCCTGGACCCCTTCCTGCGCGGCCCGCAGCCGACCATGTACGCGGTCAAGCCCTGGACCATCCGGCAGTACGCCGGCTTCTCCACCGCCGAAGCCTCCAACGCTTTCTATCGCAAGGCGCTGGCTGCCGGCGGCCAGGGGATTTCGGTCGCCTTCGATCTGGCCACCCACCGCGGCTACGATTCCGACAATCCCCGGGTCGTCGGAGATGTGGGCAAGGCCGGAGTCGCCATCGATTCCGTCGAGGACATGAAGATCCTGTTCGACGGCATTCCGCTGGACAAGATTTCGGTTTCCATGACCATGAACGGCGCCGTGCTGCCCATTCTGGCCGGCTACATCGTCGCCGCCGAGGAGCAGGGAGTACAGCAGGCCCAACTGTCCGGCACCATCCAGAACGACATCCTCAAAGAGTTCATGGTGCGCAACACCTATATCTATCCGCCCAAGCCGTCGATGAAGATCATCGCCGACATCTTCGCCTACACGGCGCAGCACATGCCGAAGTTCAATTCCATCTCCATTTCCGGCTATCACATTCAGGAAGCCGGCGGGAACCAGGCCATCGAACTTGCCTTTACCCTGGCCGACGGCATGGAGTATGTGCGCACCGGCATCGCTTCCGGCATGGACGTGGATACCTTCGCCGGCCGCCTCTCCTTTTTCTGGGCGGTGGGCATGAATTTCTACCTGGAAATCGCCAAGATGCGCGCCGCCCGGCTGCTGTGGCACCGCATCATGACCGGCTTCGAGGCCAAGAACGCCAAGTCGAAGATGTTGCGCACCCATAGCCAGACCTCGGGCTGGTCGCTGACCGAGCAGGACCCGTACAACAACGTCGTCCGGACGACCATAGAAGCCATGGCCGCGGTCTTCGGCGGTACCCAGTCCCTGCACACCAACGCCCTGGACGAAGCCATCGCCCTGCCGACGGAGTTCTCCGCCCGCATCGCCCGCAACACCCAGCTGATCATCCAGGAAGAAACCCACATCACCAACGTCATCGACCCCTGGGCTGGCTCCTACATGATGGAGAAGCTGACTCAGGACATGGCCGACAAGGCCTGGGCCATCATCCAGGACATCGAAGCCATGGGCGGCATGACCAAGGCGGTCGAATCGGGCTGGGCCAAGATGCAGGTGGAAACCTGCGCCGCCGACAAGCAGGCGCGCATCGACTCCGGCAAGGACGTCATCGTCGGCGTCAATAAGTACAAGCTGGCCAAGGAAGACGCCATCGACATTCTGGACATCGACAATCACGTGGTGCGCGAGGCCCAGGTGGCCCGCCTCAAGCAAATTCGCGCCAGCCGCGACACGGACGCCGTCACCGCCGCTCTCGCTGCGCTGACCCAGTGTGCCGAAACCGGTGCCGGCAATCTCCTCGACCTGACCGTCAAGGCCATCCGCCTGCGGGCGACCGTGGGCGAGGTTTCCGATGCGCTGGAAAAGATCTTCGGCCGCTACCGCGCCAACAATCAGACCATTTCGGGTGTTTACGGAGGCGTCGTGGAAGGTCAGGAAAGCTGGGAGCAAATCAAGGCCGATGTCGCACAGTTTGCCGAGGAGGAAGGTCGTCGCCCGCGCATCATGATCGCCAAGCTGGGCCAGGACGGCCATGATCGGGGTGCCAAGGTGGTTGCCACGGCCTACGCGGACCTGGGCTTCGACATCGACATGGGGCCGCTCTTCCAGACCCCGGAAGAAGCCGCCCGCCAGGCCGTCGAGAACGACGTGCATGCCATCGGCTGCTCGTCCCTGGCCGCCGGGCACAAGACCCTGGTGCCCCAAATCATTCAGGCCTTGAAGGCCCAGGGAGCGGACGACATCATCGTCTTCGCCGGCGGGGTCATTCCGGCCCAGGATTACGACGCTCTGTACGCCGCTGGCGCCAAGGCCATCTTCGGCCCCGGCACCCGCATCGAGGATTCGGCCAGACGCGTTCTGGAAGAAATCCGCAAGGCCCGCTCCTGAAGGCATCCATGAGTGCTTCCGAGGCGCCGGGAATCGGCTTGCCTTCCGCCGATCAGATACTCATCGACGGTGTACTGGCGGGGGAGCGGCGTGCCCTGGCCAAGGCCATCACCCTGGTTGAATCGACCCGGGGGGACCACCAGCTCCGGGCGCAAGCGATGCTGAACGCGCTCCTGCCCCATACCGGCCGCGCCATCCGGGTGGGGATTTCGGGGGTGCCGGGGGTGGGCAAGTCCACCTTCATCGAATCCCTGGGCAACTGGCTCATCGATCGGGGGCACCGGCTGGCGGTGCTGGCGGTGGACCCGTCCTCCACCGTTTCCGGCGGGTCGATCCTGGGCGACAAGACGCGTATGGAAACCCTCTGCCAGCGGGAGGAGGCCTTCATCCGGCCCAGCCCCTCCGCCGGTTCCCTCGGCGGCGTCGCCGAAAAAACGCGGGAAGCCATGCTGCTTTGCGAGGCGGCCGGTTTCGACGTCATCATCGTCGAGACCGTGGGGGTGGGGCAGTCGGAAACCACGGTGGCCGGCATGGTCGATATCTTCTGCCTTTTGCAGTTGCCCCACGCGGGCGACGACTTGCAGGCCATCAAGAAAGGCATCGTCGAAATCGCCGATCTGGTGGTCATCAATAAGGCCGATATCGACCCCAGGGCGACGGCGGTGGCCCGAGCCCAGTGGAAGAACGCCCTGCACTGGCTGCGCCCGGCTTCGCCGCTCTGGCATCCCCCGGTCCTGGCCGCCAGCGCGCTCAGGCGGGAGGGCCTGGCCGAATTCTGGCAAGCCGTCGAGGACTATCGGACGGTACTCACCCCGGGAGGCGAACTTGCCGCCAAAAGGCAGCGCCAGGCCCGCGCCTGGATGGACCAGTTGATCGATTCCGGATTGCGGCAATATTTCCGCTACCATCCGAGGGTTCGTGAAACGTTGCCGGAACTGATCCAAGCCGTCGAAGACGGTCGCACGACCCCAACCGCCGCAGCCCGGGCCTTGCTTGGCCGCCTGCGGGACAAATAACAGTGACCGAACACTCGGAGATTTTCATGCACGACATCATTCGCCAGCTGGACGAAAAGCGCAGCATGGCCCGCCTCGGCGGCGGCCAGCAGCGCATCGACAGCCAGCACAAGAAGGGCAAGCTCACAGCCCGGGAGAGAATCGAACTGCTCCTCGACCCGCAAAGCTTCGAGGAGTGGGATTTTTTCAAGGAACACCGCTGCGTGGATTTCGGTATGGACCAGGCGGAAAAGCCGCCGGGGGATGGCGTGGTGGTCGGCTATGGGACCATCAACGGCCGTCTGGTCTTCGTCTTCGCCCAGGACTTCACCGTTTTCGGCGGCTCCCTTTCCGAGACCCATGCGGAAAAAATCTGCAAGGTCATGGACCACGCCATCAGGGTGGGGGCGCCGCTGATCGGCATCAACGATTCCGGGGGCGCCCGCATCCAGGAGGGCGTCGCCTCCCTGGGGGGCTACGCCGAAGTGTTCCAGCGCAACGCCATGGCCTCCGGGGTCATCCCGCAGATTTCCATGGTCATGGGCCCCTGTGCGGGCGGCGCCGTCTATAGCCCGTCGATGACCGACTTCATCTTCATGGTCAAGGACAGCTCCTACATGTTCGTCACCGGGCCGGAGGTGGTGAAGACCGTCACCCACGAGGAAGTCACGGCCGAGGAACTAGGGGGCGCCGTCACCCATACCACCAGATCGGGCGTGGCCGACCTGGCCTTCGAGAACGACGTCGAGGCCCTGGCCATGCTGCGCCGCTTCATCAATTTCCTGCCGGCCAGCAATCGCGAGAAGCCCCCGGTCATGCCCACCAACGATCCGGCGGGGCGCATGGATTACTCTCTCGACACCCTGGTGCCCGACAATCCCAACGCCGCCTACGACATGAGCGAGCTCATCGTGAAGGTCGCCGACGACGGCGATTTCTTCGAGCTGCAGCCCGACTACGCCCGCAACATCATCATCGGCTTCATGCGCATCAGCGGCCACCCGGTGGGCGTCGTCGCCAACCAGCCCCTGGTGCTGGCCGGTTGCCTCGACATCAAGTCCTCCATCAAGGCCGCACGCTTCGTGCGCTTTTGCGACGCCTTCAACATCCCCGTCGTCACCTTCGTGGACGTACCCGGCTTCATGCCCGGCACCGCGCAGGAATATGGAGGCATCATCAAACACGGGGCCAAGCTGCTCTATGCTTACGCCGAATGCACCGTACCCAAGGTGACCATCATCACCCGCAAGGCCTACGGCGGCGCCTACGACGTGATGAGTTCCAAGCATCTGCGTGGCGACGTGAACCTCGCCTGGCCCTCGGCGGAAATTGCCGTCATGGGGCCCAAGGGCGCGGTGGAAATCATCTTCCGCGAGGAAAAGAACGATCCCGAGAAGCTCGCCGAGCGCGAAGCGGAATACAAGGCCAAGTTTGCCAATCCCTTCGTGGCCGGTGCCCGCGGCTTCATCGACGACGTCATCATGCCCCACGCCACCAGGAAGCGCATTGCCCGCTCCCTGGCCATGCTGCGCGACAAGAAGCTGGAAAACCCCTGGCGCAAGCACGGCAATATTCCGCTTTGAGAGTAAGGGGAGGGAAGACGGGGGACAGGGGCAACTCCATCCCGGCTTCGACCACCCCGGCTTGAGAGATCATGTCAGGAAACCGGTGACGAGAGTAGACAAGGCGGCGGAGAGGTCGATGGTTCCACCCTTTCCCCTTCTCCCCTCTCTCGTCCCCACCCGAAGGGAACACAAATGTTCACAAAAATTCTGATCGCGAACCGGGGCGAAATCGCCTGCCGCGTCATCAAGACCGCCCGCCGCATGGGCATCAGGACCGTAGCCGTCTACTCCGAAGCCGACAAGGACGCCCTGCACGTGGACCTGGCCGACGAAGCCGTGTGCATCGGCCCAGCCGCCTCGAAAGCGTCCTATCTGGTCATGGACAGGATCATCGCCGCCTGCAAGCAGACCGGCGCCCAGGCGGTGCACCCTGGCTACGGCTTTCTCTCGGAAAATGCCGAATTCTCCCGTCGCCTGGAGGAAGAAGGCATCAAATTCATCGGTCCCAAGCATTACTCGGTGGCCAAAATGGGCGACAAGATCGAATCCAAGAAGCTCGCCATCGCCGCCCAGGTCAACACCATTCCCGGCTACAACGACGCCATTGCCGGCCCGGATCAGGCGGTGGAAATCGCCCGCAAAATCGGCTACCCGGTCATGATCAAGGCCTCCGCCGGCGGTGGAGGCAAAGGCCTGCGGGTGGCGTACAGCGATGCGGAGGCCCACGAGGGTTTTACCTCCTGCGTCAATGAAGCCCGCAATTCCTTCGGCGACGACCGCGTCTTCATCGAAAAATACGTCCTGGAACCGCGCCACATCGAAATCCAAGTGATGGGCGACTCCCACGGCAACTACGTTTACCTCAACGAGCGCGACTGCTCCATCCAGCGCCGCCACCAGAAGGTCATCGAAGAAGCGCCGTCCCCCTTCGTCGATGCCGAAATGCGCAAGGCCATGGGCGAGCAGGCCGTTGCTCTGGCCCGGGCCGTGAATTACGAATCCGCCGGTACCGTCGAATTTGTCGTCTCCGGCGCCACCAAGGAGTTCTACTTCCTGGAGATGAACACCCGTCTGCAGGTCGAGCATCCGGTCACCGAACTCATCACCGGCCTCGATCTGGTCGAGCAGATGATCCGCGTGGCGTACGGCGAAAAACTGCCCCTCGCCCAGGCGGATGTCGGCATCGACGGCTGGGCCATGGAATGCCGCATCAACGCCGAAGATCCGTTCCGGGGCTTTCTGCCTTCCACCGGCCGCCTGGTCAAGTTCGCCCCGCCGGCGGAAATCCCTGGCCAGGTACGCGTCGACACCGGTGTGTACGACGGCGGCGAAATCTCCATGTACTACGACTCGATGATCGCCAAGCTCATCGTCCACGGCGCCACCCGAGAGCAGGCCATCGCTCGCATGCGCGACGCCCTCAACGCCTTCGTCATCCGCGGCATCTCGTCCAACATTCCCTTCCAGGCTGCGCTGATGCAACATCCGCGCTTCCAGTCGGGCATCTTCGACACCGGCTTCATCGCCAAGGAGTACCCCAAGGGTTTCGACGCCTCCATGGTGCCCCACGACGATCCGGCCCTGCTGGTTTCCGTCGCCGCCTATGTCTACCGGGCCTACACCGATCGCGGCGCCTCGGTCTCCGGCCAGTTGGAAGGCCACGAGCGCATCGTCGGCGACCACTGGATGGTCGTGCGCCTCGGCCCCCGCGGCAAGGAGAGCCACGCCGTCGTTGCCCGCCCGATCTGTGGCGGGTACCACATCGAATACCAGGGGCGCGAATACGAAATCCTTTCAGACTGGCAACTGGGGCAGTCCCTCTTTCGCGGTTCCTGCAATGGCGAGGAATTCACTCTCCAGGTCGAACGCAACAAGACCCGCTACAGTCTTTTCCATTGGGGCACCCGCGCCGACTTCATGGTCATGAGCGCCCGTGCCGCGGAACTCCTCGCCCTCATGCCGGAAAAAGCCGCCCCCGACCTCTCGAAATTCCTCCTTTCCCCCATGCCCGGCCTCCTGCGCGAAATCGCCGTCAAGGCTGGACAGGAAGTCAAGGCCGGCGAAAAACTCGCGGTCATCGAAGCCATGAAGATGGAAAACATCCTCAAAGCCGACCAGGACTGCAAAGTCAAAAAAATCACTGCCACCCCCGGCGAAAGTCTGACGGTGGATCAGGTGATCGTGGAGTTTGAGTAACCCGGCGGACGACGGTGCAGGGGCCCCGGCCACAGGCCGGGGATGCAACCCGAAGCCGGGTTGGAGCCGCCAGGTACCTAGTGCTCTTCAGGGCAGGGCGGCCCGGAGCTTGGAGCACCGAGAGCCTGTGGAATTTCAGTCACCCCTGCTCACCATGCCCAACTGCGCCCGCTCGGCGTTGCAAAGGCTCGCCAGAGCCAGAGCTATGGCTGTGCTTTGCGCCTTGATCGTGCACACCTGGGCACGCCGCTCGGGCGCGCCTGAAAAATTCACAGACTCTGAGTCGCAAGTCGTGCCCGAATGAATGGCTCTTCCCTCGCCAGGCTCAGTCTCGCCCCATTCACCGCAAACTCGATCTGAGGTGATTTTTCCCGTGCCTTCGCCAGCCCGCTTCCCTCCCTACCGCGGCCGCTTCGCGCCTTCGCCCAGTGGGCCGCTGCATTTCGGCTCCCTGGTGGCGGCGGTGGGCAGCGCCCTGGATGCCTGGACCCAGGGGGGAACCTGGGAAGTGCGGATGGAGGATGTGGATCGGCCACGGACTGTTCCCGGTGCCGCCGACGATATTCTGCGCACCCTGGAGGCTTTTGGCTTCGCTTGGGACGGGCCTGTCCTGTACCAGAGCGAGCGGTCGGAGGCCTACGGTGAAGCCCTGCAAAGCCTGCGCCGTTCGGGGATGGCCTACGGCTGTGCCTGTTCCCGCCGGGAAATCGCCGATTCCACTCTGGGCGAAGCAGTGGACGGGGGGCTCGTCTACCCGGGCACCTGCCGGGGCGGTCTGCCGTCCGGGCGCGCGCCAAGGGCTTGGCGCCTGCTCACCGACGATCGGGAAACGGCCTTAGAAGACCGCCTGCAAGGCCGAGTGGCGCACCGCCTAGCGTCCGACGTGGGGGACTTCGTCCTGCTGCGGGCCGATGGCTGTTACGCCTATCAGTTGGCGGTGGTGGTGGATGATGCTGCCCAGGGCATCACCCACGTCGTACGGGGGGCCGATCTGATCGAATCGACGCCGCGCCAGCTCTGGTTGCAAGCTTGCCTGGGGTTGCCGGCACCGGTTTACGCCCACCTGCCTGTAGCGGTGAACGGGGCCGGCGAGAAGCTTTCCAAGCAGACCCGCGCCCGGCCCCTGGATCGCGCCGATGCCTCGGCCCAGCTGTGCCGGGCTCTGGATTTCCTGGGGCAGCGGCCACCGGAGGCGCTGGCGCATGCCCCGGTGGCCGAGGTGTGGGTCTGGGCCCGGGAGCACTGGTCCTTCGCCGCGGTGCCGCGCCAGAGGTCGATCAGGGTTTGAGGCGGGAATCGTCCCGCCGCTTGTAGCCAGTCACACGGGTTCCGCTATGTTCGGCCCGCCCCGCATCCCCGTTCGCTTTGTCGCTCATCCTCGCCATAGCTTCGGCTGTGGCTGCGCTTCGCTTCGCGCGACCGGGGCGCGGAGGCGCGCCTCGGCATCCACGCAAACCTGTGTGACTGACTACTATTACTGCGGTCCGCCAAACCGCGTACATGAAATCGCGCCTTCTCGCGCCATGCGGCGTTGCAAATCCTCGTCATGGCTTCGACTATGACTGCTGTTTGCGCCTTGCCTGACACGAGAATGCATCGATTTCATTTGTAAGCTTATTGACGGAACGCAGTACTAGAGCCGGGGGCCGAAGCCGGCCAGACCCACCAGGGCGCGCACCGCGCCGTAGCTGATCCAGCGCAGCAGGCGCGAGTGCCAGGGCAGGCGAGCAAGGTCGCCGGGGAGAATTTCCACCGCTCCGGAGGCCATGGCCGCATCGAGGCGGCCGCGCAGTTCTAGGGCGAAATCCCGGTCGCGCACCGCGAGGTTGCCTTCCTTGGCCAGAAAGAGGCTGAAGGGGTCGATGTTCGACGACCCCACGGTGGCCCAGCGCCCATCGACCACCGCCACCTTGGCGTGGAGGAAGCTGCGGCGGTACTCGAAGATGCGGATGCCGTCGGCCAGCAGGCTGGCGTACAAGGTGCGGGAGGCGTATTGCAGCAGGGGATGGTCGCTGACGCCCTGCAGCAGGATGGTCACCGCCACGCCCCGCCGGGCGGCGGCCCGCAGGGCATGGCGGAAGCGGAAGCCAGGGAGGAAGTAGGCGTTGGCGATGAGCACTTCGGTGCGGGCCGAGGCGATGGCGGCGAGGTAGGCGTTGAGGATGTCATTGCGGTGCCGGAAGCTGTCACGGCGCAGAAAGGCGGCGATCTGGCCTTCCGTCTCGGGGCACTCGGGCGGTGTCAGGCTGCGGATGCGGTAGCGCCGTTTGAAACTGGCCCACACGACGATCTCCCACATGCGCGCCACGGCGGCATGAACCTGGGCCACCACCGGCCCTTCCAGGCGGACGGCGTAGTCGTAGCGGGGACGCATGGCGGGCGGCGCGTTGTCGTCGTCCACGACATTGATGCCGCCGACGAAGGCCACCCGGGCGTCGATGACCGCAAGCTTGCGGTGCAGGCGCCGCAGGCGGTGACGGCGGAAGTTGAAGCGGGTGAGTTCCGGCCGATAGAGCAGGGCGTAGACGCCGGCGGCAGCGAGGCGGGGCAAAAAATCCCGGCGAAAATTGCGCCCGCCGAAGCCATCGACCAGCACCTGCACCCGCACCCCCCGCGCCGCCGCTTCGATCAGGGCGGCAGCGATGGCTTCGCCCGCTGGGTCGGCCGCGAAGATGTAGCTTTCCAGAAAAATCTCCCGCCGGGCGGCGGTGATTTCCGCCAGCAGGGCGGGAAAATATTCGCGCCCCGACTCCAGGAGGGTGAGCCGGTTGCCGGCGCGGTAGTCCGCTTGGCTGACCACGGGGCCTTGCTCGGCTAATCCCCGTCCCTGACCAGGTGGGCGGAGAGCGCGGCGTGGTCGGAAATCATCGACCAGGGACGGCCGTGATGCACTTCGGTGCGTTCGACGTGAAAGCCGCGCACATAGATTCGGTCGAGGCGAAAGACGGGCAGGGCAGCAGGAAAACTCTTCACCGGCCGCCCGGCGATGCCGCCGAAGACTTCGGTCAGGCCCAGGCGTTGGGCCAGGTGGTCGTCGGCCCGATTGCGCCAGTCGTTGAAGTCGCCGGCGATGATGAGGGGCTCTTCGGGCCGTGCCAGGGCGTCGAGGTAACCGGCCAGGGATTCCATCTGCTTTTTGCGCGAGCGCCCGAAGAGGGAAAGATGGACACAGACGCAATGCACGGTGAGGCCCCGGGCGACGGCGATGCGGCAGTGCAGGAGGCCCCGGCGCTCGAACTGCAGGTGGGTGACGTCCTGATTGTGGCTGTCCAGGATGGGAAAGCGAGCCAGGATGGCATTGCCGTGGTGGCCGTGGTCATAGACCATGTTGCGGCCGTAGGCCGACGCCTGCCACTCGTCGGCGGCGAGAAACTCGTGCTGGGGGGCGTCGGGCCAGTCGGCGTGGTTCTCGGCGTGGCCCAGGTGCAGACCCTGGACCTCCTGCAGGAAGACGATGTCCGGCCCCAGGTGGCGCAGGCGGTCCCGCAACTCATGGACCATCATGCGCCGGTTGAACTGGGAGAAACCCTTGTGGATGTTATAGGTGGTGACGTGGAGGGCAGTCTGTCCCATGGGGGATCAGGACACCGCCAGCATGCGGTCCAGCGCTACCTTGGCAGGTTCGGCCTCGTGGGGCGGCACGCGGATGGGATTGACCACTTCTCCGGCGGCCAGATTTTCCAGGGTCCAGGCCAAATGCTGGGGGTCAATGCGCTGCATGGTCGAACACATGCAGATGGTGGTGGCCATGAACTGGACCATCTTGTTCTCGGCCTGCATTTCCCGCGCCAGTCGGTCCACCAGGTTCAATTCGGTGCCCACCAGCCATCGGGTCCCCGCGGGGGAGTCCTTCACCGTGCGCACGATGGCTTCGGTGGACCCGACGTGGTCGGAAGCGGCGCAGACTTCGAAGGCACACTCCGGGTGGGCGATCACCTTCCCCTCCGGGTATTTGGCGCGAAAGGCGTCGATATGGCTCTTGCGGAACATCTGGTGCACCGAGCAGTGTCCCTTCCAGAGCAGGATCCTGGCTTTCCGGATGCGCTCCGGCGTAAGTCCGCCGAGTTCCTGGTCGGGATCCCAGACTTCCATGGCCTCCAGGGGCAGTCCCAGTTGGTGGCCGGTCCAGCGCCCCAGGTGCTGGTCGGGGAAGAAGAGGATGCGCGGGCGGCGCTCGAAGGCCCAGCGGGCAATGGTGCCGGCGTTGGACGAGGTGCACACGATGCCGCCGTGGCGACCGCAGAAGGCCTTCAGGTCGGCGGCGGAATTGATATAGGTGACAGGGGTGAATTCGGCTTCCACGTCGAGAACTTCGCCCAGTTCCCGCCAGCAGCGTTCCACTTTGGCCAGGTTGGCCATGTCGGCCATGGAACACCCAGCGGCCAGGTCGGGCAGGATGGCCGTCTGCGCTGGCCGCGACATGATGTCCGCCACCTCGGCCATGAAGTGCACGCCGCAGAACACGATGAATTCCGAATCCGCCTCGGCCGCCAGACGCGAGAGCTTGAGGGAATCCCCGGTCAGGTCGGCGTGCTGATAGACGTCGGCCCGCTGGTAATGGTGGCAGAGCAGGACGGCCTTCTTGCCCAGCTGTGCCCGGGCAGCGCGGATGCGCTCCTGGCATTCGGAATCGGAGAGATCGTTGTAGCGGTCGAAGGGAAGCATAGGGTGAGGCAGGGGTGAGGGGTGAGGGGTGAGGGGTGAGGGGTGAGGGGCTTTCCTCTTTCAATGCCTCAGGATTGAATCCATGGCAGGCCAGCGTGGCGCCAGCCGCCTACGGTGCTGCGGTGGCCGGCGGCATCTTTGTCGCCTTCGAAGCCCTCGAGGACGTTGTAGGCGCTGGCGAAGCCCGCCGTTGCGGCAGCTCGGGCCGCCGCGTCGGAGCGGGCACCGCTGCGGCAGATGAAGAGCACCGGGGCCTGGGCGTCGACCGCGCGGGTCAGTTGGGCCAGGAAATGTTCATTGCGGGCGCCGCCGGGATAGAGGTTCCATTCCACCTCGACCGCGCCGGGAATGCGGCCGACCCAGTCGAGTTCAGCGCGGGTGCGCACATCGACGAGGCGGGCACCGGGAGCGGATTCGAGGACGGTGGCGGCCTCCTGAGGCGTCAGGGCGCCGGCGTAGGGAAGCCTGAGGGCCTGGGCGCGCTCCTGGGCCAGGGCAAGGGTTTCGGTCAGTTTTCCCATAGGATTCGCCGATTGGAATGAGCTTGCAGTATAAAACAGTCGCTGCTCCCCTGGACGTTGCGGCCGTTACGACGACCTACGTCCCTGCCCGGACCCGCTGCCCTACCCGGTCGCAAATGGCACCAAACTGGTGCGCAATTACGCTGCTTGCACCGCAATGGTGCTGCACTCCGGGGGGCACGTTCGCCATCTCTTTGTGGCAGAATGCAAAGCTTTCGTCAGGATGCGTGGCATGTTTCCTGCTAAAAACGCTCCGCTTTCGCATTCGATTGTCGCCGGTATCGCCGGTATCTTGTTTAGTTAGGAGACTGACCCCCATGGCAACCCCGCAAGACGTGATGAAGATGGTCAAGGAAAACGACGCCAAGTTCGTCGATTTCCGTTTTACCGATACCCGTGGCAAGGAACAGCACGTCACCGTGCCGGTCTCCGCATTCGATGAAGACAAGTTCGAAAACGGCCATGCTTTCGATGGCTCCTCCATCGCCGGCTGGAAGGGCATTCAAGCTTCCGACATGCAGCTGATGCCTGACCCGGATACCGCCTACATCGATCCGTTCTTCGATGAAACCACCGTCGTCCTGACCTGTGACGTCGTCGATCCGACCGACGGCCGTGGTTACGACCGCGACCCGCGCTCCATCGCCAAGCGCGCCGAAGCCTACCTGAAGTCCTCCGGCCTGGGCGATACCGCCTACTTCGGTCCGGAACCCGAATTCTTCATCTTCGACGGCGTCGAATGGTCTGTCGACATGTCCGGCTGCCAACTGAAGATTCACTCTGCCGAAGCCTCCTGGGGTGCCGGTGAAAAGAACGATGGCCAAGGCGCCACCGGTCACCGTCCGGCCGTCAAGGGCGGCTACTTCCCGGTTCCGCCGGTCGACAGCCTGCATGACATCCGCTCTGCGATGGTTCTGACCCTGGAAGCCCTGGGTGTGCCGGTCGAAGTTCACCACCACGAAGTGGCCAACGCCGGCCAGTGCGAAATCGGTACCAAGTTCAGCACGCTGGTTCAGCGCGCCGACTGGACCCAGATCCAGAAGTACGTGACCCACAACGTGGCTCACCAGTACGGCAAGACCGCCACCTTCATGCCGAAGCCGATCGTTGGCGACAACGGTTCGGGCATGCACGTTCACCAGTCCGTCTGGAAG
>JAEUNZ010000039.1:0-17098 GCA_016790965.1 Dechloromonas sp.
TTCGGGAACGCCGGCCTTGAGGGGTTCGATGAGCTCGCGGCGAAAGCCGAGTCCGGCGCCGGCGGGAGGGGTACGGGGCATGGGGAGGATGAAAGGTGAAGGGTGAAGAGCGGGGCGCGCCGGGGCGCGCCCCGGGGAGGAATTACTTCTTCTTGTCGGCGCCGCACTTGGCTTCGCCGCACTTGCCGTCCTTCTTCTTGTCACCGCCGCAGCTGCCGTCCTTCTTCTTGTCGCCGCCGCACTTTGCGTCCTTCTTCTTGTCGGCGCCGCACTTGGCTTCGCCGCATTTGCCGTCCTTGGCCTTGTCGTCGGCAGCAGCGAGTTGATAGCCGGAATCCAGCTTGGTGAGGCTGAAGGGATTGTCTGCCGCCTGGGCCACGGGGGCCAGCAGGGCGGTGGCAGCGAAGGCGGTACCGACGGCAAGGGTGATAGCGGATTTGGTCTTCATGATTTTCTCCATTGAGATTGAGGTGAGTGATGTCACTCCGGACCGGCACGCCACGCCTTGGCGGCGTCGCGGAGAAACCGGAATTGCTTCTCGGCACGGCGGCAGCCGGCGCAGATGACTTGATGCATCCGCAGACCGATTGATTCGGCCAATGTCAGTGGCCTTTCCATCGCCTGGGACGCCAGCCGCGTCGCTTCCTTACAACTCAGCATGCCTGTTCTCCGATTCATGCCGGCGCCGAATTCGACACCTGGACAGTAGTCGCCACCTTCATGAAAACCTTACAATCGATTCCGATCATCATTGCACGAAGCCCACCGGGAGCAAACACCATGGCCGATGCGGACCTCAACGACCCGCAGTTCGTCGCCAAACTGCGCCGGGACATGGTGCGTTTTGCCGAGCTCCAGTTGCGCGACCGCGCCGCCGCCGAGGATGCCACCCAGGAAGCCCTGGCCGCGGCCTACCAGCAGTTGCAACGCTTTGAATCCCGTTCGTCTCTCCGCACCTGGGTATTGTCCATCCTGAAGAACAAGATCGTCGACATCCTGCGCCTGAGGGCGCGGCAAGTGAATGTTTCCTCCCCCGAGGAGGATGAGGCCGATATCAATTCCTGGTTTGACGATCAGGAACACTGGACCGAAGACACCAAGCCCAGCTCTTGGGGCAACCCTGAGCAGTCCCTCAACAACAGCCGCTTCTGGACAGTGTTCGAGGCCTGCCTGGACCGCCTCCCCGAGGCACCGGCGCGGGTGTTCATGATGCGCGAGGTGGTGGGCTTCGATACCGACGAAATCTGCAAGACCCTCTCCATCACCAGCAATAATTGCTGGGTCCTTCTGCACCGTGCCCGTCTCGCCCTGCGGGCCTGCCTGGGCGAAGGCTGGTTCCCCGGCGCCGCACACTGAAAACGCCTTCCGGCCTGAACGAATCGCAAGCCCCCTCTCTCGTGCCGCCGGGGAGGCATTGCGCGCCGACCACTGAAGTGCTCCCGACGGGTTTGATTCAGCCTAGAAACCTCAGTTGGACGAGCCCGTTGGGTGAGCGTTGTGGAGCTGCGCGGAGGTCCAAGGCACAAGGCATTCCGGGGACTGACACGCGGTCAATTGAGGTTTCTAGGTTCACACCCCTTGCCTCCCCTGCCTGAGCCTCAGGCCATTTCTCACGGGCCGCGACAAGGTGTAAGTCTTCGTTTCCTCAGTCTCCGCCCGCCGGGGCAGCGCGTTATTGGCGATACGTACCCCGAACGCCAAGGAGGCGAAGCATGGAAACCCTGAGCAGATCCACCCATCCCCTGATACTCGTCGCTGCCGTTTCGGTCAGCCTGGCCAGTCTCGCCGCCGCGGCTCACTTCACCGGGCTCATTCCCGCCCGTACAGCAGAGCCCATTCCCCTCGCGGCCGTGCCGAATGCCATCGCGCTTCCAGCCGCCCCGGCCAGCATTCCCGCACCTCCTGCCGCCACGATTCCGGCTCCTCTTCCTGCCGCGCCTGCCCAGATTGCGGTTCAAACGGCTCCGGCGAAAGTCGCGGCAAAGCCCCGCGCCCAGCGTGCCGTTGCCCAGACGCGGGAGGCGGCACGTGCCGAGGGCGATGAAGACTGGAGCGGCAGTACCCGCCGGGTCGCTCACCACGAGGATGCCGGGATCGATGTCATTCCTGCCCGCCCGGCGCCGGTCACGTCCCAAGCCGAGGCCCCCGTGCAGGCGGCCCCCGTCTGCCGCGACTGCGGTACGGTGGAAGCCGTGCAGGAAATTGAGGCCAAGGGAGAAGGCAGCGGGTTGGGCGCCATCGCGGGAGGCGTCATCGGAGGCCTCCTAGGGAACCAGATTGGCGGTGGCCGAGGCCGCAACCTGGCGACCATCGCCGGCGCGGTGGGTGGCGCATACGCCGGCCATCAGGTGGAAAAGAACGTGCGCAGTGAAAAGCAGACCCAGGTCACCGTCCGCTTCGACGACGGCAGCGTACGTTCCTTCACCCAGACCGGTTCCTGGCGCAACGGCGACCGGGTTCGTCTGAGCAACGGCGCCCTCGCCTCGCTGTAAGAACCCCCTCCGGGGCCGCATGACACGGCCCCCCCTTGGATCCTGGCCGCCAGAACCCCAGGTCGGGACCACCGCCCCGGCTCCCGTCCGGGGCGCTTTTTTTGCCACGCTGCTACACTCCAGCCTTGCAAAAAAACACAAGGGAGACACCATGAAACTGGAAACCTTGGCCGTCCACGCCGGCTATTCGCCCGACCCCACCACTAAGGCGGTGGCGGTGCCCATCTACCAAACCACGTCCTACGCATTCGACAGCACCCAGCACGGGGCCGACCTCTTCGACCTCAAGGTCCAGGGCAACATCTACACCCGCATCATGAACCCCACCCAGGACGTGCTGGAAGAGCGCATCGCGGCCCTGGAAGGCGGCATTGCGGGGCTGGCCCTGGCCTCCGGCCAGGCCGCCATCACCTACGCCATCCAGACCATTGCCGAAGCCGGCGACAACATCGTCTCCGCTTCGACACTTTATGGCGGGACTTATAACCTTTTCGCCCACACCTTCCCGCAGTACGGCATCGAGGTGCGCTTCGCGGACTACCGCAACCCCGACGCCTTCGAGGGCCTCATCGACGGCCGCACCAAGGCCATCTACTGCGAGTCCGTCGGCAATCCCCTGGGCAACATCACCGATTTCGCAAAGCTGGCCGCCATCGCCCACCGCCACGGCGTGCCGCTGATCGTAGACAACACCGTGCCCTCGCCCTACCTATGCCGTCCCATCGAACACGGCGCCGACATCGTGGTCCATTCGCTGACCAAATACATCGGCGGCCACGGCAATTCCATCGGCGGCATGATCGTCGATTCGGGCAAGTTCCCCTGGGCGGACCACAAGCAAAAGTTCAGGCGCCTGAACGAGCCGGACGTGTCCTACCACGGCGTGGTCTATACGGAAGCCCTGGGCCCGGCAGCCTTCATCGGTCGCGCCCGCGTAGTTCCCCTGCGCAACATGGGCGCCGCCATCAGTCCCTTCAACGCCTTTCTCATCCTGCAAGGCGTGGAGACCCTGGCCCTGCGCATGGACCGCATCTGCGACAACAGCCTGGCCGTGGCCCGTTTCCTGCGGGGCCACGCCAAGGTCAATTGGGTCAATTACGCCGGCCTCCCGGACCACGCCGACCACGGGCTGGCGAAGAAATACATGGGCGGTAAGGCTTCGGGCATCCTGACCTTCGGGGTCCACGGCGGCGTCGCGGGAGGCGGACGCTTCCAGGACGCGCTCCAACTCGTCACCCGTTTGGTGAATATCGGCGATTGCAAGTCCCTGGCCTGCCACCCGGCCTCGACCACCCACCGCCAACTCGCCCCGGCCGAACTGGCCAAGGCCGGCGTCTCCGAGGACATGATCCGCCTCTCGGTCGGTATCGAACACATCGACGACATTCTTGCGGACCTCGATCAGGCCCTGCAGCAGGCCTGAAAGACTCCCTTTCCTTCAGAGCAGCGTGTCGGTCCTTGCCGCCATGATGAAGTCGTTACGGTGCAGGCCGCCGATTTTGTGGGTCCACCAGGCCACCGTCGCCCAGCCCCACCCGAGGGCCAGATCGGGGTGGTGACCCTGGCTTTCCGCCAGGGCGCCCACCCGGTCGACGAAGGCCAGGGCAGACCGGAAATCGGGAAAGCTGTAGCGGCGTTCAAGGCGCCGGCCATCGTCGAGGAGGCTCCAGCCCGGAACACCGGCAAGCTGAGCGGCAGCCTCCACCGGACCCATGGGGTCAATGCCGCCCCGGCAGGGCGTACACATGAGATCGCACAGATTTTCCGCCATCGTGACTCCTGCGATGAAAACGTGAAGACTCCCACCACGCGGGCCTTCGTGGGACAAGAGCCGATCGGCGCCGTTCCCTCTTCTTGCAGTGCTTCTCCCCCGCAGCCTTGGCCGAGGCCAAATAAAAACCCCGGGAGCCTTGCGGCGCCGGGGCTTCGAGTGCTGCATGGTGCATGCGTACCGCTTGTTCTTGGGGCGACATACCGGGATCGAACCGGTGACACCTGGAATCACAATCCAGTGCTCTACCAACTGAGCTAATGCCGCCGCCGCACCACCCTCACGGGTGAAGAGGCGCGCATTCTACGGGAGGCCAGGGGTATTGTCCAGGCCCGCTCGGCGGGCGCCTCACGGCTCCGCACCCTCCCTCGCCTCCTCGTCAGGTAGGCGGCCGTGCTATCATTCGCAGCTTTACTTTTTAGCCCTGTAGCGACAAGGATTTCTCATGGAAGCCACTCCCGCCCAAGCCAACGAACTCGAACGCCGCATCGACCTTTCCATCGCCATCGCCGAAGTCGAGAAGGACCTCGACGAACGCCTCAAGCGCATGGGGCGCAACGTCAAGATGGCGGGATTCCGTCCGGGCAAGGTTCCCTTCAGCCTCGTCAAGCAGCAGTATGGCGCCCAGACCCGCCACGAGGTGCTTTCCGAAGTCCTCGACCGCGCCTTCGGCGACGCGGTGACGGGCCAAAAGCTGCGTGTCGCCGGCTATCCCCGCATCGAACCCAAGACCAGCGAGAGCACGACGCACCTGGAGTTTTCGGCCATTTTCGAGGTTTATCCCGAATTCACCCCTGGCGACGTCAGCGTCTGTGACATCGAGCGCCCGACCCTGGAAGTCGGTGCCGGCGAAGTGGACAAGACCCTGGAAATCCTGCGCAAGCAGCGTGTCAGCTATGCCGAGACCGAGCGCGCAGCAGCCCCGGAAGACCGCGTGGTCATCGATTTTCTGGGCAAGAAGGACGGCGTGCCCTTCGATGGCGGTCAGGCGACCGACTATGGTTTCATCCTCGGTCAGGGCCAGATGCTGCCGGATTTCGAAAAGTCTGTGGAAGGGCTGAAGGGCGGCGAATCCAAGACTTTCGACCTGACTTTCCCGGCGGATTACTTCTCCAAGGACCTGGCAGGCCAGACCGTGCAATTCGAAATTACGGTCAAGTCTGTACTGGCCCCTGTGCTCCCTGAAGTCGACACCGATTTCGCCTTCTCCATGGGCATCGCCGATGGCGACGTGAGCAAGATGCGTAGCGAAATCGAGACCAACCTGAAACGCGAGGTCAAGCGCCGCGTGGAGGGTAGAATCAAGGACCAGGTCATGGATGCCCTGCTCAAGGTCAATCCCATCGCCGTGCCCAACGCCCTCGTCGAGATGGAGGTGCAGCGACTGGTGCAGGCGGCCCGCCAGGACATGGAACAGCGCGGCATGAAAATGAAGGATTTCCCCATCAAGCCCGAATGGTTCGCCGACCAGGCCAAGCGCCGCGTCTCCCTGGGCCTGATTCTTGCTGAAGTGGTCAAGGCCGAGCAGCTCCACGCCAAGCCCGAGCAGGTCAAGGCCCTGGTTGAGGAAACGGCGCAGAGCTACGAGCACCCCGAGGAAGTGGTGCGCTGGTACTACGCCCAGCCCCAGCGCCTCGGCGATGTCGAAGGCGTGGCCATCGAGAACAACGTGGTGGCCTGGGTTCTGAGCAAGGCCAAGGTTGCCGACAAGTCGGTGGCCTTCGACGATCTCATGGCCCAGAAGAACTGAGTCACAATACCGACAAACGTCCGAAACACGACAGAGGAAGCGCGCAATGAACATCGACCACACAAGCGGTTGGGATCCCCAGGGCCTGGGCCTCGTGCCCATGGTGATCGAACAGAGCGGTCGCGGCGAGCGCGCCTACGACATCTACTCCCGCCTGCTGCGGGAGCGGGTGGTTTTCCTGGTGGGGCCTGTCAATGACGCCACCGCCAATCTGGTGGTAGCGCAACTGCTTTTCCTGGAAGCCGAAAATCCGGACAAGGACATCTACTTCTACATCAACTCGCCGGGAGGTTCGGTGACCGCCGGCCTGTCGATCTACGACACGATGCAGTTCATCAAACCCGACGTATCTACCCTGTGCATCGGACAGGCGGCGTCCATGGGAGCCTTCCTTCTGACCGCCGGGGCCAAGGGCAAGCGTTTCGCCCTGCCCAACTCCCGCATCATGATCCATCAACCCCTGGGTGGCTTCCAGGGCCAAGCGTCGGATATCGCCATCCACGCCAAGGAAATCCTGTCCATCCGGGACAAGCTCAACCGCATCATGGCGGACCATACCGGCCAGCCCGTCGACCGTATCGAAAAGGACACCGACCGCGACAATTTCCTTTCGGCTGCGGAAGCGGCAGAATACGGACTGATCGACAAGGTTCTGTCCCGTCGCGACGCGGCCTGACGGATTCATAGCAAGGGGAAACCATGTCCAAAGGCGGCCAGGAAAAACTGCTTTACTGTTCCTTCTGCGGCAAGAGCCAGCACGAAGTGAAGAAACTCATCGCCGGCCCGTCGGTGTTCATTTGCGACGAGTGCATTTCGCTCTGCAACGACATCATCCGCGACGAGCTCCCCGAGGAATCGGGCAAGGCGGCGGGCTCCGACCTGCCAACCCCGCGGGAAATCTGTTCCATCCTGGACCAGTATGTAATCGGACAGGAAGTCGCCAAGCGCATCCTCTCGGTGGCGGTCTACAACCACTACAAGCGCCTGCGCCATTCCGCCAAGACCGCTGACGATGTCGAGCTCGCCAAGAGCAACATCCTGCTGGTGGGACCCACCGGCTCCGGCAAGACGCTCCTGGCCCAGACCCTCGCCCGGCTGCTCAACGTCCCCTTCGTCATGGCCGATGCCACGACCCTCACTGAAGCCGGCTATGTCGGGGAAGATGTCGAAAACATCATCCAGAAGCTCCTGCAGAAGTGTGATTACGACATCGAAAAGGCGCAACAGGGCATCGTATACATCGATGAAATCGACAAGATTTCGCGCAAATCCGACAACCCCTCGATCACCCGCGACGTTTCGGGTGAGGGCGTGCAGCAGGCCCTCCTGAAGCTCATCGAGGGCACTGTGGCGTCAATCCCCCCCCAGGGCGGTCGCAAACATCCGAATCAGGATTTCGTCCAGGTGGATACCACCAATATCCTGTTCATCTGCGGGGGCGCTTTCGACGGTCTGGAAAAAATCATCCGCAACCGTTCCGAAAAGGGCGGCATCGGTTTTGCCGCAGTGGTGAAGAGCAAGGACGACCAGAAGGCCGTGGGTGAAATCCTGCGCAGCGTCGAACCCGAGGATCTCATCAAATTCGGCCTCATTCCCGAACTGATCGGCCGCCTGCCGGTGGTCGCGACCCTGCAGGAACTGGAGGAAGCGGCCCTAGTGCAAATCTTGATCGAGCCCAAGAACGCCCTCATCAAGCAATACCAGAAACTTTTCGGCATGGAAGGCGTGGAACTCGAAGTGCGGCCCTCCGCACTGGCGGCCATCGCCCGCAAAGCTCTGGAGCGCAAGACGGGAGCCCGGGGCCTACGCTCCATCCTGGAACAGGTGCTGCTCGACACAATGTACGAACTCCCCGGCATGGACAATGTCACAAAGGTGGTCATCGACGAGAACACCATCACCGGTGACCACAGTCCCCTGTTGATTTACGCCGAGCAACCCAAGGTTTCCGGCTCCAACTGAGTAGCGCCGGCCTCCGTGGCCGCTTGAAATCCGGCTTTTCGTCCCCACCTGCCGGGGACGAACTCCCTTCATAAGGCATGCCCATGTCCACCCCCGAATCGCTTCCGGAATCCGTCGAACTCCCTCTCCTGCCCCTGCGGGACGTGGTGGTCTTCCCCCACATGGTCATACCCCTCTTCGTAGGCCGCCCCAAGTCCATCAAGGCCCTCGAAGTGGCGATGGAGTCCGGCCGCAGCATTCTGCTGGTGGCCCAGAAGTCTGCGGCCAAGGACGAGCCCGATGCCGAAGACCTGTATCGCATCGGCTGCATGGCGAATATTCTGCAAATGCTCAAGCTGCCCGACGGGACGGTCAAGGTTCTGGTCGAGGGCACCCAGCGCGCCCAGGTGGAAGCCATCGATCCGCAACCGACGCTTTTCATGGCGACGGCCACCGCCCTCGCCCCGGCAGGGGTCGAGGATCACGAAATCGAAGCCATGCGCCGTGCGGTGATCGCCCAGTTCGATCAATTCGTCAAACTCAATAAGAAGATTCCGCCGGAAGTCCTCTCGTCCATCTCGGGCATCGAGGACGCCGGCCGCCTGGCCGACACCATAGCCGCCCACCTGCCCCTCAAGCTGGAGCAAAAGCAGGAAATCCTGGAGATGGGCAATGTGCGCGAGCGTATCGACCGCCTCTTGTCGCAACTCGAGACCGAAATCGACATCCTCCAGGTCGAAAAGCGCATCCGCGGCCGAGTCAAGCGCCAGATGGAGAAGAGCCAGCGCGAGTACTACCTCAACGAGCAGGTCAAGGCGATCCAGAAGGAATTGGGCGAAGGCGAGGAAGGTGCCGACCTCGAAGAACTGGACAAAAAGATCAAGGCCGCCGGCATGAGCAAGGAGGGCCTCGCCAAGGCCCAGGGCGAACTGAAGAAACTGCGCCTCATGTCACCCATGTCCGCCGAAGCGACGGTCGTGCGCAACTACATCGAGACACTCATCGGCTTGCCCTGGCGCAAGAAGACCCGCATCAGCAAGGAATTGCGCGAAGCCGAGAAGGTTCTGGACAGCGACCATTACGGTCTGGAAAAGGTCAAGGAGCGCATCGTCGAGTACCTTGCGGTGCAACAGCGGGTCGAGAAGGTCAAGGCGCCTATCCTCTGCCTGGTGGGGCCCCCGGGCGTGGGGAAAACCTCCCTCGGCCAATCCATCGCCAAGGCAACCAACCGCAAATTTGTGCGCATGGCCCTGGGTGGCGTACGCGACGAGGCTGAAATCCGTGGCCATCGCCGCACCTACATTGGCTCCATGCCTGGGAAAATCCTGCAAAGCCTGAGCAAGGTCGGCGTACGCAATCCCCTGTTCCTCCTGGACGAAGTGGACAAGCTGGGGCAGGACTTCCGCGGCGACCCCTCCTCCGCCCTGCTCGAAGTGCTCGATCCGGAGCAGAACCACACCTTCCAGGACCACTACGTCGAGGTCGACTTCGATCTCTCCGACGTCATGTTCGTGGCCACGGCCAATACCCTCAACATCCCTGCGCCGCTGCTCGACCGCATGGAAGTGATCCGCCTCTCCGGCTATACGGAAGACGAGAAGGTCAACATCGCCATGCGTTACCTGCTGCCGAAGCAGATGAAGAACAATGGCGTCAAGAAGACCGAACTCACCGTCGCCGATTCGGCCCTTCGCGACATCGTGCGCTACTACACCCGGGAAGCCGGGGTGCGGGCGCTGGAACGCGAAATCTCAAAAATCTGCCGCAAGGTCGTCAAGACCCTGCTGCTCAAGAAGCGCAGCAGCAAAATGGTGGTCAATGCCCGCAACCTGGACAAGTTCCTGGGCGTACGCCGCTACACCTTCGGCATGGCGGAGAAGGAGAATCAGGTGGGCCAGGTCACTGGTCTCGCTTGGACCGAGGTCGGTGGCGAACTACTCACCATTGAGTGCGTGGCCATCCCCGGCAAAGGCAACATCCTGCGCACCGGCTCCCTGGGCGACGTCATGAAAGAATCCGTCGAGGCGGCGCGCTCCGTCGTGCGGGCCCGCTCACAACGCCTTGGCATCGCCGACGACATTTTTGAAAAGCGCGACATCCACATCCACGTCCCGGAAGGGGCCACGCCCAAGGACGGCCCCTCGGCGGGCATCGCCATGACCACCGCCCTGGTGTCCTCCTTCACAGGAATTCCGGTTCGCTGCGAGGTGTGCATGACTGGCGAAATCACCTTGCGGGGAGAAGTGCTGGCCATCGGCGGGCTAAAGGAAAAGCTGCTGGCCGCGGTGCGCGGCGGTCTCAAGACGGCTCTGATTCCCGAGGAAAACGTCAAAGATCTGACCGATATCCCGGACAACATCAAGAACCGCATCGAGATTGTCCCCGTCAAGTGGATCGATCAGGTGCTCGAGCGCGCTCTGGAGCGGCTTCCCGCCGCCCTGCCGGACGCGGTTTCACCCGCGGTGGTCGCGGGTACCGAAACCGCAGCGGTTCCGACCGTCGTCACCCACTGATCGCTACCGCAGCCCCTGGACGACTTCCGAACATCATTCAAACGCCCAGCGCCCGGAGAGGCGTAATCGGCGAAAAACCGCTTGACACAAGGATTTCAGGGAAGTTATAAACTTCGCGGTTTAGGTTTCTTGCTTTTTCATCCACACCACTAAAAGGGGACATTCCATGAACAAATCCGAACTCATCGACCAGATTGCGACAGCCTCCGAAATCTCGAAGGCCGCCGCAGGTCGCGCCCTCGACGCCGCTGTCGATGCCATCAAGGCCGAACTCAAGAAGGGGGGCACGGTCACCCTGGTTGGCTTTGGCACCTTCTCCACCAGCAAGCGGGCAGCCCGTACCGGCCGCAACCCGCGTACTGGTGCCACCCTCAAGATCAAGGCCGCCAAGGTGCCCAAATTCAAGCCTGGCAAGGGCCTCAAGGACGCTGTAAACTGAGCGCCCTTCGCCTGGTCGCAGCGTCGCCCGGGCCCGGGTGCTTAGCTCAGTTGGTAGAGCGCTAGCCTTACAAGCTGGATGTCGGGGGTTCGAGCCCCTCAGCACCCACCAAATACCGGGGGTTTGCGTGCGAACGCAGGCCCCTTTTGCATTCCCTCACGGCGCAGCCACCATGTCATCCCACTGCTTTGACGTCACTCTGGAAGATTTTGAGGCCAAGGCCTTTCGCCCTTCCATCGAAACCCCCGTCCTGGTTGATTTCTGGGCCCCCTGGTGCGGTCCCTGCAAAACCCTGACCCCGCTCCTGGAAAAACTCGCGGCGGAATACGCGGGTCGTTTCCTCCTCGCCAAGGTCAATTCCGACGAGAACCCCGAACTCGCCCACCACTTTGCCGTTCGTAGCATTCCCACCGTCAAGGTACTTTTCGGCGGGCAACTTGTGGATGAGTTCTCCGGCGCCCTCCCCGAGGGCGAGCTGCGCGCCTTCCTGGATCGCCTGCTCCCGCCCGCCAAGGCGAGTTTGCGCGACGAAGCCGCTGCTCTGGTAGCTGAGGGCCGGCGCGAAGAGGCACTTGCCCTCCTGGTCCAGGCCTCCCGCGAGACCCCGGAAGATGAAGGTGTACGCCTGGATGCGGCCGACCTGTTGCTGCAGTTGGGCCGCAGCGACGAAGCCGCCCAGGTGCTCGCCGCCGAGTATCAGCGAGAAGCCGACCGCGCCCAGGCTCTGCGCTCCCGGCTCGCCCTCGCCCAGGGCGGCGCGGATACGGCAGCCCTGGAGGCGGAAATCGCCGCAGCGCCGGACAATCACGCCCGCCGCCTTGAACTCTCTCGTGCCTATGCCGCTACGGGACGCTATCGGGAAGCCTGCGAAGCAGCCCTGGAAGTGGTTCGCCGCGACCGTTTCTTCGAAGAGGGCGCTGGACGCAAGGCCCTGCTGCAACTCTTCGCGGCTCTGGGGTCGGAAGAACGTTACGACGATCTGGTACGGGAATATCGCCGGGCGCTCTCCACAGCGCTCAACTGAATTACGGCGATCAGGCCCCCCTGGGATGCCCGTTGGGCGGAAACCCCCAGGAGGGGCATGACGTACGTGGCGACTCGACTCAGCGCTCGCGCCAGGCCATGTTGAAGGAATCGACGAGGGGATCGAGCAGATACCCCATGAAGGTCCGCTCGCCCGTCACAATGAACAAATCCGCCTGCATGCCGGGTTGGACCCTCTGATCGCCAAGGCGTGCGAGTTCAGACTCGGGCACGGTCGCCTTGACGACGAAGTAACTCAAATCCGATTTCGGATCTACCGTTGCGTCGGCAGACACGTAGGTCAGTGCTCCCGTAAGTTCTGGCGTCGAACGTGAATTGAAGGCGTGAACCTTTACGCCTACCCTTTGCCCGACCGCAATGCGATCAATGTCGGCTGGCAGCACCTTGCCTTCGAGAATCAGCTGGTCAGCGCTCGGAACCACTTCCATGACCACTTCACCCGGGCCAATGACGCCCCCGGGAGTATGGACTTTCAGCTCCGTCACCGTTCCTTCCACCGGCGAACGAATCTCGGTTTGTTCCAGGGTGTATTTCGTCGCACTTACCCGTTCGATGAGCTCAAAATTTTCCGCCTGCACTTTTTTCAATTCTGCGACGACCTCCTCGTGGAAGGCCTTCTTGACTTGGAACTTCTTCAGTTCCTTCTCGCTGATCTGGGTCCTGGCAGAGGCAATCTTGGAAGCCAATTCGCTGTGCTCCCCCTGAAGTACGGCAATCTCCCGCTCGACGGCCCTGATCTTTGGCTTCTCCATCATTCCCTTGCCGGCAAGTTCGGCCATGGCCGCCAAATCGTGTCGCAGGCTGGCGAGTTGTTCATCCTTGGCGCGCTGCTGCGAGGCCAGACCCGATATCTCGCTCCCCAGCGCGGCGATCTGGCGATCCAGAATACTCAACTCTCCCAGACGCGAAGTTCTGCGCGCCTCAAATTGGGACTGCTGGGAGCGCAGGATTTCGGCGACCTGAAGATCATCCTTGCGCGCCAGCAACTCCGATGGAAAGGCTATGGCGGACCGTTCATCCCGCTCCGCCTCAAGGCGCGCCGAAGTCGCCAGCGCAACGTCCCTGCCCCCCCGCACGACCCCGTAGGCGGCGCCGGCCTTGGTTTCGTCGAGCCGGATTAGCACATCGCCGGCCTTGACCCGAGTCCCATCCTTGACACGGATGTCCTTGACCACGCCGCCTTCAGGATGCTGAATCTTCTTGCGGCTGCTATCGACCTTGACGACGCCCTGCGCGATCACCGCCGAAGACAGCGGCGCAAGCAGGGACCAGATGACAAAAATCCCAAAACTGACGGCGAGAATGAGATTCCCTAAGCGGACCCAACGCGTCTCGTCGGCCCTGGCTGCCGCCTCACCAACGATCAAGGACCGTTCTTCGAGATGAAGCCCCGATACCTCAGCCATGCAGGCCTCCTGATGACTCCGCGTTTCCACCATCAGGTCTGGTGACGACACGACGGGTGATGACCGGCATGATTTCCGAAGTGGCGCCAAAATTGGCGATCTGGCCACTCATCAATACCAGGAGATTGTCCGTTCCCCCTAGAAGAGCGGGCCTGTGCGCAATGACCAGGACCGTTGAACCGAGTTGGCGCAACTGGTCCATCGCCTGACGCACTGCGGCTTCTCCTTCCGCATCCAGATTGGATGTCGGCTCATCAAGGACCACCAGGGAAGGGCGTCCGTAGAAAGCTCTCGCCAATCCGATACGTTGACGCTGTCCGCCAGAAAGATTCGCCCCTCCGGGTCCAACCTGGGAATCGTAGCCCTGCGGCAGATCGAGAATGGTCTGATGAGCCCCCGCGAGTTGGGCCGCCTCGACCACCTGGCGTGAATCAACTTCCCCAAAACGAGCGATGTTCTGGGCCACGGTTCCCGGGAAAAGCTCGATATCCTGGGGCAGGAAGCCGACGTGGGGCCCAACTTCCTCACGCCGCCAGTCGGCGAACAAGACGCCATCCAGACGCACTGCACCCGACTGCGCGCGCCAAATCCCGACCGCAAGACGGGCAAGGGTAGACTTTCCCGCCCCGCTCGGACCGGTAATTCCCAGGCAAGTCCCGGCGTCGACGGCAAAATTCAGATTGCGCACGGTGGCCCGGCCGCTCTCTGGCGGACCAGCGGTGACAGCTTCGAAGCGCAAGGCACCCTTGGGCGCCGGGAGCGACATGGGTGCCACACCCTCCACGTCGTTGCCAAACTGCTTGTACAGCCGCTGATAAGACTCTCGGGCCATCAAAAAGCTCTTCCATCCCCCAATGGAGGCCTCGACCGGGGCAAGTCCACGCCCCATGATGATCGACGAAGCGATCATCACGCCACCGGTTGCATCCTGGCGGATGACCAACCATGCGCCGACCCCGAGGATGGCGATCTGCAGAAATATTCGGACGGCCTTGGCGATGGCCGCCACATTGCCCGCCCGGTCACTGGCCTGCCCTTGGAGCCCGATGCCGAGATCGTGATGTTTCTGCCACACCCCTTTCAATCCGGCCAGCATTCCCATCGCGGCCACGGCCTCCGCATTGCGCGCAGAAATCTCCGCAAACTGGGTCGCACCGGACATTTGCTTGCCGGCCTCGGCCAGGGGAGCCTTGGTGTAGCGTTCGTTCCATACCCCCAAGGCCAACAATACCCCCCCTCCCAACAAGGCGACATGCCCAAGCCAGGGGTGCAGAACGTACACCAAGGCAATGAAGATGGGGGACCACGGGGCGTCAAGCAAGCTCAGCGCATGGGGACCGGTCAGAAACCCGCGCAGATTGTCGAGATCTCGCAACATCTGTCCGCTCCGCCCTCCAAGCAAGGTTGCGGAAAACACCTTTGCCGAGAGCTGTGCATCGAAGCGGGCGCCCATGCGCACCAACAACCTGGAACGCACAATTTCCAGCAGGGCAAGGACCGCCATGCAGCCTGCAGCCAGCAGGGAAAGGTAAAACAAGGTATGGCCACTGCGGGATGCGAGCACACGGTCATACACCTGGAGCATGTAGATCGACGATACGAGCATCAGCAGATTGATGAAAAAGCTGAAGAATGCGACTCGACCCAAGGTGACGCGAGCAATGTCCATAGCCGTCGCCAAACTGGACCCGGGCCTGGGTTTTTCGAATCCGAATGTCATCCCCGCTCCTTCAAGGCAAAAAAGCCGGCAGCGCCGGCTTTTGAACTCGCCCAACCGGGCTTCAGCGGATCCTCTTGCGGGCTATCGCTCCCGCCACGAGGGCCAACCCCAGCAAACCCAACACCCCCGGCTCGGGAACGGGCTGGCCACCGCGAATACCCTCCAGTCTGAACGCCGTCAGGCCTGCCGTCGCCCCCCCAACAGCATCCTGCCAAGCCCACTGCACGTCGAAGCTATCATTGACGAGTTCGAGGGTGGTGTCGCTCGCGGTCAGCACCACATCCGTAATATCGAGCGTGTATTGGTACATTTCCTGGGCATTGCCGACATCCGTGGAGGTCAGCACTCCAGTGAGGACGTTCCCCCCCAGGGCGACCGTGAAAGCATTGCTTCCCGCCGGCGCATCGAAATGGAAGCCCCACCAGGTGATCGAATCGAGTGTCGCGCCGGCCAGGGATCCAAAGCTCTGGCTGTAGGAACCCGTCGACGCATCCGCCTGCACCCCCCCGAGGGAGCCCGAAGGCGCGCGCTCGAACAGCACGGCCGCCTGGGACAAGCCACTGAGGGCTAACAGCCCGAAGGCGCACAGAATTTTTTTGACATTGACCGCCATGACCACTCCCAAGTTTGCTGGTATCGATTTCTCACAAGCAAAACCGATACCAGCAAATAACCCTCATTGCATTCATACACTTACGCCACAGCCGAGCAGAGTAGCGTAAAGATTTCCGACACCCTGGGGGCCTTCACGGCCCCCAGGACGCTCAAATCAGATTCTGATCCTGTTGCGGAACCCCGACGGCAACGAAATTGAACTCGACGGAATCGACGAGGAAATCGGAACCATGCCGGCCTCCAAGAGCATCCGTCGTCGGGCCCGTCGCGAAGCTACCATTGGCGTTGGCGTAGCCGCCGAAAACGAAGTCGCTGCCGTCATAGACCCCGGCGTTGAGTTCGACTGCGACGAAATGCTCCTGTCCAGTCAAGGTGACTTGCTTGTTGCCCGACGCTGCGTTGGCGTGGAAGACCGCCTCCCCGACAACCGCGCCATTGGCATCGAGAAGTCTCAGGCGACCGGCTTCGGCGAAGAGGCTGCCATCATCCTGGATGAAGAAGCGCGACAGATTGACCGTCACCGCGTCGGCTTCACCATCCAGATTGAAACGCAGGACTTCACGTCCGTCGATTTCCTGACGCACTGAACTCGTCGCCAGAGACTGCCCGCTGACCCCCAGATCGCCCGAATAGATATCCCCCCCACTAAGGAGTTGAGGGCTGAGACCGCTGAATCTCACCGTCGTCCAATCCTCCAGGACGCTGGTGGCATTCGCCTTGTGAACCACGGTCACGTCGGCGTGATTCCAGGCTGCAGCCCATTGCCCTCCGGTTCCGGTCTGCCGATCCGGAGCCTGTCCGATGCGCACAAGCGAGGGATCGATCTCCACATTGAGGCTGCCGGCGTTGGCATGGCTGCCGTCTTCGTCGGTGAGCCCGACCTGGATGGCGTAGTTGCCCACGCCGCCATAGACGTGGTTAACGTTGCCCCCGCTGAGGACGGTTTCGCTGTTGCCGTCGCCCCAGTTGATCTGGTAACTGACCACGGTGTCGGTGCCCGGGTCGGTGATGGCGCCCAGGTTGAGGGCGTAGTTCTGGCCGACCTGTCCGTTGGCCGCTCCACTCACCACGAGGGTCGGGGCCACGTTGCTGACCGCCACATCCAGGGTCTGGTTGGTGCTGCCACCGTCGCCGTCATTGACCGTGACGCTGATGGTCCGGTTGGCGTTGCCGTCGGCAAAGACGTGGCCAACGTTCCCCGAGAGCGCCGCCAGTTGCGCCGCCGTCAGGTTCTGCACGCCGCCGCCGTCGCCCCAGTCGATGTCATAGCTCAGGGGGTCGGCTCCACCTGCCGCGTCGCTGCCCTCGATGTGCAGGACGTAGGCGGCGCCTTCGTTGGTGGCAGCGTTGCCGCTGAGGGCCAGACTGGGCGCCGCATTGTTCACCGTCAGGGCCTTGCTGCCCAGG
>JAEUNZ010000045.1:0-95456 GCA_016790965.1 Dechloromonas sp.
TTCACCAGCCTGCAGCATGCCCGAGTCGTCATCGGCGCCTGGCAAAGGGAATACAACGAGGAGCGACCCAAGAAATCCCTGGGCGGTCTGACGCCCACCGCCTATGCCACATCACTCACCCAGAAATCAGGTAAATTACCCCCGGACTCTAAAGCCCACTGCTACTGAAAACGGGGGGACGTCGGGGTTACGGGCGCGTGAGATGGTTGATTACCTGCGCTGCAGCCGCGAGGCCGAAGGTCGCCGTAACGCAGACAGAAGAGCCAAAGCCCGAGCAATTGAGTCCGGCGCTCCCAGAGGGAGCCGAGCAAGACGCCGGGGGATATCGCAATGGCTCGTCCGAGTAAATTGCGACGATGCCAAAGCGCTTGCCGGGTTGGCGGGGAAATCCGTGCTGCTTGCGCAATTCAGCCCGAACTCTGGCGAGGAGGGGATCCTGGATGGTACGGGCCAGATCGTCAGCGCGAACCCGCGTCGGATCGACTTGTCCGCCAGCTGCGCCCACTGTGACCATGTAGAGGGGCCTGTGCCGCGAACAGTACCCTATCATGGCGCACTTTGCTTTTACTTGGTCTGTGGCGTCGATGAGGGCATCGAACGATTGGTCTAGCAGGGTTTTGGCGTTGTCCGGGGAGAGGAAATCGTCCACGGTGTGGACCTGGCATGTGGGGCTGTATTCCCGTATCCGCTCGGCCATCGCAGCGACCTTGGCCTTGCCGAAATTCGAGTCCTGGGCGTGAATCTGGCGATTGACGTTCGATTCGGCGACGATATCCAGATCGATAAGGGTAAGTGATCCCACCCCGCTCCGGGCCAGGGCTTCTGCGGACCACGAGCCAACTCCACCAATTCCAACAATCGCAACATGCGCCTGCGCCAGGCGGTGCGCGCCGTCAGCCCCGTAAAGCCTCGCGATACCCCCAAAACGCCGCTCCTCGGCTCCGAACATCAAGCCTCGATCGTTTTCCGGATAACCAGATTGAATGGAGCAATCCACTCCGGGGCGAATTGATTGTCACAGGCGTTGACCTCTGCGATGGCACGCAAGACGGATCGATTTTTGCCCCGATGGATATGCTTGAGCATGACGGCTTCGAATGCATCGACGATGGCGAGGATTTTTGCTCCATCGCATATGGCACTGCCGGTCAACTGCGCGGGGTAGCCCTTGCCGTCGGGCATTTCATGGTGCTGTGCGATCATTTGAGCGGCGGCCTCCCATCCTGCCATGCGCTGGAGGAGTCCTGCAGCGAACCCCGGGTGGTTACGCAGTGCGGCGCGATCGTCGTCGGTCATCCTCCCCACTTTGAGCCAGGTGGATTCAGGAAGAAACATCATCCCAAGATCGTGGAGGTAGACTGCGGCCTCAAGTTGTACTGCGTCAACCGTGCTGCCGACCGAACGATTGGTTTCAAGCGCCAGGCGAAGAATGCGCATCGTACGCCCCTTGAACAGCGGCGAGCGGCTTTCGAATTGCAGAGCGAGGGAGCGAAAAAATTGTAGATCGGCAGGGGCATTCTGTTGCCCCGGGGGGGGCGAAGACTTACGGGGTGGCTTGGTCGAGAGTGTAGCGATCACGGGGGGGAAGCCGGTCACTGCCTCTATCAGCTGCCGGCTCAGATCATCGACTTCCTCGTCTGGTGCAACGGCGATGCGTTCCAAGCCGTTGACCAGTGGAAGAAGGCGCAAATTCTCAAGGGACTTTCCTGACAAGATGCCGTCAGTGGCCAGTTCGAGCCGGTCGACAGATAACAGTACCGCTTCGGCAAGCAAATCAGAGAACTGGATTTCGCCCGAGCGGAAGCGGGCGAGGACCGATTCGATGGGTTGGGCAATCGCCACCGCAAGATCAAACTTGCATAGCGAAGCATCGCCTTTGACATTGTGGACCGCACGGAACAAATCGGCGATCAATTCCCGATCTTGAGGCGCCTTGCGCAGGCGAGTGACATCCCTTTCAATTTCCGGTGCCCGGTCGGCCAAGGCGTCGGCGAATTCCTCAAGGGCGCCGCGGTCGCTAACGACCGGGGCGATGATGTTTCGCACATCCATCGGTTTAATCTCCCTGTGCTTCGTGTAAGCGTCCAAGTGTAGCCCAAAGCTGCGCTGGAGCAGAAGGCGGGGAACAAGACCCAAAACCAGGAAGGCCGTTACCTTGACGCTGCTGCGGGTGCCGCCTAACATCTCGCCCTTCTGCATAGTGGCGGCGCAATAGATTTTGGACCAACTCAACGCTCTGATCGGGCCGGACATGCGGGCTGTCGATTCGGTCATCCGGAGCCGACTCCACTCCGACGTGGTTCTCGTTCGTCAAGTAGCTGAATACATCATCGGGAGTGGGGGAAAGCGGCTCAGACCCGCGCTCGTCCTCCTCGCAGCAGGCTCCCTTGGATATCGGGGGAGCCATCATCACGAACTTGCCGCAGTGGTGGAATTCATCCACACCGCAACCCTGCTGCATGACGATGTGGTGGATGAGTCTTCGTTGCGGCGTGGACGGGAAACGGCCAACGCCATGTTTGGCAACGCGGCTAGCGTCCTCGTGGGTGATTTCCTCTACTCGCGAGCGTTCCAGATGATGATTGAGGTTGACGACATGCGGGTGATGCGCGTGCTTTCGGACGCTACAAATGTGATCGCCGAAGGAGAGGTTCTGCAGTTGATGAACTGTCACGATGCCGACGTCGACGAGGAGCGCTACCTGAGAGTGATTCGCTACAAGACCGCTAAACTTTTCGAAGCGGCGGCTCAGCTCGGCGGTCTGATTGGTGGTGGAGCGCCTGGATGCATAGAGGCGTTCGCGAATTACGGCATGCATCTTGGTACGGCATTCCAACTCGTCGACGATGTGTTGGACTATTCCGGGCATGAAGCGGATACGGGGAAGCATCTCGGGGATGATCTGGCGGAAGGCAAGCCGACCCTACCCCTGATCTTCGTCCTGCAGAACGGGAGTTCTCAGCAGGCGGCTTGCGTTCGGCGGGCCATCGAATCGGGCGGACGGGACGACTTTCCTATGGTGCTTGAGGCCATCCGGCTCACCGGTGCTCTCGATCATGCTCGGCGCCGTGCAAGCGAAGAGGCCGCGCTGGCGAGGTCTGCTCTGGCAAAGCTTCCGCCTTCAAAATATCAAGATGCTCTGCTACAATTAACCCTCTTTGCTGTCGAGCGCAACCACTGACCGCCTCGACTGCCCTCGGAGTGTAGCTCAGCCTGGTAGAGCACTGCGTTCGGGACGCAGGGGTCGCATGTTCGAATCATGTCACTCCGACCAAACATTCCCCAGTAGCGACTCCCTCTGACCCTTCCCGTCCCCGCGGAGTACGAATGTTCAAGATTCTGTTGGTGTGCATGGGCAATATCTGCCGTTCACCGATGGCCGAAGGAGTGCTCAGGGCGCATCTGCAGCGTACCGGCCTGGGGGCGAAGGTCAGCGTTGCGTCTGCTGGAACCGCTGGCGCTCACGCGGGCGAGGCACCGGACAACAGAGCCCTCCAGGTGGCTGCCAAGCGAGGATATGACCTTAGCGGCATTCGGTCAAAGAAGATTCGGCTGGAGGATTTCGCCCTCTACGACTGCATTCTCGCCATGGATGGGGATAATCTGGAGAACCTTCGTCGCCGTTGCCCGGCGGAACTGCACGACAAGCTCCACCTCTTCCTCGAATTTTCCCAGGTCGGTCCAGCAGATGTCCCCGATCCCTATTACGGCAATCTCGCGGGTTTCGAACGCGTCCTTGAACTGTGCGAAAGAGGGGCCGAGGGAGTGGTAAACGAAATGAGGGCTAGAGCCCTCTAATGAGCAGCACAACTGCCTTGGGGGGCAGGCGGTCCCGGAGGCGGGGGTAGAGCCGTGGTCAGGCGGGGCGCCGCGTGGGGCACGCTTACTCGCCCCCCAGCTTGCTGAGATACTCCTTGGTAAACATTTTGTCCGGCAGGTCGCGCAGTTTCATGCCGCTGTAATCGAGAACCGACTGTTCGTTGCCGCGCAGGGCATCCTCCATCACCAGCCGCGTGGGGCGCATCTTGCCCAGCATGGTTTCAAATTTCTCGTAGCGGCATTTTTTCAGCAGGCGGTTGGACAGAGAGTAGAACTCTGCCTTGAGCGGCCACGAAGATTTCTTGTTAACCCAGTACATGACTTTCTGGTACGTCACGCCACGATCCACGGCTGTCAGTTCGAGGACGTAATAGTCCTCGTTGCCGATTGGTTCGGAGCGCAGCAACTTGGGTTTGTAGTCACCCGCGAAGTTGGCGCGAGCGAGGTCGCCATTAGCCACCTGACCGGTCAGGCGTTGGGCGAGGGAAATCCGCACCGGCTGGGAAACATCGGGCATGAATACCCAAAGGTCGCGGCCTTTCATGAGCAGAATCTGGCCCCGTTCCGAGGCTGGCTCCGTAATCATGACAATAGTATTTTCGTTGCCCTTGGACAGGATGCGATACTTACGATTTTCAGCGGGTTTGTCGGTTTGTGTGGTGGAGATGCCGATTTCGACCTGAAATCCCTCGGCGGGAAAGCGCACCTGGTCTGCCTTTTCCACTATACTCCGGGCATAGGCGTCGTCAGCGGCAGCCGGTGGCTGCTCTTCCGCAAGAGCAAATGGGGTTGCAAGCAGGGTGGACAGGGTAAAAAGAAAGATGCCCTTGCGGAACGGGGAGCGAATGGAAATCATGCTTTCACCTGTGTCGGTTCGGCGAACCTCGGCTAATGCTGCAAGGATCAGACCATGAGTGTTGTGCGCATAGAGCGTGTGTTCAAGGACTATCTGCTTGGGGAGCAGATAGTCCAGGCGGTCAATGATATAACACTGTCCGTCGAGCCGGGGGTGTTCCTTGCCATCTCGGGGCCTTCGGGGAGCGGCAAGACCTCGCTGCTCAACCTTATCGGATGTATCGATCGTCCGACGAGCGGGAAGATTTACATCAACGACGAGGACGTCACCGAGAAGAATTCCGATCAACTCGCCGACTTGAGGTCACGTTCTATCGGCTTCATCTTTCAGACCTTCAATCTTCTCCCAGTGCTGTCTGCTGCTGAAAACGTCGAATATCCCTTGCTGCAGCGCAAGGACTTGACGGCATCCGATCGCAAGAAGCGGGTCGATTACTTTCTCGATATCGTAGGCCTGTCCAAATACGTGCATCACCGTCCAAATCAGTTGAGCGGCGGGCAGCGGCAGCGGGTTGCCATTGCCCGGGCCCTCGCCATCCAGCCGGCGATCGTTCTCGCCGATGAGCCCACAGCCAACCTGGACAAAGCGACGGGCAAGGAAATCCTGCGTTTGATGAAGCTCATCAACCAGCACCTGGGCACGACCTTCATTTTCTCGACCCACGACCAGAAGGTGGTCGATGTTTCGGACCGTCTGGTCAAAATGGAAGACGGAACCATCAAATCTCTCGGGGTGCGCGACGACGCCAACCAGTGGAAGCTCGTTCGGGTGCGCAACCTTTCGGAAATGGCAGCAGGAGAAAGTTAGGCATGGATCGCACGAATTCCGCAGGCGGCGCCCCCGGCGCCGTTGTGAAAAACCTGGGCTGGTACGGGGCAGCCCTCGCTGTCATGGCGGCCTGCTTCGCTGCCATCCCCGCTGCCCATGGCGCTGACGGGCGCGATGCCCTGTTCGAGGACGACGACCCTCTGCCCAAGCCCAAGAGTGAGAAGAAAACCGGGGGCGTCACCGGCTACATCCAACTTGAAGCCGCGCGAACCATCTCGTCTCCCGACCACTGGTCGAAACTCAGGGCGCGGGGCGAACTCGCCAGCCGGGGCGACCTGGGCGGCGGCATCCGCTACAAGCTCAGTGCCCGGGCCGACTACGACGCGGTCTACGACATCAACGACTTCTATCCGCAGCCGGTTCGCCACGACCAGCGCTTTGAATTTGCCCTGCGGGAGAACTATCTCGACATCAGTCGGGGCGATTGGGACTTCCGACTCGGGCGCCAACACGTCGTCTGGGGAGAAATGGTCGGCCTGTTTTTCGCCGACGTCGTTTCCGCAAGGGATCTGCGCGAGTTCATTCTGCCGGAGTTCGAAGCCCTGCGTACGCCGCAATGGGCGGCGCGGGCCGAATACTACAAGGACGACTTCCACGCGGAATTCCTCTGGGTTCCAGTCGCCAGCTACGACAAGATCGGCAAGCCGGGGGCGGAGTTCTATCCCTATCAGCCTGATCTGACCGGGCGGGTCGCCTATCTGCACGAAAAGCGGCCCAAGGCGGACTGGGACCACATGAACTACGGCGTTCGCCTGTCGGCCCTGCTGAGCGGCTGGGATCTTTCCGGCTTTGCCTATAGCAGCATGGACGTCCAGCCTACCTTCTATCGCACCATAGCGCCCGCCTTGCCTGTACCCACTGTGATCTATCAGGCCCGGCACGAACGCATCCGGCAGTTTGGCGGAACCCTGGCCAAGGACATCGACGGGGTGGTGTTCAAGATGGAGGCGGTGCATACCCACGGGCGGAAATACCCGGTCCTGCGCTTCCTGGACGCCGACGGTCTGGCCGAGCAGAACACCCTCGATTGGGCAGCAGGCCTGGATTTCACCCTGCCCGCCGACACGCGCTTCAATGTTCAGTTCTTCCAGCGCATCTACACCAATCATGATCGCGACAGCCTGCAGGACCGGGAAGAAAACGGCTACAGCCTGTACCTGAACACCAAGATCATCCCGGCAATCGAATCCCAAGTGACCTATATCGCCAGCCTGAACCGTTCGAGTTGGCTGGCCCGACCGCGGGTTTTGTGGAATTTCCAGAAGAACTGGCGCCTCCTTGTGGGGGCCGATGTCTTCGGTGGCAAGCCCACGGGCTTGTTCGGCCAATACGACGAGCGCGACCGCGTGTATACCGAGGTGCGCTACACCTTCTGAGGGTGAGGGAAATTCCGGCGGCGGCACCGTCGGAATTCTTTACACCCCAGCTGGCGTGCATGCGGGGGGTGTCTATCAAGCGATTGTTTTTAAATAAAAACGTATATCTGGCACGCTGCGTGCTTATTGGTTGGCGTGCTCTCCAGATCAGTTGGAAGGCAAGTAAAACGTAACAGACTCTTTACTTGGAGATGAAAATGAAAAAAGTTCTTCTGGCTTCCCTGATCGCTGGCGCCCTCGCCTCCGGCCAGGCCAACGCCTTCAACGACATCGTGTTCGACTTCAACGGTGCCGCCGCCGGTGGTCAACAGACCATCAGCTTCTTCGACTGGCTGCCGGGCAACGCCCTGTCCATCGGTGCCCTGAGCTCCGGCTCCGGCGTCCCCTTCACCACCGTGTATCAGGCCAAGTTGGGTTCTGCGGTGAAGAATGAAGGCGGCGGCGGCCAGACCAGCTTCTCCCCGCTGGCGGGTACCGAGTTCACCATTCAGGCCAGCATCGTCGAAGTGGCCACCGGTCTGGGCGGCAGCTCCGCCAGCTTCACCGTGATGGGCGGCGTCATCAACATGTTCTACGACACCACCCCTGACTCCAACACCATTACCGGTGGCGGCTACGGTGACGGCACTCTGATCCTGAGCGCTTCCATCCTCAATGGCACCGGCGCCTTCAACAACGCCACCATCGGCGGCAATGCCGAGCTCATCCCGGGTAGCGGCATCACCCTGTGTTCCCTTGGCATCCAGACCGCCGGTTGCACCCCGGTTCTGCTGGACGGTTTTGGTGTCGATAACCAGTCTGGCGTCCTGAGCCACACCGGTAACGGTTCCTCCACCATCAACGCCCACGTTGATTATCAGGACAGCAACTTCTTCCGCAGCATCCTGACCACGCTGGAAGTCGGTCTGAACGACACCACCAACTTGGCTGATCCGTTCGCCCAGACCAATCCGTCCGACACGGTCGTCGGCGTCACCCCGGTCTACACCAACGTCGGTGGTGCCCGGATCAACGGCGATGCCAACTGCAGGGCTGGTGGCCTGACCGAAGCCGGCGTGGCGGTGGCTCGTTGCGACTTCCACTTCCAGTCCGACGGTGCGACCTCCTTCAACTCTGCTCCGGAACCCGGCGCCCTGGCTCTGCTGGGTCTGGGCCTGGTCGGTGTCGCGGCTTCCCGCCGTCGCGCCAAGCAGCAGTAAGGCAGTCAAGGCAGCGCAAAAAAGGGGCTTCGGCCCCTTTTTTGTTGCCTGTGTTTTGCTTCCAGGGAATTTGGGGCTTGTGCCCTTCCGGACAGGGGGGCGCTTTCGGCGCGCCCCGGCGCAGGCGCAAATCCAGAGGAGGCGGGGGGAAAGGCCCCTCGCCTCAAGGGGTGAGAAAAACGGGGGCTGGCATCGGCCCCACCGCGCTTCAGTTCAGGACGATGAGATTGTTGCGGTGGATAAGCTCGGGCTCATCCACATAGCCGAGGATGTCTTCGATTTCCTGGCTCGACTTGCGGGCGATGAGGCGGGTTTCGCCGCTGCCGTAGTTGCACAGTCCCCGGGCGATTTCGCGGCCTTCGGGGCTGATGCAGGCGACGGCGGCGCCGCGCTCGAAGTCACCTTCGCTGGCGACGACACCGATGGGCAGCAGACTCTTGCCGGCTTTCAGGGCCGTGACGGCGCCTGCGTCCAGGATGAGGCGGCCGGCGGTTTGCAGATGGTCGGCTAGCCACTGTTTGCGGGCAGCCAGCGGCGGAGTGGCGGAAACCAGCAGAGTACCGACCGATTCACCAGCAGCCAGCCGGATGACGGCGTCGGTTTCGTGGCCGCTGGCAATGGCTGTATGGGCCCCGCTGCGTGCGGCGCGCTTGGCCGCCAGCACCTTGGTGATCATGCCGCCCTTGCCGATCGAGGTGCCGGCGCCGCCGGCCATGCGTTCCAGCGTTTCGTCGCCGGCAATGGCTTCGGTGATCAGGGTGGCGGCGGGATCCTTCCGTGGATCGGCGGTGTAGAGGCCCTGTTGGTCGGTCAGGATGATCAGAGCTTCGGCCTCAATCAAATTGGCTACCAGGGCGCCCAAGGTATCGTTGTCGCCGAACTTGATTTCGTCGGTGACCACGGTGTCGTTCTCGTTGATGATGGGTACGACCCCCAGTTCGAGCAGGGTGGTGAGGGTCGAGTGGGCATTCAGATAGCGTTTGCGATCGGCCAGATCGTCGTGGGTGAGCAGGATCTGGGCGGTGTGCAGGCCGTATTCGGAAAAAGCGCCCTCGTAGACCTGGGCCAGGCCCATCTGCCCCACGGCGGCGGCGGCTTGCAATTCATGGACGGATTTGGGCCGTCTGGCCCAGCCCAGGCGCTGCATGCCGCAGGCGATGGCGCCGGAGGAAACCAGAACGACCTCCCTGCCTTGCTGGCGCAGTGTGGCGATTTGCCTCGCCCAGTCGTTGATGGCGGCCAAGTCGAGGCCCGCACCGTTGTTGGTGACCAGGGCCGAGCCCACCTTGACCACCAGGCGGCGGGCGCTCGCGAGACGGGTGCTCATGCGGAGTCCTCGTTTTCGTCCAAGTCGTCGGTATCGAGTTCGGCGTCGGATTCGGTCGGCGGTGCGATCCGCTCCAAGACTTCCTGTATCGCATAGATCAGGGGCTTGGTGCCGTCACCGCTGATGGCGGTGATGGGGAAGACGGGGCCGTCGTACTTGGAGGCCTTCTTGTAGGCCTTGAGGAAATCCTTGATCCGTTTTTCGCGCTCTTCTTCTGGGATGAGGTCGAGTTTGTTGAGCACCAGCCAGCGCGGTTTGGCGGCAAGCGCCGGGTCGTGCTTGGCCAGTTCGCCGACGATGGCGACGGCATCATGGACGGGGTCGGCGTCCGGGTCCATGGGGGCCAGGTCCACGAGGTGGAGCAGCAGGCGGGTACGCTGCAGGTGCTTGAGGAAGCGAATGCCCAAACCGGCGCCGTCCGCCGCACCCTCGATGAGGCCTGGCACGTCGGCGACGACGAAGCTCTTGTTGGCGTCCACACGGACGACGCCGAGGTTGGGGTGCAGAGTGGTAAAGGGATAGTCGGCTACCTTCGGGCGGGCAGCGGAAATGGCGCGAATGAGGGTGCTTTTTCCCGCATTCGGCAGGCCCAGGAGGCCGACGTCGGCGATCACGCGCAATTCGAGGGCCAGCTCGAATTCCTCCCCGGCCTCGCCTTTCGTGCACTTGCGGGGCGAGCGGTTGGTGCTGGACTTGAAATGAATGTTGCCCAGGCCGCCCTTGCCGCCTTTGGCGAGCAGCACCTTCTTGTCGTGATGGTCCAGGTCCGCCAGGATTTCGTCGCTGTCGAGCACCTTGACCACCGTACCCACCGGCATGCGCAGGGTAATGTCATCCCCGCCAGCGCCGTAGCAGTCGGAGCCGCGGCCATTCTCTCCGCGCTGGGCGAGAAATTTGCGCGTGTAGCGGTAATCCACCAGGGTGTTGATATTGCGATCGGCGATGACGTAGATGCTGCCGCCGCGGCCACCGTCGCCGCCATCCGGCCCGCCCATGGGGATGTACTTTTCGCGGCGGAAGGAGGCCACGCCATTGCCGCCGTCGCCGGCCTTGACGTAGATCTTCGCTTCGTCGATGAATTTCATGGGGATTGCGCCAAAAAAACAAAGGCCCTATCCGGCGGATAGGGCCTCTGGACTCCCGCCGGACCGAATTATTCGGCGGCCGGGACGATGCTGACCGTGCGCCGCTTGGCCTCGCCCTTGACGGTGAACTGGACGGTGCCGTCCTTCAGCGCGAAAAGGGTGTGATCCTTGCCGCAGCCGACGTTCTCGCCGGGGTGGAATTCGGTACCGCGCTGGCGAACGATGATATTGCCGGCGAGGACGAATTGACCGCCGTAGCGCTTGACGCCCAAGCGTTTGGATTCTGAGTCGCGACCGTTGCGGGAACTGCCGCCTGCCTTTTTGTGTGCCATTTAAGTGACTCCTTCTGCTCTACTTAGGCGGCGATCGCTTCGATGCGCAGCTCGGTGTAGTTCTGGCGATGCCCCTGGTGCTTCTGGTAGTGCTTGCGACGGCGCATCTTGAAGATCTTGACCTTGTCGTGGCGGCCGTGGGAAACCACGGTGGCCTTGACGGAAGCCCCAGCGACGAGGGGGGCGCCGACCTTCACGCTCTCGCCTTCGCCTACCATGAGGACTTGGTCGAGGGTGACTTCTGCGCCAACTTCTGCCGGTATCTGTTCTACTTTGAGTTTTTGGCCGGCGGACACGCGATACTGCTTGCCCCCGGTTTTTACGACCGCATACATGTTGGACTCCGAAACGTGTTGCAAAGAACCGCGCATTCTACACAATTTCTCAGGCGAGTCAAAGCCTTGTGCTAGACTTGCCGCCTTTTCGAAGGAATCCCCATGGCTGAAATCACCACTCCCTCCGGCCTGGTCATCGACGACCTGACCGTGGGCAACGGGCTCGAAGCGAGCGCCGGCCAGTACGTTTTCGTGCATTACACCGGCTGGCTCACCGATGGATCCAAGTTCGATTCCAGTCGCGACCGGCGCCAGCCCTTCGCCTTCCACCTCGGTCGCGGCCAGGTGATCGGCGGCTGGGACGAGGGTGTGCAGGGCATGAAGGTGGGCGGTAGCCGCCGCCTGACCATTCCGCCCAATCTGGGTTACGGAGCGGCCGGTGCCGGTGGAGTCATTCCCCCCAACGCCACCCTGGTTTTCGAAGTCGAATTGCTCGACGTACGATGAGCGAGCCAGGGGGCGGGGGTCGCAAGCCGCCGCGGGCGGTGAAGCCAGCCGAGGATCCCTGGGCGCGCTGGCGCCGGGATGATTCCGCAGCGGGCGCCCCCGAGCCGGCTAGGCAAACGCCATCCGGAGCGGGCGGGCGGCTCGTCGGCGAAGGGCGCTCGGGTCCGGAGGGGCCGGCCCGTGCGGACGCACGCCCCACCCGAAGAAAAGCGTCCCCAATTTCGTCCCCCTGGAATGAGGCGCCCGGCGGCCCTGTGAAGAGCAACATGGGAGCCTCGCCCGTCGCGGCACGGGCGCCGTCGTCCCCAGCTCCTGAAGTGCAAGGCACTCCCCCCGCCGTTCCTGGGGAGCGGCCCCGGGAGGGCGTGCGTCTGTCCAAGATCATGGCCGAGAGGGGCCTGTGTTCGCGCCGCGAGGCCGACGCCTGGATCGAGCGGGGCTGGGTCTTCGTCGATGGGCAACGCACAGCCGAACTGGGCACCCGCATCGACCCCCAGGCAGAGATCAGCATCTCCCGCGAGGCGCAGAAGGACCAGGCCAAACAGGTCACCATCCTGCTCAACAAGCCGGTCGGTTACGTCTCCGGCCAGCCGGAACCCGGCTGCACGCCAGCCGTGAGTCTGATCGACGCCGACAGCCAGGTGCGGACCCTGGGCGACCCCGAGTTCAAACCCTGGATGCTGCGCGGCCTGGCCCCGGCCGGGCGTCTCGATTCCGATTCCAGTGGCCTCCTGGTCTTCACCCAGGACGGGCGGGTGGCCAAGTTGCTGATCGGCGAAGACGGCAAGGTGGAAAAGGAATACCTGGTGCGGGTTTCCGGCCAGATGGCGGCCAATGGCCTCAGTCTCCTCAGGCACGGACTGGAACTGGACGGCAAGGCCCTCAGACCTGCCCGGGTCAAGCAGTTGAACGAGGACCAGTTGCACTTCATCCTGCAAGAGGGAAAAAAGCGCCAGATTCGCCGCATGTGCGAACTGGTGGGCCTCAAGGTGATCGGCCTTAAGCGGGTGCGCATCGGCCGGGTCATGCTGGGCGACCTGCCCCCGGGGAAATGGCGCTTCCTGCACGAAGGCGAGCGGTTCTAAACCAGCCCCCGGTCGGAGAATTCGGCTTTCAGGTAGGCGTAATAGATCGGCGCCGCGACCACGCCGGGGATGCCGAAGATCGATTCCATCACCAGCATGGCCACCAGCAGTTCCCAGGCGGTGGCCCCCACGCCGGCGCCGACGATGCGGGCGTTGAGGAAGTACTCCAGCTTGTGGATCACCACCAGAAAGGCGAGGGAGGCTCCCGCGGCTTCGAGGGAAACCGAGAGGCTGACCACCACGATCACCACGTTAGAGACCAGATTTCCGAGCACAGGGATCAAGCCGGCGACGAAGGTGACGGCGATGAGCGTCTTGGTCAGGGGGAGATGAATCCCCAGGAGCGGCAGGATCAGGGCGAGATAAATCCCGGTTAACAGGGTATTGACCGCCGAAATCTTGACCTGGGCAAAGACGATCTGGCGAAATGCGCTGGCGAAACGCCGGATGCGTTCGCCCAGGGCCGAGGCGAGGGGGGCGGGATCAGCGGCGGCACAGGCCTCCCGCAGGGCGGCCATGGCCCCGATGACCATGCCGATGAGGATGTGGGCGAAGGCGTGTCCGGCCTCCTTGCCCAGAGTTTGCAGTTCGGCCGCGTGATCGCGCAGCCAGTGGCCGATGGCCTCGCGGATTTCGTCGGTGCTGCCCGGCAGTCGGTCCGCCAGCCAGCCGGGCAGGCGATCCCGCGCGCCTTCGATGATTTCCGCCATCTTGGCCAGCAGTACGGTCAGGCTGCCCTGGTCCGAGCGGAAAAAGGCTAGGGCGCCGATCAGGGCAGCGCCTACGGCGAGCACGACGACTACGGCGAAAAGCAGCAAGGCCAGGGTCTTGCGGCGCTCCCCCAGCCCCTTGGGCAGGCGTGCTGCCAGGCGATGCACGAGTTCGAAGACCAGGAGCCCCGCAAGCAGGGCCGGAAGCAGGTGCAGAAGCAGCGCACCCAGGAGCGCCGTCGCCGCGAAGATCCAGGCAGCGACTTCGTGGCGGGTGACGGCGGTGCTCACGGACGGGGCGCCTTGGCGGGCATCATGGTCGCCTCGCCTTCGATGACCACCCGGTCGCCCACGGTGCATACGGTATCCAGTACCACCCGGTTGCGTTCGGGGTACACCTCGCGCACCGTCGCCGTGGCTTTGACCGTATCTCCCGGTCGGACCGGTGACTTGAAGCGCAGGCTTTGGGCCACGTAGATGCAGCCGGGGCCTGGCAGGCGGGTGCCCAGGACGGCGGAGATGAGGCTGGCGGTCAGCATGCCGTGGGCGATGCGGCCGCCGAATTGGGTGCTCTTGCCAAACTCCTCGTCGAGGTGGGCGGGATTGACGTCGGTGGAAATGCCCGCGTAGAGGACGATGTCCGCCTCGGTGATGGTTTTGGCAAGACTGTCGGTCATTCCCGGGGCGAGGTCGGCGACGGTGTAGATCATGGCAACTCCTGGCGGGTGGTGGGGTGGGTGAAGGGGGATTACTGGGTGCGCAGGGCCTCTACCGGGTCGAGCAGGGCGGCGCGGCGGGCGGGGAGTACCCCGGCGATCAGGCCGATGGCCGCCGCGGCAACTTCGGCCACCATGACGAAAGCCAGGGGAGTATGGACTGGAAGCGCCGGCATGGCCAGATGGATCGCCTGAGCCAGCCCGACGCCCAGGATGAGGCCGAAAAATCCTCCCAGGGCGGAAAGCGCCACCGCTTCGCCGAGAAAGAGGCCGAGGATGGTGCGCCGTGGCGCCCCCAGGGCCACCAGCAGGCCGATTTCGCCGGTGCGTTCGCTGACCGCGATGGTCATGATGGTGACGATGCCGACGCCTCCCACCAGCAGCGAAATCCCGCCCAGGGCCCCGACCGCGAGGGTCAGCACGTCGAGGATGTTGGAAAGCGTCTTCAGCATCTCCTCCTGGGTGACGATGGTGAAATCCTCCCGTCCGTGGCGGGCGATCAGGCGCTCCTTGATGGCGCTGGCGATGATGGCCGAGGGCACGCCTTCGGCGGCGGAAACGTTGATCTCGTCAACGCCCTCCCGGTTGAACAGCTCCTGGGCGCGGCCGGCGGGAATGAAGGCAGTGTCGTCCAGGTCGATGCCGAGGAACTGGCCCTTGGCTTCCATGATGCCGATGATGCGGAAGTGCAGACCGCCGATGCGCAGGCGCTGGCCGAGGGGGTTCTCGCTGCCGAACAGTTCGTCCTTGAGCTTGGCGCCGAGAACCACGAAGGCCCGGGCACCGGCATCGCTGTCCTCGGGGGGCAGGAATTGACCGCTCCTCAACCTGCCCTGGAACACGGCCGGCATCTGCGAATTCACCCCATAGATCAGCGTGCGCCGGGTACGCCCGTTGCCCTCGACCTCGGCATTGCCCCGGGCATTGGGGGTGACGGCGACGATGTGGGGCAGCCGCTCCAGGGCCCGAGCATCGTCCAGGGTCAGGGGGCGGGCGCTGGAGGGCAGCCCCGAGGGCGTGCCGCCGGTCTTGGTCTTGCCCGGCACGATGGTGATGTTGTTGGTGCCGAACTGGGTGAATTCGCCCAGGACGAAGCGGTGGATGCCTTCGCCGATGGAGGTGAGCAGGATCACCGCCGCGATGCCGACAGCGATGCCCAGCAGGGTGAGGAAGCTCCTGAGGCGTTGGGCCGTGATGGCGCGCAGGGCAAGGCGGAGGGCGTCGGTGAACAGCATCAGTGCTTCATCAATGCCTGCACCGGATCCAGCCGTGCTGCCCGGCGGGCCGGCATGACGCCGAAGACGAGGCCGGTGGCCAGGGCGGTGCCGAGTCCGGCGATGACCGCCCAATCCGGCGGGTAGGCCGGAAAGACCGGAAAAGCCAGACGAACGCCCAAGGCGCTGGCCTGGCCCAGGCCATAGCCGACGCTGGCCCCTACTGCCGAGAGCATGGCCGCCTCGGTGAGAAACAGGGCGCGGATGGTGCGGCCCGGGGCGCCCAGGGCCTTGAGCAGCCCGATTTCGCCCGTACGTTGAGTGACGGCCACCAGCATGACGTTCATCACCAGGATGCCTGCCACGGCGAGGCTGATGGCGGCGATGCCGGCGACGCCCAGGGTGAGCGCCCCGAGGAGTTTGTCGAAGGTGGCCAGCACGGCGTCCTGGGTGATCACGGTGACGTCCTCCTCGCCCTGGTGGCGGGCCTTGAGGATGGCCAGCACCTGGTCCCGGGCGTCGGGGATGGCCTCCCGGCTCCTGGCTTCCACCAGGATGCGGAAGAGGGTGTTGGAATTAAACATGGCCTGGGCCAGGGCCACGGGAACGATGATCAGTTCGTCGGTATTCATCCCCAGCCCGGTGCCGGTGGATTTGAGTACCCCGACGATGCGCACCCGGCGGTCGCCGATGCGCACCAGTTGGCCGACAGCGGGGTTGGCACCGAAGATTTCCTCGCGGATCTTGGCGCCGATGACGGCTACCGCCGAACCGCGATTCCAATCCTCCTCGGGAAGAAACTGTCCCTGGGCCATTTCAAAATTGCGCACCGCCAGAAATTCGGCGGTGGAGCCCGCCACCATGCCCTCGCGCAGCTTGCCTCCGGCGCTGATTTCCGACGTGCCCACCGCCAGTGGCGCCAGGCGCTTGACCGCCGGCGCCCGCAGCAGGGCGGCCGCGTCGTCGACGGTGAGATCCCGCGGTGTACTGGTGATGGCGGTGGCCGGGTTGAAGCCGCCGGTGCCGGTCCTGCCGGGCAGGACGATGACCAGGTTGGTGCCCAGGGAGGAGAACTGGCCGACCACGTAGCGGCGCGCTCCGTCCCCCAAGGCGGTGAGGACCACCACGGCGGCGACGCCTATGGACATGGCCAGCACCGAAAGGCTGGTGCGCAGGGGGGTGCCGACGGCGGCGTCGCGGGCGAAGCGCAGGATGTCGGCGGTGCGCATGGTTGGCTCCTGCTAAACCTGTAGCGCACCAGCCGTTCGGGCTGAGCTTGTCGAAGCCGGGTGCATTCCGCCCTTCGACGGGCCTGTCCTGAGCAAAGTCGAAGGGCTCAGGGCGAAGGGAAGGTCGCTCGGTCGTTCAGTCACAGCACATTCCCCGCGCTGTCGTGCTTCAAGCGCCCATCCTCCATTACCAGTTGCCGCTTGGCACGAGCGCCCAGGGTGGGGTCGTGGGTCACCACTACCAGGGTGACGCCGCGGCCGTTGAGTTCTTCCAGCAGATGCACCACTTCGTCGCCGGTGTGGCGGTCCAGGTTGCCGGTGGGCTCGTCGGCCAGCAGCAGGGCGGGTTCCATGACGGTGGCGCGGGCGATGGCCACCCGTTGGCGCTGGCCGCCGGAAAGCTGGTCGGGGCGGTGGTCGGCACGGTTCTCCAGACCGAAGTCGGCCAGGGCGCGGGCGACGCGGCCGGCCCGCTCCTTGGGCGGGATGCCGGCCAGGGTCATGGGCAGGGCGATGTTCTCGGCGGCGCTGAGCCGTGGCACCAGATGAAAACTCTGGAAGACGAAGCCGATGCGCCGGCTGCGCACCCGGGCCTGCTCTTCCGGTGACAGGGTGGTGACGTCCCGCCCCTCCAGGCGGTAGATGCCGGCGTTGGGGCGGTCGAGGAGGCCCAGCAGGTTGAGGAGCGTCGATTTGCCGGAGCCTGAGGGGCCCATCACCGCCACGTACTCCCCCGCGTCGATCGTCAGGTCGAGCTGGACCAGGGCGTGGACCTCGCTGTCCCCCAGTTGGAAGACGCGCTCGATGCCGGTGAGCTCGATGAGGGGCATGGTCTAGTAGTCAGTCACACAGGTTTGCGTGGATGCCGATGCGCGCCTCCGCGCCCCGGGCGCGCGAAGCGAAGCGCAGCCATAGCCGAAGCTATGGCGAGGATGAGCGACAAAGCGAGCGGGGATGCGGGGCGTGCCGAACATAGCGGAACCTGTGTGACTGACTACTATTACTGCGGTCCGCCAAACCGCGTACATGAAATCGCGCCTTCTCGCGCCATGCGGAGTTGCAAATCCTCGTCATGGCTTCGACTATGACTGCTGTTTGCGCCTTGCCTGACACGAGAATGCATCGATTTCATTTGTAAGCTCATTGACGGAACGCAGTACTACTTGGCCGCCTTGGCCTTGTCGTCCGGCACGACGCGGGCGCCGGCCTTGACGCCTTCCTTTTCCAGGGAGGTGACGATGCGGTCGCCGGCCTGGAGGCCTTCGGCGATCTCGGTGTATTCCCAGTTGGCGAGGCCGGTTTTGACGGCGCGTTCCTCGAGTTTTTCCGTCTCGGGGTTATAGAGCAGCACCCGGTTGCCTTCGAGGAGGGCGGCGGTGGGAACGCGCAGGACCTTGTCGCGTACGGCGAGCAGGATTTCCACGTCGGCGCTGTAGCCCACGAGCAGCTTGCCGGCGGTCTCCGGCTGGGCGAAGTCGACCTCGATATCCACTGTCCGCGCCTGCTTTTCCACCGCGGAGACGTAGGGTGCCACCCGTCGCACGGCGCCTGGAATCACCTCCTTGGGCAGTGCGTCCAGGCTGATGCGTACCGGCTGGCCAGGCTTGATCTTGGGGGCGTCCACCTCGTCCATGGGGGCGGTGACGTAGAGGCAGGTGTCGTCGATGAGGTCGATGGCCGGCGGCGTCGGCACCCCCGGGGGGGAGGGGGTGGAATACTCGCCCAGCTCGCCGACGATCTTGGCCACGATGCCGTCGAAGGGGGCATAGAGGGCGGTGCGGCCCTGCTCGACGCGGGTGGCCTGGAATTTGGCCTGGGCTGAGGCGACGTCGGCCTTGGCGGTGTTGCAGGAGGCCCGCCTGGCCTCGGCTTCGGTGCGGGCGGCTTCTTCCTTGCCCACCGAGACGAAACCTTGGGCCCGCAGGCGGCCCTGGCGTTCGGCCTCACGCTCGGCGTTGGCGGCGACGACGCAGGCTTCCGTCACCCGCTTTTCCGATAAGGCGATCTGGCTCTGGGCCAGGGCGGCCTGGGCCTGCTGGTCGTCGTTCCACAGTTTCATGAGGAGCTGGCCCTTCTTCACCCTATCGCCTTCCTTGACCCCCAGGAATTCGATGCGCCCGCCCTGAATGGTCGAGAGCTTGGTGCGCTGGCAGGCATCGACGGTGCCGGCCCGGGTGTTGGCGAGGGTGGATTCCACGGTGCCCGCCGCCACCTCCTTCAGCACCACGGGGATGGGCTTGGGCCGGGTGCCCCACCAGACAAGGGCGGCGAGCCCCGCGATGACAAAGGCAACGATGGCGAAGCGGCGCAGGATGATCGGCATTTCAAGCGAATCCGGGCAGGAAACCGGTACGGGGATAGCCCCAGATGGGTTCGAGGGCCCCCTGGAACAGGGCCTCGATGACCGGGGGCTCCTTCCAGGGATCGTCCATGAAGGTGAGGCCGATTTCCTCCACCGTGCGGCCGGACCAGTAATGTTCGGCCACTTCGTCGAGGGCGGCCAGGGAAAGGCTGTGGGGCAGGCGCAGGTAGTCCAGCCAACTGGCGTCGTGGAAGGAGCAGATGTAGGGCCCCCTGGTGCGGGCGCCGACCAGATCCTTGCCGAACACCCGGTCCGGGTGCTTGCTGCGGAAGGTCATGGCGTCGGTACGGGTGGCGAAGAGGAGCAGGGCGTGAAGGCGGCTGGGGAAATGGTTGTAGCGCCGCTGGCGGAAATATTCCAGATGGTATTCGGCGAAGTAGTTCTGCACGGTGACCAGTTGGCTGCCGGGGGTCGGCTCCCCCCCTTCCGGGGAAGCCAACGTGGCGCCGAACGGGCTGCCCTTCAGGATGTCCCAGCCCGGCAAGTCGGCGCCGGGGTCGAGCCAGGCGGCGAGCTCCAGCGTCGCGGTATCCTTGATCAGGTTGTCCATGGGAGGCGGGCTAAGGGGAATGTATCATTTTCGCCCATCAGGGGGATTTGACCAAACCTTGGCGCCACAAGGGAGAGAGCCCTAGCAGTCCCAGGAGGGGTCCGGGCAGTAGCAGCCAGGCGATATTCATGCCCCAGGCGTCCGCCCAGCGGGTGCCTAATTGGATGGAAATCATCGTAATGGCAAATCCCAGGGAATTCTGGAAGGCGAGGGCGCTGCCCACAATTTCCGCCGGGCAGGCTCGGGCGGAAAGGGCGGAAAAGTGGGGCGAGTCGGCTACCACAGTGGCGCCCCAGACGAGGAACAGGCCAATCTTGGCCCAGATCGGCCAGGGGCTGCTGAGGGGAAAGAGCGCGCAGCAAACGGCCGAAAGGGCCAATGCCGCGGCGGCCACCCGGGCGCTGCCGATGCGTTGGCTCCATATGCCGCCGGAAACGCAGCCCAGGGCGCCGATGCCTATCACCGCGAAGGACCAGACGGAGATTGCGCGACTGCCTGCGGGCGCCAGGTCGGCCAGGGCGACCAGGACCGGTACCAGAGTCCAGAAGGCGTAGAGCTCCCACTGATGGCCAAAATAGCCGAAGGCCGAGGCCCGGAATTCCCGTACCGAGAAGGCGTAGAACACCCGACCCAGGTGGAGGGGCGGCGCATCGTCGCGGCGCTTGAGGTGTGGACCGTCGCCCAGGCGGAAGATCAGCATGGCTGCCGTCAGGGCTAAACCGCTGGAAACCAGAATGGTGGATGACCATGACCAACCGGCGCCGAAGAAGCGTACTCCATGGGGCAAGGCAGTGCCCAAGGTCAGCATGCCCACCAGCTGGGCTAGGGCAGCGCCCGCCCGCTCCGGAACCCAGCTCACGATCAGCTTCATGCCCAGGGGGTATACCCCGGCCAGGCAAACGCCGACGGCAAAACGGAGTGGCACGCCGCTGGCCAGACCTTCGGCGTAGAGGGCAAAGGTCCCGTTGCAGGCAGCCCCCAGGGTAGCGCAGACAGCGAAGATGCGGCTCGCCGCATAGCGATCGGCCAGGCCGGTGACGGCAAAACTCAGCGTGCCCAGGATGAAGCCGAGTTGGACGGCGTTGGTCAGGGTGCCGATGGCCGCCGGCGCTATTCCCCAGGCCCGCACCAGATCGTCTGCCGCGCTATTGGCGGAAAACCAGAGCGAGGTTCCGCAAAGCTGGGCGATGACGATGATGGCGACCGGATTGCGCATAGCGGCAAGGATAGGGGCAATCGACCGGCACCCCAAGGGGGCCGGACGTGACACGGGTTAGATTTCGACAGTGCCGGCACTCCGGGGCAAGCATGCGCGGCCTCGGTGCAGGACGAGACCGGCGCTGATAAGTCCCGCACCCACCCAGACCCGCGGCTCCACGGCTTCGCCATTGGCCAGATTGCCGAGGAGAAGGGCGAGAACAGGCGTGATCAAGGTGATGAGGGCGACCTTGCCCGCTTCCAGGTGCTTGATCACGTAGTAATACAGAGCGAAACCGAGGACCGAGCCGAAACAGCCCAGGTAGACGATGGCAGCTCCGGCGCGGGGCGGTACCGCCGCAGGCAAGCCTCGGTCTGTCAGCCACCAGGTCGCGATGAAGAGGGGCACGGCCACCGCGAGGGTACCGGCGGTGGTCGCAAGGGGAGGGCTGTGGTCGCCGATGCGTTTCAGACCAACCAGACTGGCCGAGTAGATGATCACCGCCACAAGGAGGGCGGCGATGCCGTAGACGGCCCGGGGGCCCGCGACTTCATGGCTGGTGACGAAGATGACCGCCAGCCCGCAGAGGGCGAGGACAAGGCCGGCCAGGCGCGAGGGGCGCAGAGCGTCCTCGCCCAGCCAGAGGGCGGCGAAAAGGCTGGTCACCAGTGGTGTCAGGCCGAACATTACCGAAACCAGCCCGGAATCGATGTGGCGCGCGCCCCAGTAAGTAGCCAGCATGGCTCCGAAAGTGCCCAGTCCGCCGCAGAGATAACTACGCCGGGCGCGGCGGTGGAGCGGCAGGCCGGTGCGCCAGAGGACGACGAGGACAAGCGCGACAACGAGGCCGATGACCATGCGGGCCATGACGGCGAAAGCGAAGGTGGTGCCGACTGCGCTCCACTGGATGGCTAGGGGTGTGGTGGACCAGACGGCAACGATGGTGAGATAGGCAAGGGGGACAGACACGGTGCTCCCTTTCGTCATGGCGAAGGTGGATGGGGTTGGGCCGGACCGGCTAGAGGGACTGAGCCGGGCGCGAAAGCAATGAGGCAGGCGTGGCGAATGTCGGCCGGGGTGGAACGGGTCAGAGGCATGGCGATCTCCGGAACAGCTTGGGGAACAGACAAAGAAAAAGGCCGCGAACCTTGCGGTGCGCGGCCTTTTGGGAACGAGACGACTCTAGCTGGTCATCGAATTTTCGCCCGGGCCACGCGCCCACCCATCTGCCAGCGGCGCAGGGCTACGCGGCAGATCAGGGAAGTGGTCAGCAGGAAGGCGAAGAAAGAGACGAGGGAATCCATGCGCTGCAGTTTATGGGGCGCGCGGCGCAAGCGTCAAGCAGGGCGGGCACCGGTATCATGGCGCCCCATGGTTCCCCCGGAAGATCCCCGCCTGCCCCTCATGGCCGACAGCTACCGCCGCCTGACCGGGAGACTGCTGGTTCCTCCAGGGTTCGGCGTGGCGCGGGCGTTGTGGGAGGCTCCGCTAGTCATCGTCGCACACGGTACCGAGTCCGACCCGGTTTTCTTCTACGGCAATCGACTGGCACTGGAGGTCTTTTCACTGGACTTCGCTTCATTTACGCGGCTCCCGTCGCGTTTCTCGGCCGAACTTCAGGCACGGGAAGAACGCGCCAGGCTTCTGGCGCGTGTACGGTGCAAGGGGTACATCGATGATTACTCCGGTGTGCGCATCACCGCCGACGGGCGGCGTTTTCACATCAATGCGGCCACCGTGTGGAACCTGCTGGGTGCCGACGGCGTGGTCCATGGTCAAGCGGCGTGCTTTGCCCCACCCTCTGGAGCCGCGTCCTAAGCCTGATCCAGGAGCGCCTGGGCCTGGGTTCTGAATATCTGGCGGTCTGCTTCCCGGTCGATTTCTGCCGCCAGTTCCTCGATGAGTTGATGGGGACTGCGCGCCGTGCGCAGCGCAGCATCGGTGAGGACTTCGGCAAAGGGCCCCAGATGGACGGCCAGAAGGGACTTGAAGCGCGGAGCAAGGTTTTCCAGGGACGCGGCGCTGCCCTCTCCAGTTCCCTGGGGTGTCGTGAAGGCTACGGCGTACAGCCCCCGTACCGCTTCGAGAGGAGGAAAGACCACCGGAGCCCCTTTCCAGGCCATTGCATAAGCGACGAACTCCTCGCTGGCGGCCGCTGTGCATTCTGCCGGAATCTGCCCAAGCCGCCGCCGAGCGGCGCGTACCGCCGAACCCAGGAAACCGCCGGAACTGGCAAAAACGAGTCCGTGGTGGGCGAGAAGGCGTACGCGGCAGTCCGGGTGCGACTGGGCGAAGTCCTGTTGTAATGCCAGGAGGCGGCGCAAGGGGGCAAGCGCCTGGGCAGTTCCGTCAATGACGACGGCCAGGTAGCTTGGATTCTCCTCGTCAGGTAGTTTGGCAATGGAACAGATTCCAGCGACGGTGGCCCCCAGCCGTCCAGAGAAGGCTTTTTCCAGGCTTCCCCAGCTTTCGGTGCCACGCAGCCGGTCAAGAGATAGAGCGAAGACCGTGGCGGGCCGCGGCGTGTTGAGGCTATCGCTCATGGGAGTCGTGCACTATTTCTGGATTTGCGCGGATCGCATCGCTTTTTCGACACTGCGCCGTAGACGGTTGAAACTGGCTTCCAGATTGCGGATTTCTTCGGCACCCCGTTCGGGGAACTCGGCCAGGTCGAGATTGCCCTTGCTGATCTCTTCGCTGCCCAGGGCAATGCGGCGCAATGGGGTGATCACCAGCCGTGAGAGCATCAGATTCACCACGAGGAATATGGCCGCGAAGATGCCGGCCAGCACCGAGGCAAAGGCCCAGAACGCCTGCACGGCGCTTTTCTCGGCCAGATTCATCGGTACGGTGACGATCTGGGCTCCGATGATCTCGTTGTGCTGCCAGCCGAACCCATTCTTGTCGCCGTAGCGGGCAATCAGGGAAGCCGGTGCCGCCTCCGGGGTGCTGTGGCAGCCCAGGCAGGCGGCGTTCGTGATGCGGATGGGCCGCGCGATGTAAAGACTGGTCCCGGTGACGGTACGGCGCTCGCCGACCACCTCCTTGGCGTCGCGCTCGCGGAAGCCACGGATGATGGCGGTTTCCCAGGAATTGCCGAGATCGCGGGGATTGGTGGGGTTGAGGGCCGCCTCGCGATAACTGTATTCCGGGTACTTCTTCTGCAGCCGGGTGAAAGTTTCCACGGCGGAATAGGCGGGGACGGTCTGGGGCAGGAATTCCCGAGCGAGCAGAGGATCGAGGTGGGGTTTGATCTCGTCGACCGTATAACTGCGTACGGCGAGGGCGGTTTCCATCATCAGAGCACCGTTGCGGAGGACTTCGTCCTTGGCGTTGGCCAGGAGAACGCGGTAGGTGACTCCGACACTCAGGCCGAAGCCGGCGACGGAGAGTGCGAGGAGGGCAAGGCTGAAACGGGTCTGCAAGCGCATGGTTTGGATTCCAATGTCGTTGAGTGACATTATCCGGGATCGCCGCACCCCGCCGTGGGGACTTCGGGCGGCTGCGGATCAGGGTCTTCCCCGATACCCCGGGAGTGCGGCGGTGCTCGCCTTCCGAGAGGCAACTGGAAGGGTGGGTTCGTTCCCGGAATTTCAGACTGCCTGCGAATCGGAGTCACAGCCGATTCCGGATGCGATCCAGCGCAGCGCGATAGGGCGGGCAAGACCGCGTAAAGGACGAGGTAGCCAGGCGAGGTAGCGCTCAGGATTGTCGGCTAACCCGCAGTGGTAACGTGACAATTGGGGATCCCACTCCAGGGCCGGGCAGGGGCCGCGCACTTTCAAGAATACGAGACGGCCCAGGGGGCAGGTTTCGGCGGTGCAACAGACGCCACAGCCGTTGCAGGGGGCGCCGAGGCATGGTTTGGGTGGTGCCCCGGGGTGCAAAGGGATGAGGGTGGGGGACATAGTGACCACTCGCTATAAGGGGGGCAGTTACCCAGCTCAGAATTCTCCCGCTGTTCCAGTGATGCCTGACAGCAGCGGGGGCCGCCCGTGCCCGGTCAATGGCCCTGATCGCTGCCTGTTAGGCATAATGCGCCAAATATGGCGCGGGCGTCTTCATCCTGTGGGGGAAATGTGCTGGACAAGGAACACGCGGCCTTCATCCAGGGTGGGGTGAGCGTCAATCTGGCGTCGTGCGATGCGAATGGGTTGGGCTCCATGATCCGGGCCTTGGGGTGCAAGGTGCTGGGTGACGGACGGGTGGTCATCTTTCTCAATCGAACGCCGTGCCGCGAACTCTTGGCCAATATCGCCAGCGGCGGGCGGGTAGCCAGCAATTTCAGCCAGCCGTCGACCCACCGCACCGTACAGCTCAAAGGCCGGGATGCCCAGATCACCGCAGTGGAGCCCGGCGATCTTCAGCGCATCGGCCGCCACACCGAGGAATTCATCCTGGAGGTGGTGCCCCTCGGTGTGCAAGAGTCCATCGTCCGTACCCTCTACGCTTGTGATCCCGATGACCTGGCGGCGGTGGTGTTCACGCCCTGCGCCGTATTCACCCAGACGCCTGGCCCCCATGCTGGCGAGCCCCTGAAATGACGCCACGCCTGGAGACCATCCGCGAGTGCCTGGAGGGGGTCATTCCCGGCCTCATCGCCACCTGTGACCGGGAGGGCATGCCCAATCTCGCCTACCTCTCCCAGGTTCAGTTCATAGACAACCAGCACGTGGCGCTGACCTATCAGTTTTTCAACACGACGCGGCAGAACGTCCTGGCGGGATCTCCGGTACGTCTGTTAATCAGCAGCCACCTGACCGGCGCCCAGTACCGGTTGACCCTGCAGTACCTGCGCACGGAGACCGCCGGGCCCGTTTTCGAGCAAATGAGGGCCAAGCTTGCCGGCATCGCCTCCCACTTTGGTATGGCGGGGGTTTTCCGCCTGCTGGGGTCGGATATCTACCGGGTGCTGGCCATCGAGCAAGTCCCCGGTTCGACGCTGGCGCCGCCGCCGCCCGCGGTCAATTTCCTCACTGCCCTGCGGCGTGCCAACCAGCGCCTGGCCGGCTGCGCCAACCTGGCCAGCCTTCTGGAGACGGCGCTTGGTGCCTTGGCCGACGAATTCGGCATCGATCAGGTCATGCTTCTCATGCACGACGAAGGCCGGGGCCGTCTCTACACGCTGGCCAGCCGTGGCTATCCCGAGTCCGGAATAGGTTCGGAGATTCCGGTTGGGGCCGGGGTCATTGGTATCTGTGCCCGGGAGAGGACGCCCATCCGCATCGGCTTCATGACCAGCGAGTACGCCTACGGGCGCACCGTGCGTGACGGCATCGCCGCCGAGGGCCAGGAGGATGCCCTGGAGACGGCCATTCCCCTGCCTGGACTGCCGGAGGCGTGCAGCCAATTGGCCGTACCGATAACCGCCATCGACCGCCTGATCGGCGTGTTGTACGTGGAAAGCGTCGCCAGCCTGCATTTCGGCTACGACGACGAGGATGCCCTGGTGGCTTTCGCCGCCCAGCTCGGATTGGCGATGCTCCATCATCAGCGGGACGAAGAACTGGTAGACGATACGCCCGTCGGCGAGACCCCGGTCCCTGCACCGGCCGGGCTACCACTGTCGGTACGCCACTTTGCAGCCAACGACAGCGTTTTCATCGACGACGACTACCTGATCAAGGGGGTCGCCGGGGCTATTCTCTGGGCGCTCCTCACCGATTTCGTCGAACGTAAGCGGACGAGCTTCACCAACAAGGGTCTGCGGGTCGATCCCCGCATTCGCCTACCGGGCGTCAGCGACAATCTGGAAGCCCGCCTTGTCCTCCTGCAGCGGCGCCTGGAAGAGCGGGATGCCGGCATCCGCATCGACAAGGCCGGTCGGGGCCGTTTCAACCTCGTGGTGGGGAGGCCGCTGCACCTTACGGAGGGCTGAAAGAGGCCTTCTTCTTAAATGTTCATTCAGCGCTTCTTAAAAGATTCGTAAGGGGCGGTTGCCCGTCTTGCAAGGCTTCCCGGGCGGCCTAGACTTGCTTCCATGACAAACACGGGAGCAAGCATGAAGCCCAATCTTGACGATCCGCGACTGTTGGAGCAGATGCTCCTCATCCGGGCCTACGAAGAGGCCATCGTCGCTGGCAGCGCGGCCGGCCAGGTGCCCGGCACCTGTACCTCGGTCGGCCAGGAGGCCGCCGCCGTCGGCGTGGTCAATGCCCTGGCGGCGGACGATCTGATCCTCACCAATCACCGCAGCGCCGGGCATCTCCTCGCCCGGGGCGCCGATCCCGGGCGCCTGCTGGCCGAGGTCATGGGCCGTAGTGACGGCTATTGCGGCGGACACAGCGGCTCCCTGCACATTTCCGTCAAGGAGCTGGGGGTCGTGCTCACTTCCACCATCGTCGGCGCCGAGTTGTCCCTGGCCACCGGTGTCGCCCTCTCCCAGACGATGCTTGGCCGGCCGGGCATCGTCGCCTGCTTCTTCGGCGACGGGGCGGCCTGCGAGGGCAGCTTCCACGAATCCCTCAACCTCGCCGCCCTGTGGAACCTGCCCATCCTCTATATTTGCGAGAACAACCACTGGCAGGCCTTTGTCCACCGGCGGGAAGCGATTGGGCACGACCACGTGACGGACTGGGCGGCGGGCTACGGTATTCCCTCGCGCAGCGTCGATGGCAACGACGTCGCGGCGGTTCTCGCCGCCGCCAGCGAGGCGGCCAACCAGGTGCGCACGAGTGGCCGGCCCTTCCTGCTGGAAACCTATACCTACCGCACCCGCGGCCATTTCGAACCGGACGACCAAGGCTATGTCGATGCCGCTGAGCTGGCGGCATGGAAGGCGCGGGATCCCGTTGCTCTCTACCGGGAGCGGCTGCTGGCCGCAGGCGTCCTCACCACAGCCGAGGCCGCCGTACTCGCCGACAAGGTGGCGACCCACATTGCCGTCGCCCGCGCTTTTGCCGATGCCTCCCCATTTCCCGCCGTCGCCGAGCTGGCGGCTGGCGTCTATGCCTAAGGAGAAAAGATGACCGCCACGCTCCCATTACCCGCCGCCCCCCGGGGGGGCGCCGCCGCCCTCGGGGTGGCCCTTCGGGAGGCTTGACCCATGCCCACCCTGACTCTCCAGGATGCTGTCGGTGCTGCCCTCACCGAGGAAATGCGCCGCGACCGCAACGTCATCGCCTTCGGTGAAGGCATCGCCACCAAGCGCCGTGATTTGGTGGAAGAATTCGGCGCCCTGCGGGTGCGCAATACGCCGCTCGCCGAGGGCATCATCGCCGGGACGGCGGTGGGAGCCGCCGGCACCGGCCTGCGACCGGTCATCGACCTGCTTTTTGCGCCATTCATGTGCTATGCCATGGACGAGCTGGTCAATAGCGCCGGCAAGCTGCGCTATCTGTCCGGCGGACAGTTTTCCTTCCCCCTGGTTACCCTGGCCATGACCGGGGCCGGCTGGGGGGTTGGCGCCCAGCACAACCACAACGTCGAGGCGTGGTTCGTCCATAGTCCCGGCCTCAAGGTTGTCATGCCCAGCAACCCCGCCGATGCCAAGGGCCTGCTCAAAGCGGCCATCCGCGACGACAACCCGGTGTTGTTCTTCCTCGACATCGGCCTGCTGCATCAGTCCGGCGAAGTGCCGGTTGAAGAGGCGGTAGTGCCTCTGGGCAAAGCGGTCGTGGCACGCGAAGGTCGGGATGTGACCCTCGTCTCCTACGGCAAGACCGTGCATCACTGCCTGCAGGCCGCGGATACTCTGGCTGCCACTGGCATCGCTGCCGAAGTCATCGATCTGCGGAGCTTGAAGCCGCTGGATGCCGACACGGTGCTGGCTTCGGTGGCAAAGACCGGGCGACTGGTGGTGGTGCACGAGGCCAATCGTCTGTGCGGCGTCGGCGCCGAAGTGGCCGCGGTGGTGGCGGAAGAAGCCTTCGCCGCGCTCAAGGCACCCATCATTCGCCTCGGCGGGCCGGATGCTCCGGTGGCCGCCAGCTATCCGCTGGAGCAAGCCTTCGTGCCTCAGCCCGAAGCCATTGCGGCGGCGGCGGAACGGCTCTGCCGGCACCAGACCGTGTGAAATTAAACAGCAACCACACAAGGAGTTCAGCAATGCATCCCAACCCCAAATCTTCCCTCTGCGCTTTGGCGATTGCCGCCGCACTCGTTTCCACCAGCGCCATGGCCGGCGGCGATGCAGCCCTCGTCAAGCGTGGCGCACGACTTGTTGCCGAAGGCGACTGCATCACCTGCCACACCCCTTTCAAGATGGGCGCCAAGGGCCCGGAGAAGGATGTCGCCCGCGGACTTTCCGGGCATCCCGAGGAACTCAAGCTGCCCGCGCCGCCCAAACTCGCGCCGGCCTGGAACTGGGTGGGGTCAGCTACCATGACTGCCTTCGTCGGCCCCTGGGGTACTACATACGCCGCCAATCTGACGCCGGACCGCGAAACCGGCATCGGCGCCTGGCGCGAGAAGGATTTCATCCAGGCCATGCGCACCGGCAAGCATCTGGGCGCCGCCCGTCCGATCATGCCGCCGATGCCCTGGGAAGCTGTCGGCCAACGATCCGACGAGGACCTGCGGGCGATATTCGCCTATCTGATGTCCCAGCCGGCGGTGAAGAACCGGGTGCCGGACTATGCGCCTCCGGCGCCGCCGACGGCCAGCGCGGCTACCGGCAAGGCGCCTTCCTGATCGGGTTCAGGGGTGCTGGAGAAACAGTTCGGGGTCCACTGCCGTCCCATTGAGGAACACCGCCCAGTGCAGGTGGGGGCCGGTGACGCGGCCGGTGGCGCCGACGGCGCCAACGAGGTCGCCGCGCTTCACCGCCTGCCCTTCTTCCACGTCGATGCGGGAGAGGTGCATGGCGGCGGTGACCAGTCCCTGACCATGGTCGATGAAGACGGTGTTGCCGTTGAAGAAGTAGTCCCGGGCGCTGACCACCACACCGGCAGCGGGTGCCCGCACCGCGGCACCCGTGGCTGCGGCCACGTCGAGGCCGGCGTGGGGATTGCGCGGCAGGCCGTTGAAGATGCGGCGTAGGCCGAAACGGGAGGACAGGGGGCCGGCGGTGGGTTGCAGAAAATCAGTCTCCACCCGGCCCTCGCGGAAGGTGGCCTTGATGGCGTCGGTGATTTCCTTTTCCTGGGCGATGCGGGCAAGCTCGGCTTCGTCGGGTTCCACCTTGTGCCGGTCGCGGATGGTCAGGCGCTGGGTGGGGTAGAGCTTGGGCCGTACGTCAATGTTGAGCATGCGGGTCTGCGCGCCCCCGGTGACACTAAAAGGCAACGGTCCGGGCGGGGTGTCGAGGGCGATGCCGATCAAGGCAAACCAGCGCGTCCGGTGCTGGACGACGGCAAGACGGCGACCCTCAAGGTGCGCGACGGGTATTGGCGCGGACGCATCCTCAACATCGACTACAGCCACACCGCCCGGAACTGGGTCGTGGTGCGGGAGAGCCCAGGCGGGGAGGCTTGCGGTGACGAGGATCGCCATGACAATCGAAAAACATGACATGGCAGGGCGTGGGCGAAGGGTAGTTGGTCCGGGCATCGAAGAAAGTGCCACAGTGCCTGCGGCTTGTGCAATGAACTTCGGCCGGCTAGAGTAATCGAACCCCTGTCCTGTTCACAAGGAGATCCCATGAAACGTTGCGTCGCCGGCCTTCTGGCCGCCTTTTTCGCCCTTTCCAGCCTGTCTGCGCTCGCGTGCCCCGGAGACAAGGCCAAGGACGACAAGCAGATGAGCTCGCCGTCAAAACCCAAAGCTTGAACAGGCTCCAATCTGCCAGCGGGGCGCCCTTCGTGGCGCCCCGCTTCCGTTTACGCGCCGTCTGCCCGGGCGGTCGGGTTTTCCAGCCAGCGCAGTACGGTGGCAAAGAGGAGGTCCGGGTCCACCGGCTTGGTGACGAAGTCGTCCATGCCCGCGGCCAGGCAGCGGGCGCGGTCGTCGGCGAAGGCGTTGGCGGTCAGGGCCACGATGGGCGTTCTGTGTGCGGCCAGGGCGCGGATGCGACGGGTCGCCTCCAGGCCGTCCAGGATGGGCATCTGCACGTCCATGAGGATGAGGGCATAGCGCCGGCTGCATGCCAGTTCCACCGCCTGTTGCCCGTCGTGGGCGAGGTCGACCTCGAAGCCGACGATTTCGCCCAGCAATTCGCGGATGACTTCGCGATTCATCCAGTCGTCCTCGACCACCAGGATGCAGGTGTCGGCGTGGGCATTGCGCAGGCGGGCCTCGGTGTCTGAGGCGGGCAGGGCGTCCGGCGCCGGCCGGTCCGCTTTCCAGAATTCCAGGTGAAAGGTGAAGCGGCTGCCCTGGCCCGGGGTGCTGCTGGCTTCTATGTCGCCGCCCATGACTCGCACCAGCTTCTGGCAAATGGTGAGCCCGAGGCCTGTTCCTCCGTACTTGCGTGTGGTGGAGCCATCGGCCTGCTCGAAGGGGTCGAAGATGCGCTGGACGACTTCAGGCGCCATGCCGATCCCCGTGTCCTCGACGGTGAAGACGATGGCGAGGCGAGCCGCCGTGTTTGCGGCGACGACCGCGCTCAGGGTGATGTGACCCTGGTCGGTGAATTTGATCGCGTTGTTGATGAGGTTGATGAGGATCTGCTGCAGGCGCAAGGGATCACCCAGCAGGACGGGTTCCCGGGCCTCGGCGGGCAGGTCGAAGGCGAGGTCCAACCCTTTGGCTGCGGCCTTGTGGCCGAGGAGGGTCTCCAGGTTGGAGGCCAGACCGCCCAGGGTGAAGGGGGCTTCCTCCAGGGTCATGCGGTCGGCGTCGATCTTGGACAGGTCGAGGATGTCGTTAAGGAGTTGCAGGAGATGGTTGGCCGACGCCGTGATCGAGGCGAGTTTGCCCATTTGTCCAGGATCGGTGCTGGAACGGCTCAGGAGGTGGGTGAGGCCGATGATGGCGTTCATCGGCGTGCGCAACTCGTGGCTCATGTTGGCGAGGAAGGTGCTCTTGGCCCGGTTGGCGCCCTCGGCGGCTTCCTTGGCGATGGAGAGGGCGGCGGTCCTCTCCTGGACCAGGGCCTCCAGGTGGTGGCGGTGCTTCTCCAGTTCCGCGTCGATGCGCTTGCGTTCGGTGATGTCCCGCGCCGAGCCGACGGTGCCGATGACGTGCCCCTCGGCATCCACGAAGGGGGCCTTGTGGACGTCCAGGATGAGATGCCGCCCGCGCACCGCGCCGAATTCCTCGAAGACCGAGGGCGCTCCTCTGTCCAGGGTGACGCTGTCCGAATCCTGGCAGAGTTCGCCAACGGTGTGCCAGCCGGGATCTTCCGGGTGAGCCTGCCGCTGGCGCAGGGCGAAATGGACGTCCGTGCGGCCGATAGGTTCGTCGGTGGTGTCGGCGCACAGCAGTTGTTCGCACAGGGCCTTGTTGGCGAAGAGATAGCGCTTCTCGGTGTCCTTGGCCCAGATCATGTCCGGGACGTTGTCGCACATCAGCCGTAGCAGGGTGGCGAGGGTTCGGGACTTTTCCTCAGCCTGGCGCAGGGCGCCCTCGGCGGCGAGGCGCTCGCTGATGTCGATGGAAATGCCGCACAGGGCATAGATGCCGCCGTCCGGCCGCCGCAGGGGCAGCTTGGTCGACAGGTAACTGGCCGTCTGACCGGTGGCCGGGACGGTGTTCTTCTCCTCGACGCGCAGGGTTTCCCCGCCGTCCAGGACGCGGCGGTCGTTGCGGCGGATGGCCTCGGCGGTGGGGGCATCGAAGAAGGCTTCGTCGCCCTTGCCGACGATGGCCTCCATTTCCGCCTGCCACAGCTGGCGCACCGGCCGGTTGGCGAAGAGGTAGCGGCCATCGATGTCCTTGAGGTAGATGTAGGCATCCACGTTGTCCAGGATGGTGAGCAGCTTTTGCTCGCTCACCCGCAGGGCCTCTTCGCTGCGCTTGCGTTCGGTGATGTCGGACCAGGTGGCGACGATGCGCCGCCGGCCCTGCAGCTCGATGGTCCTCAGGCTGAGGGACACGCTGCGGGACGAGCCGTCCCGGTGCAGCAGGCGGGTCTCCCGGTGGCGGATCGCCTCGCCGGAACGGCCGGGAAGGGAGGCCAGGAGCCCGTCCCCGCGGGCAACGAGATCGGGCAGGCAAAGCCGGCCGAAATCCCCGCGGGGATGTCCAAGCCCTTCCGCCGCGGCGTCGTTGAATTCGACGAAGGCCAGGGATTCGGCGTCGAGGAGGGCGATGGCGTCGCTGGCCTGGGTGACGATGGTGCGGAAAATCTCCTCCTGCTCGGTGAGGGCAGCCTGGGTGCGCGCTTGCTGCGTGACGTCCCGGAAGCACCAGATGCGGCCCTTCTCGCCGGCGACGGACAGTGCCCGGGTGTAACGCGCGAAGACGCGGCCGTCCTTGAAAAGAAGGGTGTCCCGGGACTCGTCGTCGGTGCCGTAGAGCTTCCGCACCTGGGCGAGGAAGGCGTCCGGGTCGCTCAGTTGATCGAGTACGTGGCTGAGTAGTTGCGCGTCCTGGCCGCTGGCGCCCAGTTCAGGCGGCACGTGCCACAGCTCGAGAAAACGCTGGTTCATGGCCAGGACGCTGCCATCGGCGGCCACCATCAACACCCCCTCGTCGGCCGCCTCCAGGGCGATGCGCAGGCGGCTTTCCGCCTGTTCCGCCCGGGCGGCCATCTGGACGTGGGTGCGGCGGGCCAGAGCTTGCAGGGCCCGACCCAGGAGGGCGACCCAGGTGGGCGCCACGATGGCGGTGGTGATGAAGCAGGCCAGGAGAAAATCGCCGTCAACCCGACCCCGCAGCCCCAGGGAGAGCGCTGCCACGATGAGCAGGGCCTGGGCCATGGCGATGCTGGAAACCGCCACGACGAGGCGCCAGCCCGTGAGGTGTTGCAGGAAGGAGACGGTTTTGGCGATCACGGAACTCCCTAGTAGTCAGTCACACAGGTTTGCGTGGATGCCGAGGCGCGCCTCCGCGCCCCGGGCGCGCGAAGCGAAGCGCAGCCATAGCCGAAGCTATGGCGAGGATGAGCGACAAAGCGAGCGGGGATGCGGGGCGGGCCGAACATAGCGGAACCTGTGTGACTGACTACCAAGGGGCGGGGCAGCCCGGGCGACGCTGGTCCTATCGCTGGCGTCTGGTTGCGTACCCGGGGATTCTAGTGCGAAAAAAGCGCAGCGTCTCCGCACCCCTTGCGGAGCACCGGGATCTGCCGCCGCCGTCGCTCAGAGCTCCCTGGCGGCGAAGGTGTTGCACTGGTTCATGTCGCCGCTGTCGAATCCGCGGCGGAACCAGCGCACGCGCTGGGCCGAGGTGCCGTGGGTGAAGCTTTCCGGGACGATATGGCCGCGGGCCTGCTGTTGCAGGCGGTCGTCGCCGATGGCGGTGGCGGCGGTGAGGGCCTCTTCCAGGTCGCCGGGTTCGAGGACGTCCTTCATGGTTTCGGTGCGCTTCCCCCAGACGCCGGCCAGACAGTCGGCCTGGAGTTCCAGGCGCACCGAGAGGGCGTTGCCTTCGGCCTCCCGGGATCGCTGGCGCGCTTCCTGCACCTTGGCGGAAATGCCCAGAAGGTTTTGCACGTGGTGGCCCACCTCATGGGCGATGACGTAGGCCTGGGCGAAGTCGCCGGGCGCCCGAAAGCGTTCCTTGAGGTCGCGGAAAAAGGCGAGGTCGATATAGACCTTGTGGTCTCCCGGGCAGTAGAAGGGCCCCATGGCTGATTGGCCGGTGCCGCAGGCGGTGGGGGTGGAGCCGGTGAACAAGACCAGCTTGGGGTCTTCGTAACGGCGGCCGGAGGCCTGGAAAATTTCCCGCCAGGTGTCTTCGGTCGAAGCGAGAACCCGGGACACGAAGCGGGCCATGGGGTCGTCGGCCGGAGGGCGTTGGGCCGGGGCTTCCTGGCGCGCCGCGGGTACGTGCTCCACCAGCCCAAGGAGGGTCATGGGATTGATGCCGGTGAAGTAGCTCACCACCAGGGCGAGGACGATGCCTCCGATGCCCAGGCGGCCGCTAGGCAAGCCGCCTCCACTGCCCCGGCGGTCCTCGACGTTGTCGCTTTCTCTCTGGTCTTCCAGGCGCATGGGGCGTTCCTCAAGTAAAAAGACGGGGGGCGTGTTTGGTGTTTCCCCGTGTTCGCAGGGCGGGTGAGGGGAAAAGCGAAAGCATCGGGGTGCTGTCCTTCAACATGGCCTTGGGGTCGACTCTTCAGCGGTAGCGATTGATGGCATCACGCGTTTCCCGGGCAGCGGCCCGGGCGGCGCTGGAGAAATCCTCGCCCTGACCCGCGTAGAGGATGGCGCGGGAAGAGTTGATCATCAGTCCGCTGCCGGCAGCGCTGCGGCCGGCCTTGACGGTGGCCTCGATATCGCCGCCCTGGGCGCCGATGCCGGGGACCAGCAGGGGAAGGTCGCCGGTGATCTCCCGCACCCGGGCGATTTCGGCCGGGAAGGTGGCCCCCACCACCAAGGCACACTGGCCGGTGCTGTTCCATTCCCTGGCCACCAGGCGGGCGACGCGCTCGTAGAGACGCTCCGGGGCGGTGGGACCGCCCACGTCGAGAAATTGCAGGTCGCTGCCGCCGGGATTGGACGTGCGGCAGAGCAGGATCACGCCCTTGTCCGGGTAGGCCAGATAAGGCTCGACCGAGTCGCGGCCCATGTAGGGATTGACCGTGATGGCATCGGCCCGGAAACGCTCGAAGGCTTCCACCGCGTACTGCTCGGCGGTGGAGCCGATGTCACCCCGCTTGGCATCGAGAATGACCGGGATGCCGGGGTGATTTTCGTGCAGGTGGGCGATGAGGGCCTCCAGTTGATCCTCGGCCCGGCGGGCGGCGAAGTAGGCGATCTGCGGCTTGAAGCAGCACACCAGATCGGCCGTGGCGTCGGCGATGGCAGCGCAGAAGGCGAAAATGGCGTCGTCCCGGCCCTTGAGGTGGGCGGGGAATTTGGCGGGATCGGGGTCCAGGCCGACGCAGAGCAGGGAGTCGTTTTTCTCCCAGGCGGCGGCCAGTTGGGCGGTGAAGGTCATGATGGGGCGTAAGGAAGGCGCTGGAAATCCGCTCCGACTATACCGGCAAGCCTGCGCTGCGCCAATGCAGAGGGGGTGAAGGAGGGGGTGAAGGAGGAGAGTTCCGGCGGGGGTGCTGCAAGGCGGCGCCCCGTGGGCGAGTTTCAGCGCAGGTTGCGCAGAGCTTTCAGGGTTCCCTCGCGCATGGCGGCGATCTCGTTCGAGACGGCTTTGTTGGCCGCTTCGTCATCGTCCAGGCTCCCCACGTGGGTCGCCCAGGAATCCTTCAGGCGCAGCGACTGGGCTTCCAAATCCGGTGCGGTCAGGCGCGCCAGGTCGCAGATGAAGATGACCCGCGTCCAGCCGGCGATGGGGTCACCCTTGTTGTGGTCGTTGCCGTAAGTGATGTGGTCGGTGAGGAGTTGCAGGGCGGCGAGTTCCTGCAGAGCGGCGAATCCGGCGGCCCGCTGATTGCGGTTGGCCTCTGTGGCGTCGTTGCGCCAGGTGTTGTAGGAGAGGCTGGCGAGGGCGATCAGCAGGCTGATGATGGCCAGGAGGTTGCTGCGTAGGAGGCTCAATAGGGAAGTCTTCCAGGCCATGGCGGTCTCCGGTTCCGGCGTGCGGCGACTATACCGGCGGATTCCGGCGGCGGGAAGCCGGCCGCGGGGCAAAAAAAACCCGCCGGTGGGGCGGGTTTAACCATTCCTGAAGGAGTGGAGGAGACGGGTGAATTATGCCCCTTCTTTTGCTGCACTGCAACAAAAATATTTCACGGTTGGCAATGAATCGTTGTTTTGCGGGGCAGATCAGGGTTTGCCTAGCCCAACTCGACGGGGACGAAGAGGCGGGCGTCCCCGCGCTCGACGAGCAGGGCGGCCCGCTTGCCGGCCTTGCCCACTAGGTCTTTCAGGTGCTCCGGGCTGCTCACGGCCCGGCCATCAAGCGCGACGATGATGTCGCCGGGGCGCAGGCCTGCCCGGGCGGCAGCGCCGCGGACTTCCTGGACGACGGCACCTCCCTTGATCTCGGCGCGCCGGGCTTCTTCCGGCGTGAGGGCGCGGGCAGCCACGCCCAGGCGACCGCCGGCGGGGCCGGCAGCGGGCTCGGACGAGGCCAGCCGCTCGTCCTCGAACTTGCCCACCTGGACGTCAACGCTTCGGCTCCCGCCCTGGCGCCAGACTTCGAGGCGGGCGGAACTTCCCGGCGCCAGCGCGGCCACGGTGGCAGGCAATTCCACCGAACTGCCGATGGCCTTTCCGTCGATGGACAGGATGACGTCGCCGGGTTCCAGCCCGGACCGGGCGGCGGGGCTGCCCTTTTCCACCGCGCTCACCAGGGCGCCGGCCGGGCGCTTGAGGCCGAAGGATTCGGCCAGGGGCTGATCGACTTCCTGGATGGTGATGCCGAGGCGGCCTCGCTGCACCTTGCCATGGGCGACGATCTGGCGTTCGACGTTCATGGCGAGCTCGATGGGAATGGCGAAGGAGAGGCCCTGGTAGCCACCGCTCCTGGAGAAAATCTGCGAGTTGATGCCGATGACCTCGCCCGCCATGTTGAAGAGCGGGCCGCCCGAGTTGCCGGGATTGACCGCCACGTCGGTCTGGATGAAGGGCACGTAGCTGCCGTCGGGCAGGGCGCGGGACTTGGCCGAGACGATGCCGGCGCTGGCGCTGTTTTCGAAGCCGAAGGGCGATCCTATGGCCAGGACCCATTCGCCCACCCGGGTGGCGTTGGCGCTGCCGATGCGCACCGCGGGAAGGCCCTTGGCGTCGATCTTGAGCACGGCGACGTCGCTCGCCTTGTCAAGGCCCAGCACCCGGGCCTTGAATTCGCGCCGGTCGGTGAGCTTGACGACGACTTCCTCGGCACCCTCCACCACATGGGCGTTGGTCAGGATGGTGCCGTCGGCGCTGACGATGAAGCCCGAACCCTGGCCGCGTACCGGCACTTTGCCGCCGGGCTGGGGCAGGCCGCGGAAGTGGCGGAAAAACTCATAGAAAGGATCGTCCGGTTCCAGAGGGAAGGACTCGGGACCGTTGGCGGTACGGCGACTTCCGGAGACGCCAATATTGACCACGGCGGGCCCGTTGGCGGTGACGATGGCACTCATGTCGGGAACGGTGCCGGGCAGGGCGCCAGGGAGGGCGGGCTGGGTTGCCGCAGGGGCGACGGAGGGAGCCGGCGCGGGGGCGGCATGGGCGTCTGCGATGCCGGCGAGATGGCTGGCGGAGTAGGCGCCGGTGAGGGCCGAGGCGACGGCCACGGCGGCAACGGTCAATTTGAGGCGAAGGGGCGTCATGGTTTTGTTTCCTCGCAGGCAAGGGGGCAGTTCAGGGGGTGGCGGGCCCTGGCGGCCCGCATCCCGAGGCGGCCGAAGCCGCTGCGGGACGTGGGAAAGATAGGGTTCCCCCGCGGCGCCTTCAACCCGGGAAATGCAAGCGAGTGTTGCAAAACGTAGCGCCGGCCAAGCGCAAGGGCATGCCGGCGATCAGACGATGGTCTTGCCCTGCCGCAGGCGTTGCCGCCGCTCGCGGTTATCCGGCGTTTCGGTCAGGAGGGTGAATTCCCGGGCCGCTTCGACCCAATCGAGCCTTTGCAGCGGGGTGAGCCGGGCGAAGGCCGCCAGTTGCTCTTCGCTGACGGTGTGGTGGTTGCCACCGTGACAGTCCGTTGTATCAGGGTCGGTTACGCAGTTGCTCGAGCTGATTGATGTCGCTCTCGTCCGGAGCGCGGCCGGTGTTGCTCTTCAAGGCGATCATGTCTTCCATGGAGGCTACACGAAGGGAGATGCCATTCAGATCGGCGAGCTTCGCCCTGGCAAGGGCTGCGGGCAAATCGATGGGCGGGGCGAGCAGGACGTCGACCATCAGGGGCACGCCAGCGGAGCGATTCTGTAGGACGAGGGCTAGCATCCTAGAAACCTCAGTTGACCGCTTCTCGATGCCCGGAAAGCCTTCTGCCCGCGACCGCCGTGCCACTCCGAATCACTCACCCATTGGGTGGCACCGCTACGAACCCGCTGGCGCATCCGGGCGGGCGCCTGGCTTTGTCGCTCCTCCTTGCAGGCATCAGCCTGCCGCGTCGTCGCTTCGCGCCAGGCGCCCGCCCGAACGCACCAACGGGCTCGTCCAACTGAGGTTTCTAGGATCATGCGCTTCTCTTCGGCCCATTGGCGGCGCATGGCTGGATCCTTCGTGCCGCCAGGGGGACTGGAATGACCGGCTCCAGGCCCTGCTCGACGGCACATGCGATGAAACGATCGAGGTTTTCCTCATCCATGGCCTGAACGACGTCGATATCCAGGGTCATGCGGGGAACCCCATGGATGTTCATGGCCAAGCCGCCCACCAGAAGGTAATTGACGCCACGGGCATCGAGCGCGCGGAAGAGGCCCAGGAAAAGCATTGCTTCGCCTACTTCCACGCATCCTTCAGCGTCACCGCCCGGTTGAACACCGGGGCACCGTCCCGGGAATCCACCCGGTCGGCGACGAAATAGCCGTGGCGTTCGAACTGGAAGCGCTCTTCGGGCTGGGCAGCTTTGAGTGCCGGTTCCAGTTGGGCGGTGATGACGATCTTGGACTGAGGATTGATGTCGTCCAGGAAATCCCGCTCGCCGGCTCCGGGAGCGGGCACTTTGAACAGTCGGTCGTAGAGCCGGATTTCCGCGGTGTAGGCGGAAGCGGCGCAGACCCAGTGCAGATTGCCCTTGACCTTGACGCTGTCGGCGCCCGGGGTGCCGGATTTGGTGTCCGGCAGGTAATCGCACAGCACGGCGGTGACGCGGCCGGCCGCATCCTTCTCGCAGCCGGTGCACTTGACCACGTAGCCGTAGCGCAGCCGGGCCATGTTGCCGGGGTAGAGGCGGTGGTAGCCCTTGACGGGGTCTTCCATGAAGTCCTCGGCCTCGATCCACAGCTCGCGGCCGAAGGGCAGGTCGCGCTTGCCCAATTCCGGCTTCAAGGGATGGTTGGGGGCCTGGCAGGTTTCGCTTCGGCCCTCCGGGTAGTTGGTGATGATGAGCTTCAGGGGGTCGAGGACCGCGATGCGGCGTTGGGCCGCTTCGTTGAGCACTTCTCGCTGGGCGTCCTCGAACAGGCCGTATTCGATGAGGGAATCGGACTTGGAAACGCCAATGCGCTCGGCGAAAAGACGGAAGCCCTCCGGCGTGTAGCCGCGGCGCCGGGCGCCGACCAGGGTGGGCATGCGGGGATCGTCCCAGCCCTCGACGTGCTTTTCCTCCACCAACTGAATGAGCTTCCGCTTACTCAGCACGACGTAGGTGAGGTTGAGGCGGGAGAACTCGATCTGCTGGGGCAGCGGGCGCTGCAAGAGGCCCCCTTCGGCGAGGCGCTCCAGGAGCCAGTCGTAGAAGGGGCGCTGGTCCTCGAACTCCAGGGTGCAGATGGAGTGGGTGATGTTTTCCAGGGCGTCTTCGATGGGGTGGGCGTAGGTGTACATGGGGTACACGCACCAGGCGTCGCCGGTGTTGTGGTGGGTGGCGTGGCGGATGCGGTAGATGGCCGGGTCGCGCAGGTTGATGTTGGGTGAGGCCATGTCGATTTTCGCCCGCAGGATATGGGCGCCGTCGGTGAATTCGCCGCCCTTCATGCGGCGGAAGAGGTCGAGATTCTCTTCCGCGCTGCGTTGACGGAAGGGGCTGTCCTTGCCCGCCTCGGTGAGGGTGCCGCGCTTGGCGCGCATCTCTTCGGCGCTCTGGCTGTCCACATAGGCGTGGCCGGACTGGATGAGGTATTCGGCGAATTGATACATCCAGTCGAAGTAGTTGGAGGCGTAGTAAAGGTTGGTTTCGCCACCCTCCACCCAGGAACAGCCTAGCCATTGCACGGCGTCCACGATGGAATCCACGTATTCCTGTTCTTCCTTCTCCGGGTTGGTGTCGTCGAAGCGTAAATGGCAGCGGCCGCCAAACTGCTGGGCGAGGCCGAAGTTAAGCAGGATGGATTTGGCGTGGCCGAAATGCAGGTAGCCGTTGGGCTCCGGCGGGAAGCGGGTGCGAATCCTGGCTGGGTCCAGTGGGGCGGCGGCGTGGTCGGTGGCGGCGCCGGGGTGGCCGGCCCAGCGGCGCTGGGCGTGCTTGCCGGCGGCGAGGTCGCCTTCGACGATGTTCTTGATGAAATTGGCGGCGGGGGCTGTTTCGGGCTTGTTGGGGCTGCTCACTGGGGAAACCTCTGGGAATGGTGGCGGTATTTTAACCGTCACCCCGGGAGGAGCCGCTACAATTCCCGCCCATGAACGCTCTGCACCATCTCACCCCCCTGAACTTTCTGGCGGTTGGCGCTGGTGCCGCCCTGGGTGCCTGGTGTCGCTGGCTCCTGGGGCTTGGCCTCAATCCTCTTTGCGTCGCCCTGCCGCTGGGAACCCTGGTTGCCAATGTGATCGGAGGCTATCTGGTGGGCGTTGCGGTGGGGCTTTTCCACCTCAACACGCATTTCCCGGGAGCCTTGAAGCTCTTTGCCATCACGGGATTTCTGGGCGGGCTGACGACCTTTTCCACCTATTCGGCCGAGGTGGTGGAGCGCCTTCTCGCCGGGCAGCCGGGCTGGGCCATCGGGCTGGCCTCCGTGCATCTGGCGGGCTCCCTGGCGGCGACATACCTGGGGCTGGTGACCGTGGGCGCCCAACGCATCTGGGCTTGAGAGCCTGTGAGAATTTCGTTCACCCCCGCTCGTCATGCCCAGCTGCGCCCGCTCGGCGTTGCCAATGCTCGCCATAGCCCGGGCTATGGCTGTGCTTGGCGCCTTGATCGCGTACACCTGTGCACGCCGCTCGGGCGCGCCCGAAAAATTCACAGGCTCTGAGCTTCAGTGCCGCTTGTAACGGCGCCGGCTGAACAGGCGGGCCTTGGAGGCGCGGAAAACAACCGCAGCGCAGAGACCGATGGTCAGAATTGGCGGCAGGAGGGCTTGCAGGAAAATGATGTCCTCGGTCATCCCCGCGCCATACATGGCCATGGATGCAGCGATGCCGGCCAGGAGCAGGATGAAGATGGCAATGGCCTGGTAGGTCTCGTGGCTGCGGTAATTGCGCCGTGAGGTACGCCTGGACTGAAAGTAGAGCGGGAGGCCGGCTAGGGCGAGGACGACTTCCAGGCCGACGAGAAATTCGCCGTAGGGATCCATGATCGAAACACTTGGTAAATGGGACGGCTTCGAAAATAATCCCGGTCCTTTGGCCGGGGAAGGTGAAAATCCCGCTTTTCCAGCAAAAATCCCCGCGGAGACCGGCTTCACCCTGATCTTGGACATGCAGCCCCGTAACCCCCGCACCGGGCAGGCCGGTGCTCCACCCTCGCTCGACGACTGCCTTGCGGCGGACGCCCGGCGCCTGCGCGCCCTGGCCCGCGAGATGGGCCGGTCCGGCACGCGGCGGGAGAAGACCCAGGCGGATTTTGCCCAATTGCTGGAGAAATCGAAGGCCGCCGTGGCTGCTCGCCGGGCACGCCTGCCCAAACCGCAATTCCAGGCCGATTTGCCGGTCAATGAGCGGCGGGACGAGATCGCTGCACTGATCGCCAAACATCAGGTGGTCATCGTCTGCGGCGAGACCGGTTCCGGCAAGACCACCCAACTGCCCAAGATTTGCCTGGAGCTGGGCCGCGGTGCCCGGGGCCTCGTCGGCCACACCCAGCCGCGCCGCCTGGCGGCCCGCTCGGTGGCGACGCGCCTGGCCCAGGAACTGCAGACCCAGGTCGGCGCCGGGGTGGGGGTGAAGATCCGCTTCCACGACCGCACGGCGCCGGATTCCTGGGTCAAGCTGATGACCGATGGCATCCTCCTGGCGGAGAGCCAGGGGGATCCCTACCTGTCGGCCTACGACACGATCATCATCGACGAGGCCCACGAACGCAGCCTCAACATCGACTTCCTGCTGGGTTACCTGAAGCAGCTCTTGCCCCGGCGGCCGGACCTGAAGCTCATCATCACCTCGGCCACCATCGACGCCGAGCGCTTCTCGCAGCATTTCTCGAACGCCCCGGTGATCGAGGTTTCCGGCCGCCTCTACCCGGTGGAGGTGCGCTACCGGCCGGTGGAGGACCTGGAGAAGCAGGACGACGAGCGCGACCTCTACGATGCCATCGTGGACGCCGTCAATGAACTGGCCCGCCTCGGCCCCGGCGATACCCTGGTTTTCCTGCCCGGCGAGCGGGAAATCCGCGAGGCCGCCGAGGCGCTCCGGAAGCGCCATCCGGCCCACGCCGAGATTTTGCCCCTCTTCTCCCGCCTCTCGGCCCAGGAGCAGGATCGCATCTTCAAGCCCGGCGGCGGCCGGCGCATCGTGCTGGCCACCAATGTCGCCGAGACTTCGCTGACCGTGCCCGGCATCCGCTACGTGGTCGATACCGGCCTCGCCCGGGTCAAGCGCTACTCCTACCGCAACAAGGTCGAACAGCTGCAGGTGGAGAAGGTCTCCCAGGCGGCGGCCCGGCAGCGGGCGGGGCGCTGCGGCCGGGTGGCGGCGGGGGTGTGCATCCGCCTCTACGACGAGGCCGACTTCAACGCCCGGCCGCCCTTCACCGACCCGGAAATCCTGAGGTCAAGCCTGGCCGGGGTGATTCTGCGCATGAAGTCCCTGAAGCTCACCGACGTGGAGAGCTTCCCCTTCATCGAGCCGCCGCCGCCCAAGGCGATCGCCGACGGCTACGCCCTCTTGCAGGAGCTGGGGGCGGTGGACGAGGCCAACGCCCTCACCCCGGTCGGCCAGTCCCTGGCCAAGCTGCCCCTGGACCCACGCATCGGCCGCATGCTGGTGGCCGCCCGGGACCTCGGCTGCCTCAAGGAAGTGCTGGTCATCGCCGCCGGCCTTTCGGTGCAGGACCCCCGCGAGCGACCCCAGGACCGCCAGCAGGCGGCCGACGAGAAGCACAAGCAGTTTGCCGACGAGAAGTCGGAATTCCTCGCCTGGTGGAAGCTCTGGCAATGGTTCCAGCAGGCCGTCGAGCACAAGAAATCGAACAAGCAGCTGGTGGACACCTGCCATGCCCACTTTCTTTCCTACCTGCGCCTGCGGGAGTGGCGGGAGGTGCACACCCAGTTGCACGCCATGGTCACCGAGCTGGGGTGGAAGGAGAACCTACTGCCCGGTACTTACGAGGGCATCCACCAGGCGCTGCTGACCGGGCTGCTGGGCAACATCGGCTGCAAGTCCGACGAATCCGGCTACTACCTGGGAGCCCGTGGCATCCGCTACCTCATCCATCCTTCCTCCCCGCTGCAGAAGAAGGCCGGGAAGTGGATCATGGCGGCCGAGATCACCGAGACCACCAAGCTCTTCGGTCGCTGCGTCGCCCGCATCGAGCCGGATTGGCTGGAGAAAGTGGGCGCTCACCTGATCAAGCGCAGCACTTTCGACCCCCACTGGGAAAAGAAATCCATGCAGGTGTCCGGCTGGGAGCGCACCACCCTCTACGGTGTGGTCATCAACCCCAAGCGGCGCATCCACTACGGCCCCCTGGCCCCGGCCGAGGCGCGGGAGATTTTCATCCGCCAGGGCCTGGTGGGAGAGGAGATCGACGACGCCTTCGCCAGACGCTGGCCCTTCTTTCAGCACAACCAGAAGCTGATTCGCGATATCGAGCACCTGGAGCACAAGCAGCGCCGCCAGGACGTGCTGGTTGACGACGAACTCATCTTCGCTTTTTACGACCATCTGATTCCCGAGGGCATCCACAACGGCGCCACCTTCGACCACTGGCGGAAAGAGGCGGAGCGGGACAACCCCAAGCTCCTCTTCCTGGCCAGGGACGACCTCATGCGCCATTCCGCCGCCGGGGTGACGACGGAGGCCTTCCCCCACCATCTGAAAGTCGGCGGGGCGGAGTATGCGCTCAGCTACCACTTCGAGCCCGGCTCCCCCCGGGACGGCGTGACCCTGACCCTGCCGCTGGCGCAACTCAACCAGATTCCGGCGGCGCGCATGGAATGGCTGGTGCCGGGGCTGTTGAAGGAAAAGCTGGTGCAGCTCATCAAGACCCTGCCCCAGAAGATTCGGGCGAAATTGGTGCCGGTGCCGGAATTTGTCGAGGAATTCATCGCCGCCGTCGGGGGCGACGAGAAGAAGATGGGCCAGGGCCTGATCGGGCCCCTCATCGATTACATCCTCGAAGCCCGGGGGCTGAACGCCCGCGGCTGGGCGGTGACGCCCGACGCCTTCCGTCCCGACGCCCTGCCCGACCACTTCTCGATGAACTACAAGCTCATCGACGAACACGGCCGCCAGCTCGACATGGGGCGCAGCCTGGTGCAACTGCGAGCCGATTGGGGCCGCGAGGCCAAGCAGGAGTTTGCCGAGCTGCATGAGACGCCCTCCCAGTACGCCAAGCTCACCGACTGGACCTTCGGCGAGCTGCCGGAGCTGATGGAGGTGCCGGTGGCGGGCCAGAAGGTGCTGGGCTACCCGGCCCTGTCCGACGAGGGCGAGACGGTGAGCCTCAAGGTCTTCGACAGCCAAGAGGAGGCGGAAAAGGTCCATCGTGCCGGCCTCTCCCGCCTCTTCATGCTCCAGTTCAAGGAACAGACGAAGTATTTCGACAAGAACGTCCCCGGCCTCACCCAGATGGCCATACAATACATGGCCCTGGGCAGCGCCGACGACCTGAAGCGGCAGATCGTGGATCTCACTTTCGAGCGGGCCTGCCTCACCGAGCCCCTGCCTGCCGATGCCGCCGCCTTCAAGGCCCGCTGCGCCGAGGCCAAGGCCCGCCTGGGCCTCATCATGCAGGAGATCGCCCGCCTGGTGGGCACGGTGCTCAACGAATGGCAGGCGGTCACCAAGAAGCTGCCGGCCTTCAAGGCCCACGGAGCGGCGCTGGCCGACATCGAGGCCCAAATGAAGCGGCTGATGAGCAAGCAGTTCGTCACCGACACGCCCTTCGAGCGCCTGCAGCATTACCCGCGCTACCTCAAGGCCATCCAGGTTCGCCTCGACAAGCTGAAAGGCAATCCGGCCCGGGATGCACAGTTGATGGGCGAGTACGGGCCGTTGTGGACCCACTACGAGCGGCGGGCCTTGCAGCTCGCCAAGCAGGCGACGCCGGACCCGCAGATCGAGCAATTCCGCTGGCTGCTGGAGGAGCTGCGCGTCAGCCTCTACGCCCAGGAACTGCGCACGCCGGTGCCGGTCTCGGTGAAACGGCTGCAAAAACAATGGGAAGGAATTCAGTATGGATAGTCTGGTCTTGGCCTTCATGCGCACCCTGGCCAGCCTGCGCGACCGCAAAGTCTGGGGCTACGTCCTGGCGCCGGCCGCTTTTTCCCTGGTGTTGTGGATCGCCCTCGCCTTCTGGGGCCTGGGCGTGTTCGTCGACTGGCTCCTCGGTCACCCGCCCATGACCCTCCTCACCGCCTGGGGGGTCGCCTGGCTGGCCCATATCCTCGCCTACCTGGGGGGCTGGATGGCCATCTTCGCCTGTGCCTACCTGACGACTTCGCTGCTGGCCGCGGTGATCATCCTGCCCCTGCTCCTGAAGCACCTGGCTACCACCGAGTACCGCGACGTGGCGGCCATGGGGCGGGACAGCTTCGTGGCGGCGACGGTCAATAGCGTGATCGCTTCCGTCCTCTTCGTTCTCGGCTGGCTGCTGACCCTGCCCTTCTGGCTCATCCCCGGCGCCTCCCTGGTGCTGCCTCTGCTACTCATGGCCTGGTTCAACCGCCGTACCTTCGCCTACGACGCCCTCTCCCTGCACGCCAGCGCCGAGGAGTGGCAGGCCCTGCGGCGGGAGCACAAGCGGCCTCTCTTCATGCTCGGCCTGACCTTGGCGCTGCTGGCCCATGTGCCCATCGTCGGCCTCCTGGTGCCGGCCCTGGCGGCGCTGTCCTTCGTCCATTTTGGGCTGGAAGCCCTGCGCCGCTCCCGGGGCGGCGCCGTTGTCACTATCGAGGGAGAACGGGTATGAGTGGGTCGCGGGTCTTCGGTGCCGTCATCATCGGCGACGAAATTCTTTCCGGAAAGCGCCAGGACAAGCATTTCGAGCGTATCGCCGCCCTGCTGGGCGCCCGGGGGCTGCGCCTGTCCTGGGCCGAATACCTTGGGGACGACCGCCAGCGCCTTGCCGATACCTTCAAGCGCACCCTGGCTGCGGGCGACGTGGTCTTCTCCTGCGGCGGCATCGGCAACACCCCGGACGACCATACCCGCCAGGCGGCGGCCGCCGCCCTGGGTGTCGGGCTGGAAATCCATCCCGAGGGGGTGGAGGAAGCCAAGGTCCGCTTCGGCGACGACATGACCCCCCAGCGCCTGCAACTGGTCACCTTCCCGGCCGGAGCTCGAATCATCCCCAACCCCTTCAACCGCATCCCCGGCTTCATGGCCCGGGAACACTACTTCGTCCCTGGCTTTCCTCAGATGGCCCACCCCATGATCGAGTGGGCGCTGGAGACCTTCTACAAGGATCTGTTCCGGCCGGTGGCTGCTACGGTGGACAAGGCCTTCCTCCTCACCGGGCCAACGGCCTACGAAAGCGCTCTCCTCGACCTCATGGAGCGCATCGTCGCCACCTACCCGGCCCTGCGCCTCTTCTCCCTGCCGTCCATTCAGGGGAACGAGCGCCGCCACCTGGAACTGGGGGTGGAAGGCGACCCCGTGCTGGTCGATCGGGCCATGGAGGATATCCGGCTCGAGGTGGAAAGGCGCGGCATCACTTGGCGCTGGCGGGACGGCTAAACGCGAAAAACCCGGCCGCAGCCGGGTTTTTCTTGCGGCGCCTGAGAGACGCTTACTTGCCCTTCTTGGCTGCGGCGGCGGTGGCGCTGGACTTGGTGGCCTTGGTGGCGACCTGGACGTTGGCTTCGGCGATGTCGGAAAGCTGCTTGGCCATGGAGGTCATGTTGTCGAAGGCCTTGGTGGAGGCATTGAGCATGGACTTCATGGCAGCGGCGAAGACGTCACCGCCCACGGGGGCGCTGGCGGAGGCCTTCTCGACCGCGCTGGAGGCGTTCTTGGAGAAGCTGCTGTACTGGGACTCGAGGACGGAAGTGATTTCCTTCTGCATGGACGACACCAGGTCGTAGATGCTGCGGGAGTATTCGGTCCACTTGTCGACGTTGGGCTGGGCGAGCTGACTGTTCAGCTTGGCCATTTCTTTGGCGTCCTTGGCCTTCAGCAGTTGCTGGGTATTGGACACGGCGGAGTTGAAGAACTCGCGGGACGCGGCCATGTTGAGGGCGGTCAGTTGCTCCACGCCGCTGAAAGAGGTGCGCAGAAGGGCCATCATGACTTCGGCGTTGGCCTTTTGGGCGGCGGCGAGTTGCTCGAGATTCGGGGTAGTGCTCATGGGTGGTTCCTCCGGAAAAGAGTGGTTATGGATGCGCTGTTTTCCTTGCTGGGGAGGAAAAACCCCCGCTCGAGGCGGGGGTTTATTATTTTTGCTTTGATTTACTTCTTGCCCTTGGTCGTGGTGGACACGGCCTTGACGGTGGCGTTGGTCGCGGCGGCCACGTTGGCTTCGGCGAGTTCGGCAACCTGCTTGGCAGCCTTGTTCATGTTGTCGAAGGCGGAGTTGGCGGCGGCGATGGCGCTCTTCACGGCAGCGACGGCGACGTCGGAACCGGCGGGGGCGGACTTGGCAGCCTTGTCCAGCAGGGCGGAAACGGTCTTCTGGAATTCGCCGAACTGGGCTTCGACCATCTTGGACAGCTCTTCCTGGGTCTGGGCGGAGATTTCATACACGGAACGGGAGTAGGCGACGGCCTTCTCGACGTTCGGCTGGGCCAGGGAGGCCTGGATGGACAGGGCTTCCTGCACGTCCTTGGCACCGAGGAGGGCCTTGGCGCCGGAAACGCCGTCTTCCAGGACGGAACGGGCGGTGTTCAGGTTGAGGGCGGCGATACGCTCGGCGGAAGCCAGGGCGGTGTTGGCCAGGGAGAGCAGGGAGTCGACAGTGGACTTGTTGGCGGAAGCGAATTGCTCGGGGGTGGTGAACATGGCGTTACTCCTGAAGGGTTGAAATGCGGAAACTTCGAAAGCTTGGCAGGGCGCTCATCTGGCCTGGTCGGCGCGATGTTGCACTGCATCATGGACTCCATTATAGGCCGGAGTTGACCGGAGTCAAGCCCTTTTTTGTGCGCTGCACAAAAAATCCGTTCTCCCTGATCTGGAGCGGGTTTCAGCCCTAGCGGAACGGCCTGTTGGAGGTCGTGTTGATGCGTTGCCGAAGCGAAGCGTCAATGTTGGGGAGGCGCTTCCAGGGTTCCCGCGCCCTTCAATTCCAGGTGGTCGGTACGCCGCGTCGTGCTTTCTTCCGGCGGGGGGGGCTTGGCCTTGGGGGTGATGACCGCCCGCACCCGGGGCGGTGGGCCCTTGGGGTCGCGGGTTTCGCCGGCGGTGACCAGGTACTTTTCGTTGATCGAGTCGTACCAGATGTAGTCGCCCTTGATCTGGTCCTCGCCACTCTTGATCCAGGCGCGGTGGAAGAGTTCGGCGACTTCGCTGCGGGTGTCGTATTCGATGCGCTCGGCCTCGCCCTCGACGTATTCGTCCTTGCCTTCGCGCTTCTGCCTGAAGCGGGCCAGACCGCCCTTGCCGCCGAAGGCCGTCCCGCGCTGGAAGCCATAGGCATCTTCCTTGACGATGATCTTGTCGCACTGGATTTGCAGGGTGCCCTTGCTGAGCACGACGTCGCCTTCCAGGATCTGGACCTTGTTGCCGTCGTCTACGGTGATGCGCTGCGCCTCGAGCTGCATGGGCTTGTCACGATCGGCCTTTTCGGACTGCGCTGGCAGGCTGACGCAGGCGGCGAGCACAGCCGCGAGGAGGGCAGGGGCGCGAAAGGTCATCGGGGGGTTTTCGAGCGGTAGAGCAGGCCCGTCACCTGGGACTTGATGACCAGGATCGAGGTGTTGTTGTCGAGGGAGAGGCCCACGCCCCGGGTCCAGGACTGTCCCTGGGTGATCTCGACCGGGCCGTCGGTGAAGGCGGTGCCGGCGTCGGGCTGCACGGTGAGGTCGGGCATGCGGGCGACCATCTCCTGGCGGTCGGCGCTGGCCGCCCGGGTGGCCACCACGTCGCCCCAGAAGAAAACCGTCTCGCCTTCGGAAGCGACCACGGCGCGTTCGGCGGCGAGGGTCATGTCCGGCGCGTCGGGGCGGGTCTGAACGAGGAGGGGGTTTTCGATCAGGGAACTGTCGTCGTCGCCGTAGTGGAGCATGCGCGGGGCGATGAGCCGGTAACGCAGACGGCCCTCGGGGTCGAAGCGGCGCACGGTGAAATTCTCCGCCACCGTATCCGGGTCGTGGCGGGTCTTGTCGGGGGGCGCGGCGACCGGCTGGTCGAGGACCTGCTGCAGCCAGTAGCTGAGAGCCGCCAGCAGCGACAGGAGGACGATGGGATAGACCTGCCCCGTCCAGCGCTTCATCGCTCGTCCAGGTAGGGAGAAAGCAGGGTTTCCAGGCGCCCCTGGGCAGCGAGGACGAATTCAGCCGCCTCGCGCACGGCGCCGTGGCCGCCCCGGGCGTCGGTGACTGCATGGACCCTCTCGCGCACCAGGGGGTGGGCGTTGGCCGGCGCGATGGCAAAACCGGCGATGCGCAGTACGGGCAGATCGATGATGTCATCGCCCATATAGCCGATGTCCGGCCACTGGAGGCCGAGCTCGGTCAGCAGCTTCTCGCAGACGGTGCGCTTGTCCTCGTTGCCCTGGAAGACATGGCGGATCCCCAGATCGGCTGCCCGGGCGGCGACTACGCCGGACTTGCGGCCGGTGACGATGGCCAGTTCGATGCCGGCCCTTTGCAGGAGCTTGAGACCCAGGCCGTCCATGACGTTGAAGGTCTTCTGTTCGCGGCCGTCGTCGGAGTAGGTGAGGCCGCCGTCCGTCATCACGCCATCGATGTCGAAGGCCATGAGGCGGACACGGGCGGCGCGTTGGCGGGCGTCCATCAGATTACCCTTGCCGTGAACAGGTCATGCATATTGAGGGCACCGAGGAGCCGGCGATCGGCGTCGGCGACCAGGAGGGCGTTGATGCGGAAACGCTCCATCATTTCCACGGCTTCCACCGCCAGCCGGTCGGCGGCGATGCTGCGGGGGGCGGGGGACATCAGGCTGGCGATGGTGGCGGTCTGTAGGTCGGCTCCCTTTTCGAAGGCACGCCGCAGGTCACCGTCGGTGAAAATGCCCAGGATGCCGTCGTCAGGCGCGACGATGGCGATGAGGCCCAGGCCGCCGCGGGACATGGCCAGGATGGCCTCGCGCAGGGCCGTGTCCGGCGCGACGGCGGGGACGGCCTCCCGTGCCCGCATGACGTCCCGTACGTGGGTGAGCAGGCGGCGGCCCAGGGAACCGCCCGGGTGGGAGCGGGCAAAGTCGTCGGGCCCGAAACCCCGGGCGTCGAGCAGGGCGACGGCCAGGGCGTCGCCCAGGGCCAGGGCCGCGGTGGTGCTGGCGGTGGGGGCGAGGTTGTGGGGGCAGGCTTCCTGGGCGACGGCGGCATCCAGGTGCACGTCCGCCTCCCGGGCGAGTGAAGAAGCCGCGTTGCCGGTCATGGCCACCAGCTTGGCGCCCTGGCGCTTGACCAGGGGCACGATGCGCACCAGTTCCTCGGATTCGCCGGAATTGGACAGGGCGAGCAGGACATCGTCCCGGGCGATCATGCCCAGATCGCCGTGGCTTGCTTCGGCGGGGTGCACGAAATAGGCCGGGGTTCCCGTGCTGGCCATGGTGGCTGCGATCTTGCGCGCGATGTGGCCGGACTTGCCCATGCCGCTCACGATGAGGCGGCCCTTGCTATGCAGGATGAGATCCACCGCGGCCGCGAAGGAAGCATCCAGACGGTCCATCATGCCGCTCACCGCGGCGGCTTCGATGGTCAGCGTCTGGCGGGCCAGTTGCAGAGCCCGTTGCGGCGAGAAGTTGGGGGCGGTGGCGCTTGTTTCCATGCTTTTCATGCGATGATGGTGGCCGGAGTATACCCGAGTTCGCCAGCCGACCTTGAACGCCCTTGCCCTCGTCCTCGTCCTGCTCGGTGCCTCGGTGGGGGCGGTGGTGCTCTTCCGCCGCCTCAACCTTCCGCCCATCCTGGCCTATCTGGCGGTGGGCAGCCTCATCGGCCCCCACGCCCTCAATCTCTTGCAGGATGTGTCGCGGGCGCAGCATCTGGCCGAGTTCGGCGTCGTCTTCCTGATGTTCTCGATCGGGCTGGAGTTTTCCCTGCCCAAGCTCTTCGCCATGAAGCGCATCGTCTTCGGGCTGGGCCTGTTGCAGGTGGTCGTGACCCTGGGCCTGGTGGCCGGTATTGTCATGCTCCTCGGGTTTTCCTGGCATCTGGGCGTCGCCCTGGGGGGCATCCTGGCCATGTCGTCCACCGCCGTGTTGAGCAAGCTGCTGGCCGAACGGCTGGCCCTGGATTCGCCTCACGGTCGGGACATCATGGGCGTCTTGCTCTTCCAGGATCTGGCGGTGGTGCCCCTGCTGGTCCTCCTGCCCGCCCTGTCGCAGCCGCCCGAGATGCTGGCCATGCTCATGGGCAAGGCCTTGCTCAAGGCCGTAGCGGTCCTGGCGCTCATTCTCTATTTCGGCCAGCACTTGATGCGGCGCTGGTTCCACATCGTGGCCCGGGCCAAGTCCTCCGAGGTGTTCATACTCAACGTGCTGCTCATCACCCTGGGGCTGGCCCAGGTCACGGAACTGGCTGGTCTCTCCCTTGCCCTGGGGGCCTTTGTCGCCGGCATGCTCATTTCGGAAACGGAATACCGCATCCAGGTGGAGGAGGACATCAAGCCCTTTCGCGACGTGCTCATGGGCCTCTTTTTCGTCACCATCGGGGTCCGCCTCAATATGGAAATCCTGGTGGACAACTGGGGGCTGGTGCTCCTGGTGGTCTGCGCCATCCTCACGCTCAAGGCCCTGGTGGCGGGGCTGCTGGCCTGGCGCCTCGGCGCCAGCCAGGGCAACGCCATCCGGGTCGGGCTTTGGTTGGCGGCGGGGGGCGAGTTCGGCTTCGTGCTCCTGGGCGAAGTGGGGGGGATGCCCAAGATCGTCGAGCAGGTTGTCCTTACGGCCCTGGTGCTGTCCATGCTGGCGGCGCCCTTCATCGTCCAGTACAGCGAAAAGCTCGTCATGCGCTTCGTGGCCAGCGAATGGCTATTGCGCTCCATGCAGCTCACCAGTATTGCAGCCCAATCCATGACGACGGAAAAGCACGCCATCCTTTGCGGCTTCGGGCGCAACGGCCAGTATCTGGCCCGCTTCCTCACCCAGGAAGGGGTGAACTACGTCGCCCTCGACCTGGACCCGGACCGGGTACGGGAAGCGTCCGCAGCGGGGGAGAACGTGGTCTTCGGCGACGCGACGCGGCGTGAGAGCCTCACGGCCGCGGGGCTGTTGCGGGCCAGCGTGGTCATCGTTTCGGTGGCCGACACCCCGGCGGCGGAGCGCATCCTGCACCACGTCCACGAATTGCGTCCCGAGTTGCCGGTGGTGGTGCGGACCAGCGACGAAAAGGACATGGACCGGCTCAGTCGGGCCGGGGCGGCAGAGGTCGTTCCCGAAACCCTGGAGGCCAGCCTGATGCTCGCCTCCCACGCCCTGGTCCTGGTGGGGGTGCCCCTCAATCGTGTGCTCAAGCGGGTGCGCCTGGCTCGCTCGCAGCGCTACAAGCTGCTACGGGGCTTTTTCCACGGCCTCTCCGACCGGGACGAGGACGATTCGGGCCAGCCACGGCTCCATTCGGTGTGGCTGGGCAAGGGCGCGGCGGCCATCGGCCGGCCCCTGGCCGACCTCGATCTGGTCGGCTTGGGCTGCGAAGTGAGCGCCATCCGCCGGCGTGGCATTCGCGCGGTGGAGCCGGACCTGGCCATGACCCTGGAGGAAGGCGATGTGGTGGTCCTGCTTGGGGTTCCCGAAGTGCTCGATGCCGCTGAGCAAAGGCTGTTGCGGGGGAGTTGAACCCCTCCCGGACCCCTTCTTACGCCTTGCGCGAGAAGAGGGGGCGGTGCACTCTGCCAAAGGCGTTAGCTGAAACCCCTTCCCCACCCCGACCCTCCCCTTGAAGGGGAGGGGGCAAGCACCAGGCAGTGCGCAGCATCGCGCTGGCGCCTGCACGGCGGGACTCAGTAGCCGGCGCAGACGATGTACTGCTGGCCGTCGACGATGGCGTTGGTAGCCACCGCCGGCGCGCCGCGGGCCGCGCCCACGGCGACGGCCTGCACCGATCCACCGGCGGTGTTACCGTCGTCCATGGTGGTGTCGATCTGGCGCACGTAACGGCCGAGGATGCCGCCGGAGCAGACGAAGAAGGACCCCCGCATGCCGGCGATAAAGGGCGCCGCGGCGCCTGCATTGTTGATGCCACTCTCGATGCCGATACGGCCACCGTCGGCATTGACCGGGGCGTAGTTGGCGTCGGCGGTATTGACCGATCCCGTGGCCAGGTTGGCCAGGCGAACGTGCTGCCAGAAGACGTAGGTCTCGGCGGAGACCGCTGCGGCGTCCCAGTCGCCATCCAGGCGTCCGTTGTTTACCGCGCACACTCCCGCAGCAGCAGGGGCGCACACCGTGGCGACGCCGGCCCCGAATGCGGTGTCGAGCTGATTCTGGTTCTGATCCCCCGGGAAGGCGCGGAAGCGGTCCTGGTACCCATAGACCAGGGCCGAGACGGTGCGGAAGTCGCCCACCATGTTCTTGACCCGGGCGCTGTTGATGAGCTCCTGCCCCTTGAGGACGCCCCCCAGCAGGAGACCGATGATGACGAGGACGATGGCGATTTCGACCAGGGTGAAACCCGCTTGTTTGTTTTTCATGGCATGCTCTCAGGCAAGAAAGTGTGCATAAGCTTAAGCAAAACCCGTGCCTATTACTAAAGTAATATTTGATGGCTCCAGGGGGCGGTTTCGGAAATCAAGGTGTCAAAAATCTGACACAACAGTCGAAAGATGAACGCTTTCCCTTTCAAACCCCCGGTCGCCTGGATCGCCCGCCATCCCAATCTGCTCTTGGCGGCGCACCTCCTGGTGCTTCACGTCACCGCCTTCGGCGGCTGGCAGGTGCCGGCGGTGCGCCTGCTCTGGCCGGTGGCCCTGGGCCTCGTGCTGCTCTGGCAGCCTTTCGTGGCCGGGGAAAAGCGCGTCGGCCCCGCCCAGGGGGCCATCCTGCTGCTCATCGTCGCCGCCACCACGGTCTTTCTCAATCCCTGGATTCTCCTCATCTGGTGCGGAGCCCTCGCCGCGGTCATCGGGGGCCGCGTCTTTTGGACCGGCAAGCGCCTGGAGCGGGTTGGATTCCTCTACGCCTTCGGCTACTTGCTCGGGCTGGTGATCCTGGGCATCGTCCCGGAGGCGGCGCCCGGCGCCCTTTCCCTGGAACCCCTGTCCCGGGAAGGGCTGCGCCTGCAATACCCCCTCCTGCTCCTGGTGCTGCCGCTCTTTCCGGCGCGCCCGGTGCGCTGGCGCGCCGGGGACGCCTTCGATTTTCTCTATGGCGTCCTGGTGTTCCTGTTCCTGGCGGTCTTCGTCCTGGGCAGCATCGCCTACATGCTCATCGGGCAGGTGAATTACCTGGAGGCGGTGTTCCGCACTTCCCTTTCCCTGGCCGGGGCGCTCCTGGTCCTTGCCTGGCTGTGGAACCCACGGGCGGGATTTTCCGGCATCGGATCGGTATTCTCGCGCTACGTCCTTTCCATCGGCCTGCCCCTGGAGCAATGGCTGGTCTACATCAAGGAGGAAAGCGATCGTCAGGTGGACCCCGAGCACTTCCTGCAGGCCATCATGGCGCGCCTGCTGCAACTGCCCTGGGTGACGGGGGCGCGCTGGGCCGCCGAGGGTCTGGAGGGGAAGGCGGGGACCCAGTCGGCCGCCACCTACGAATACTCCCGCGGCAGCACCTTGCGACTGACCCTGTGTTTTCGCCAGCCGCCCTCGCCGGCGGTCTGCTGGCACGTCGACTGGTTGCTGCGCCTGGCGGCGGAGTTCTACCTGGTCAAGCGCCAGACCCGGGAATTGAACCGGGTGGCCTACCAGCAGGCGGTGTACGAAACCGGGGCCCGCGTCACCCACGACGTGAAGAACCTGCTCCAGTCGCTCCACACCCTGTGCTATGCCGCCGCCCAGCCCGGGGAGCCGGCGGCGGTGGCCGACCTTCTCGGGCGCCAGCTTCCCCAGATCACCGAGCGCCTGAAAGCGACCCTTGAGAAGTTGCAGCGCCCTCCCCGGGTGGCCGACGACCTCACTCAGGCCCGGGGCTGGTGGGAATCCCTGCAACAGCGTTACAGCGGGGCGCCGATCACCTGGGTGAACGGCTATTGGCACGAGGGCGCCATGGTGCCCAAGGGACTCTTCGACAGCGTGGCGGAAAACCTGCTGCAGAACGCCCTGGCCAAGGGACGCCGTGAAGACGGTCTGGAGATCGTCGCCGAGCTGGCGCCCGGCGCCCGGGGTTGGGCCCTGCGGGTCTGCGACACCGGCTCGCCGGTGGCCGAGGGGCTTGCGCACCGCCTCTTCCGGGAACCGGTGCCCTCGGAGGACGGCCTGGGCATCGGTCTCTACCACGCCGCCCGGCAGGCGGAAGAGCTCGACTACCGCCTGGCCCTGGAGGAAGACCGGCCCGGCCACGTGAGCTTCATCCTGGCCCCCCGGGGCTGAAGGGGCTGGCACCGCGTCAATCGGGATGGGGCGCTTTGTCCCGGCTCCGGGTGGGGGCAGTCGCCGCGACTGCCGGCCTGCTCTCCTCCCTACCCTCGCAGGGCGACGCCGGCCGGAAGCGGATCGAGGCCTGCGTCACCTGCTTCGGCGAGGGGCAAATCCTCGCCTTCCTGCGTGGGCGAGGCCCGCCGGGGGGCGATGAGGCGATGCACCACCGTATCCCCCTTGCCCTTGAGGTAAAGGGTCTGGGGATCGTGAAACTCGAAGCGGTCCCGCAGGCGCCGCCAGGTAAGTTCGTCCACCTGGATCATGCCGGGGACGCCTTCGCTGGTGATGCGGCTGGCCAGGTTGACCGTATCGCCCCACAGGTCGTAAATGAATTTTTTCTTGCCCACCACCCCGGCCACCACCGGGCCGGTGCCGATGCCGATGCGGATTTCAACGTGCATCTGATTGACCGCCGTATCGCGCTGTAGGAGATCGCGCATGGCGATGGCCAGTTCGGCGATGGCCTCGGTATAGTTCTCCGGGCCGTCGTTCAGCCCGCCGGCCACCATGTAGGCGTCGCCGATGGTCTTGATCTTCTCCATGCCGTACTGCTCGGCCAATTCGTCGAAGGAAGAGAAGATGCGGTTCAGCATGCTGAACACTTGCTGCGGCGTGAGCCCTTCCGCAACCCGGGTGAAATTGACGATGTCCGCGAACATGACCGTCACGTCGGCAAAGCCGTCGGCGATGGTCTGGCGCTCGTGCTTGAGCCGCTCCGCTACCGGGGCAGGAAGGATGTTGAGCAGGAGGCGTTCCGAGCGTTCCTGCTCGTCCTTGAGCAGCAGATGGGCCGATTCGAGTTCCGCTTGGGCGCGGGCCTTTTCCAGGGTCGAATAGCGCAGCAGGAGGTAGACGATGGTCGAAATGGCCGCGAAATTGAGGGCAAAGAAGAAAACGCTGGTGCGGATCGACACCACCGGGGCGCTGGCGGGGGCGAGGTGGTAGGCGTCGGCCAGCAAGTAGTCGAACAGGCCGGACAGGGCGGTGAGGAAGAGGTAGGCCACGAACCAGGCCAGGGACTCCCGGGGGCCGAGGATGAGCACGGCGCCGATGGGAGCCAGCAGGCCCCACAGGCTGACGCCGCTGGCCGTGATGAAATTGCCGATGCTCCACTGCACCACGAAGGGCACGAAAAGAAAGAGCGCCAGTTGGGTATGGCGGAAGAAATCGAAATTGCGCGTCTTGAAGTAGAGCAGCAGATTGCCCACCAGCAGGAGCTGGAAAGCGACTGGCGGCGTGGCGGAGAACTGGGGTCCCAGTTGCCAGTAGAGGAAGAGCCAGAGAATGGCGCCCAGGCTGACCAGGCCGGTGGCGAAAATGAGCAGGGACTTGCTCAGGCGCGTATTGGCATCGTCGCCGGGATCGAAACCGGAATCGCGCAGATTGAACAGGGAGTGGTTTTCTTTCATGGGAACCCGGCGGCGGCAAAAACCGCAGCCGCAGTGTGGCAGCCGGGCCGGGAGCGGTCAATACGGCGGGATGGGCGGCGGGATGGGCGGCGGGCCTACCCCGCCGGTATCGGTCCCCTTCCGTTCAGGGGAGGCGGCCGGCGGTGATCATGCGGTTGAACAGCACGTTGGGCGAGAGCCAGACCACCTGATCGTCGAAGACCCCGGGCCCCGGCGCTTGAGGGGGGCGCAGGACGAAGCTGGTGTCGCCGTCTGTGTTCTCCAGTTCCTCGGCGGTGACCGCCGCCGCGTTGGCGCCGCCGGCCGCGTTGGTCGCTCCCAGGCCGTTGGGGCCGTGGGAGAGCAGGACGGCAGGCAGGGTCGTGGCCAGGGTGGTGACGCAGGCGGCATCCTGGCAGACGCGCAGCGTCGCGGCGGTTGCCAGGGTGAAGCCGACGTCGGAACGGGAGAAGCTGCCTTCGACCCGGTAACGGATGCGATTGCTCCAAGCGTCCAGGGGGGCGACCCCCAGGGTGGACCAGGGCAGGAGGCCTTCGGGACTGGTGCAGGCGTTGGCGGCGCGGTTTTCCAGGCCATCGCCATTGGTGTCCGGGCAGGGCAGATAGGGACGGCCGTCCAGGGCGCTGTGGGATGCGGCGTAGCCCAGGAGCGCCTCCCGTGCTTCCAGAAGCAGATTCTGAGTCTCGCTGCGGGTGCGTTGGTCGCTCTGGACGCCTGCGGCAATCATCAGGCCGCCGGTGAGCAGGGCGACGATGACCAGAACGATGGTCAGTTCGACCAGGGTGAAGCCCCGCAGGCTGTTGCGCTTCATGGCAGCACCTTCAGCGTCCTGCCACCCAGGGTGATGAGGGCCGAATGGGCGTCGGCCCGGGTGTAGGCGGCGAGGGGGAACCAGCCGTTGGCCAGCAGCCAGTTGAACGTGGTGGCGTCGAAAGTCATGTCCTTGTAGGGCATCGTTCCGGAAATCACCCCGGCTTCGGCGATGCCGTCCGCGTCACTGTCGGCCCAGGGAAATTCGCCGAAATCGTTGTGAAAGCGGCGCAGCCCGCCCACGGTGGCTTCGCCCCCCAACTCGGCCAGCACCCGGGTGACCAGGCGGGTCATCAGCTCCGTACGGGTGATGGTGAGCACCCGGTCGTTGAAGGTCGCGGCCGGTCCCTGGCTCACGAAGGCGACGCCCCCGGCGTTGCCGAGATCGAGATAATCCGCCGCCGCCGGGGGATTGGCGGCGGTCGGGAGCGTACGGGACTGACCCGGCAGCGGGACGCCCGGCGCGATGATCAGGGCGACTGCCGCATTGGCCACCCCGTCGACGCTCAGTTGTCCGACGGTGTTGGTATTGATGGGGGCGCTGCGCAATCCGGGTGACAGGACGTACCACAGGGGAGCGCCGGACACGTCCTGCAGGACGCCCTGCTTCAGGGTGCGCCACGCGAGCCTTCCCGTCAGCGGGCCAGGAGCGGTGCAGGCGGCCCGGGCCTGACCCTCGTTGGCACTGCCCAGGGCGACGGTGTCTTCGGGGCAGGGCATGAGTCCGGGATGGCTGGCGTGGGCGGCCGACCAGCCCAGCACGGCGTCTTTGGCTTCCCGTAGCGCGGTGGCGGTCAGCGTCTCCCCCTGCCGCCGCGCCTCGGCACCGTTCCAGGCGCCGAGAAACAAGGCCGCGCCGGCCATGACGACCACCATCAGCAGCAGTAGCAGGGCGACGCCTGACTGCCGGCCCCCGCGGATCTGCAGCTTACGGCCGCTGCGGCGCGGGGCGGACGGTGAGGGTTCCGCCATCGAGGAGATCCTTGGCGCTACGGTCGTCGGGGGCTGCGAGGGTCTGGCCCGGTTTGAGGGGGAGGGGCGTCAGGGGGACCCTTTCCTCGGCGACGGGGGCGCCGTTGATCCAGGCCGTGTTGCGCCCGCTGCTGCGCAGCACGCGGCCGTTGAGGGTGGTGGGGCCGCTGGTGGTGGGGCCGGGAAGGCTCGGGTTGAGGCGCTTCCGGTCCAGTTCGGCACGCTGTTCCGGGGTGTTGAACAGGCGTCCCAGGGGGGCGGGCTCGGCGGCCTCGGCCGGCGCGGCCAGGGCTGCGGCGAGGACCATGGCCGGGAACAGGGCGCGGGGGGCGACGGTCATGGACGCTTTTCCTCCCCGGGGTTCCCTGCCTGGGCCGTGACCCAGACCAGGTCGCAGGCGGCTTCGGGCGCCGGTGCCGAACCCAGCGGGGCGCCCCGATTGAGGGTGCAGGCGCGCACCACGACCAGGGCGCTCGCCTCTCGACGCAGGGTGTCCAGGTAACGCAGCAGATCCTCTTCATGGACGAGGCGCAGACGCAGTTTCATGGGGCTGGCGTAGAAGCGCACGGCCTCTGCTGCGGCCGGCGCAAGGGCGGCGCGGGGTCCGAATTCGTAGCTGATTTCCGGCAGCTTGTGGCGGCGTTGGGCTTCGCGCAGCGTTTCGGTCCAGGCGAGGCGCTGCTCGCTGCCCAGGGTGCCGCGCTTTTGCATGGCAGCGAGGGTGAGCGATTTGTCGCGAATTTCGTCTTCCTCGACGCGCACCCGGCGCAGACGGTTCTCCGCTTCCCGCGCTGCGGCTTCTGCCGCTTGGCGGGCGCTTCCGGCGTGCTCGCGCAGGGCACGGCTCTGGCTGGCCAGGAACAGACCTGCCAGGAGCAGGAGGGCGACCCCCGCCAGATGCCAGCGGAGCTTCTTGAGATCGGCGCTGGTGAAGGTCATGGTGCGAGGCGGCTCACCAGGAGGGCGAAGCTGCGCGGCGGGGCGCTTTCTTCTTCGCGGGTGCCGCCCCTGAGGCTCTGGGACGGATCGACATCAAAAGGCTGCTGGCGGACGGTGACCTTGAGCTCGGGATCGAGGCGCAAGCGCTCGACGAAGGCGGTAAAGACTGCCACGACCTGACGGGGCTCGCTTTCCCGACCAAGGGTGACGATGCCCTTGATCTGCGCCGTCTCCCCGGCCGTACTCTCCGGGGTGGCCGGTGCGCTGCCCTTCTCGGCCTCCCCCAAGCGCCAATCGATGGCCTCGATCTCTATGGCCGGCGAGGCGTCCAGGGCCCGGGTCAGGGCCCCGACCAGGGCCCCGGGCCCGGCGGCCAGGCGTTCCAGCCCGCGGTAGCGATCCACGGCAGCGCGCAGGGCATCGTTGTCGATCCCGAGTTGCGGGAAGGTGGCGGCGATCTGCTCATAGCGCTGCCGCTGTTCCAGGCTGCGGGCCTGAAGTTCGGCGACTTCCTCCCGGTCGGCGTAGGTCTCGGCGATCTGCTTGCCAGAAAAAAGCAGTGCCGCGATCAGGGCGACCGCGCCGGCGCCGATGAGGCCCTGCTTGATGCGATGGATGCCGTAATCGTGGCGAGCCTCGTCGGGGGCGTACTGCTCGGCGGGGGTGGCCTTGCCGAGAAGATAGGCGAACAGGGCGCCGCAGCGGGCGCCGGCAGGCCGCCCGTGTAGTCCCAGTGCCCGGGATGCCTCAGCGATGCCGATCAGGCGAGGGTGGAGCAGGGGAGAGGCCCCGGAAGCCCCCTCCAAGGCAGGCAGGGCATCATCCGGTGCGATGACGAAGACCGGCAGGGCATCGTTGCGCCCGAAGTGACGTTGGGCGGCCAGATATTGGTGGAGCTTCTGGCCTTCGGCGGCGATGGTGGATGCCAGCCCCTCGGGGCTGGCATCGTAGAGCGGCGCCATGCGCGAAAAGACCGTCTTGCCGTCCACCAGGTAGCTTTCGCGCAGGGCCTGATCGTGGACGGTGAGGAGCAGGCTGCGGGGGGGCGGGCGGCACAGCGTGCGCACCAGGGCGTCTCCCAGTTGGGAAACGGTGTAGAGACCCGCCAGGGGCACATGGGCGGCGGTGATGGCACTCACCCAGGGGGTGAGCTGGGCAGGGGCGGTCAGTGCGGAGAGCAGCACCTTTTCGTTGCGGCGGCGCTCTTTCTCGTACCCCAGGGAACGCACCGTGGTGTAGGGGGTGCCATAAAAGGACTGGGTGCATTTGCGTGCCAGCAGGGTGCGGCGGTCGTTTCCCCGCAGATAGGGAATGGTCTCGATCAGATGGCTCTCCTCGGCCAGATTGCAGAGCAGCATGCAGGGCTGGCTGCCCAGGGTTTCGAGGAAAGTGGCGAAGGCCGCGAGGCCCTCCGGCGTGGGTGGAAATTCCCCGGCCGCGGTGAGGCGGCCGGGATTCCAGGCGTAGACCGCCAGGCGCTGGGCGTTGAGGGCGAGGATGCAGCGGCCGCTCACGCCTTGATTCCGGTGATGACGTCGTAGATGGGGCCGATGACCGACAGCATGATCCAGCCCAACAGTGCGCCGAGCAGCAGGGTAAGCAGGGGTTCGATCATGGCCTGGGCCCGTTCGACGGACTCGCGCACGTCGCGGTTGTAAAAGTAGCTCACGTTGGCCAGGGCCCGGTCCAGGCCGCCGGTGTTTTCCCCCACCCGCAACATGCGGATGACCAAGGGGGGAAAGAGGCCGACGTCGCGAAAAGCCTGGGTGACACTCTTGCCTTCGCGGATGAAACCCTCCGCCTGCACCAGGCCTTCGCGCACTGCCAGGTTTCCCACCACGTCCTGGGTGCTGCGGATGGAGTCGAGGACGGGGATGCCGGAGGCGTAGAGCATGGCAAAGGTGTTGGCGAAGCGGGATAGGATGATTTTCTTCAGGATGTCGCCGACGACGGGCAGACGAAGCAAAAAGGCATCCCGTGCCCGGCGGGCCAGGGGATTGACCTGGAGGGTGATGCGGGCGGCGACCACGACCAGCACGGGCAGCGCGACAAAGAGCGGCCAGAAGCGGGCTAGGATGTCGGAAGCGAAAAAGAGAATTTGGGTCTGCAGCGGCAGGGACTGTCCCATGTTGCGCACGAAAAGCTTGAGCTGGGGGACCAGGTAGAGCATCAGAAAGGTGGTGGCGGTGAGGACGATGACGCCCACGAAGGCCGGGTAGAGCAACAGCTTGCGGGTGTGGGCCGCCAGTTCGTCCTCCCACTTGATGGATTCGCTCAGGCTGCCGAGCACCTGGGGCAGGTCGCCGGAGACTTCACCGGCCCGGATGAGGCTGACGAAAACCTGACTGAAGACGTTGGGGTGGGTCGCGAGGGCCTGGGAAAGGGTCTGGCCCCCCTCGATGCTTTCGATCACGCCGGCGACGACTTCGCGGAAGCGCGGGTGTTCTATGGAATCGCGCAGGTCGGCGAGACCTTCCAGGATGGGCACGCTGGAGGCGGTGAGTTGCTCCAGGTGAAAACAGAAGTGGATGATCTCCCGTCGCGGAACCCGGCCGCCGCCGAACAAGTTGCGATACTGAACCGGCTGCCCGGAGATGAGGTCGAGTTCCATGCGCCCGAGGCGCAATTCCAGGTCGATCAGGTTGGAGGCGTCGAGGCGTCCCGTGACCCGCCGCCCCTCCGCGCTCACTGCCGTGTAGTCGAAAAGCATGGCTACATCCGGTCGGTCAGGTCGACGACGCGGCCGAGTTCCTCCAGGGAGGTGGTCCCGTCGAGGACGCGCCGCAGGCCGTCTTCGGCCAGGGTGGTGAAGCCCCGCATCTGGGCGCGGCTGCGGATTTCATGGGTCGTCGCCCGCCGGGCGATGAGCTCGTCGATGCTTGTGTCGACGCGCAGCAGTTCCATGATGGCCAGGCGGCCACGATAGCCCTGGAAGTCACACTGCTCGCAGCCGCTGGCACGATAGAGCAGGGGCCGCAGCGTCTCGGTGGTGATGCCCAGGAGGCGGATTTCGTGGGGCTCCGCGGCGTAGGCGGACTTGCAGTGCTCGCACAGGCGTCGTACCAAGCGCTGGGCGACGATGCCGATGATGTTGCCGGCCAGGATGTCGGGCAGGACGCCAATGTCGAGCAGGCGCGGAATGGCCCCGATGGCTGAATTGGTGTGCAGGGTGGTGTACACCTGGTGGCCGGTCATGGCGGCGCGGAAGGCCATTTCGGCGGTTTCGGCATCGCGGATTTCGCCCACCAGGATGACGTCCGGATCCTGGCGCATCATGGAGCGGATGCCGTTGGCGAAGTCGAGTTTGGACGAATCGGCCACCGAGGTCTGGCGCACCAGGGTCATGGGGTACTCGACCGGGTCTTCGAGGGTCATGATGTGGACCCCCTCGTTGTTGATGTGGTTGAGGACCGAGTAGAGCGTCGTGGTCTTGCCGCTGCCGGTGGGACCGGTGACGAGGATGATGCCTTCCGGGCGGGCGATCATCAGCTTGAGCAACTGCAGGTGCTCGTCGGCCAGGCCGAGTCGGTCCAGTGGCACCAGACCCTTCTGGCGGTCGAGAACCCGCAGGACGATGTTTTCGCCGTGGATGGTGGGCTGGCACGAGACACGGAAATCCACCGGGCGGCCCGACACGCTCAGTCCGATGCGGCCATCCTGGGGCGCCCGCATCTCGGCGATGTTCATGCCCGAGAGTACCTTGATGCGCACGGTCATGGCCGGCCAGTAGGATTTGTGCAGGGCGCGAATCTGCCGCAGGATGCCGTCGATGCGGTAGCGGATACGCAGGAAGTTGGCTTCGGGCTCGAAATGGATGTCCGAGGCATCCCGCTTCACCGCGTCCGTGAGAATGGAATCGATCAGGCGGACGACCGGCTGGCTGTACTGGTCGTCGCTGGCGGCGAGGCTCTTCCAATCCACTTCGCCGGTTTCGATCTCGTGCAGGATGCCGTCGATGGACAGTTCGTGACCGTAATACTGGTCGATGGCACGGTCGATCTCCGATTCGCCGGCCAGCAGGGTGTCCAGTTCTATCCCGTCGGGAATCAGGGCGCGGACCCGGTCCAGGCCGACGATGTCGTTGATGTCGGCCACCGCCAGGGTCAGGCGGTGTTGCACGAGATCCAGGTCCAGGGGCAGGAGATGGTGGCGCTTGGCCACTTCCCGCGGCACCAGTTTCACCGCCTGGGGGTCCACCACGGCGTGGCCGAGGTCCACGCTCTGGCGGCCCAGGCTTTCGGACAGGGCCTCGCGCAGGGTCGCTTCGGTGACGAAACCCAGGGATACCAGCAGCTTGCCGATGGGCTGGTTGGACTTCATCTGCTCCAGCAGCGCGATGCGCAACTGGTCTTCCGACAGAATGCCCTCGGCGATCAGGATCTGGCCGATGGGCCGGCGCTGTGCGGCGGGAGCGTTCATCGTTCCGTGACGGCGAGACTGGCCAGACGCCGTTCGGCCCGGCTGCGGTCGAAGGCGGCGGGCCGGCGTTCGGCGGCTTCCAGCGCCAGGCGGTAGTGCTGGGCCGCGAGGCGCGGCTGGCGGAGCTGGTCCAGGCTCACGGCCAGGTTGAAAAGATAGTCCGGGTTGTCTCCATCGGCGGCCACGGCGTTGAAGTAGGCGGCCTGGGCCTCCCCCCAGCGGGCCTGGCGGGCCAGGAGATTGCCCAGGGCGAAGTTGAGGGGCGCCGATTCCGGCTGGGAGGCCAGGGCGGACTTGAGGCGGCTTTCGGCCCCGGCGGGATCCACCGCCGCCACGGTGGCGAGGGCCGCGGCCTGGGCGGCGGCATCCTTGGGATCGGCTTCCAGGGCGCGCTGGTGATAGGCTTCGGCGTCCCCGCTCCGACCTTCGCGCTGGGCGATGGCGGCCAGTCCCAGGAGGGCGTCCAGGTTGCGGGGGTCCCGGTTTAGAGCCCGCTCGTACTCCTGGCGCGCAGCGTCCAGGGCGCGTCCCCGCAGATGATCGTAGGCCCGCTGCACGCCCGGGTCGGGCTCGGGTCGGGTCTTTTGCAGGCGAATGGCCGTGGTGGGGGAGGCGGGTGGGGAGGCTTCCTCCAGGGGCATCGTGCGTGCGGCGGGTACCGGGCCGCTCTCCCGCGGTGGCGGTCCGGCGGTCAGGGCGGCAGGGGGCAAGGGGGGGGTCGCCGGCGGAGGGCTCTCGGCCTGTGCGACGGCGATCGGGGGTGGTGCCGGGGACGGCGTCGGCGCGGGACGGGGTGGCGCGGCGGGACGGGCGAGCCCAGGGCTACCGAGTTGCCGGATTTCCCACCAAATGTAGCCACCGATGCCGACGGCAATGCAGGCCAGCAGACCCAGGGCGATCAGCAGGGGCCGGTTGCCCGGCAGCGGGGGCTTGACGGCGAAGGCGTTGCGAATCGCCTCACGGCGGGCGTCGTCGCTGGCGGCAGGCACGGGGGCAGGCGCCGCGGGGGCGGCCTCGGCGTCTTCCAGCAGGAAATCAGGGGGGGGCGAAGGGCGGGCTGGGGGAAGATCGCGCGGCGCCTCGGCCACGGGCTCCAGGGTCAGATCGGGTTGGGGGCGGACCGTCCCGGTCAGGCGGCGGGCCGCGTCCTGCTTGCTTTCTTCCGCCCGTTTGAGGGCGTCCATCAGGAGGCTCATGGCGTCACCGCCCCGGGCCAACCTGGAGGGGGCGGGCTTCGGCCGGTTGGGGGAAGAAATTCCCGTCCGGCAGATAGTCCTTCAAACCGGCGTAGTCCCCGGCCAGACTGGCGTCGCGGATGACGATGGGGCGCAGGAAGATGACCAGTTCCGACTTGGTGGCGGCATTGTTGCGATTGGTGAAGGCTTCGCCCAGCAGGGGCACCTGGCCCAGGACGGGAACCCGGTTGTTCCTGTAGTCGATGCGGTCGTCCATGAGGCCGCCCAGGACGGCGATTTCGCCGCTGGCGATACGCATGACCGACTCGATCTCCCGCGTGCGGATCTGGGGCACCCGATTGCTGACCGTAGTGAGATTGGGGTTGGGATCGATGACGAAGTCGGAAATGCTGGTCACCGTGGGACGGATATTGAGGATCACGTCCCGGTTTTCTCCGATCTGCGGCGTGACGGCCATGACCAGGCCGACCGAAACCGTCTGCGGCGTCGTGGTGTAGGCGATGATGGGATTGGCGTTGAGATTGCCCGCCGTGACGTCGGCCTTGACGTTGAAATACACCACGTTGTCGACCACGGTGAGCATGGCCGTCTGGTTGTTCATGACCGAAAGCCTCGGGCTGGAGAGCACCTTGGTGGTGCCGAAGGTTTCCAGGAGGCGGATGCCCGAAGTGACCGAATCGCCGGTGTAGGTCAGGTTGTTCACGGCGTTGGTGGCGCGCAGGGTGTTCATGGCCAGGGCGAAGCGGCCCCCGCGCAGGAGGCCGGACCAGTCGATGCCCTGTTCGTAGCCATCGGCCAGCTTCACTTCGACGATGGTGGCCTCGATCATCACCTGCCGGCGGGCGGAATGGATCACCCGGTCGATGAATTCCTGGATGCGTTCGTGCTGGCGCTGGGTGGCGCGCACGGTAACCACGCCGGTTTCGGCATGCACGATGACCGAAGCCGCTTCCCGCACCGTGCTGCGGCGGACGATCACCGTTCCGGCGCCTTGGGCTGCGCTGGTGGGCGTCGGGTTGATGCCCAGGGCGCTGGCCACCGCCTGCGCCGCCCGGGATCCCGTGCCCTGGGGCAGGGCGGCCGCGCCAGTGGCGGTCTGGGAGACGTTCTGCTCGGTCACCGTCTCGCTGGAGCCTTCCGGGAGGACCTTGTCGGTCTCGTGCAGGATATCCTTGATGTTCTTTTCCAACTGCTCCCAGAAGCGGTTGCGCGAAGTATTCTCGATGCGGGTGGCGGACACGTTGCCGCTGCCGCCTCCCGCGGCGGCGCCCGTGCCGCCGACGGCATTGCCGCTGAGGGTGGCGATCTGGGTGTTGGCGGAGACCGTTCCCGTGACGCTGCGCGCCAGATTGACGTAATCGACCTTGTAATGCCGCAGGAAAGGTGAATCCGGCATCACGGCCAGATTGGGGCCGTCGAGTTCGAAACGCATATCCACTTGCTTGGCGATGCGATTGAGGAGTTGGGGCAGGGTCTGGTCGATAGCGTTCAGGGTGACGCTGCCGCTGATGCCCGGGTGGATGTCGACGTTGAGGCGGGCGTCCCGGGCCAGGGCGAAGAGCAGATCCTTCACGGCCACGTTGTTGACCACCACGCTGTAGGTTTCCGCCTTGGGCAGGGCGCGGGGTTTGGGCAGCGCCAGGGTTTGCTCGACCGGCGCGGGAATGTCGGCGGCGGGACCAGCAGTGGCGGTCGCCGTGTTCAGGTGTCCCTTGGTCGGTTCGCGCGGGGTCGGCGCGGCGCAGGCGGCCAGGAGCAGGGCGGCGGCGATCGCGGCGGGGCGTCCCATGTTCATCCGGCGTGTTCTCCCTGTGCTTGCCCCGGCAGCAGAACGCCGGGGCTATCCCAACGGCGAATAGTAACCCAATGCACCGGGCGCGGAAGGGGGGCGCTCATTGCAGCCTCGAAACCTGCCGCGGGTAGGGTTCCAGGCGGCGCAGGCCCTCGGGCAGGGCGGCGATGGCTTCCATCGCCGCCGCGCGGGTGGCGAACTCGCCGAAGATGACCCCCAGGCGATCTCGGCCCGAACGGTCGGAGCGGTAGGCGCGAATCTGCTCGGCGTCGAGACCTTCGGCATGGCGGCGCAAAAAATTCTCGATCAGGCCCGGGTTGCCGGCGTCGGCCGCGTAAAGCTGAATGAAATAGTGGCGGGCGTTGGCGCCGGCGGACCAGGTGTCGAAGCGCTCCAGGCTGCGGCGGGTGAGGGGGCCAAAGGCCGCCGCGGTCGCTCCGCTCGGCGCGGCGATGCCTGTAGGGGTCGCAGCCGCCGTCGGCGCCGGGCCCGCGGGGCGAGACGGTGCGGGAATGGCGGCGAGGGCGGTGGCTGGCCCTGCGCTTGGGTCTGGTTTGGGCGAGGTTCGGGCGGCAGCCGCTTCGCTCCCCGGCGGCGCTGCGACGGCGGGCTCCCCCGGCGCAGTGGCGCCTTCCCGGGGGGTGGCAGCGGCAGGTTCGGGCGCCCCGGGGGCGGCGGTGCCGGGGGCCGGGGCGCTATTCCCGGGAGCGGCGTTGGCGGCGGGCGTCGCCGGGCCCGGAGCGCGGCTGCCCAGGGTGTAGGCCACGAACAGGAGCGCCACGGCAACCCCTGCCGCGGCGGCTGCCGGGATGAGGCGTCGTCGTGGCTCCCCCAGGGAAGTGAAGCGGGCGTCGCGGATGGCCGTCTGGGCCTCGGCCAGGTCCACCCGGTGGCCCCCCGCCGAGTAGGCGGCGAGCAGGGCCTTGTCCGCCAGGATGTTGATGCGCCGCGAGAGGCCCTGGGAATTGCGGGCGATGGCGGCGACGGCCTTTTCCGTGAACGGGCTGGGGCCACGGTAGCCGGCGGTGCGCATGCGGAATTCGAGATAGGCTGAAACCTCGGTGGCTTGCAGGGGCGCCAGGATGAAGTGCTGGGTGACGCGCTCGCGCAATTGCCGCATGTCGTTCTGGGCCAGTCGGGCGTCTATTTCCGGCTGGGCGAACAGGGCGATCTGCAACAGCTTGCTGCTTTTCGATTCGAGGTTGGACAGGAGCCGCACTTCTTCCAGGGATTCGGCGGGCATGGCATGGGCTTCGTCGATGAGCAGCACCACACGCCGTCCCAGGGCGTAGCGCTCGACCAGGGCATTCTGCAAGGCCCGGGTGAGGGAATGGGTGCTGCGGCCGTCGGCGGGAAGGCCCAGTTCGTCGGCGATGGCGCCGACGATTTCCTGGCGGGAGAGGGAGGGGTTGGCCAGGTAGATGGTGTCGACCTCGGGGGGGAGCTTTTCCAGCAGCATGCGGCAGAGCATGGTCTTGCCGCTGCCCACCTCGCCCGTGACCTTGACGATGCCTTCGTCCTGGGTGATGGCGTAGATCAGCGCTTCCAGGGTGGGGCCGCGGTTGGCGCCGGTAAAGAAGAAATCGGTGTGCGGCGTGATGCGGAAGGGCGGTTCGGCAAGGCCGAAATGATCGAGGTAGAGGCTCACTGGCGCCCCCCGCCGGCCATTCGGTTGTACAGGGTGGTGCGGTTGATGCCCAGGCGGCGGGCGGCCTGGCTGACATTGCCGTTGGACAACTGCAGGGCCGCCTCGATGTAGCCCTTCTCCCACAGGGCGAGGGTGGCGTCGAGATCCATGCGGCCCTTGTCGATCAGGTGCCGGGTGGCGGAGCGCACTGCGGTGTCGAGGTCGGTGGCGGCCAGGGAGGGGGCGCTGGCGGGAGACTCGTCGCCCTCGTCGAATTCGGCGTGCAACTCAGCGGCGCCGACCACCCGCCCGGGGTACTTGGCGGTCAGGCGGATGACGATATTGCGGAGCTCCCGCACATTGCCGGGGAAGACGTAGGCCACCCAGAGCGCTTCCGCGCCGGCGTCGAGGGAAAAGGGGCGCGCGCCGGTCTGCTCGGCGTAGATCTGGCGGAAATGGTCGAGCAGCAGCAGGCGGTCGTCACCCATGTCGCGCAGGGGTGGCACGCTGATGGTGAAGACTGAGAGCCGGTGAAAGAGGTCGGCCCTGAATCGGCCCGCCTTCACTTCCTTGCGCAGGTCGCGATTGGTGGCGGCGACGATGCGCGCCCTGGAGCGGCGGGTCTGGGTTTCACCGACGCGCTGGTACTCGCCATTTTCAAGGACGCGCAGCAGCTTGGGCTGGAGGTCTAGAGGCAATTCGCCGATTTCGTCCAGGAAGAGGGTTCCCTCGCCAGCATCCTCGAAATAACCTGATTTGGCGGCGCCGGCTCCGGTGAAGGCGCCCTTGGCGTAGCCGAACAGGGTCGGTTCCACCAGGCTGGGCGATATGGCGGCGCAGTTGAGGGCCAGGAAGGGCCGGTCGCGTCGGCGGGTGCGATGATGAAGGCAGCAGGTGGCGACCACATCCTTGCCGCTGCCCGACTCGCCTTCGACCAGGACCGGAAAGCTGTAATCCCCATACTGGCCGATCTGCAGCAGGAGGCGCTGGATGGGCAGGCTGGAGCCGATCAGGCGGCATCGCTCCTCGGGTGCACGGGCCGCTTCGGTGCCTCCCGTGAATCTCAAGGCTTGTCGCAGCAGGCGCAGGAGGTCGCCGGGGTCACAGGGTTTCCCGACGAAGTCGATGGCGCCCAGCGTGCGGGCGTGGCGGGCGTTCTCCTCCCCGTTCTGGCCCGAAAGAACGACGATTTTCATGGCCGGCGCAAAAGCCAGGAGGTCTCCGATCAGGGCGAAACCCTCGTCCGGCCGATGGGGAAGGGGCGGCAGACCCAAATCGACGATGGCTGCTCCGGGCACAGCCTTCAATTGACGCAGGATCTGCAAGCAGTGGGGCCGTGAATGACTGGTGAGTACCTCGAAATCCCGCGCCAGGGCGAAGCCCAGCGAATCGCTGATGAGCGGGTCGTCGTCGACGAGAAGCAGCAGGGGTTTCGCGGGATGGGACGGGCTCAAGGGGCGAACCAGGAAATATTTCACGGAATTATAGCCCCGGCATCGGCGGGGGAAATCGCTCCCGTCTGCTAGAATTGGCCCCTTTTTCAAGGACTCCCATCTTGCCCGACGATATCCTGGTCGATATCGAAGATCTGCACTTCACCTATGATGGCCGGCCTGTGTTGCGGGGGATCGACATGAAGATTCCCCGGGGCAAGGTGGTGGCCATCATGGGCGGTTCGGGCTGTGGCAAAACGACACTGCTGCGCTGTATCGGCGGCCAGCTCAAGGCCAGCCGCGGCGAAATCCGTCTCGGCGCAGACCGTATTTCCGGCATGGGGCAGCGGGAACTCTATCGAGCGCGGCGCAAGATGGGGATGCTGTTTCAGTTCGGTGCCCTGTTCACCGACATGACCGTGTTCGACAACGTGGCTTTCCCACTGCGCGAGCACACTGACCTTCCGGAAGCCATGGTCCGCGACATGGTGCTCATGAAGCTGGAGGCGGTCGGTCTGCGCGGCGCCCGCGACCTGATGCCGGCCGAGCTCTCCGGCGGCATGGCGCGGCGGGTGGCTCTGGCCCGGGCCGTGGCCCTCGACCCGGCCCTCATCATGTACGACGAGCCCTTCACCGGGCTGGATCCCATCGCCCTGGGGGTGATCGGGCAATTGATCCGCCGCCTGAACGATGCCCTGGGGGCCACGTCGATCATGGTGACCCACGACGTGCAGGAATCTCTGCTCATCGTCGACTACATCTATTTCGTTTCCGAGGGGCGCATTGTCGCCCAGGGTACACCGGACGAAATCCGCGCTTCCCGCGACCCCTTCGTGCATCAGTTCGTCCATGCCGAGGTCGATGGGCCGGTGCGCTTCGACTACCCGGCTACCGACTTGCGTAGTGATTTCCTGGGAGGCGGGCGTGGCTGACAGGGGCAGTCCCCTGCACCGCCTCGGGCACGGCGCCATCGAGCTGGTGTGGCGCCTCGGATTCGCGAGCCGGTTCTTTGTGGCCATTCTGCTGGCGTCCGGGACGGCCTTCCGCCGCTTGCACCTTACCCTGCGCGAGGTCTTTTTCAGTGGTGTGCTCTCGCTGCTCATCATCGTCGTTTCTGGCCTCTTCGTCGGGATGGTTCTGGGTCTGCAAGGCTACGAAACCCTGCAGCGCTTCGGCTCTACCGAAGCCCTGGGGGTTCTGGTGGCCCTCTCCCTCACCCGGGAACTGGGACCGGTGGTGGCAGCGCTCCTCTTCGCTTCCCGCGCCGGATCCTCGGTGACGGCGGAAATCGGCTTGATGAAGGCGACCGAGCAGTTGAAGGCCATGGACATGATGGCGGTCAATCCGATCGCCCGGGTGGTAGCGCCCCGGTTCTGGGGCGGGGTCATCGCCATGCCCCTGCTGGCAGCCCTTTTCTCCGCCATGGGAGTTTTGGGGGGCTGGCTGATCGGCGTGGTCTTCATCGGTGTCGACGATGGCGCCTATTGGTCGCAGATGCAGGCGGCGGTCGATTTTCGCTTCGACATCTGGAATGGCGTCGTCAAGAGCGTGGTCTTCGGGGCTGCGGTTTCCCTCATCGCCGTTTTCGAAGGCTATGACTCGGTGCCCACCGCGGAAGGGGTTTCCCGTGCCATCACTCGCACCGTGGTGACATCGGCCCTGGCCATCCTGGCCCTCGATTTCGTCCTGACATCCTTCATGTTCCGGGGAGCTTCATGAATCGCACCGTCCTCGACCTCTGGGTCGGCGTTTTTGTTGCCATCGGCATCGCGGCGCTGTTGTTTTTGGCGCTGAAAGTGGGGAATCTTTCCTCGGCCCACCTCTCCGAGAGTTATATCCTCACCGCCAAGTTTGATAACATCGGCGGCCTGAAGGTGCGGGGGCCGGTCAAGAGCGCGGGGGTCGTGGTCGGGCGCATCGATGACATCCGTTTCGACGGTCAGACCTACGAAGCGGTCGTGACCCTCAAGATTGACCAGCGCTACAGGTTTCCGAAGGACACTTTTGCGTCGATCTATACCTCGGGTCTCCTCGGGGAGCAGTACGTCGGTCTGGAACCGGGGGGCGACGAAAAGATGCTCAATCCGGGCGACGCGGTCGGCAAGACCCAATCGGCCGTGGTTCTGGAAAAGATGATCAGCCAGTTCCTTTTCAACAAGGCTGCTGAAGGACAGGAAAAGCAATGATGGCGAAGGGCGAAAATGAAAACTCGGGCCGCACTGGCTGCTGGCTGACCGCGGTGGCGCTGGTGGCGACGCTGTCCGGTTGCGCCAGTTCCGGCGGCAACCCGCGGGATCCCTACGAGGGGTTCAACCGGGCCATGTTCGCCGTCAATGAAGGTATCGACAAGGTTGCCAAGCCGGTCGCCCAAGGCTACGACGCAGTGATGCCCCTGCCCGCCAAGGCCGGCGTCGGAAACTTCTTCGGCAATATCGGCGACCTGTGGATCGGCGTGAACAATGGCTTGCAAGGCAAGGTGGGCGATGGGGCCAGCGATCTGGGCCGCCTGCTCATCAATTCCACCGTGGGCATTTTCGGCCTCTTCGACGTGGCCAGCGAGATGGGCCTGGAAAAGCACGACGAGGATTTCGGCCAGACCCTGGCCCGCTGGGGCGTGGGGGACGGTGGCTACCTCTTCTGGCCCATCATCGGGCCGCGCACCCTGCGCGATACCGGCGGATTCGTGGTGGATACCTTTGCCGATCCGGTGCAGTGGGGCGTGAACGATGTGCGGGTGCGCAATTCCGCCTATGCCGTGCGCTTCATCGACGTGCGGGCCAGCCTCCTGCCGGCTGATAAGGTGGTGGAAGAGGCGGCCCTGGACAAGTATGCCTACATTCGCGATGCCTATCTGCAACGCCGCCGCAGCCAGGTTTTCGACGGCAATCCGCCCCGCTTGCCCGAAGAATAATCCTCCATGGAATTCGGAAGTTCTGCCCCCATGAGACTTTTTGTCGCCTTTTTTCTGCTGCTCCTCTCCCTGACCGTCCAGGCCCAGGAGGCTCCCGACGCCCTGGTGCGGCGGGTCACCGACGAGGTGCTGGACATCGTCCGCAAGGACAAGGACATCCAGAATGGCAATGCCAGGAAAGCCATAGATCTGGTCGAAACCCGTGTCCTGCCCCACTTCAACTTCACGCGCATGACTGCGCTGGCGGTGGGCAAGGACTGGCGGCGGGCGACGCCCCAGCAGCAGGAACGTCTTTCCCATGAATTCACGACCTTGCTGGTGAGGACCTACTCCAATTCCCTGTCCGCGTACCGCAACGAGACGGTCCGCTACAAGCCCTTCGTGCTGGCGACAGGTGCCACGGATGCCCTGGTGCGCACTGAAATTCTCCAAGCCGGCAGCAAGCCGATCCAGCTCGACTACAACCTGGAAAAACTGGACAACGGATGGAAGGTCTACGACGTGGTCGTCGCGGGCATCAGCCTGGTCACCAATTACCGGGATCAGTTTGGCCAGGAGATTCGTAGCGGCGGCATTGATGGCTTGATCCAGTCCCTGGCCGGCAAGAACCAGTCGCTCGAAGCCGGCAAAGCGGAGAAGAAATGATCGAGCGCCGCCCCGGCGGCTGGCGGGTGACCGTTCCCATGGTCATAGACAATGCCGCGCCCCTGCGCGTGGCCGGGGCTGCCCTCATCGACGGGGGGGTTGCCGTGGTGGACCTGACGGCCGTGGGCGAGGCGGATTCCTCGGCCCTTGCCGTTCTCCTCGATTGGGTGCGCCAGGCGGAAAAACAGGGGGGAAGCCTCGCGTTCCGTGGCGCTCCGTCCGGTGTAAGGGCCCTGGCCGGGCTCTATGACCTGGACGGCATTCTGCCCCTCGTCTGAGAGCCTGTGAAAATTTCATTCACCCCCGCTCGTCATGCCCAGCTGCGCCCGCTCGGCGTTGCCAATGCTCGCCATAGCCCGAGCTATGGCTGTGCTTGGCGCCTTGATCGTGCACACCTGGGCATGCCGCTCGGGCGCGCCCGAAAAATTCACAGGCTCTGATCCCGCTTTTCCTTCGTGCCCGCCGCCGTATCTCTCGTTGACGTCGTCAAGCGTTTTGGTGCCGTGACCGCGCTGTCGGGGGTGTCCCTGGAAATTGCCGCGGGCGAATTCTTCGGGCTCCTGGGTCCTAACGGGGCCGGCAAGACGACGCTGATCTCCTGCCTAGCCGGTCTGGCACGGCCGGACTCCGGGAGCTTGAGCGTCCTGGGGCGCGATGTGGGGCGGGAATACCGGGAGGCGCGCCGTCTCCTGGGAATGGTTCCCCAGGAACTCGTTTTCGACCCCTTCTTCACCGTGCGCGAGACCTTGCGCATCCAGTCCGGCTACTTCGGCCTGCGCCGCAACGACGACTGGATCGACGAAATCCTGGTCAATCTCGATCTCGCCTCCAAGGCCGAGGTCAATATGCGGCGCCTTTCCGGGGGGATGAAGCGCCGGGTCTTGGTGGCCCAGGCCCTGGTGCACAAGCCCCCGGTCATTGTCCTCGACGAGCCCACGGCCGGGGTGGATGTGGAATTGCGGCAAGGACTCTGGCAATTCGTGCGGCGCCTCAACGGCGAGGGGCACACCATCATCCTGACCACCCATTATCTGGAGGAAGCCGAGGCCCTTTGCGGGCGCATTGCCCTGATGAAGCAGGGACGCGTCGTGGCCCTGGATACCCGGGAAGCGCTCATGGCAGCTCACCAGGGTGCCTCGCTAGAGGAAGTGTTCGTGAGGGTGATGAAAAATGCTTAGCTTCTGGACGCTGTTCAGCAAGGAAGTGCTGCGCTTCTGGAAAGTGAGCTTTCAGACCGTCGCGGCGCCGGTGCTCACTGCGCTGCTGTACCTCCTCATCTTTGGCCATGTCCTCGACGAGCATGTGGCTGTCCACGGGGTGCGCTACATCGCCTTCCTCGTGCCCGGTCTGGTCATGATGCAGGTGCTGCAGAACGCCTTCGCCAATTCGTCCTCCAGCCTGATCCAGTCCAAGGTGACCGGGTCCATCATTTTTGTGCTGCTGTCGCCCATTTCCTACGGGGCGTTTTTTGCTGCCTACACATTGGCCGCCATGGTACGGGGCCTGATGGTGGCGGTGGGCGTCCTGGCGGTGACCGCCTGGTTCGCACCGCTGCGCGTAGAGGCGCCCCTGTGGATTTTCGCCTTTGCGCTGGCGGGAGGCGGTGTGCTCGGTGCCCTGGGGGTGATTGCCGGCATCTGGGCCGAAAAATTCGACCAGCTCGCAGCCTTTCAGAACTTTCTGGTGATGCCGCTGACCATGCTTTCCGGCGTCTTTTATTCTATACACTCGCTGCCAGAATTCTGGCAGCGCGTCTCCCATTACAATCCTGTTTTTTACATGATCGACGGCTTCCGCTATGGCTTTTTCGGCGTCTCCGACGTGCCGCCGCACCAGAGCCTGCTCGTGGTCGTCACCAGCCTTGCGGCAGTCTCGGCGCTCACCCTCGGGCTCCTGAAGCGTGGCTGGAAACTGAGGGCATAACAATGATGCACCCCGAACAGATCAAACAACTCATCCTCGCCGGGCTCGCCTGCGAACATCTTTCCGTCGATGGCGACGGCCACCACTTCGACGCCGTCGTGGTGAGCGCCGAATTTGCCGGCAAGAACCGCGTCCAACGCCAGCAGCGGGTTTACCAGACCCTGCGCGAACGCCTCGATACCGGGGAACTGCACGCGCTGTCGTTCAAGACCTACACCCCACAAGAATGGAGCGCCCAGCGTGGATAAACTTCTGCTTCAAGGCGGCCTTCCCCTGACCGGCGAAGTCGCCATCTCCGGAGCCAAGAACGCGGCCCTGCCCATCCTCTGCGCGTCCTTACTCTCCGATCAGCCTTTGACGCTCACCAACGTTCCCCACCTCAACGACATCTCGACCATGCTGCGCCTGTTGGGGCAGATGGGAGTCGGAGTGACCCTGGAGGGATCCGATGCCGTGGTTCTCGACGGCGCCGGGCTGTCCAATCCCCTGGCTTCCTATGAGATGGTCAAGACCATGCGGGCCTCGATCCTCGTCCTCGGTCCCCTGGTCGCCCGCTGTGGCGAAGCCCGGGTGTCCTTGCCTGGCGGCTGTGCCATCGGCGCCAGACCCGTGGACCAGCACATCAAGGGTCTGCAGGCCATGGGGGCGGAAGTCAGGGTCGAGCAGGGCTACGTGCACGCCAAGGCCAGCCGCCTGAAGGGCGCCCGTATCTGCACCGACATGGTTACCGTCACCGGCACCGAGAATCTCATGATGGCCGCTTGCCTCGCCGAAGGCGAAACCGTCATCGAAAACGCCGCCCGGGAGCCGGAAGTGGTCGACCTGGCCAACTGCCTGGTGTCCATGGGGGCGCGCATATCCGGCGCCGGCACCGACATCATCCGTATCCAGGGGGTCGAGCGCCTGACCGGCGGCAGACACGCCATCATGCCGGACCGCATCGAGACCGGCACCTACCTCTGCGCCGCCGCGGTCACCGGCGGAGATATCCGTCTGCTCAAGACCTCGGGCGCCTACCTCGACACGGTCATCGACAAGCTCATGGACGCCGGCTGCGACATCGTCACCGAGCGCGATGCCATCCGCCTCAAAGCGCCACAGCGGCTCAAAGCGGTCAGCCTGCGCACCGCGCCCTATCCGGCTTTCCCCACTGACATGCAGGCCCAGTTCATGGCCATCAATGCGGTGGCGGAGGGTGTGGCGACCATACGCGAAACCATTTTCGAAAATCGCTTCATGCACGCGGTGGAACTGATGCGTCTGGGGGCCGACATCCAGATCGACGGCAGCAACGCCATCGTACGCGGCGTCCGCCAACTCCAGGGTGCCACTGTCATGGCCACCGACCTCCGCGCCTCCGCCTCCTTGGTCATCGCCGGCCTGGTGGCCGAAGGCGAAACCCTCATCGAACGCATCTACCACCTCGACCGCGGCTACGAGCGGATCGAGGAAAAACTCGCGCGTCTCGGCGCTTCGGTGACGCGGGTGCACTGATTCGCGAGTTTCTGGCGTATGCCAAAAAAGCGCGTTTTCGAGCGCGCTTCGGTGAAGCGGGTGCACTGATTCGCGAGTTTCTGGCGTATGCCAAAAAAAGCGCGTTTTCGAGCGCGCTTCGGTGAAGCGGGTGCTTTGAGCGCCGTCGCTCAGCTTTCCCGTTTGTCGTCCGGTTCGAAGAACACCCAGCGGATTTCCGGGAAGGTGGCCTTCAACCCGTCCTGGACGCGATTGACGTCGTCCACCAGACGGCCTGCATCCTGGCCCTCACTCATGCGCGCCTTGACTGCAACGAAGATGTAGCTGCCCATTTGCAGGCTCATCAGGTCGTACAACTCGGCGATTTCGTCTCGTCCTGCGATCCAGGTGCGCATCGCGGCAACGGTTTCCGGCGCGGCGCTCTCCCCGATCAGCAGACTCTGCACCTGGAAGCCGACGCCGACGGCGACGATCACCAGCAGTACCCCGACGGCGATGCTGCCCGCGGCGTCGAAGAGCGGGTTCCCGGTGATCGCCGCCAGACTGATGGCTAGCAGGGCGAAGGCCAGGCCCAGCAGGGCCGCGATATCCTCGCCCATGATGACGACCAGTTCCGCTTCGCGGCTTTCCTTGAAGTAGCGCCACAGGGGCATGGGACCAGCCTTTTCACGGATTTCGGCGATGCATCCCTTGAGGGACCATGCCTCCAGTGCGAAGCCGACGGCCAGGACGATGATCGCGACGAGGGGGTTTTCCACCGGCTCGGGGTGGGCGAATTTGTGCACACCTTCGTAGATGGAGAAGGCGCCGCCGAGGGAGAAGAGCATCAGGGCCACCACGAAGGACCAGAAATAGGTTGCCTTGCCGAAGCCCATGGGGTGCTGTGCGGTGGGCTCCTTCTTGGCCTGCTTGAGGCCGAGGAGAAGGAGGAGCTGGTTGGCGCAGTCGGCGCTGCTATGGACCGCCTCGGCCATCATGGCAGAGGAACCGGTATAGAGGGCGGCGGCGGCTTTGGAAGCGGCGATGCCGGCATTGGCAGTCAGGGCGTAGACGATGGCGCTCATGGGAGGTCAGGGGCTTTGCGGTAAAATCCGCTTTTTACCACGAGATCATCCCGTGAACGGCATCACCATCGCCCTTTCCAAGGGCCGCATCTTCGACGAGACCCTCCCCCTGCTGGCCGCGGCGGGCATCGTCCCCAACGAAAACCCCGAAACTTCAAGAAAGCTCATCATCGGCACCAACCGGCCCGAGGTGCGGGTGGTCATCGTGCGCGCCACCGATGTGCCCACCTACGTCCAGTACGGCGCTGCCGACCTCGGCGTGGCCGGCAAGGACGTGCTCATCGAGCACGGCGGCGAAGGCCTCTACGCCCCCCTCGACCTCAAGATCGCCAAGTGCCGCATGATGGTGGCCGTCCCCGCCGGCTTCGATTACGACAAGGCCGTGCGCCAGGGCGCCCGCCTCAAGGTGGCCAGCAAGTACATCAAGACCGCGCGGGAGCACTTCGCCGCCAAGGGCGTCCATGTGGACCTCATCAAGCTCTACGGCTCCATGGAACTCGCCCCCCTGGCCGGGTTGGCCGACGCCATCGTGGACCTGGTGTCCACCGGCGGCACGCTGAAGGCCAACAATCTGGTGGCAGTGGAGGACATCATGCCCATTTCCAGCCGCCTGGTGGTCAATCAGGCCTCCCTCAAGGTCAAGCGGGAAACCCTGCAACCCATCCTCGACGCCTTTGCCGGGGCGGTGGAGAAATAAGATGACCGTGCCCATTCAACGCCTATCCACGGCCGACGCCGATTTCACGGCCCGCATCGACACCCTGCTGGCCTTCGAGGGTGCCGCCGATGACGCCATCGAGCGTACCGTTGCCGCCATCCTGGCCGAGGTCAAGACCCGGGGCGATGCCGCCGTGGTCGAGTACACCAATCGCTTCGACCGCCTGTCTGCCGCTTCCATGGCGGACCTGGAACTGAGCCGGGCCGAACTCCAGGCCGCCCTCGAAGGCCTGCCCGCCGACCGCCGTGCCGCCCTGGAAGCCGCCGCCGGTCGCATCCGCGTCTACCACGAGCGGCAGAAGATGGAAGGCTGGGCCTATACCGAAGCCGACGGCACCAAACTCGGGATGATGGTCACGCCGCTGGACCGGGTCGGTCTCTACGTGCCGGGGGGCAAGGCGGCCTACCCTTCGTCGGTGTTGATGAATGCCATTCCTGCCAAGGTGGCGGGCGTCAAAGAACTGATCATGGTGGTTCCCACCCCGGACGGCGAAAAGAATCAACTGGTGCTGGCGGCAGCCTGCCTGGCCGGTGTAGACCGCGTCTTCGCCATCGGCGGTGCTCAGGCCATCGGCGCCTTGGCCTACGGCACCGCTACTGTGCCCCAGGTGGACAAGATCGTCGGCCCGGGCAACGCCTACGTGGCCACGGCCAAGCGCAGGGTCTTCGGCATCGTGGGGATCGACATGGTGGCCGGCCCTTCCGAAATCCTGGTGGTGTCGGATGGCTCCGGCAATCCGGACTGGGTGGCCATGGACCTCTTTTCGCAAGCCGAACACGACGAACTGGCCCAATCCATCCTCATCTGCACCGACGCGGCCTTCATCGATCAGGTGCAAGCCAGCATCGACAAACTCCTGCCCACCATGCCGCGCCGGGCCGTGATCGAGACTTCCCTCACCAACCGCGGCGCCCTCATCCAGGTGCGGGATCTTGCCGAGGCCATCGCCATCGCCAACCGGGTGGCGCCGGAGCACCTGGAGCTTTCCCTGGCCGACCCCGACCCCTGGGTCGGGCACATCCACCACGCCGGGGCCATCTTCATCGGCCACTACACCTCGGAATCCCTGGGCGACTACTGCGCCGGACCCAACCACGTGCTGCCGACCTCCGGCAGCGCCCGCTTTTCCTCGCCCCTGGGGGTCTATGATTTCCAGAAGCGCACCAGCCTGATCAAGGTATCGAAGGCCGGGGCGCAGACCCTGGGCAAGATCGCCTCGACCCTGGCCCAGGGCGAAGGCCTGCCGGCCCACGCGAAATCGGCCGAATACCGGCTGGAATCCTGATGGCGGAGGAGGGCGCTCCCAAGCCCGGCTTGAAGGAGCTCTTCCTCGGCTTTTCCTCGGTGGGCCTGTCCGGCTTCGGCGGCGTCCTGCCCTTCGCCCGGCGCATGCTGGTGGAGGAGCGGCGCTGGCTGACGGCGGAGGAATTCAACTTCCTTCTCGGCCTGTGCCAGTTCCTGCCCGGGCCCAACGTCATCAATCTCTCGGTGGCGGTGGGTTCCCGCTACCGGGGCGTGGCCGGGGCGGTGGCCGCTGCCGGGGGCCTGATGGGCGGCCCCCTGGTCATCGTCCTTCTGCTGGCCCTGCTCTATGACCGCTACGGCGAACTGGCTCTGGTTCAGGGTATGTTGCGGGGCATCGCCGCGGTGGGCTGCGGCCTGCTTTTCGCCACCGCCATCCGCATGGGTATGGCGGTACGCGACAAGCGCTTCTTCCTGCCCTTCGCAGGGCTCGTCTTCATTGGCATTGCCCTCCTGCGCTGGCCTCTGCCGGCGGTGATGGTGGCCCTGCTCGGGGTGTCCGCCGCCCTGGCCTACTGGCGCTTGCAGGATGCCGCTCCTCGCTGAGCTCTTCCTACAATTCGCGCTGCTCTTCTGCGTCGCCTTCGGCGGCGCCACGGCCCTGCTGCCGGAAATGCAGCGGGTGGTGGTGGAGCAGGAACACTGGCTGAGCGAGGCTACCTTCATCCACCTCTACGCCATCGCCCAGGCGGCCCCCGGCCCCAACGGCCTGGTGGTGACCCTCATCGGCTGGAAAGTCGCCGGCCTGGCCGGCGCCCTGGTGGCGACCTTGGCCATGTGCCTGCCCATGAGTGTGGTGATCTACTTTCTCATCCCCCGCTGGGAGCGCTTCCGCGGCGCGCCCTGGCAGCAGGCGGTGCAGATGGGGGTGGCGCCCCTGGCGGTGGGCCTGGTCTTCGCCGGAGCGGCGCTGATCGGCAGCGGGGCCGGCCTCGACTGGGCGGGCTGGGTTCTGGCGGCCGGAGCGGTCGCTCTCAACCTGCGTACCAAGCTCCATCCCCTGTGGTTTATCGCCGCGGGGGCGGTGGCAGGATTGGCCGGCTGGGTGTGAGTCCCTCCCCACCACCCCTGGCGCGTCGGGTGGCACGCGGGTCAGGGTGTCAAGTATCGCGGGCTCAAGGCTGGTAAGGATTTTCCAGCGAAGCGATCAGCTCTTGAAACACTGCCCGGATCTGCTCTTCGGAGCACTCCATCAAGAGGGCGTCCTCGAAGGCATCCTGGGCGACCTGACGCAGTTCGGCGAGGTTTTCCCGCAGCACCTTGATTTTCTCGGTGCAGGAGACGACGGAGCCGTCGGGGCGCAGCCAGCGGATGTCTTCGGTTTTGGGGTTCATGGTCGGGCGGGGGCTATGCTGTTTGGACGGCGGTCGCGGCACTGAGTTCGGCGCTCTTCGGCGGGCTGGCGGGGCGGGCGACGGCGACGGATCCCAGGGGCTGGCCGGTGTCGTCGCTTACGACGGCGAAGCTCATCTCGACGTAGATGGTCTCTCCCGCCGCGGTGAGGGCCTTGGTGCGGGTCGGGCTGCCGTCACCCCGCGTCCGGCCGGCCGCGAGGGCACGGTGGTAGCCGTTCCAGTGGGCGCTGCGCAGACGCTCGGGGATGATGATGTCGAGGCTCCGCCCAAGGACTGCCGCGGCGGTGTGGCCAAAGAGGGCCTCTGCGGCGCGGTTCCAGAGCACGATGCGGCCAGCGAGGTCGGCGTAGATCAGGGCGTCGGCCATCTGCTCGGCGACCGCCGCATAGGGGGCGGTCAAGGGACAACCCTCCCGTCGCTGCGCGCCACCCTCCCCGGGGGAGGGGGAGCGCTCCCTTCGGGCGGCCGGGCGGGAACGCTCATGCCAGGATGGCGGTCAGGGCGGCGACGAGGCGCTCGCACTCGGCGGCGGTGCCGACGGTGATGCGCAGGTGCTGGTCGATCCGCGGCAGGCGGAAGTGGCGCACGATGATGCTGCGCTCCCGCAGGGCCTGGGCCAGGGTACCGGCGTCGTGGCCGGGGTGGCGGGCGAAGAGGAAGTTGGCCGCCGAAGGCAGCACGGCGAAGCCCAGACTCGCGAGGGCGGTGGTGAGCCGTTCCCGGGTGGCGATGACGGCCCGGCGGGAGCGCTCGAAGTGCTCCCTGTCTTCCAGGGCCGCGACGGCGCCGACCAGGGCCAGGCGGTCGAGGGGGTAGGAATTGAAGCTGTTTTTCACCCGCTCCAGGGCCTCGATCAGGTCGGGGTGGCCCACCGCGTAGCCCACCCGCAGGCCGGCCAGGGAGCGGGACTTGGAAAGCGTATGGACGACCAGGAGGTTGTCCCGCGTCCGGGTGAGGGGAATGGCGGTCTCGCCGCCGAAATCCACATAGGCTTCATCGACCACGATCACGGCATCGGGATTGCCGGCGGCAATGCGGTCCACGGCCTCCAGGGGCAGCAAACGACCGGTGGGGGCGTTGGGGTTGGGGAAGATGATGCCCCCGCACGCCCCGCCGTAGGCCGCGGGGTCGATGGCGAAATCCTCGTCCAGGGGCACGGCGCGGTAGTCGACGCCATAAAGCCCGCAATACACCGGATAGAAGCTGTAGGTGATGTCGGGGAAGAGCAGGGGCGCGTCGTGCTTCAGAAGCGCCTGGAAGACGTGGGCCAGCACCTCGTCGGAGCCGTTGCCGAGGAAGACCTTGCCGGGCGCGACGCCGTACTCCCGCGCCACGGCCGCCTTCAGGGCCTCCCCGTTGGGGTCCGGGTAGAGGCGCAGGCGGGCGCCGTCGTCGCCCAGTTCGGCGCGGATCGCCGCCAGTACCCGGGGGGAGGGCGGGTAGGGGTTTTCGTTGGTGTTGAGCTTGACCAGGTCGGCGATCCTGGGTTGCTCGCCGGGAACATAGGGGGTGAGGCCGCGGACGGCCTGGCTCCAGAAGCGACTCATGGCGGCGGGAAGGGCGGAAACAGGGCGAAATGGTATCATGCCGCTTTGCCCGAACGCCGCTGCGCCATGCGTCAAGCCGAAATCACCCGCAACACCCTGGAGACCCGCATCACCGTGCGTCTCGACCTGGACGGCGCCGGCCGGGGCCGCTTCGCCACCGGCGTGCCCTTTCTCGACCACATGCTGGACCAGATCGCCCGCCATGGCCTGATCGACCTCGACGTCGAGGCCACCGGCGACCTGCATATCGATGCCCATCACACGGTCGAGGATATCGGCATCACGGTCGGGCAGGCCCTTGCCCAGGCCTGGGGCGACAAGAAGGGGCTCACCCGCTATGGCCATGCCTACGTTCCGCTGGACGAGGCCCTCTCCCGCGTGGTGATCGACCTTTCCGGTCGCCCCGGGCTCGATTTCAATGTCGCATTCACCCGCGCCTGGGTGGGGCAGTTCGACGTGGATCTGGTGCGCGAATTCTTCCAGGGCCTGGTGAACCACGCCGGCATGACCCTGCACATCGACAACCTGCGCGGCGTCAACGCCCATCACCAGGCCGAGACGGTCTTCAAGGCCTTCGGCCGCGCCCTGCGCATGGCGGCGACGCCCGATCCCCGCATGGCTGGCACCATGCCCTCGACCAAGGGGTCGCTGTGACTGCTGGCAATACCATTGCCGTCATCGATTACGGCATGGGCAATCTGCGATCGGTGTCGAAAGCACTGGAGCACGTGGCGGGGGGAAAGCCTGTCGTCGTTACCGCCGATCCGGCGGAGGTGGCCGCCGCCGAGCGGGTCGTCTTTCCCGGTCAGGGCGCCATGCCCGACTGCATGCGGGAACTCGACGCCAGAGGCCTGCGGCCTGCGGTTCTGGCCGCTGCGCGGGACAAACCTTTTCTGGGCATCTGCATCGGCCTGCAGATGCTCTTCGAGCACAGCGAAGAGGGCGACGTGGCCGGCCTGGGCGTCTTCGCCGGTGGGGTGCGGCGCTTCCCCGAAGCCTCCATGAAGGGGGCCGATGGCCAGCGCCTCAAGGTGCCCCACATGGGTTGGAACGAGGTACGCCAGAAGCCCCATGTCCTGTGGCAGGGCGTGGCCGATGGCGCCCGCTTCTATTTTGTCCACAGCTACTGCGTCGAGCCCCGCGATGGCGCCCTGGTGGCCGGATCGGCCGAGTATGGCGTCCCCTTTACCTGTGCAGTGGGGCGGGATAATATCTTTGCCGTCCAGTTCCACCCGGAGAAAAGCGCCCGCGACGGGCTGCAATTGCTCAAGAACTTCGCCCTGTGGCGTCCCTGAATTCTCCGCGCCGGCGGCTGTGACTTTCCGTATCTCCCTTTCCCGCTTCCCATGCTCATCATTCCCGCCATTGACTTGAAGGACGGCCAGTGCGTCCGTCTGAAACAGGGCCTGATGGAACAGGCCACCGTTTTTTCCGAAGACCCCGCCGCCATGGCGCGCCATTGGGTCGACCAGGGTGCCCGCCGCCTCCATCTGGTGGACCTGAACGGCGCCTTTGCCGGAAAGCCGAAGAATGAGTCGGCCATCAAGGCCATCCTCAAGGGGGTGGGCGACAAGATCCCGGTCCAGCTGGGAGGCGGCGTCCGCGATCTCGACACCATCGAACGCTGCCTGGACGACGGTATCAGCTACGTCATCATCGGCACGGCGGCGGTGAAAAACCCTGGCTTCCTGCACGACGCCTGCGGTGCCTTCCCCGGCCACATCATCGTCGGCTTGGACGCCAAAGAGGGCAAGGTGGCCACCGATGGCTGGTCCAAGCTCACCGGCCACGATGTCGTGGATCTGGCGCGGAAGTACGAGGATTACGGCGTCGAGGCCATCATTTATACCGACATCGGCCGCGACGGCATGCTCTCCGGCGTCAATGTCGAGGCCACCGTGCGTCTGGCCCAGGCACTGAGCATTCCGGTCATCGCTTCGGGGGGGCTGTCCAGCGTCGCCGACGTGGAGAAGCTTTGCGCCGTCGAGGGCGAGGGTGTCATCGGAACCATCGCCGGCCGCGCCATTTACGATGGCAGCCTCGATTTCAAGGCGGCCCAGGCCGCGGCCGACAAGGCTGGCGCCTGATGGGTCTGGCCAAGCGGATCATTCCCTGTCTGGATGTGACCGCCGGCCGGGTCGTCAAGGGTACCAATTTCGTCGACCTGAGGGACGCGGGCGACCCGGTGGAAATCGCCCGCCGCTACGACGAGCAGGGTGCCGACGAGGTGACCTTTCTCGACATCACGGCTTCCTCCGACCAGCGCGACATCATTCTGCACATCGTCGAAGCCTGCGCCGAGCAGGTGTTCATTCCGCTCACCGTGGGCGGCGGCGTGCGCAAGGTGGAAGACGTGCGCCGCCTGCTCAATGCCGGAGCCGACAAGGTTTCCATGAATACCGCCGCGGTGCAGAATCCGGACCTGATCCATGAAGCTTCCAGCAAGGTGGGCTCCCAATGCATCGTGGTGGCCATCGACGCCAAGCAGACCGGGCCGGGCGTCTGGCACGTGTTCACCCACGGCGGGCGGAACGACACCGGCCTGGACGCCGTGGCCTGGGCGAAGCGGGTCGAAGCCCTGGGGGCTGGCGAAATCCTGCTCACCAGCATGGACCGGGACGGCACCAAGAACGGCTTCGATCTCGCCCTGACTCGGGCGGTGGCCGACGCCGTGGGGATTCCCGTCATTGCCTCCGGCGGGGTGGGCAATCTTCAGCATCTGGCCGACGGGGTTGCCCAGGGGCGGGCCGACGCGGTGCTGGCAGCTTCCATTTTTCACTTCGGCGAGTACACGGTGCGGCAGGCCAAGGAACACCTCCGTTCCCAGGGCATCGAAGTGCGTCTATGAGCGAGCGCCCGACTGCTCCGGGAATGGGGCGCCTCCTTGTGGCGCGGCGCGCGGGGCACGGTCGTGAGTGATCTCGACAACGCGCTCCCCTGGCTGGAGGCGCTCAAGTGGGATGCGGAGGGGCTCATACCGGCCGTTGCCCAGGATGACATGACGGGCCGCGTTCTCATGTTCGCCTGGATGAACCGCGAGGCCCTGGTGGAAACAGCCCGCACCGGACGGGCAGTGTACTGGTCGCGGTCCCGGGGGCGGCTGTGGAAGAAGGGCGAGGAGTCGGGTCATTTCCAGAACGTCCGTGCCATCCGCACCGATTGCGACGGGGACGTCCTGCTCCTCGCCATCGCCCAGGAGGGCGGCATCGCCTGCCACACCGGCCGCCAGAGCTGTTTTTTCAACGAACTCAGGGGGGAGCGCTGGGTTCCCACCGATCCGGTTTTGAAAGACCCCAAGGACATCTACGCCAAATGAGCACTCACGACATCCTGCATCGCCTTTCCGAAACCCTCGCCACGCGCAAGCACGCCGATCCGGAAAAATCCTACACCGCCAAACTCTTTGCCGAGGGACCGGATTCCATTCTGAAAAAGATCGGCGAGGAGTGTGCCGAACTTATCATGGCGGCCAAGGACGGCAAGCGGCTCAACATCGTCTGGGAATCCACCGACGTCATCTACCACGTTCTCGTGCTGCTTGCCTTCTACGACATGGGAATCGAGGATGTTTCCCAGGAGATGCGGCGCCGGGAAGGAATTTCGGGCATTGACGAAAAAGCGGCCCGGGGCCAGATGAAATGAGTGACTGCATCTTTTGTCGCATCGTCGAGGGCAAGATTCCTGCCGCCCGCGTGTTCGAAGACGACGACATCCTCGCCTTCAAGGACATTAATCCAGCGCGCCCGGTGCACATTCTCGTGATCCCCAAGAAACACATCACTTCGCTCGCCAGCGTGGTGCCGGAGGACGCGGCGGTACTTGGCCGGATGCTCCTCAAGGCCAACGAAATCGCCGTCGCCCAGGGCAGCCCGGACGGTTTCCGTGTCATCATCAACACCGGGCGGGTCGGTTGCCAGGAAGTGCCGCACCTGCACATGCATATCGTGGGTGGGCCGGATCCGGTCGGCCCCATGCTCAAACGCATCTGAGGAGAGAATCATGGGCAGTTTTTCCATCTGGCACTGGCTCATCGTCCTGGTCATCGTCATGCTCATCTTCGGTACCAAGAAGCTGCGCAATGTGGGGCAGGATCTGGGTGGCGCCGTGAAGGGCTTCAAGGACGGCATGAAGGAAGGCAGCGCCGACAAACCGGCAGAGCCGGTGCCTCCCCAGCAGGTCAGCGGCCAGACCATCGACGTCGAGGTCAAGGAAAAAACCAAGAGCTAGCCACCGCTTCGGTGCCCCGGAGCGGAGGGGTGGTGGCATGGGTCTCTCGCCGCCTCCTTACTCCCGGCTCCGGGCTCCGCTGCCTGGGCCTTGATTCAGCATGTTCGACATCGGCTTCTCCGAACTCATCGTCATCGGCATCGTGGCGCTCATCGTCATCGGCCCCGAGAAACTGCCTCGGGTGGCCAAGACCGTGGGTCATCTGCTGGGTCGGGCGCAGCGCTATGTGAGCGACGTCAAGGCCGACATCAACCGCGAAATCCAGCTCGACGAACTGAAAAAGATGCAATCCGAGGTGGTGGAATCCGCCCGGGGAATCGAGGATTCTCTCAGGAAGGATCTGGAGGCCACCCGCACTGCGGTCGAAGCGCCCATCAGCGCCGTGGCGGCTGAGGTCGAGGCGGCGCTCCCCTCGGCAGCGTCGCTCGATACCCCGCTTCCGCCTCCTGCGGCCGAGGCAACCCCCAAGACGACTGCATGAGCGACGCGGCGGAAGAGTCCTTCATTTCCCATCTGGTCGAGTTGCGCGACCGCCTCCTGCGCAGCCTGATTGCGGTTGGGGTCGTTTTCGGCGTGCTGTGCCTGTACCCCGGACCGGGCGCCATCTACGACCTGCTGGCCCTGCCGTTGACCAAGACCCTGCCGGAAGGGGCCAAGATGGTTGCCATCGGGGTCATCACGCCCTTCATGGTTCCCCTGAAGATCACGGCCATGGTGGCCTTCGTCGTGGCGCTCCCGGTGGTGCTCTATCAGGCCTGGGCCTTCGTCGCGCCGGGTCTATACGCGCATGAGAAGCGCCTGGGCATCCCCCTCATCGTGTCCAGCACCGTGCTGTTTCTGCTCGGGATGGCCTTTTGCTACTTCTTCGTTTTCGGTCAGGTATTCACCTTCATCGCCGGGTTCGCGCCCAAGAGCATCACTCCAGCACCGGACATCGAGGCCTACCTGTCCTTCGTGATGACCATGTTCGTCGCCTTCGGCGTTTCCTTCGAGGTGCCCGTGGCCCTTGTGGTGCTGGTGCGCATGGGTCTGGTCACCGTCCAGCGCCTCAAGGAATGGCGCTCGTATTTCATTGTGGGGGCCTTCATCATTGCAGCCGTGGTGACGCCGCCTGACGTGGTGTCGCAACTGGCCCTCGCCATCCCCATGTGCCTGCTCTACGAGCTGGGCATCCTCGCTTCCCGTCTGGTGTCGCGACCGGAGGCGGCCGTCGCCGACGCTCCGCCTCCTGGCGCGGCGGACTGATAGCCAGTGAAAATTTCATTCACCCCCGCTCGTCATGCCCAGTTGCGCCCGCTCGGCGTTGCCAATGCTCGCCATAGCCCGAGCTATGGCTGTGCTTTGCGCCTTGATCGTGCACAGCTGTGCACGCCGCTCGGGCGCGCCCGAAAAATTCACAGGCTCTGATAGCTGCTCAAGGCGCGGCCGGTGGCGTACGACGCTGTCCGGCCAGCGTCGGGAGCCAGCGTTTCGCTTCGCCCTCCTGAAACCACCAGAGGCTTCCGGCGGGCATTTCCTCCCAGGTTTCGTTGTCGGTCAGGGGTTCGGTCGCGATCACCGCCACCCGATCGGCCGGGGTCGTCACGGCAGAAAAATCCACTGTCACGTCCTGGTCGCGCAGATGGGCTTCGGTGAAGGGGGCTCGGCGCACGATGTAGGCAAGGCGGGTGGAGGCGTGGGCCATCAGCCACTCGCCTCCGGATAGCAGGAAATTGCATTCCCCGTAGGCGGCGAGGCGGATGGTCAGGCGCGCCAGTGCTGCGAAGAGGGTTTCGTCCGGCGGGCGGACTGCGCCGAATTCACGTAACAACTCCTGCAGTAGCCAGCAGAAGGCAGCCTCGCTGTCGGTGCTGCCCACCGGCTGGGGAAAACCGGCCAGCTCAGGCGCAAAGCCTTCGAGATGCCCGTTGTGGGCGAAAATCCAGTTCCGGCCCCACGCCTCGCGCAGGAAGGGGTGGGTGTTTTCAAGGCCGATCGCGCCGCGGGTGGCCTTGCGGATATGGGCAACCACATTGGTCGAGCGGATGGGGTAGGCGCGTACCAGTTCGGCCACCGGTGAGGCGGAGGAGGGCTGAGGGTCGAGAAACAGCCGAACCCCGGGTCCCTCGAAGAAGGCGATGCCCCATCCGTCGGTATGGACATCGGTGGCCCCGCCGCGGGCCTGAAAGCCTGTGAAGGAAAAGCAGATGTCGGTCGGAACGTTGCAGTTCATGCCGAGCAACTGGCACACGGCCTAATCCTCCTGCGGCTTCACGGCCGGGCGTTTGCCGATGCGCACAGGCAATTCGATCAGGGTCTTGTCCCGGCGCAGGCGGAAGGTGACCCGCTCATCGGGTTTCAGGGCGGCGATCAGGTCGAGCATGACCTGGGAATCCTTGACGGCCTTGTCCCCGACGGCCAGCAGAACGTCGCCAGGGCGAACGCCCGCACCGTCGGCGGGGCTGCCCCGCACCACGCCAGCGATCAGGGCGCCCGCCGTATCGGGCAGTCCGAAGGATTCGGCCAGTTCCGGCGTGATTTCCTGGGCCTCGACGCCGATCCAGCCCCGGGTGACCGAGCCGTTCTGGATAATCTGCTCCATGATGTCCTTGGCACTGGATACCGGAATGGCGAAGCCGATCCCCAGCGAGCCGCCCGTGCGGGAGTAGATGGCCGTGTTGATGCCGACCAGATTTCCGGCGGTATCGACCAGGGCGCCGCCGGAGTTGCCCGGATTGATCGCCGCGTCGGTCTGGATGAAGTTCTCGAAGGTATTGATGCCCAGGTGAGAGCGCCCCAGGGCCGAGACGATGCCCATGGTGACAGTCTGCCCCACGCCGAAGGGATTGCCGATGGCCAGCACCACGTCGCCGACGCGCAGGTGCTCCATCTGGCCGAAGGTGATGGCCGGCAGATGGTCGCCGGCGATGCGCAGAACCGCCAGATCGGACTCCGGATCGCTGCCGATGACCCGGGCCTTTTGCGTGCTGCCGTCGGCCAGGGAAACCTGGATGTCCTCCGCAGCCTCGACGACATGGAAATTGGTCAGGATGTAGCCGGAATCGCTGACGATGACCCCGGAACCCAGGCTCGAGGTACGCTGGGGGCGGCTGTCGAAGCGATCGCCGAAAAAGTGGCGGAAGATCGGATCTTCCAGCAAGGGATGCCGGGGTGCCCGGATTTCCTGCGTGGTATAGATATGCACCACGGAAGGCAGGGCCTTGCGCGCCGCCTCGCGGTAGGTGGACGCCTGACGCGTGCCCTCGTCAGGGGGCGTGTGCGATTCGTGCAGGGCGACCACCGCGGGCCGCTCCCGTGGAAGCCATTCAGGCTTGAGGGTGGCGACGACGAACAGGGCGGCCAGCAGAACCGTCACCGTTTGTGCAAAAATCAGCCACAACCTCTGCATGGAAGACCGGAACGATGAAGCGGGAAGAATTGGTGGAGTATCTCGACCGGGTGCTGGACTGCGGCCGCTTCCGGGATTATTGCCCAAACGGCTTGCAAGTGGAAGGACGCGCCGACGTCCGCTGCATCGTCGCCGGCGTGACCGCCAGCCAGGCCCTGCTCGACGCGGCGGTAGCGGCCGGTGCCGATGCCGTCCTGGTCCATCATGGCTATTTCTGGCGGGGGGAGGACGGCCGTGTCACCGGGATCCGTCGCCGGCGCCTGGCGACGCTCCTGGGCGCCGACATCAATTTGCTCGCCTACCATCTGCCCCTCGATGCCCATGCGGAATTCGGCAACAACGTCCAGTTGGCGCGCCTTGCCGGCTGGCAGCCGGAGGGGCGCTTCGGAGAGCAGGACCTGGGCTGTGTCGGGAGGGTGGATGGGACACCGATGGCTGCGGATTTCTCGGCTGGTCTGGGCCGTGTTCTAGGGAGGGAGCCCCTGCTCGTCGGCGACGGGGCGCGACCTATCAGCCGCATCGCCTGGTGCACCGGCGCCGCGCAGGGGTATTTCGAGGCGGCCATCGCCCAGGGGGCCGACGTCTTCGTCTCCGGAGAGATCTCCGAACAGTCGGTTCACCTGGCCCGGGAGAGCGGCGTGCCTTATCTGGCCTGCGGCCACCACGCCAGTGAGCGCTATGGTGTCCAGGCCCTTGCCGAGCACCTGGCGGCAAATTTCGCCCTGGATTGCCGTTTCGTCGATATCGACAATCCCGTTTGAGGCGCTGCCCCGGCGACGTTCAGGCAGCCCGTGGCAGGGGGACTACTTTGGCCCGCTGGCAGCCATAGCCCTCGTCCAGCAGGTGCAGGAGAAAGACGATCTCCTCGATGACTTCCAGGGGGAAGCCCGCCCGCTGGCCCTGGCGATTGTCCTGCACCAAGCCGGCGAGGTAGTCGCGGCAGGTCTGGGTGCCCCAGGTCTTGGTCAGGCGCCGGGCAATGTGCTCGTAGTCCTCCAGGGATTTGAGCCCGGAGACCGGCGTTTCCGATTCTTCCCAATCGGGGACCCGGAAATTGAAGCGATCCCGGATGCGCCGCATCAGGGTCTCGTACTCCTCGCGCATGTCGGCACGGCGGTAGAGATTGAGCAGCATGAGCCAGGCTTCGATGCGGTCGGGCGCCTGCTGGGCGATGAAGGAGGCCAGACTGTCCGCCGCGCCCCGCAGGCGGCCGAAGGACAGCATGATTTCGGCCAGTTGGAGGGCGGATTCGTCCTCCTCCACTTCCATATCGGGGACAGCGGGGGGCGGCGAACTGGTCTGGGCCAGGGGGGGGGACGGGGTGCCGGGCACGGAGTCGAGCAAGAAGTCGATTTCCGGGGCGGTCTCCGCGGGTGCCGCGGGGGGCGCCATGGCGGGGCGGGGATCCGGCTGCGGCGGCGGAGCGGTCTGGACGGTGGGCCGGCCCGGCGGGTGAAGATCACCGTCGCTCCGGCCACGGCGGCGGGCCAGGACGTGGGCGCCGCCCGCGGCGAGTATGCCGCCGACCAACGCGCTGACGGCCAATTCGAGCCATTGCCCCGAGGTCGTCGCGGCCGGCATCGCAGGCGCGCGGGCCACCGGGGGGGCGACAGCAGCGGCGGCAGTTTGGGCCGGCGGTGCCTGGAGGGCCTGGGCCATCTGCAACTGCTGCTGCAGGGCCAGGGCCTCGGTTGCCAGGTTCATGGCCTGATTCAGCTTGTCCACTTGCTGATTCAGGAGTCCCAGCGTCGTTTCCATCTTGAGAATGCGCTCCTCGATCTCCGGAAGGCTCGCTTTTTGAGCAGTGGGCTTCTCGCCCGCTCGGATTTCTTCCGGCGGAGCCCCGAGCACCAGTCTGTCCGCCGTATCGCCCGACGGAGTCCGCGGCGCTGCGCGGGCTGCGGGGGCAGGACTTTCCTGATCGGCGGGTGCGCTGGGAGCCTGGCGTACAGGCGGCTTCGCTTGCCGAACCGTCGCGGGGCGCTGCGGTTTCGGTGGCAGGAGGATGCGGGTTCCTTCGGCCAGGAGCGTGTCCTCGGCGAGATCGGGATTGGCCTGGCGCAAGCCGGCCAGCAGGCGGCGCTGACGTGAAGGGCTTTCGGGGGCTAGGCTGGAGGCGATGCTCTCCAGGGTGTCACCCTCGAAAGCCGCGACGCTGCGGGCATTTCCGGACCGCACCGGGACCGCCGCCTGTGCCCCCTCCGAGCGGGCTTCGGGCAGGGCTGCCGGCGCCTGGGGCATGAGGACGAAGTTACGCTGCAATTCGACGCCGCAGTCGGCGCGCAGGGCCAGGACGAAGGCCGGATCGTGGATGGGGCGGCTGCCGGTAACGATGACCCGGTAGGCGTCGCCGACGCGGACCAGGCGAATGCGGGCGGCGGTGATCACCGGCAGGTCGGAGTCCTTCAAGGGGGCGAGGCGGAAGCAGGCGCCAGCGAGATCGGGGTCGTCACCGACGATGGCGACCTCGGCGCGCAGGGGTTCGCCTACCCGCGATTGCAGCGTGATCTCCCCGAACCCAGCCGCGCCCGCGTCCAAGGCGAGAAAGGCCGCGGCCATGGCCCCGAGACGAAACATGCTTGGCTTCATTGCAACCCCCTGATTTGACTTATGGGGGCAATCTATCACTTACGTAATAGTCGGGGAGTGAATTGTTCCACGGTTTCACGACGAAGGCTGCTGCCCCTCTCTTGCGCAATGCGCCGGTGCCCTTCGGGGCCTTTCTGGTGTGATGCATGGGTCCGCCCGCGTGAGCTCTTGGCTGCCCGCATAGGGGGTGCTGCCGCGATTTATGGCCCCCGCGTCTTACCGCGTCGGTGCCGACCCCCCGATCCCGGGATTCCCAACCTGGGCTGTGGGCTTGCGTCAGCCCGCGATCGCAAAATCGGCGCCTATGCGCTTCAGCAGGCGTGCTGCCTGACGCAGGGCCTCGAGCAGGAAGCGCCGGTCCAGGTCGTTGAGCGCATAGGGGTCGATGCGGTTGCTCGGCTTCTCGCCCACGGCCAAGGTCTCATGCTGCAGGCGCAGACGCAGGGATTGCAGGAAGCGGAAGGCTTCCACCAGAGCAGCGACCTCCTTGCCTGGCAAGTGGCCGGCGGCTCCAAGGGCGAGCAGTCGTCCTGCTGTGGCTTGTTCGTGGATGCCGTGGCGCAGGGCGTAGAGACGGGCAGCATCGACGAAGACGGCCAGCACGCCTTGCTTGAGGTCGATGCTGTTGGGCGGTTCGGCGTCCCGGTCTACGCGGAAGTCCCGAAAGAAGCCGATGGGTACCGAGCGCAACAGGGCAGTCTCGGCCAGGAGGCGCAGGAAACGCTGGCTGTCCGGCGCCTGGGTCGCAACCTCCCGCGCGAGCTCTGCGGTCAGCGTGCCATCGCCCCAAAGATGCCGGAGATCGAAAAAGATGGTGGCGTTGAGAATCGCCTCCGGCTCCGGCACCTGGAGCCACCGCCGGAATTGGGTCTTCCATTCGTCCAGGGTCAGGCACCAGCGCGGATTGCTCCCCATGATGCCGCCCTCGCACAACGGGATGCCGCAGTTGGAGAGGGTCTGGTTCACCCGTTTCGCGCCGCGCAGCAGGGCTTCCCGCACGGCGTCGGTGGACGCTGGATCGCGGGGGGTAAAGATGATGCCGTTATCCTGGTCGGTCAGCAGCGTCTGCTCGTGGCGTCCCTGGCTGCCCAAGACGATCCACGCCAACTGGTCAAGTCCGGAGAGCTCCTCCCGGGCGAATTCGACCTCGATCACCCGCCGCGCCAACTGGTCGCTTAGGCTGGATACGATTTGGGTTGCCTGCCAGGCGGCGACCCCCTGGCCCAGGAGTTGAGCCGAGTAGGCCTGAATATCTTTGGCGGCCAACTGTAGGTCGCGGTCCGAATCCGAGTTGGCGAGGCGGTGCCGGAGCCAGCCGAACCGCGCTGCGTCTGCTGCCAGCAGCTCGGCATGGCTGACGACTCTTAGAACCGGTAACAAAATGACAGCTAATCATTTCTGAGGGTCCGCCAGCAGATCAAGCAGCAGGCGATCGAGATGAAGGCTTCGTGAATGATAGGCAGGCGCTCGAAGCGAATGCGCAGTCTGCGGAAGTTGTGCAGCC